>JACKCD010000074.1 GCA_020634215.1 Ardenticatenaceae bacterium | reverse complement strand
GGGCCGGCCTGTGCGACATGACCCCCGACTACAGCCCGGTCATGGGCTTTACGCCGGTAGATGGCTTTGTCGTAGATGTGGGCTGGGGGACGTATGGCTTCAAAGCGTCGCCTGTTTCCGGCAAACGGATGGCCGAACTGATTGCCACCAACCGCATCCCCGACCTGCTGCACCCGTTTCGCCTCTCCCGCTTTGACCAGTTTGATCTGGTCGGGGAGAAGGGTGCGGCTTCGGTGGGGCATTAAAACGGTAATCGGTAATCGGTAATCAGTTATCAGTGGCTTGACTGATAACTGATTACCGATTACTGATTACTGTTTACTGACAAACATGATTCTTCTCAACTGCCCCAACTGTGGGCAACGCAACAGCTTGGAATTCCGCTACGGCGGCGAATACAACCCGCGCCCGGCCAAGCCGCTGGAAACCAGCGACGCGCAATGGGCTGACTACATCTACATGCGAACCAACAAATCCGGCGTGCAAAAAGAGTGGTGGTACCACCGCGCTGGCTGCGGCCTTTGGTTTTTGGCCGAACGCGACACCCGCAGCAATGAGGTAATGCAGACGTATTTGTGGGAACCTGCTGCAAAAGAGGTTGGAGATTAGAGATTGGGGATTGGAACAGTTGGCTGCTACATTGGCACCAATCCCAAACTAATCTTTATGGCTTCATCCACTTGTCGCATGGTTTCTGGCTTGGCACGACCCCAATAGCGGCTTAGGCGAGATTTATCAACGGTACGGATCTGGTTTAATAAAATGACAGAATTATTGCTAAGTCCACCCTCAGGGGCTTTCATGGCAACATTTACGCGAAACGCTGCTTCCTCCCTGCTTGTAATGGGGGCAACGATCACAGTCGGGCTATATTGGTTGCCAACGTCATTTTGGATAACCAGCGCAGGGCGCGTTTTCCCCTGTTCCGAACCACGAGCAGGTTCTAAATCAACAGAAAAAATATCACCGCGACGAATCTGGCGTGCCATTACCTGGTTCCCCTTCTTCATAAGGTGGAAGATGCTTCTCCCAAGCCTCGTTATCAACTTCTTCCCATTCTGCCGCCAAAGCCAGGCTCTCTTGTGCTGCAGCCTGATAACCGGCGGCCAATTCTTCGCGCAGCAGTTGCCGACGCTTGGTTTCGATAAAATATTCAAGGGCTTCGGCCACAAATTGGCTTTGACCACGCCGTGGGGCCATGGTGCGAACCATTTGCATTAGCTCATGGGGAAGTGTCAACGTCACTTTTTCCGTTGTACTCATCACACTCTCCTATTGGCTGTATACAATATACAGCCAATAGACAGTATAAACAATAAAGCCAGATGATGGAAGTCTATACAGCAAAACAAGCTGGTTTAAGCAAGATGTTATGGCAAGACACACAAACTTACAGATAAACAACCGCCTGTCACCGCAACGCAATGAAGTGATTGACCGCAGCCAAACCATTCATTTCCGCTTCAACGGCAGGGAATACCCAGCCCATCCCGGCGACACCATTGCTTCGGCGCTGGCCGCCAACGGAGTCATGGTGCTGGCGCGGTCGTTCAAATACCACCGCCCACGCGGGCTGATGGATTTCGGCCACGCCATGAACGCCCTGGTGCAAATTGGCAACGAACCCAGCGTCAACGCCTGGACGCGGCGGGTGGAAGAGGGCATGGTGGTGGAGTCGGTCAACGCCTGGCCGTCGCTGGAGCGCGACCTGATGAGCGTGACGCAGGCAGGCGACCGCTTTTTGCCCGTGGGCTTTTACTACAAAACCTTTATTCGCCCCGCCTTCATGTGGCCGGTTTACGAAAAAGTGCTGCGAAAGGCGGCGGGGCTGGGCAAAATTGATATTGAGGCGGAGCGACCGCACGGCTACTACAAAGAATATCTGCACGGCGATGTGGTGGTGGTGGGCGGCGGGCCGGCCGGACTGAGTGCGGCGGTAGCGGCGGCCAAAAGCGGGGCGCGGGTGCTGCTGTTTGACGAAAATGAGATGCTGGGCGGACATGTGCGTTTTTGTGGGGATGGGGTAAGACGGGAGGAAAACGGCCGTTTAATCACCCTCCTCCACCAATTCCCCAACGCCACCGTTTACCCCAACACCCTCATCGTCGGCCACTATGACCACAACTGGTTAGCCGCCGTTCAGGACAAGACCCTCTACAAAATCCGCGCCAAAACCGTCATCTACGCCACCGGAGCCACCGAACAGCCGCTGATTTTTGCCAACAACGACCTGCCCGGCGTGATGATGGGCAGTGCCGTGCAGCGACTGCTCCATCTTTACGGCGTGGTTCCTGGGCAAAAAGTGCTGGTTGTCACCGCCAACGACGACGGCTGGCAGCTTGCTGCTGACCTCCACCGCGCCGGAGTCACCATCGCCGCCATTGCCGACCAGCGCCCCAAATCCACCCACCCCGCCGCTGACCAGCTTATCCACGCCGGGGTTCCCGCCTATGGGCAACACACCCTTTTGGCAGCCAACGGCAAAAGCGGCGTGACGGGGGCGACGCTGGCGGCCATTGACCACCACGGGCAGGTCAACACCAGCCAAACCCGCCAGATTGATTGTGACCTGATCGCGGTCAGCGTGGCTTGGGCAGGCAACAACGGGCTGCTCTATCAGGCAGGGGCCAATTTGCCCTATGACGAGACGCGGCGCGAATTTTTGCCGCTGGGAATGCCCCAAAATGTGTTTGCGGCCGGCCGCGTGGCGGGAACCCACGACATTGTGCTGCAACGGCAAGAGGGGCAACTGGCGGCACAGCAAGCATTGGCAACGCTGGGCATGGCTGAAGCAGTCAGCGATGAAGCTCTAGCTACATTGGCTACGCGCAAAACAAAGGAGCCAGTGCGCTCCTCTGACCTGGTTCTGGTGGCGGGGGGCAAGGGCAAGCTGTTTGTTGACCTAGACGAGGATGTGACGGTTAAAGATGTGGAGCTAAGTTTGGCCGAAGGGTACGACAGCATTGAGTTGCTAAAGCGGTATAGCACCATTTCGATGGGGCCGTCGCAGGGGCGGTGGTCGTCGAGCAATACGGTGCATTTGGTGGCTAGGGAAAACGGCCGTTCTGTCTCCCAAACCGGCCGCACCACCTCCCGCCCCCCCGTGCAGCCCATTGAACTGGGGGTACTGGCCGGGCAGCACATGGAGCCAGAGCAACGCACCCCGCTCCACGACTGGCACTTAGCCCACGGCGGCAAAATGATGGTGTCGGGGCTGTGGCTGCGGGCCGAGCACTATGGCCATCCCCAGGCCGAAGTCCGCGCCGTGCGCGAGCGCGTGGGGCTGATTGACGTTAGCACGCTGGGCAAATTCCGGCTGGTTGGCCCCGGCGTACCCGGCTTTCTCGACCGCATCTATATCAACCGCTGGCAAAAATTGCCCATTGGCCGGGTGCGCTATGGGGTGATGTGCAACTCCGAGGGGGTTATTACCGACGACGGCGTGACGGCGCGAATTGGCGAGCAGGAATGGTATATGACCGCCACCTCATCGGGGGCGGGGGCGGTGTTTGAAACGCTGCAATGGTGGGCGCAGTCGGGCTGGGGCGACGGGGTGCAAATCCGCAATGTGACGGAGATGAACGCCGCCTTTAATTTGGCGGGGCCATTGAGCCGCCAACTGCTGGCAAAATTGACCGAGGCCGACGTGTCCAACGAGGCGCTGCCGTACATGGGGATGCTTGATACCAGGCTGGCGGGGGTAAAGTGCCGCTTGCTGCGGATTGGCTTTACCGGTGAGCTTTCCTATGAGATTCACTGCCCCACGGGATACGCGCAGCACGTTTGGGAAGCGATTTTGGCGGCGGGGCGCGAATTCAACATTTTGCCTTTTGGGGTGGAGGCGCAGCGGGTGCTGCGGCTGGAAAAGAGCCACATCATCGTCGGGCAGGATACCGATGCGCTCAGTGACCCGATTGCGGCCGATATGGAATGGGCGGTGAAGCTCGACAAGCCGGACTTTTTGGGGCAGCGCATGTTGACGCGCATCGCGCAGGTGGGACCACGACAAAAGCTGGTGGGGTTCAAGATGCTGCGGCCGGGGATTGTGCCGGATGAGGGGCTGCAAATTGTGGAAAAGCAGGCTGATGGCTCACTCGCTATTATCGGCTGGGTGACATCGAGCCGCTTTAGCCCGACGCTGGGGGAGGCGATTGGGCTGTGCTGGCTGGATAGCGCGGCGGCGGCAACCCCTGGCACGACCTTTAATATTCGCATTAACAGCCAACTGGAGCAGGCAAAGGTGCATCATGGGGCGTTTTATGACCCGGATGGTGAGCGGTTGAGGATGTAAATTTGAGACTGGGAGACTGGGAGATTATTGGTGGCTTTTTAAAAATTAAGAATGGCATCGCGGATGACGCGGATCAAAGCGGATTTTCGCGGATCAAGCAAAAAATTCGCGTTTATCTGCCCACATCGGCGTTATCCGCGATGCCATTTTTCTTTTAGCGTTTAGGTGGCATCTATGTTTAAAGAGGCAACAAAACTGACTCCGCTTTACCATTTGGCGCGGGGCAAGGGAGCGCGGATGGTGATGGTGGGGGGATGGCAGGTGGCGGCGGATTTTGGGGACGCGGCGGCTGAGGCAACTGTTTGTCGCACCGCCGTCGGACTAGCCGATTTTTCCCACTGGGGGCGGCTAGTGGTGGAAGGCAAGGAGGCGATGGGGCTGTTGCAGGCCGAGTTGGGGGTGAATGAGATGGGGATTGGGGCGGCAACGGCCGTTAATCCCACCACCCACCTCTATCGGCTGCGGCCAGATCGCTTTTTGGTGAATACGGTTGCCGGGGAAGAGCAAGCCCTGCTTGCCACCCTCAACCGCGCCGCCGACCAAGCTGATAGTCTCATCACCGTGGGCGACAGCAGCCACGGGCTGGCGCAGCTCATGCTCGTTGGCCCCCATGCCGCCCAGCTTCTGCGCCGCCTCTGCGGGCTGGATTTTCACGACACCGTGTTTCCGACGCTGACGGCTAAACAAAGCAGCGTCGCTAAAACGACGCAAACCATCCTGCGCCACGATTTTGGCAGCTTGCCCGCCTACTCACTCCTCGGCGCGGCCTCGCTGGCGGTTTATTTGTGGGGGGTGGTGCTGGAGGCGGGGACGGGGTTGGGGGTAGGTGTGGTGGGGGAAACGGCCGTTTCCCAACTTATTGCCCAACTCATGGTACAATAGCATCGTACAACAGTTTAGAGACTGCGAGACTGCGAGACTAAGAGATTAAGAAACTTGGTAAATCTCCCAATCTCCTAATCTCCCAATCTCTTTTTTCAGAGGAACAACTGACCATGACTGTCATCACGCCCGAACAAAAAGTTTATTCCCAACGGGGCGAACCTGTTTGGCAAATTGCTGTGCTGTTCCCAACCCAGGGCAACTGGAGCGAAACCGACTATCTCGCGCTAGAATCCAACCACCTTGTTGAATTTTCCAATGGCACTGTGGAGATTTTGCCCATGCCTACCCGCTTTCATCAAGATATCGTGGCTTACCTCTACGAAGCATTTCTTCTCTTTGTTCGACCCAACCAGTTAGGCCGCCTTTGGTTTGCCCCCCTGCCCCTTCGCTTGTGGGAAAGAAAGTTCCGCGAACCCGACATCATGTTTCTAGCTACGGAAAATCTCGATAAAGCGCAGGGAGCTTATCCACATGGAGCCGATCTGGTTGTTGAGGTGGTCAGCGGTAGCCAAAAAGATCGTGACCGCGACCTCATCGAAAAGCGCATCGAATACGCCCAGGCAGGGATCAGCGAATATTGGATTGTTGATCCTGAAACCCAAACGATTACCGTTCTGCGGCTTGACGGCCGGCAATATCTTGTTCACGGGGAGTTTGGCACAGGAAACGAGGCTACTTCGTGGCTTTTGGCCGGATTTCAGGTTTCGGTTGACGCTGTTTTTGCCGCTGCCAACCAGTGATCATGGAAAGATAATGGTGGGCGAAAATGGCTACCCCATGCCAACTTCCAATTTCTCAACTTCATCTATGTTAAAATGTTGGCGCGTTTGCCACAGATCATAGCTATTCTGCATCGCCAGCCAACTTTCCGGCGACCGTCCCAACGTTTTGGACAGGCGAAGTGCCATCTATAAACTCAAACGTAATCCGCCAGTTCTTGTTTACATCAATTGCCCACAGACCTTGTTTATCTCCTTTCAAGGGATGCAGCCGAAAGCCGGGTAAATCCATACCGTTTTGCAGGGGCAGGATGACCGGGGTTCACGCTGGCAACGCTGCTGGCCTTGTCTCCCGGTCGTCCCGCCCTGGCGTAACCCAAACCGGGAAATACGGGCGAGGCGAGGGCGAGACGGTGCGGAGACAAGGCCGCATTTCCCGCCACTACCAACCCGCACCATCTATGCGTTAGAACAGATGGAATGCTTGTGCAAACCCAGCCCCTAAAGTGGCAAACAGGAATGTCATACCCGCGTAGGCGGGTATCCATCTTTGGCATAGACTTGGATTCCCGCGTGCGCGGGAATGACAATTTGGCGGATAGGGGCAATTTAAAATTGCCGTGATCGCCCTCCTTTCAGTCGGGCGAAGGCTACGCTCCGCTACCGCTCGCTCCGCCTAAGAGCAGTGATCAGTGATCAGGAGATGGGCGACCAAGCGCACCACCCGAAAACCGACGTCGTAGCTGCGGGCGTTCGGTCGATAGACGCTGCGGGAGGACGAGCGCACGCCGCTCGGATGACTGAACCACGACCCGCCGCGCAGCGCACGCCCGTCACCGCTCTCATCTATCTCACCATCGCGCATATCTGCACCTTTGTTGCGACACCATTCCCAAACATTGCCGCTTAAATCATACAAATTGAGTGCCGCATTGCCACCATCGGCAAAAACGCCAACGGCCGTTGTTTGCCCAATCCCGCTTTCAATCGTATTGGCTCGCGCGGCCTCAAACGCATCGCCCCACGGATACGCCCGCCCATCCGAATACCGCGCCGCCACCTCCCACTCCCATTCATAAGGCAAGTTAATATCTTGTTCGAGCTTGTCACTAAGCCAACGACAAAAAGCCATCGCCTGATACCAACTAACCATGTCGCGGGGACGATTGGGCAACTGAAAATACTGACTCTCTATCTCCTGAACCTGATAAACATCTCCTTGCCAATCCTTATCCTCCGCAGGCATTCCCTGCCACCAGCACGGGTCGGCAAAATCGGCTGCATCCACAAAACATTGGAATTGGGCATAGGTGACAGGGTAACGCGCCAACTGAAACGACCGCACAATCTCAATCTCCTGCGCTGGAAGTGAACGATATGCTTCATCATCACCCCCAATATGGTAGCGGCCGGCCGGAACAACCTCCCCCCAGGCAATGTCGGGCAAACGCAGCCCATCCTTTTCCATCACCCCCACCCCCGGTCGCCGGTCGCCCAGCCGCGCCAGCGCATCCCCCACCAACAAACGGGTGGCGGGCTGCACCGCCAGCCCCCGCTGGCTAACCAGCGCCGCCAACCGGTCATGGAGCAGCGTCCGCGTCGCCTCGCTGCTGCTCTCCAGCTCTACAAAGCCCGTCGCCGCCAGCTCCGCCAGCATCAGCCGCAGTTCCGCCCGTCCCCGCGTCCCCTTGCCCATCTGCGTCACCAGCGACAGTGCCGTCGGTTTGCTGCGTAACCCCAAATAGCCAATCGTCAGCAAAACCGTCTCCCGCCACCACGAATCAGCGGCGCGTTCCTCCTGCTGCCACACCGCCACAATCGTCGCCTCCGTCCGCACCGTCTCCGCCAAATAAAACGCCGCCAAAAACTCCTGAAACGTCAGGTGGACAAAGGAATAAACGCCATCCACCTCCTTGATAAGGCTTTCACGGCTGCGAACGGCCGCCACAAAGCCGCGCAGCCGCTCCTTAGCCAACGCCTCCCCATACGCCTCAGCAAAGGCCGGCAGCAGCCACGCCTCCATTTGCCAATGCGCCACCGTGCGCCCCGCCGCCTCCCCCGCGCTCATCATCTGAAACGCCAGCAACGCCAAAAATTGCCGTTTGTCCTCATCAGACCCACCCCACTGGCGCAAATCATCCGTCGCCTCATGGACAGCATGGTGCTTTTCCGCCAGCAGCACATCCACACATTTTTCATACAGAGCAGCCCGCTGCTCCGGCAAATGATGTTCAGTGTCGTGAATAATCGCCACCACCGTCACCATTAGCGGCGTGTCAATCAGCGGATCCTCCTTTCGCGCCGCTCGGCGGGCTTCCAGCGTCTCAATGGCCGTCTGCAAAGAAGCACGCTCCCTGGCCCGTTCGTCAGGCGTGTCATAAACAGCGTTTGTCCACCGCGCCACAAGCTCCGCCACCTGCTCCGGCGACATCGGCTGCACCTCCGCCAGCCGCAAATCGGCCAGCCGCACCTGCCCCTGGTAGGCGCGGGTACGGCTCGTCACCAGCAAATAGTCGGCCAGCTTGGTGTCGGCCACCTGCTGCAGCTGCAGGCTCACCTGCCGCCGCTCGCCATCGTCAGCCACCTCGTCCAGCCCATCCAGCAGCAGCATCACGGGGGTGTCGTCGTCCAGCAGTTGGTTAAAAAAATGAGCGGGCAGGCCGGGGATTTTGCGCTGCAAATCATGGTTAATAAAGCCGCGAATCGTCCCCTGCACCGGGTCGGCTGCCCCGCTAAACCGCTTGCGATACCGATTGTATTCACCGAGGGTGATGAAAATGGGAACGGGCAGCGGGGCCGCCAACCCCAAATGCTGGGTCACGGGCTGCACGTTGCCGCTGCGGTGCGCCTCGGCCAGGGTGCTGGCAATGAGCGAGAGATAGGTTGTTTTGCCGCAGCCCGGCCCGCCGGTAATGGCAAGCTGGTGGCTTTGCTGCAGCAGCTCGCGCATGGAAATCGTTTGTCGCTCGGCCGCAGCCCGTTCGAGCCGCGCCGCCATGCGGTCAGGTTCGTCAACCTCCTCCTCGGCCGCGTCCAGCACCACCCGCAGCGACACATAGACATCCGCAAGCGTCAGCTTATGGACTTTCTTGGCTCTCTCCTCCACCCCACGCAAATCCAGCCGCCCATAGCGCGTTTCCACCCAGTCCAGATAGTTTTTCAACCCTTCATCCAGCGGCGGGGGTTCTGGCGTGGGCATGGCAACGGTCACGTGAATGGGCGGCGTTTCGGGTGTATCACTCGTCAGCCCCAAAGCCCCAGCAACGGTGTCGTAAAAGGCAAAAACACCGACAATAGCGCCCACCACCAGCATAAAAAGCGTTGTCCCTGTCGCCCCCCATTCTGGAAAGAGGACAAGGCTGACAATGATGGCAATCATGACAGAGGGAACAATCAGAAAGAGGAGTTTCTGCCAGGGGTGTCGTTGTTTGAGCCAATTTTTCATGATGTTGTGTTTATTCGTTTATTCGTTCTTAATTCGTTGTCGCCGTGCGAAGATGACAACGAATGGGAGCGAATAAACGAATGGTGAGTGTTGAGTTAGGGGCTTGGTCGTTGCCACCGTTTGCGCCGATGGTTTAATATCTGTTTTGGGGGAAAAATCCGTTTCCATTCCAGTCGCGGCCGGCCGAAATTAAACAACAGGCAAACGTCATGGTCTGAAGCAGCTAGATAATCAATGGCTTGTGCCATGTCGTCGTTGGTTAGGGGCAGACCACGCGCTTTGTATTCCAAAAGCAGGACTCCATTAATGCGATGATCGGGGCGGTAAAAGTTGACCTGATTGCCATTTTCGTCGAAGATGGGCAGTTCTGGTTCCCGTTCTGCGCCCAGATCTGCGTCGGCAAACCGTTGGCTCATGGCGTTGTGGTAAGTTGATTCTCGGTGTCCCGGCCCCAAATCGTTGTGGACGGCCATAGCGAGACCGATTACTTGATAGGTTAATCCACCCAGGTTGTCGTTTACCAGGCCGGGTCTTGGTTTGGTGGTGGGTTGGTTTTCATTAGCCATGTGGGTTCTCCTTGTGGGGTGGGCAACGAATTTGAACGAATAAACAAATAAGAACGAATGTAAATGCGTAAGCGCGTTTGCTCAATATTGTACTGCATATGTTATCTGCACAAAACCGCAGTCAAATGGTTTGGCGGCAACGAGCTTTAAGGAAATATCGGCGGCGAGGGAGCCAAAGAGGGGTTTGCCGCTGCCCAGCAGGATGGGGATGAGGGTGATGATCATGTCATCTACCAGACCAGCGGCCAGGAAGCGTTGAATGGTCACGCCGCCGTCCAGGTAGATGCGGCCAACCCCTTCCTGCTCCAGCCGCTGGCACAGTTGTTGGGGCGACTCGCTGGAATGGCTGACACGGTGGCTGAGGGATGGGGGGATTTCTAACGGCCGGCCGCTCAACACAATCACGCGCTTATCTTGATAGGGCCATTCGCCAAAGGTCAGCACCTTTTCATAGGTATAGCGCCCCATCACCAGCAGATCAACGCTGCTCATAAAAGCAGCATAGCCAAAATCTTCTCCCTTCGGCACCGTTTGCCCGGCCGCGTCGAGCCAATCCAGATCGTCATTTTCTCTGGCAATAAACCCATCCAGGCTGGTGGCAATGTATACGGATACGGTTGGTTTCATAGATACGTCTCCTGGAAATGGAGACTGGGAGGCTGAGAGACTGGGGGACTGCGCGAACCTCCCAGTCTCTCAATCTCTTAATCTCTCAATTTCCCAATCTTCCCACCCTCTACCCCTTCTGCAACTGCCCCACCTTGTCCACATATGCCTGCATCGCTGCCTCGCGCCCTGTCCCCTTGAGCTTGGCCCAGGCATCATACTTGGCGCGGTTGGCAAAATCCATCATGCCGGGACGGCTGCCCGTGCAATCGCCCTGGGTTGCCTGCTTGTAATAGCTGTACAGCGCCAGCAAATCATTATTGCCGGGGCGCTCCTTCAATTCTTTGGCATCGGCCTGTGCCTGTAAAAACCGTTGTTCCAAATCGCTGCTCATTAGTCTACTCCTTGTGTAAAGTATGGCATGTGCCAGGCAGTTGGGAAATGCCTAGCGCGTCTTAATCCCAATAAATGCAGTATAGAGAAGTTTGGCAGACGTATCAACGAAAACGGCCGTTTTTCCCCACACCCCACCATTCGGTAGTAGTGCATTAAACCGTGAACATTAACACCACCTATCAATAAGTGCTTGCACCGCTTTGGACGGCCGCCCACGCTGTTTAGGCGGTTGCCAACGAGGCGGAGGCAATCGATAGGTCAACAGCTCTTGATAAGACCAAATGTGGTCAGTCAAGCCAGCGGCAAGCGCTGGGGTGCGCTGAATCCAGCGATGGGCAAACGAGCCCAATGCTATCTTGATACGGAGCGACTTGTGCGGGTCACAGAAATTGTAGAAGCAGCCAACGATGTACATGCCAGCCTCCAGCGTCTCAACTTGATGAATGAGCATCCGGCTGCGACGCGAAAGCCAGGCGAGGCGCTGTCTGAAAGTGGCGTTGAGACGCTCAATGTAAGCTGTGTTGAGAACGCCGCTGAATCCTTGCGACGCCGTAATCAGAGCGAGTGCTTGCTGACGGCAACCGTCTAGAAATTGCCGTTCAATGGTCAACGTGCCATGGGCTGTGCGCTTGATGACGCGACCAATGAAAACGTCACGCCAGGCAATCAGCTTGGGTCGGCAACGCTGACCCTGCTGGTCGGGGGTACGAAAGGCGCGTCGGATTGCCTTGATATAATGAGGCAAACCGTCAACGGCAATTAACAGTCGACGACAGAGCGCGACCTGTCGAATGGTGTCCACGAGTGACGCAATCATTTGCTTATCACGTTGCTGACTGATGACCCCACCGAGCCACAAACGGGTTGGCACCATCATGGTCAGCCCCATCCAGAGAGACCGACCCCATGCTTTGACTTTGATTTCATCAGCTTGCGCCTGAACGAGGTCTAGCTGGCTGCTGGCAACCAGTCGGTCATGAACTTGCTGGCAATGCTGACCTGCCCGCTGCCACCAGCTTTTGATGGTGCGACGGTCAAATCCGAACGCAGCGACAACTGCCTCTATCGGACAGCCGTAGGCCAGCAGGACAATCACAAGCATCACAGTGGCTGGGTCTGTTTGCAGACGGTAGAACAGGGTTCCTTTGGTCACGCTGAATGTTTTTTTGCACACATCGCAACGACACCGCTGTTCTTGCTGACTGTGTGGATGGATATTTCCTTGATTGACCTGCCCTCTAGCTGGGCAATCGATATTGGGGCAAAATAGTTGTTGTGGATTCATTGAGCAAACCTGTTTTGGTAGTAGTTGACCGTTTAGGTTCGCTTTTTGAATCCATTTTGTCAAATTTTCTTATTTTCACGCTTCCTTGTACTTCTACCCACCATTCTCTCCCCATCCCCTAACTTGACATAGTGTGTCACCATGCTAAACTGTCTGGCATATGGGTGACCGGAATTCACGCTTAGGGCGCATGTGGCATTGGCTGGTGTGGCTGGTATGGCGGCCGCTGACGGCTCCGTTTCGCTGGGGGCAGCAGTGGCGGCGACGGCGACGGACAAAGGCATCGCTAACGGCCGTTCTTTCCCCCCCAGCCACCAACCCATCCCCCAACCCCATCAACAAACTGCTGGCAATAACGGCCGTTTTTTCCACCCTCGCCCTCATCGCGGTTACTGCTTACGCTCTGCTGCACCAGCCCATCGCCCCGTCGCCCATCACCATTGTTTTAACCCCTACCCCAGTGGGCACCCCAGAGCCAACGGTTGTGAAAACGGCCGTTTCCACCCAGCCCGAGCCCCTGCCCACCCCCTTGCCCACGCCTACGCCCGCACCAACGGCCGTTCCCCTGCGCGACCCCCTTGCCAACGGCGGCAGCATCCTTTTTAGCCTGCAGCGCGACGGTAACGAAGACATTTTCCTGCTCCCCGCCGGACAGCCCGCCCCCATTCGCCTCACCGACCACCCCGCCCCCGACCGTGACCCCGCGTGGCGACCCGACGGGCAGGCATTGGCCTTTGCCTCGCGGCGGGATGGCAACTGGGAGGTTTATCTCTACGATCTTGCCAGCGACAACTTGCAGCGCGTGACCCAGCAGGGTGGTTTTGACGGCGCACCTGCCTGGTCGCCCGACGGGCTGTGGCTGGTTTATGAGTCGTACCGCGACGATAACTTTGACCTCTATCTGCAAAAAGCGGATTTGAGCGAACCGGCGCGGCGATTAACCACAGACCCGGCGGCCGATTATGCCCCGGTGTGGTCGCCCGACGGTCGCCATATCATTTTTACAAGCTGGCGCGGCGGCAGCGAAGATTTGTTTGCCCTGTCGCTGGATGATGCCGGGCTGGAAGCGGTGAACCTGACCAACACCCCCGACCTGCACGAAAACGAGGCCGCTTTTGCCCCAAACGGCCGTTTCCTGGCCTACACCCAATCCGACGGCACGCTGCCCCTCATCGCCGTGCAGCCGGTGGGGGAAGATGGGCGGCTGCTGGGGGCGGCAACAACGATTGGGCAGCAGGGGCAATCCCCCACCTGGTCACCCGATAGCGGCTCGCTGCTTTATGTCTACCAGCGGAGCGGGCAGGATTATTTGCTGGGCGGCAGCGTGGAGGCGTGGGGGGTGGTGGCGCAGGCGTATGCGCCAAACGGCCGTTTATCCCACCCCGACTGGTCGCCCACCGTTGTTGACCCCGCCATTTTAGCCTCGCTGCAATCCCGGCTGGCGCGGCGCGATGCTGGCTCCACCGCTGCCAAGGAGTTATTTACCGAGGCACTGGCTCCGGGGCCGCTGGCGCTGCTGTTTGAACTACCTGTTAACGCTCCCTCCCCCTATCTCAACGACCACGTTGACCAATCGTTTTTGGCACTGCGCGAACGGGTGACGGCCGAAGCGGGTTGGGATTATTTGGGGCAGCTTGATGGGCTGTTTGTCCCGCTGGAAAACAAGCCGCTGCCGGGGCAACCGCTGGCAAATTGGAGCAAGGCGGGGCGGGCGTTTGATGTGGCCTACCGCGAGGCGTTGGCCTTTGACCCCCGCCTGGAAGTGGTGCGCGAGGATGTGGGCGGGCAGACGATGTGGCGGTTGTTTGTGAAAACGGCCGTTCAGGACGGTTCGCAAGGGGAGCCGCTGCGCCATTTGCCCTGGGATTTTCGCCCCCGGCTCGATGGTGACCCGCTCTATTATGACCAGGGTGGCAAGCTGCGCGAGGCGATTCCGGCCGGCTACTACATTGATTTTACCGCCCTTGCCGCCGAATATGGTTGGCAGCGCGTAGCCGCCAGCGACAACTGGCGCACCTATTTTGCCGGAATCCAGTTCTGGCATTTTGAAAATCGGCAGGATTTAAGTTGGCCGGAGGCGATGCAGCAGCTATATGATGAGGCGGAATTGACGGCGACGTTGGGGGAGCGGTGGGATCAATAAATTGAGAATGGGAAATGAAGAATTGAGAATGGGGAGCGGTACATCATTCTCCATTCTCAATTCCCTATTCTCAATTCTCAATTAGACCGGAGTTGGGGAAGAAGTATGGAGAAACAATTTATCAACCCGCCAGAACTGGCCGAACCGCGTGGGTTTAACCACGGCATTTTGGTGACGGAGGGGCGGCTGCTTTTTTTAGCAGGCCAAGACGCAACGGGAAAAAACGGCCGTATTATCGGCCCCGGCGACCTGCTGTTGCAATACGAAGAAATTTTGCGCCACTTTCAACTGGTCGTCACCCAGGCAGGCGGGCAAATGACCGACATCGTTAAGCTCAACATCTTTGTCAAAGACCGCGATAACTACGTAGACAAACTGCGCGACCTAGGTGCCATCCACCGCCGCTACTTTGGCAACTACTACCCCACCATGGCACTGTTTGAAGTCAACAAATTCTTCCAAAACGAAGCGTTGATTGAGTTGGAGGGGATGGCGGTGATCCCGTAAATATAGATTGGGGATTGGAGATTGGAGATTATGAACCTGCATCAATCTCCAATCTCTAATCTCCAATTCCCCATTTCCCATGAACTTTGAACTGACAGCAGAACAACAGCGTATTCAAGCCATTGCGCGGCGGTTTGCCCAGGAGGAAGTGGCACCGCTGGCGCGGGAGACAGACGAATCGGGCGAATTTCCCCTGCATTTGGTGCGGCGGATGGGGGAGTTGGGCTTTTTGGCAGGGCCGATTGAGGTGCAGTACGGCGGCTCGGCGATGGATTACCTGAGCTTTACCCTCATTTCTGAGGAATTGGGGCGGGCGGATTCGTCGGTGCGCGGCTTTTTGGCCGTCCATGCCAGCCTCGTTTCCTTGTGCATCCGTGACTGGGGAACAGAGGCGCAGAAGATGGCCTGGTTGCCTCGGCTGGCGACCGGGGAACTCATCGGCTGCTATTGCTTGACGGAGCCAAACGCAGGGTCGGATGCGGCCAGCATGGAGACGACGGCGCGGGAGGAAGACGACAGCTTTGTCCTTAATGGAACCAAGCATTGGATTACCAACGGCGGCATTGCTGATGTGGCATTGGTTTTTGCCAGCGTAGACCGCAGCCTGCGCCATCGCGGGATTTGCGCCTTTATTGTGGAAACCAACACCCCTGGTTTTAACCGCCGGCCGATGCCGGGCAAGGAGCTAGGTCATCGCTCCTCCGACCACGCCTTTATCACCTTTGAGGAGTGCCGCATTCCCAAGAGTGCTTTGTTGGGTGAGGTGGGGGGCGGGTTCACGGTGGCGATGTCGGCGCTGGATCACGGCCGTTTAGGGGTGGCGGCGGGGGCGGTGGGGATTGCCCAGGCGTGTTTGGATGCGTCGGTGGCGTTTGCGCGGCAGCGGCGGCAGTTTGGGCAGCGCATTGGGGATTTTCAAATGATCCAGGCGACGATTGCCGATATGGCGACGGATATTGAGGCGGCGCGGCTGATGGTGTACCGGGCGGCGTGGTCGAAGGAAAACGGCCGGCCGACGACGCGGCAAACCTCGATGGCGAAGTTGTTGGCGACGGAAACGGCCGTTAAAGCCGCCTCCGATGCCGTTCTCATTCACGGGGGTCGGGGGTACAGCAATGAGTACCCGGTGGAACGGTATTACCGCGACATCAAGGGGCTGCAAATTTACGAAGGCACCTCCCACATTCAGCGCATTGTCATTGCGCGGGATGTGGTGGGGAAAGAGTGAAGGAAGGAAAGAAAGATGGATTTAGGATTACGTGACAAGATTGCGCTGGTGACGGCGGGTAGTGCGGGGTTGGGGTTGGCGGCGGCGACGGAGTTGGCGCGGGAGGGGGCGAAGGTGATGATTAACGGCCGTCATCAAGACCGTCTCGACGCAGCCGTGGCGCAAATTCGGGCGGAAGTGGGGGAGGGTGGTATAGTGTCCACAACGCCTGTTGTGGCAACGGCCGTTGGCGATGTGGCCGTTCCGGCCGACGTGGAGCGCATGGTGCAGGCCACCATAGACGCTTTTGGCGGGCTGGACATTCTCATTACCAACGCTGGCGGGCCACCCAAAGGCACCTTTGTTACCACCGATCTGGATGCCTGGCAAACTGGCGTTGACTTAACGCTGATGAGCGTGGTGCGGCTGGTTCATGCCGCCCTGCCCCACCTACGTCAAAGCGATGCCGCCAGCATTCTCACCGTCACCAGCATTTCGGTGAAGGAACCAATTGATAATTTGCTGCTGTCGAATGTAATTCGGCCGGCGGTGGTGGGGTTAACCAAGTCGCTGTCCAAAGAACTGGGCGGCGAAGGGATTCGCGTCAACTCCATTTTGCCCGGCTGGACTAAAACCGAGCGCATTGATTACATTCTCAACTTTTTGGCCGAAGAAAAAGGTACCACCCCCGAAATTGAGGAGGCCAACATTGTTGCTAACGTCCCCTCCGGCCGGATGGGGCGGCCAGATGAGTTTGGTCGTGTGGCAGCCTTCCTCGTTTCCCCCGCCGCCAGCTATGTTTCCGGCATGATGATGCTAGTAGATGGTGGGGCGTATGTGGGGTTGATGTAAAAGACGTGGTGCGTGGTGCGTGATTGACACACCACGCACCATACCCTTAAACATGCTCCTTTTCTTTCTTCAAGGGATGGCTCTGGCCTTCCCCAATATTCCCCTACCCAGCCCATTCAAGCTCTTTTTGATTTCGCAGGCACTGCAGAAGGGGTGGCGCAAGACGCTGCCTGTCTGTTTTGCCCCCTGGCTCACCGATGGTTTTATTGTGGCGTTGGCACTTTTTATGCTGAGTCAAATTCCCCCCTGGTTTGTCAGCGTGCTGCGGCTGGCAGGCGGGCTGTTTATACTCTTTCTGGCATGGAAGGCGATCTTACGACTGCGGCAGGGTGGGGTGCGATGGGAGGTGAGCGAGGAGGCAGCGCAGCGCAGCTTTTGGCAGGCGGTAGGAATCAACATCCTCAACCCCAATCCCTATATTTTGTGGGGAGTGGTGGCAGGGCCAATTGTGCTGCAAGCGTGGCGGGAGCAGTCGCCGGCCGTCGGGCTGAGCTTTGTCGTTGGGTTCTACCTGATGTTTGTGCTGGGGCTGGTGGGGCTGACCATTTTGTTTGGCACGGTGGGGCAAATGAGCGAGCGGCTGAACCGAGCGTTGAGCGTACTGGCGGCGGTGGCACTGCTGCTGTTTGGATTGTATCAACTGTGGGTGGGGGGTGCGGCGTTTTTGGCGTTGATGGGGTAAAAAACGGCCGTTTTTCCCACCATTCCCCCTTGACTCGTCCCTTGGGGCAAGCCCTATACTTCTGGGCATGGAGAAAGCACAACCCACCCACCTCTCAATCGGCGACTTCGCCGAAGCCTCGCGGCTGTCGCGCAAGGCACTGCGGCTCTACGAGGAACGCGACATCCTGCGCCCCGCCTATGTAGACCCCGAATCCGGCTATCGCTACTACCAGCCTGATCAACTGGCCGCCGCCCGCCTGATTCGCGCCCTGCGGCAGATCGAGATGCCGCTGGGCGCCATCCAGCAGTTGATTGCCGCTCCGCCAGAGCAGCATGAGGTACTCGTCCTGGCCTATGAAAGGCGATATGCCGCCCGTGTGGAGCAGGTGAAACAGGCGATTCACTCCGTTCTATTAACCCTACGTCATAAGGAGCAAACCATGTCATTTACAGCACAGCAAATTATGCTGGAACCCCAGATGGTGGCGACGATTACCCGCCGTCCATTGGTCAATGAGTTGGATGAGGCCATTCGCACGGCGCTGGCGCAGTTGCAGCAAGTCGTAGAAGCGCAGGGCGGCGAATTGTGCGGCGCACCGCTGGGCATTTATCACGGGCAAATTAATGAGGAAGAGAATGGGCCAATTGAGATTTGCTGGCCGGTGCGGGGCAATTTGATGCCGCAGGGTGAGGTTGCGTTGCGGATGTTGGCGGGCGGAACGGCCGTTTGCGTCAACGCCCACGGTGATGATTGCAACTTCCCCGCCATTCTCGGTGCCTACGACGCCGCCTACGACTGGATCAAGGCCAACGGTCACGACATGGCCGAACCACCCCGCGAAATCTGGTTCACCGCCCCCGGTGCCGATGCCCATATGCAGATTGTCTGGTTGTATCAGTAAGCGAAGAATCGAGATTAGAGATTGGAGATTGGAGATTGATGAAGGTTTACAATCTCCAATCTCCAATCTCACCAAATCATCACACTTAGTTCCCCAACAGCTTCTCCACTTCCGCCACCTCATCGGGGGTCAATTCCCAATCCGCTGCCTTGGCGTTCGCCTCTAGGTGCGACAGCTTGGTGAGGCCGGAGATGACAGAGCAGACGGTGGGCTGCGCCAGCAGCCAGGCGTGGGCGAGTTCGGCCATCGTGTGGCCGCGCTCCTCTGCCCACGCGGTCATTGCCTCTACGTGGTCATAGTTAGCATCGGTCATGTACCCTTGCACATAGGGGCTACGCTCGCCCCGCGTGCCGGCCGGTGCCCCCTCCCCACGCTTGTATTTGCCCGTCAAAAAGCCACCCGCCAGCGGGAAAAACGGGATGAACCCCACGCCATGCGCCTGGCAAAACGGAATCACCTCTTTCTCCACTTCTCGCTCCAGCATGTGGTAGTGGGATTGGATGGTGACAAATGACGACCAGCCGCGAAACTCGGCCAGCGTGTTGGCGCGTGCCATTTGCCAGGCGGCGTAGTTGGAAGCACCAATGTAGCGCACCTTGCCGCTGCGAACCAAATCATCCAGCGCCCGCATCGTTTCTTCAACCGGGGTAGTGGCATCCCAGCGGTGCATTTGGTACAGGTCAATGTGGTCGCTTTGCAGGCGGCGCAGGCTGGCCTCCACCCCGTGCATAATGTGGTAGCGGGAGGTGCCGATGTCGTTGGGGCCGTCGCCCATCTTCATACACACCTTGGTCGCCACCACAAAGCGATCCCACCGCCCCTTGAGTGCCTCACCCAGCGTGATTTCTGATTGTGTGCCAGCGTAAATGTCGGCGGTATCAATAAAGTTGATGCCCAACTCCTGGGCGGCGGCAATGATCTCGTTGACACCTGCTTGGTCAACCACGCCGCCAAACTGATTGGTGCCTAGCCCAATGGTAGACACGCGAACACCGGAATTTCCTAGTTGTCTGTATTTCATGTTTTTTATGGGACGCAGATTTACCTGATTCACCTGATTTTTAGCCATCCAATAACCAATATCAGGAAAATCAGGTAAATCTGCGTACTATTTATTCTTCGTAAATAAAACGGCGCACCCGCTCGGCGATGGCGGCGGGGTCGGCGGGGGTGCGGGCTGCGCCGGTTTCAATGGCTTTGCGGGCGACCGCTTCGGCTACGGCAGGAGCGACGGAGAAGTCGGTGCCTTTGGGAATAATCCAGTCGGGGCGCAGCTCCCGGTCGGGAACCAGCCCGGCGATGGCCTGGGCAGCGGCGATTTTCATCGCGTCGGTGATGTTGCGAACGCGGGTGTCGAGGGCACCGCGAAAGATGCCGGGGAAGGCGAGGGAGTTATTGACCTGGTTGGGTAAGTCGCTGCGCCCGGTGGCAACGATGCTGGCTCCAGCGGCCAACGCCTCATCGGGCATGATTTCGGGGGTGGGGTTGGCGAGGGCGAAGATCATGGGGTCTTTTGCCATCGTGCGCACCATGTCGCCGCTGAGAACGCCGGGGGCAGAGAGGCCGATAAACACGTCACGCCCTTTAACGGCCGTTGCTAAATCCCCCTTCAGCTTATCCTGGTTCGTCAGGTTCGCCATCTCCTCCTTAATCCAGTTCATCCCCTTGCGCCCCTTGTACAACGCCCCCCGGCTGTCCAACATCACCACATCCTCCACCCCCATTGCCATCAGCAGCTTGGTCACGGCCACCGCCGACGCGCCCGCGCCGTTGACGGTAATCGTCAGTTCGCCCGGATGTTTGCCCGTCAGCCGACAAGCGTTCATGATACCCGCGAGAACAACAACGGCCGTTCCGTGCTGGTCATCGTGGAAAATCGGGATGTCGGTCAGCTCGCGCAGCTTGTTTTCAATGTAAAAACAGCGCGGCGCACTGATGTCTTCCAGATTGATGCCGCCAAAGGTTGGCTCAAGCTGCAGCACCACGTCAATGATCTCGTCCGGATCCTGGGTGCTAAGGCAGATGGGGAACGCTTCGACCCCGGCAAAGGTGTGGAACAAAATCGCCTTGCCTTCCATGACGGGCATTGCCGCCCGCCCGCCGATGTTGCCCAGCCCCAGCACCGCGCTGCCGTCGCTGACCACCCCCACCAGGTTGCCGCGTGGAGTCAGGGCAAACACCTCCTCCATCCTCTCGCGGATGAGGCGCGACGGCTCCATTGCCCCCGGCACCAGATAGAACATCTTGAGGATGTG
>JACKCD010000073.1 GCA_020634215.1 Ardenticatenaceae bacterium | reverse complement strand
CGCGCCGCCTCAGCCAGCCCCACCCGCAGTTCATCCCGGCTGCTGCACTTTTGAATGCCCACACTAGAGCCGAGGTTGGCCGGTTTGGTGAAGACTGGGTAGGTCAGATTGGCTTCAACGTCAGCCACTACCTTGTCCAGGTTGCTGGCTATGCTGCGACCTGTATAGAGTCGCCAGGGCAAAATCGGTATCCCGTGCGCCGCCATCACGCTTTTAAAAATCGCCTTGTCCATGCCCACCGCCGACCCCACCACGCCAGCCCCCACATAGGGGATGTTGGCAAGCTCCAGCAGCCCTTGCACCGTGCCATCTTCCCCATAGGTGCCGTGTAGCACCGGAAAAACCACGTCCAGTTCGGTGACGGTGGAGAGGGAGGGGGAACCGGCCGCGTCATCGGAAAGCTGCAGCAGGGCGGTGGATTGCGGGTCGGGCAGCAGGGTGGCTGGGTGGGAAGCGGTGCTGCCAGAGGTCAGTGCCGCCATCGCGTCACCCGTCAGCCAACGGCCGTTTTTCGTAATCCCAATCGGCACCACCTCATACTTCTCCCGATCCAACGCCGCCATCACTGATGCCGCCGACCGCAGCGACACCTCATGCTCCCCCGAACGGCCGCCGAAGAGGATGCCAACTTTAATTTTGCGCTCTTGATTCTGATTTGCCATATTTAGCACTCAGTCATCAGTGACCAGTCATCGGTAATCAGTTTTCCTACTGATTACCGATGACTGATTACTGTTTACTGAACAAACTCCCAATTACCAACCAACTCCACTTCCAACGCCATCTCCACACCAAACTGCTCGCGCACCGTGTTCCACGCCTCGGCAATGAGCGAGCGCACATCTTCAGCCGTCGCGTCCCCGTCGTTGACAAAGAAGTTGGCGTGCTTTTCCGAAATTTTCGCCCCACCAACGGTCAGCCCCTTCAAGCCGGCCGTTTCAATCAAATAGCCCGCATAATAATTTTCCGGGTTCTTAAACATCGAACCCATGCTGGCCCCGCCGGGCTGCGTCTCCTTGCGGTGCGCCGTAAAGCCGTTGGCTCGCGCCGTCAGCACTTCAATGGACTCCGGCTGTAGCTCAAGCTCGGCGGCAATGACGGTGCGCCGCGACAGCCGCCGCTCTTTTTCCCGCTTCAGCAGGCTTTCGCGGTAGCTCAATTGCAGCTCGTCCACGCTGTACATCCGCGCCCCAATGCCCGGTTCCCAAATGAGTGCCGCCCGTAGGTTGCTCTTCATGTCGCCACCGTGCGCCCCGGCGTTGCCAAAAACCGCCCCGCCGACGGTGCCAGGCACGCTGATGGCCCATTCTAGCCCGCCCAGCCCCTTGGAAATGCACTGCCGCGCCAGCGAAGAGAGGTTGGTGCCAGATTCGGCGGTGCAGATGACGCTAAAGCCGGTGTGGCGAAAGCTGACCTGCCGAGCGCGGTTGAGAATGACCAGCCCTTCAACCCCGGCATCGGCCACCAAAATGTTGGAGCCGCCGCCGAGGACAAAGTAGGGGATGCGCTGGCTGTAGGCCAACTCAACGGCCGTTTGTAGCTCCATCCCACTGCGAACCGTCACTAGCATTTCGGCCGGCCCGCCCACCCGCGCCGAGGTGTGCTTTGCCAGCGGCACATTCACCTGAAACTGTTCGCCAAAAATATCGCGGTATTGTTGGTACCGCCGTTCCCGCACCGTTGTTGGTAAACTCATCTTTTTGTTCAGTAATCGGTAATCGGTAATCGGTAATCAGTACTGGTCACTGATTACCGATTACCGATTACTGACGACAATTTCTCCAAAAGCCACTTCCCTACCAAATCACCATCCCCCGCCCCCAGCGTCAGCACCACATCGCCGGGCTGGATGTGTTGCAGGAGGTAGGAAACGGCCGTTTCCTTCTCCCCAATATGCACCACATACGGATGCCGCATCTTTGCCACCACCTGCGCCGTGTCCATCCCCAGCGTCTCCTGCTCCCGGCTGCGGTAAATGTCCAATGCCACCACTCGGTCAGCCTCGGCAAAGCTGCGGCGAAACGCTTTGAGCAGCAGCTTTGTGCGGCTATAGGTGTGGGGCTGCCACACCGCCCACAGCCGCCGCCCCGGATACCGCTGCCGCGCCGCCGCCAGCGTCGCCCGAATTTCGGTGGGGTGGTGGGCGTAATCATCAATCACCGTCACCCCGTTGGCCTCGCCCAGCAGTTGGAAGCGGCGACCCACACCGCCAAAGGCCAGCAGCGCCCGGCAAATAAGGTCAAACTCAATTTCCAAATCGGTGCCAACAATGATAGCTGCCAGGGCGTTACGCACATTGTGCAGCCCCGGCACCTGTAGCCGCACCAGCCCCAGCACCTGCCCATCCTGTTCCACCAAAAAGTCGCTGCCGCCCAGCGGGTTGGGGCGGCAATCCAACGCCTGGAATTGGTAGCGAGCATGGTGCTGCTCGCTTTCCTGAACGCCGTAGCTGGTAATTTCGACGTTGGGCAGGTTAAGATCGCGCAGCAGGTGCGCCACGCCGGGGTCATCGCCACAAACGATTAAACGGCCGTTTTCCGGCAGCAGCCCGGCAAAATCAGCAAACGCCTGCCAATAATCAGCCGCCGTCGGGTAAATGTCGGGGTGATCGTGTTCAATGTTGGTAATGATGCCCATTTCTGGCCGCAGCCCCAAAAACATCCGGTCATATTCGTCGGCTTCAACCACAAAGTAAGCCCCGTCACCAGAACGGCCGTTTCCACCCAGCAGCGGCAAATCACCCCCCACAATCACCGTCGGATCAAGCTCGGCCTCCAGCAAAATCTGGGCAATCATCCCCGTCGTTGTCGTCTTCCCATGCGACCCGGCTACGGCGATGCCCACCTTGTCGGCCATCAAATGCCCCAAAAAGTCGGCTCGTTTGAGTACCGGCACGCCCGTTGCTCGCGCCGCCGCCACTTCGGGGTTGCTTGCGGGAATGGCAGAGGAGATGATGACGGCCTCGGCTGCAGCAATGTGGCTAGCTTCATGGCCGAGGTGGATGGTGGCCCCTTGCTGCTGCAAAACGGCCGTTTTTTCCCCACCAGCCTTGTCCGACCCCGACACCACAAACCCTTGCCCCAGCAGCACCCGTGCAATGGCCGACATCCCTGCCCCGCCAATGCCAACGATGTGGAGATGCATCCCTGCTTTGAGCTTAAAAACGGCCGTTTGTAGTTGCTGCATCATCATTTAAATCATTACCACCAGGACAAACAAAAAGACAATCACCACCAGATATGGCAAATACGGTGCCAGCAATGGCAGCGGCAAATCGCTGATCAAATTGGTTAAAGCCAGCGCAGCCGTTGGGCGCGTGATTGTTTCTATGGGAAAGGGATAGGTCAGATTGCCCGGCACGGCTACCCAGCCCGTTGCCGTGTGGACGTATTCCAGTAGCCCCCACAGCGTACCTACAATCAAATACCCATTTAGCCCACCAACCAGCCCGCCCAGCAGCTTGTCTTGCAGACTGTCGCGCACCCGTAGCCGTTCGGCAATGGTTCGGCCGGCAAAGGCCGGCCCTTGATAGCTAAAAAAGGCAATGGTCAGATGAATCGTCGTCAAATAGTAAAATTGCTGGCGGCGCAACGCCTCGTTAAACTGGTCGGTAATGGGAATATCGGACAGGATGGTTGTGAGTTGGTAGCCGAATGCGTTAATGGCAAACAACGATAGCACCAAACCGGCCGTTGCGACCACTTCTTTTGTCCAGCCGCGCATCACGCCCACCAGGGCAAAAAAGCCGACCATGAGCCAAAAAACAGTTCCCAAACTGATCATGCTACTAGATGGGGATAGTAACTATCCACGCCCTCCTAAATCCAAGATCATTTGCGCCAGCTGGTCAGTTGCATCTGGCTTGTCCAACGCAGTGGCGGCGGCCCGCATCTGCCCAAGCCGCGCCTCATCCTGCAAAAGCGGCATCACAATGTCGTATAGCCCTTCAGACAACGCCTCGTCTGTTGTTTGCACAGCCGCACCACGTTCTGTCAAATAGTCGGCGTTGACCTTTTGGTAACGCCAGGCAAAGGTGAGCGGAACCAGAACGGCCGGTAAGCCAAAGGCGGGGCATTCGCCCAACATGCTGGCTCCAGACCGTGCCAGCACCAGGTCAGCCGCCCGAAAAGCCGCCCCCATTTGCTCATGCAAATAGGCAAACGGCCGATAATACGCCCTTAATCTGCCCGGCAGTGTCGCCGCCTGCTCATTCACCTTGTCCCACGTCAACGTGCCGGTAATGTGAATCACCTGCACCTGCTCCAGCAGCCGTGGCAAAGCCTTGATCAGAGCCTCATTGATGGCCCACGCTCCTCGGCTGCCGCCAAAGACAAACAAGGTGGGGCGGTTGGGCAGCAACTGAAACGCAGCCAGTGCCTCGGTTTGGGTCATCTGCGTGGCCGCCCGCATCTCTGGACGCACTGGGTAGCCCGTGACCACCATTTTGCTGGCCGGAATATACGCCTGCGAGGCTTCGCTGGTGCAGCCAATTTTGCTTGCCAACGGTGTGGTGAAGCGAATGGTGGTGCCCGGTTCCACATCGGGCAGGTAGATGCCAATGGGGAGGCGGTGCAGCCACGCTGCCACCGATGCCGAAGCAGCGGCATAGCCCCCGGTCATAAACATGACATCGGGGCGAAAACGGCGGATGTGGTTGCTGGCCGTGCCAACGCTCCAGCCAATTTTGCCCACGTTCATGATCCTTTGCGGCAGCGGCACGCTGCTAACCACCGCGCCACCTGCCAATGTTGCCAGCCGCAATCCCTCACGCGGTACTAGCTCTTCTTCCATTGCGCCCGTGGTGCCCAGCCACAAAATATCCTCTGGGCGCACGCCCCGCTTTTTTAGCCCAGCGACAGCGGCCAAAGCCGGATAGATGTGGCCGCCCGTGCCACCAGCGCAGACCAGTACTTTCATTCGTAACCGGTAATCGGTAATCAGTGACCAGTAATCAGTAGCCTACTGATTACCGATTACCGATTACTGATTACTTTCCCTCCTACGTGGCTGCATTCGTTTGCTCAGGGCGGCATCGCGGGAGATGTTGAGCAGGATGCCGGCCCCAACTAGGGAGATAGCGAGGGAGGAGCCGCCGTAGCTGATGAAGGGGAGGGGGATGCCGGTGAAGGGAATAACGGCCGTTATCACCGCAATATTCATCAATGCCTGATACGACAACCAGCAGGTAATGCCCAGCGCCAGCAAAAAGCCATAACTATCCCGTGCCTGCATCGCCGTGCGGATGCCGCGCCACACAATCATCAAAAACAGCCCAATGACAATTAGCCCGCCTAGTAGCCCCGTCTCCTCGGCCAAAATGGCAAAGGCACCGTCGGTATGGGCGGCTGGTAAGGCACCAAATTTTTGGATACTTTCACCTAATCCAACTCCTGTCCAGCCGCCGCGCCCTAGGGCAATCAGCGTTTGGCGCACGTGCCACCCTGCCTGGGCGGGGTCACGCAGCCCAATGGTAAAAATTTCGACGCGGGCAGCGGCGTGGGGCAGCGTCAAAATCAGGGTGAGAAACACTGCACCGCCCAGCCCCGCCGCCACGGCAAACTGCCGCCAATCGGCTCCGGCCACAAAGAAGAGGGTGAAGCTGACGAGGGCAATTAACCCCGCTGTGCTGAGATCGGGCTGGCGCACAATGAGGGCGCACACCACGCCCACGATGACGGAAAAGGGAAAAAGGCCGTAGGTGATGAGCTTGATGCGATCCCCTTTGCTCGATAGCCAGTGGGCAATGTAGAGAATTGTCACCAGCTTTGCCACCTCGGACGGTTGGTAGGAGCCTTCGTACACGCCACGTTGCGCCCCGAAAATAGCTTCGCTAAAAAAGAGAATGGCGAGCAGGGCAAAGAGGGTGATGAATAGCATGGGGACGGAGAAGCGGCGCAGGACGTGGTAATCGAACTGCATGAGGATGATGACCGCCCCAATGCCCAGCACTAATGCCCAGAGCTGCCGTTTGATGTAAAAAGTGGCATCGTCTTTTGCCAGCGTACCCAGGTCGAAGGTGGTGGAGTAGACGGTGAGCAACCCAATGATGACCAGACCAGCAACAGCCAGCAGCAGCCAATAGTCGAAGTAGAACTTTAGCCCAGGATGGACACGGGTAGTGCGTTGGCGGATGGGGTTCACAGTTGTCATAGAATCACCATGATCTGGGCGAGCCAGAACCAAAACTTCTCACGCAAAGACGCAAAGGAAGAAATCTTTGCGTCTTTGCGTGCCAAATTTTCTTGTTTGGTGTGTAAGATTTCATCGTTAAGGTAGTAATGCTTGAACTAAAGCGCGAAAATGTTCGCCGCGCTCTACAAAGTCGTTGTAGGCATCGTAGCTGGTGCCGCCGGGGGAGAGGAGAACGATGTCGCCAGAAACGGCCGTTTTTGCCGCCACTCCCACCGCCTCGGCCAACGTATTGACCCGCACAACGGGGCTGTCCAGCAGACCTTCCAGCATCTCGCCCAGTTGCCCAAACAAAATCACCTGCTTGGTGCGCTGCGGCACAACCTGCGCCCACGTTTCCCACTGCATGTCCTTGTCGCGGCCACCGGCCAGCAGCACAATCGGCTCGGTGAAGGCGTTGAGGGCCGCTAGTGCCCGTTCGGGGGCGGTGGCAATCGAATCGTTGATATAGTGTACCCCGTTTAGCAACCGTACAAGCTCCAGCCGGTGAGCCACGCCGTGGAAGGTGTGAATCGCTTCGGCCATTGCTGCCACGGGAATTCCGGCGGCATCGGCCAGGGTGGTGGCGGCAAGGACGTTGAGGATGTTGTGGCCGCCGCGCAGTTGAATGTGGTTTAGGGGACAAACGGCCGTTTCCCGCTCCCCATCCCGCAGCCAAATGTGCCCATCCCGCACAAACGCCCCATCGTCCACTGGCTGTTGAGCACTAAAAAGGCGCAGCCGCCCCCGCACCAGCCCGCGCACGCTGCCGCAGCCAGGGTCATCGGCCGACAGCACCGCCACGTCATTGGCCGCCTGATAGCGCAAAATGTTGGCCTTGGCGTTGATGTAGGCCGTCATCGTGCGGTGGCGATCTAAATGGTTGGGGGTAATGTTTAAAATGGCGGCAATGGCCGGGCTGCGCGTCCATAGTTCCAGTTGGAAGCTGGAAAGTTCTTGCACCACAAAATCGCCGGGCTGCATTTGGGGCAAATCGGTGATGAGCGGCCGCCCAATGTTGCCGCCGACCCAACTGTTGCGCCCGGCCACGCGCCCCATGTGGCCGGTGAGCGAGGTGGTGGTGGTTTTGCCGGCCGACCCGGTGATGCCAATAACGGCCGTTGGGGTGCGCCGCAAAAACTCCTGCGGCTCGTTGGTCACACAAATGCCCCGCGTCCGTGCTGCCGCTGCCAAAGGCATGTCGGCCGGCACGCCGGGGCTCAATACCAATACATCTGCTTCATCTAAAAGGGTCATTGGATGTTCTCCCAATACAAAATCAATCTTTAAGCCATCCAACTCCATAAGGCTTGCCAATAAACGGTCACGCGGCCGGGCATCCGAGACAACCACATGCGCCCCCTCCGCCGCCGCAAACTGGGCCAGCGCCTTTCCCTCGCGGGCCAGGCCGATGATGATGATGCGTTTGCCGGACCAGTTTTTCATAAAAGAGATTGGAGATTGGAGGTTGGAGATTATGAACCTTTGTTAATCTCCAATCTCCAATTACTTAAATCAAAGCCAGCGCAATGCCAACCATGCCAGCCAAGATGCCGACCAGCCACCAGCGCTGCACAATTTGCGTTTCGCTCCAGCCAATGAGTTCAAAATGGTGGTGGAGCGGGGCCATCTTGAACAGCCGTTTGCCGCCAGTGTAGCGGAAATAAAGTACCTGTAGGCTGCTGGAAAGTAGCGAGGACAGGGGCACAATGGCGATGATGGGTAAAATAAGCCATTGATTGGTCATGAGTGCCACCACGCCTAGTGCCCCGCCCAATGCCTGTGAGCCAACGTCGCCCATAAACATTTGTGCGGGTTTGGCGTTGAACCAAAGAAAAGCGAAGCAGGCTCCAACGACGGTAAAACAAAAAATGACCAGAAATTGCTGGTCTTGCATAAAGGCGATGATGCCATAGGCGATGAAGGCGGTGGCGGCGATGACACCCGCCAGCCCGTCTAGCCCGTCAACGATGTTGACGGCGTTGGCGGTGCCGCTGATGACGATGACGGCGAGGGGGAGGTAGAGGATGCCGATGTCGAGCAGGACGGGGACGGTGGGAACGGCCGTTAAGCCATGCCTATCATTCACAAACCAATAAATCCCTACCGCCGCCACCAGGGCAATCCCCAGTTGGAACCAAATCTTAACCCGTGCCGGCATCCCTTCGCCGGGGCGCAGCCGAATGCCCTGGTAATCGTCAATGCCGCCCAAAACGGAGTAGGCGACCATGACACCAAGGGGGATGAGAACACTTTCGGCAATAACGGCCGTTTGCACCAACTGCACCACATTTGCCACCACGCTAATCACCAACACCCAGCCCACAATCAAAATGCCGCCCATCCCTGGCGTACCCATTTTGGTCAAGTGGGTTTGCGGGCCGTCAATACGAATACTTTTGCCCAGCCGCAGCCGCCGCATCAGTTCCACCAGCGGGCTGCCCCAAATGACCGCCATCAAAAAGGTAACCCCAGAAATCGTGAGCGCAAACGCCATTAGTTGTCCCTCCCCAATGCTGCCACAATTTGGCTCATTTGCATTCCCAGCGATCCTTTGATGAGAACCGTGTCGTTTGCCTCAATCAGTCCTTCCACCACGGGGATGGCCTGGGGGGTGGTTTCCACAAAATGGACGTGGGTGGGGCGCATTCCCACAGCCAGAGCCTCTTCGCCAATGATGCGGCCACGCTGGCCCACGGCCACCAGCACATCGGCCACATCGGCAGCGCGTCGGCCCACCAGCCGGTGGGAAACTTCCTCCATGTGGCCCAGCTCTAGCATGTCGCCCAGCACGGCCACATGCCGGCCGTCCAAATCGTTGAGCAGATTTAGAGCCGCCAGCGCAGAGTCGGGGCTAGAATTATAGGTATCGTCAATGATGATCGAATTTTTGGGGCCAGGCACCGCCACCAGACGCAGTTGCCCCGACATGAGTCGCAGTCCGCGCACAATGTCGTCCCAATCTAAGCCATCAACCAGCCCAACGGCCGTTGCCCGCAGTGCCGTGTGGACGCTGTGGCGGCCGAGCAGCGGTACCTGCACATTTAACGCCTCTCCCCGATAGTGCAGCGTAAACCGCATCCCATCCAGCCCCATCGAGCTGATGTTGTTGGCCCACAGGTCAGCCCGTTCATCCAGCCCGTAGGTAAAAATTGTGGCTTGGGTGTGGTCGGCCATGCTCATCACCCGTTCGTCGTCTTGGTTTAAAATGGCGGTGCCGCTGGCTGGCAAAGATTCCACCAGTTCGCGCTTGGCGGCAACGATGGCTTCCATGCTGCCCGCCCGCTCCAAATGCACGGGGCCAATGTTGGTGACAACGCCAATGGTGGGCTGGGTGAGGGCGCACAGTTCAGCAATTTCGCCGGGAATATACATCCCCATTTCCAGAACGGCGCGTTGGTGAAACGGCCGTAAATCAAACAGTGCGGGGGGCAAGCCCAGCACACTGTTGCGGTTGCCCGGTGATTTAAAGGTAGGGTAGCGGCTGGACAAAACGGCGTGGATCAGCTCCTTAGTGGAAGTTTTGCCCACGCTGCCCGTCACACCAATCACGCGCACGCCAAACTGATTGCGCCACGCCTTGGCGGCGGTGTGCATGGCAGCCAGGGTGTCATCCACCAGCAGGCAAATTCTGGCAGGCCAGGCAGCAGGTAGCGGCGTGTTGAGCCGGTTGCCGCGTAAATCGGCCGTGAAATGCCCCCCTGCAATAGGTTTGCTCACCAGTGCCGCCCGTGCCCCGTTGGCAAACGCCTGTGCCACATAATCGTGCCCATCCACTCGTTCACCGGGCAGTGCCACAAACAAGCTGTCGGCCACGGCTTCGCGGCTGTCTACCACCACAGACGACAGCACCGGCTCGCGGCCGGTGGGTTGGTATTGGGTGAGGGTGTGGAGGAAGTGTGCTAGTGTTAGCATGGTTGTAATCGGTAATCAGTAATCGGTAATTAGTGGTCGGTGGGTTCGATGAAGTAGGTGGGTTGGTGTTCGCGGAGTTGGTTTGGGGGTGTGTTGCAGAACATGGCGGATTTTGCCATCATGCTGCCCAAAAGGCGACCAATGGATTGGCAGTCGGCCAGCAATTTGTCACTTATTTCTCTGGTTATGTAGGTGCAATCCAGGGCTGTTTCTAGCCAATGCTGTGTTTCTTGCTGTTCTCCATCAGCATCCGTTAACTTGCTGAGAAAATGTTTTTCATATCGTCTTTTTGCCCACGCTTCAGCAATTTGAGCACCAATGGAACGAGAGGAACGGCGGATTTGATCAGTAAGGGCAAAATTTTCCTCTTTAGGGAATTGCTTGGTGAGGGCAAAAACGTCCTGCGCTAGTTGCCTAGCTTGCTGATAGACAACCAAATCACGAAACGTTTTCACATAAGGCAACTTACTCATTTACATTCTCACTGATAACTGATAACTGATAACTGTTACTGATTACTCACTTGTAGATCGGCTCTAAGCCGCACGTTATCGGGCGGGATGTTGAGCAGGGTGACAAGTTCGGTGGTGAGCTTGGCAAAGGTGGGGGCGGCGGTTTGCGAACCCCACGGGGCGCTTGTCGGTCGGTCGAGCTTGACATAGACAATAATTTCGGGGTCGTCGGCGGGAAGCCAGCCGACGAAGGAGCCGATGATGTCGTCGGGTAAGTAGATACCATTTTCGGCGATTTGGGCAGTACCGGTTTTGCCAGCGATGGTGTAGCCTTCGACTTGGGCTTCAAACACTTCGCGGGAAACGGCCGTTATTGCCATGTTTGTCACCTGATGCGCCGTTTCGGGGCTGATGGGGCGGCTGAGGACGGTGGGTTGGTGAACCAGCGTGCCGTTTGGCCCCCGCTGCTCGCGCACCACAAATGGCTGCATCAGGTAGCCGTCGTTGGCTAGGGCAGAAACGGCCGTTATCATTTGCAGTGGCGTTACCGCCAACCCTTGCCCATACGCATTCGTCGCCAAAAACGACTCTGCCCAATACGCTTCACCCGGCAGCGGCATCAGCCCGCCGCTTTCCGCCGCAATGTCAATCCCCGTCGGTTTGCCAAAATTAAAGCTCCGAAAATAGCTGTAGAATGTATCTGGCCCCATCCATGTTGCCAGCGTTGCCGCCCCCACGTTAAGCGACCGCGCCAGCAGCGTTGTCATGTCCACCGTGCCAGGGGCGCTCCGATCCCAGTTCACCGTGCGGTGTCCACCCACTTCCAGCACCCCCGAATCATAATAAGTGCTGTTGGGCGTAACCACGCCGGAATCCAGCGCCGCCGCCATCGTAATCAGCTTCATTACCGAACCCGGCTCAAACTGCTGGCTAATAATTGGGTTGAAGAGCAGCCGCTCATCTTCGTCAAAGAAGCGGTAAGGGTCAAAGCACGGCTCGCTTGCCATTGCTAAAATCGCCCCAGTGTCTGGCTCCATCACAATGATGGTGCCGCTGGGCGCACCATGTTCAATCAGGGCTTCCTGCAAATGTTTTTCCACCACATATTGCACGGTGCGGTCAATGGTCAGCACCAGATCGGTGCCCTCGCGGGCAATCACATTTTGCTGCGTTTCCAGCGGCGAAATGTTTTGCTCGGCACTGGCAGCCTCCCCAGCCAACTCTTGCTGATATTGCCCTTCAATACCCCCGCCGCCCATGCCATCATAGTCCACATAGCCAAGGGTGTGGCACATCAATTTGCCTTGAGGGTAGAAGCGGCGGGGCAGTGGGTCAAGCTGTACGCCGTCATAGGGGATCTGGCGAATTGCTTCGGCCACGTCGGCCGAGACGCGGTTGTTGAGCATGACAAACAACTGGTTGGCTTCCAGCTTGTCAAGGATTTCATAGCGCGGCTGCTGCAAGATGGGGGCCAGGGCGGTGGCGAGGTTTTCGGGGTCGTCCACCAGGGTTGGCGATGCGCCGACGGCATAGTCAAAGCCGTTGGCGGCCAAGACTGCGCCGTTGCGGTCGTAGATGGTGCCACGGTTGGGCTGGGCAATGACGCGCACGATGTCGGTGGTGCGGGCGGCCCACTCTTCGCCCTGCACAATTTGGAAGGCAACAAGGCGACCAACAATAATGACGGTAGCGAACAGCACGCCGCCAACAACGATCCAGAGACGAAAGCGTTGGCTATTGTTCATGGGATTCTCCGCGAACGAGGTTTTGGGTACTGTTGATGAGGGCTTGCCAAAGGGCCTGGCGCATGGTTACAACGGGGGTGGGGGTGGCGATTTCGGGTGGGGAAACGGCCGTTTGCACCCGTTCTAGCGGGGGTTCCACCGTGGCGACCGGATAGTTGGGAATGACCAGGTATTCGATTTCGTCGCTGGCGGTCGGCCGGAACCCCAGTGCCACAGCTCGCTGTTGCAGCTTTTCCAGCGATTGCCCTTCGGCAATTTGTCGTTCCAGCTCGTTGTTGTCCCGTTTCAGCGTTTCTAGGTCAGATTGCTCAATTTGCACCCGCCGCCCAGCGGTGGCGATGCGGCTAGCTTGGTTGAGATAGATGGCACCAAGAATGGCGGCCAACAGCAGGATCACAGCCCATCCGAGAGCCGCCTGGGCTTCGGTGAGTTTGCCCAGACGGCGGGCTAATTCGCGTGCTTGTCTGGATGATTTCATGCCGGGGTTTGTTATTCTTTCGTGAACCATTAACTTGTAAGAAGTTCAACTTCTGCCAGAAGTTGAACTTCTTGCGGCCAATTTTTCCGCCACCCGCAGGCGTGCGCTGCGGCTGCGGGGGTTGGCGGCAATTTCAGCGTCGCTGGCCTGCACGGCTTTGCGGGTGACGAGGCGCACGATGGCGCGGGCGTTGCAGGTGCAAACGAGCTGCTGTGGCGGACAGACACAATTTTGGCTAAGCTGGCGGAAATATTGCTTAACGAGCCGGTCTTCAAGGGAGTGGAAGCTGATGACGGCCAGACGACCGCCGGGTTTGAGGAGGGAAACGGCCGTTTCCAACCCCTTTTCCACCGTTTGCAGCTCATCGTTGACAGCAATCCGCAGCGCTTGGAAAATTTTGGTGGCCGGGTGAATACGGCCGTTGCCGCGAATGGTTTGGGCAATGCAGGTGGCAAGCTGGGTGGTGGTGGTAAACGGCCGTTTGTCCACAATGACCTGCGCCAGCTTGCGGCTTTGCCGCTCCTCGCCATACCGCCAAAACATGTCAGCCAGTTCCGCTGTAGCTAAATTATTAATGAGATCGGCCGCTGTTGAACCAGTCGTGGGGTTAAACCGCATGTCGAGCGGCCCTTCCTGCATAAAGGAAAAGCCCCGCTGTCGGTCGGCCAACTGCCGGGATGATAACCCTAAATCGAGCAAAATGCCGTCTGCCTTGTCAAAGCCGTACTGCGGGGCGTATTGTCCCATTTCGGCATAGCTGGCGTGAACAAAATGCACGCGGTCGCCGAAATGGGTAAGTTGTTGAGAGGCAAAGGCAATCGCTTCGGGGTCTTTGTCAAAGGCGAGGACGGTTGTGCCACTGGTTTGCAGCATACCGGCTGTGTGCCCACCTGCGCCTACGGTTCCGTCAATATAACGGCCGTTTGCCCGCAGTTGCAACCCTTCCAGCACCTCATGATAAAGAACCGGGATGTGTTCCATCTTGTTCAGTAACCAGTAATCGGCAAGCAGTAATCGGTAATCGGTAGACTGATAACTGTTTACTGATAGCTAATTACCGACTAAATACCAAGCCCTTCCCAGCGGTCGCTGTCGTCATTGTTTTCAATGTCGTCACGAACGGCCGTCCAGGCAGCACCACTCCAAATTTCAATATGGTTGTACATACCGGCAATGACGACTTCACTGTCAATTCCGGCAAATTCACGCAGGTTGGGGGGAAGCAAAACACGCCCCTGGCGATCTGGCACCAGGTCGGTGGCGCTGGAGAAGACGCGGCGACGAAAGTCACGGTGGGTGCGGTCGGATAACGGCCGTTGCATGATGCCCGCTGCCAATGTTTCCCACTCGTTAATCGGGAAAGCGATTAAGTTTTGGTCGAATCCGCGTGTAACGACAATCCCGGCTGCTAAATCGCCGCGAAACTTGGCGGGGATAATCAGCCGTCCTTTTTCGTCAATGTTATGCAGATATTCTCCCAGTAACATCCTTTACCTTTTAATAGAACAAACGTTCTATTAATACTCCATTTTGCTGGTCATTTGGGGGGTTTTTGGCACTACTATGCCCCACTTTGCCCCACTTCCTACCACCTTGCGCCAACAGTATACACCAAAGCCACTTTTGGGGAAAGATGCAAAATTAATCTTTTAAGGTAGAAATGGGAAAGGATAATGTGGTGCGGCACTGTCGTACCCATGAAAGTCGTGGCTGGTGGTTGGTAGTTGGTTGCTTGTGCCAGCCGCCATTTATAGAGGAAGCTATTGATGTTGACACAATATGAACAACACCCTGGTTTGGTACTTTTTGCGGAACTGCTGGTGGCAGCCCCATCGGGGCGGGAGCAGGGGGTGGCAGCGGTGATTCGGCAGAAGCTGGATGAGATGGGGGTGGCGCATGAGACGGATGGAGCGGGCAATGTGTTGGTGCAGCTAAACGGCCGTTCTGCCACCGCTCCCCTTTGCTGTCTGGCCGCCCACATGGACGAAATTGGCATGGTGGTGACGCGGATTTTGCCCAACGGCACGCTGCAAGTGGAGCGTTCCGGCGGGCTGTTTGCCTGGAAATTAGGCGAAGGGCCGGTGGAACTGCTGGGCGACAAGACATCGGTGGTGGGCGTGTTGTCTATGGGTTCCACCCACACTGCCGAGCGGGCTGGAGGTGTGGCGTGGGGGGATGTGCGGGTGCTGACGGGGTTAACCCCGGCACAGTTGGCTGAGGCGGGGGTGCGGGTGGGCACCACGGCCGTTCCTGTGCGGGCGCGGCGCGGCCCGGTGCTGTTTGGCGACCCTGCCGACCCGCTGGTGGGGGCGTGGACGTTTGATGACCGGCTGGGGTGTGTGACGTTGCTGCGGCTGCTGCAATGGTTACAGCAAACGGGGCAAGAGCCATTTCACCCAACCGTGATTGCTTTTACGACGCAGGAAGAGGTGGGCGGCATTGGTGCTAAATGGGTGGCGCAGAAGCTCCAGCCGGAAATTTTTATTGCTGTAGATGGGGCACCGATTCCGCCGGAAACATCGCTGCTGCTCGATGGACGGCCGGCGGCGTGGAGCAAAGACCGGCTGACCCATTATGACCAGCGGCTGCTGGCAGATTTGAGCGCGGCAGCGGAGAGAGTGGGGACGGGGCTACAAACGGCCGTTTTTACCAGTGCCGCCAGCGATGCCAGTTTAGTGGCCTACAGCGGCCTAGCAGCGCGGGTGGCCTGCATGGGTCAGGTGCGGGAAAACAGCCACGGTTACGAAGTGGCTCGGCTGGCTGTGTTTGACAACATGCTCCACACGCTGGCCGAATTTGTAGTGACGGGAGCCAGCAAGTAACGGGCGAGGCGCTGTTTGTAATATGAATTGGAAGATTTCTGGGGCATAATGTCAGGAGTTATAAGACCATTTGCGTTTATAGCGGTGGTCTTGCACCCAAAGGGTAGCTTGCACCAACCAAACTGTTAGTAAGGAAGGTTTGAACATGCAACGAGAAGTCGTACAAGCTCAGATGAAAGATGGAAGCGAACTTTATGCGGCGATGGAAGCGGAACGCCAGGTAAAGGCGCAGAGTGAGGCCGCCAAACAAATGTTGGCGCGGCGGCAGCAGGAACTACAGCAGCTTTTATCACGCTGCGACAGACGGTTTAGTAGCCTAACGCCCGTGGAAGAAGTGATGGAAGCGCATGTGCGGGCCGAAGCCCTGCGCTGGTTGATTACCTGCATTCGGCGTGAAGTGGATGAATTGCAGGCAGAACAGCTTGCTTACGGAAGCAAGGTGCAGCAGATGTTGAGTTGACGATTTGATTTGGGAATTTTTTGAAAGCGAACGGTTGGAAACGGCCGTTCGCTTTTTTTGCCTTAAAAAAGAGGAACTCCGAGCCACAAAAAAATAGTCTAGCGTGCAGTTTGCTTAAAAAAGAGGAACTCCGAGCCACAGGGTGTGACTCGGAGCTTGCCTAGGAAGGAGGGACAATAACAGACAAATCAGAAGGAGTTACCGTTTGCTACGTCCCCAAAGATACTTGGTCTCTCGGCTGATGTAAATGGGAGTTTGCTCCTACATAGAATCATTTAATGGCGTATGAGTGCTACCAAATCATCAATGCGGTTGCGGCGGTAGAGATATTGCAGCAGGCTGCGTACCTTTGTTTTCTTGCTACCGGCCGTCAATTGTTCCCAATCAACCCCCAATTCACTGCTCATTTGCTCAAGCTGGATCAAGGTGTAACGAGCCAGCAGGTATTGACGCAGAATCGTTGGGGGGGAGGCTACATCTATTTTTTCGGCGCGGGGCAAGTGGTCGGGCGGGGGCGGGGTGAGAATGCGTTCCACGCCAAGTGCCAAGGCACCTAATAACTCGTGGTCTTCGGCAAAATCCATCAGGCGGCGGATGAGGTCGGTGGTTTCCTGCCCTACGCTCATGATGTCGTTTTCGTTAATGCCCAGGTCAAAAACAAGGTCAAGAATATCTTCGTGGCTAAAGCGTTGACGGATTTCGTCATACAACATTTGGCGGTCGAAGGCGGTGGTGGATTGGTTGCGGCCGCTGGCGGATTGGCTGTAGGCGGTGCCGACCTGGGGGTCAATATTTTTGAGAGGTGGCGGGGTATAGGGGGGTGGGGATGGGGTGGTGGTGGCAGGAGAAACGGCCGTTGTTTGCCCCCAAGCAGACCGCAGCACGCTCCACAGCCAAAAAGCCCCGCCGCCAAAAAGTGCCCCGGTGATGATGTAAAAGAAGAAGCCTAGATCCTCCTGAGTTTGTTCCCGCCCAAAGGTACCAAGAATGGTGTCGAGAAGAACGGCCGTTGTGACCGTTAGTAGTCCAATTCCCCAGGCAATGGTTGGGCGGCGAATAAACATCACCAGAAAAGCCAAAACAACCAGTAATTTGAGCAATAACAATAAAGACATAAGAATTTGTTGTGCTACACCTCTACAAGAATTTTACCGCCAAGAGGCTGATTGTAACATTTGGCCTCATTGGTGCAAAACAGCCGGGGATGCTATTATTTTGCTTGCAACCAGGTTCTTCGTTTTACGTATTGAGAGGTGAATGCAGGAAAATGGCTGCAACAAAACGAAAAAGGATGATTTTGTGAAGGACAACATTTCAACGAAAGCAAAGGAACCAGGGTTTTGGCGGGAAATATGGCAGCAGATGCGGCTTGTGTTTTTGCTGCTGCGTGACCCGGAAGTTCCTTTTTATTTAAAGTTTTTGCCGTTTTTAGCGGTTGTTTATCTCTTTGTGCCTGTCGATCTGGTACCTGATTTTTTGGTGGGGTTGGGGCAACTAGATGACCTGACTATTTTGCTGGTGGGTGCCAAAATTTTTGTGGAGCTGTCGCCACAGCATGTGGTGGTACGGCATATGGCGCAAATTCGGGAAAGTGATGGATATGTCACTGATGCCGACGTGGAAGAGGCCATTATTATTGACGGCGACTATGAGCCGATTCCTGAAAGCAAGAAAGACCGGTAAAGCCGGTCTTTTTTGTTTAAGGTAGCACACCTAGCTGCATAAGCAGCCAATCGCCACCGATATACCACATAAAAACAGAGAAGGCGCAGCAGCAGCCAAAGAGCAAAAACAGGGTGGCAAGGCCGATGAGGAGCGTGCGGCGGCGTTTGTTGCCGTCAGCAGTTGTGCTGGGTGAGGATGAGGGTGGTGTTGGTTCACTGCCAAGGGAAGCTGTTTCCACGCGAGGGGCGGCGTAGACTGGTTCTGGTTGGGGCTGCTGCTGGAGTTCTGTGGCCCAGCTTGGCAGCAGAGGCTCAGCATCGGGGGTGAAGGGAGTGCCAGAGGGGGAAACGGCCGTTTCTATCGCATCCTTTTCTTCTTCCTGCCGCCCTACCAATGTTGGCTTGTCGTCATCACCCGTGGGCACTGGTTGATAGAGCAACATCACCCCGCTGCCCATTTCAATTTGCTGTCCCGGTTGCAGCACCACCACTTCGCCACCCAACCGCTGCCCATCTACAAAGGTGCCGTTCGTGCTACCTAAATCTTGCAGCTCATACCCATTTTCCGTTTCCATTAGGCGGGCGTGTTGACGCGACACTTCAGGGTCGCTGATGACAATATCGGCCAGGGGATCGCGCCCCAACGTGACGAGAATGGCGTTGAGGGGATAAATATGGCCGCGCATCGGCCCTTTTTTGACGAGAAGTTGGTATTTGGTAGTCACGCGATTATTTTACCTCATTAGTTCCTGAATGATGCAAGTTATAGTGGCTGGTGGCTAGTGGTTAGTAAGAAGAAGCACCAACCACCAACCACCGGCCACCAGCGACTAGCCACCAGCTACTTGCTGCTTGTTCGCTCTTCGTAATTTTTGCTGCACCAGCTTGCCAATGTCTTTGATTTCTTGCAGCCGCAGCAGCAGGGCAAGTGCCAAAAAAGCGACCAAGCCAACCGCACCGCTGATTGTGACGTAGAGCAGATGGGTAAGCAAACTGCTGGCGGGCAAGAGGCTGGCAAGCAAGGTGGTGGTGGCATAGGCGAGGAGGCCGGTGAGGGTGGCGGCGACGGTGGCTTTAACGGCCGTTAATGTCACCCGATGCCCCCGTAACCCGTTCAACTGGTATTGCAGCAGCCAGACCATCATGGTGGTGTGGGTGATGTGTTTGACGGCATCGGCCACCATGAGGCTGAGCAGACCGAGGCTGGGGAGGAGGAGAACGGCCGTTAATGAGTAAATGACAATACTAATCACCCCCACCAGCGCCGGCCGCCAGGTGTCCTTGCGGGCGTAGGAGGCAAAGACCAGCATTTGGTCTACGGCGGCAAACGGCATTCCAATCAGATAAACGCGCAGCACCAGCGCCGTTTGCTGGGTGTCGGCCGGGGTAAATTGGCCGTGTTCAAACAGCAGGGCGACGATGGGAACGGCCAGCGCCAGCAGCCCGGCGGTGGCGGGCAAAATGAGGGCAATGACCAGCCGTAGCCCTTGCGCCAGCGTTTGTTTGAAGGCAGGAATGTGGCTGGCTTGCTGCGAGAGGGTGGGCAAGGTGGCAATGGACAGCGCGGTGACAACCAGCCCGAGCGGGAATTGGTAGAGGGTGGTGGCAAACTTCATGTAGGAAACGCTTTGGTCTCCGGTTCGCGTAGCCAGATTGATACTAAAGGCAATGGCCAGCTGGTTGACGACCAGCCCGGCAACGATGGGGGTGTAGAGAATGAGGATGCGGCGGATGGCTGGGTTTTGCCAGTCGAACCGCCAGCGCAGGCGGGCATCGCGCAGGGCGGGAAGCTGCAGCACAATTTGCAGGAAGGCTCCGATGAGCAGCCCCCAGGCAAGGCCGTGGATGTTGCCGGGGAAGAGGAGGGCGACCATGACGACGGTGCCATTGAAAACGGCGCCGATGAAGGCGGGGAGGGTGAACCGTTTGAGGGCGTAGAGGGCACCGGTGAGGATGCTGGCGAGGCCGAGGAAGAGGACGGCGGGGGTGACGAGGCGCATGAGGTTGATGGTAACGGCCGTTAAGGCTGGGTCATCGAAGTTTTTGGCACCCATGAGCCATGCCACCTGCCCGGTGAACAATTCCACCAGCAGAACGACGATGAGCAAAACGGCCGTGGCGACGCTGAGAACGGTGCTGAGAAGCTGCCACAGCTCGTGGCGGCGTTGGGGAGTGGCGTAGTCGCTAAAGACGGGGACAAGCGAGGAATTGACCATACCGCCGATAATGAGGTCAAAAAGGCTGGTGGGGACGTAGGCAGCGACCTCGAAGGCGCTGAGGAGGCCGGAGGCGCCGAAGAGATTGGCCTTGACGGTTTCGCGGGCCAACCCGAGGACGCGGCTGGCGACGTTGCCCAGAGCCAAAATGGAAGCGGCGCGGACGACGCTGCTGGAGGGGTCGGGTGGGGGGGAAGGATCGGTTTGAAGGGTTGTTTGTTCGGTCAAATGTGTCTCGCTTATCAAAAGGTTGACTGCATTCTAGCGAACGGCCGTTTATCTAGCAAAACCATTTTCCCACGTCATATCCACGTTTGCCCCATGGGCTAGAATCGTTCAGAATAGAGGGAGGTGTTTATGAGGGCGTTTGTGGGTTGACACCCTTGAGCGTGGATATCTATGGAGGATACAGGCATGGAAAGCAAAGGGCAGCAAGTGAGCGACATGGTAGAAGAGGCAACAATTGTTTCGGCCGATGGTGAGGTGAGCAAGCGGTATAAGAAAGACGGCCGTTTGACCAAGCAATTCTATGAAGCAGAAATGGAGCGTTTGCAAGAGGAATTGGTGAAGCTGCAATATTGGGTGCGTGAGAAAGGTCTGAAGGTGCTGATTATTTTTGAGGGACGAGGGTCCGCTGGTAAGGGTGGGGTTATTAAACGAATTACCGAACGGACAAGCCCGCGTATTGTTCGTACTGAAGCGTTGCCAGCCCCTACTGAACGGGAAAAAACGCAATGGTATTTTCAGCGATATGTGCCATTATTACCCTCTGGCGGCGAGATTGTGCTGTTTGACCGTAGCTGGTACAACCGCAGTAACGTTGAGTGGGTGATGGGGTTTGCTACCGAGCATCAGGTGCAGGAATTTTTGCGCTCTTGCCCCCAATTTGAGCGGATGTTGGTGCGTTCTGGCATTATTTTGCTGAAATACTGGTTTTCAGTGAGCTATGAAGAACAGCGTAAACGGTTTGAGAGCCGTAACCAAACGCCGGTTAAGCGTTGGAAGCTGAGCGAGATGGACTTGGC
>JACKCD010000072.1 GCA_020634215.1 Ardenticatenaceae bacterium | reverse complement strand
CTGGTAGCAGCGGCACTGGCGGCTGGTGCCGCCGGGGCCAAGCTCAGTGGCGCGGGGCGCGGTGGGAATATGATTGCCCTGTTGGCGGATGGGGAGGATGAGGGGGGGAAAACGGCCGTTTCTGCTGCCCTCACCGCCGCCGGAGCCAAAAACGTCCTCACGACTGTCCTGAAAGGGGAGGTTGGAAGAGTAAGAGACTTGGAGATTGGTTATTAGTCTCCCAATCTCTCAATCTCTCAGTCTCCTAATCTTTTACGACACCACCATACGAGAAATGATTCGGCAACAGCCCAAAACAAAAAAGCCAGCACACGGGCTGGCATCTTTTGCGAATGTTTCGTTAACAACGTTGCACAAGTTGCTAACTTACATTAAAAACCTAAGCGGACTTGGGCTAAGCGGACTTAGCTGTGGTCTTCAAGCAACGAGTGCAAACGTTCTTACGAATTTTACGGCCGTTTTCCCAGAAAGTAGCCTTTTGCACATTCGGCTTAAACTGCCGCTTTGTCTTTCTCTGCGAGAAACTCACATTTTGGCCCGACATCGGCCCCTTGCCACAGATTTGACATTTAGCCATAATTTCACCTTACCCTGACAAATTAAAAGCGACCACCAGGGTCGCTCCGAAGTTGCTTCTTGAAATGAGCAGGAAAAATTATAAGCGAGGACGTTTATTTTTGCAAATGGAGTTTAACCATGCCCACAAAAGATGAGTCCCTAGGGACTATTGACATTTCATCCGCCACCGTTGCCACCATTGCCAGCCAAGCCATTAACCAATGTTATGGTGTGGTGGGCATGGCGAGCAAAAACCTGGCCGACGGTATTGCCCGCGCCCTTTCCCGCGACAGCCGGCGTGGCATTGAAGTTTCCTCACTCGACAACGAAATCGTCATTGACGTTTATGTCATCGTCGAATATGGTGTACGGATTAAAGCCGTGGCGGAAAGCATCCAGCACACCGTTAAATTTCACGTAGAAAAGGCGGTCGGCTGGCCTGTCCATTCCGTCAATGTCTATGTGCAGGGGCTTCGCATGAGCAAAGAGCCACGGACAAATGGTTAGACCCAATGCAAGGGTTGCCTGCATAATGAAAGCAACCTAACATTTAGCAAATAAGCGAAGCGAGTGTTCCAGTAATCAGTAAACGGTAATCGGTAGGAAACCGATAACTGGTAACTGTTTACTGATTACCGATTACTCTCGTTTCCATGCCTTCAGGAGAAAATAAATTTTATGAGTTTGCCCGATGCTCCCCCAATCAACCGAAAATGGCTTCATTGCCACGGGCAGCAGCTGCGTAAATTAGCCAAGGCGGGTTTGGTGTGGCTGGAAAAGCACCACGATGCTGTTAATGCCCTGAATGTCTTTCCCGTACCTGATGGTGATACGGGTACGAATATGCTGCTTACCATGCGTTCAGCCTATAAACGCATTGAGACAAGTGAAGAAAACCACGTTGGCAAAGTTGCTGCCCAACTGTCGCAAGGGGCGCTAATGGGCGCACGCGGCAACTCTGGCGTGATCTTGAGCCAGATTTGGCGTGGGTTGGCACGTGGTTTGGCCGACAAAGAAACGTTTACCACCCAAGAGTTGGCAGAGGCGTTTCGGCAAGCGGCGGACACGGCCTACAGCGGGGTGATGAAACCGGTGGAAGGCACTATTTTGACCGTGATTCGGGAAAGTGCGAATGAGGCAGGGGATGCGGCCAAGAAAAGCAGCGACTTGCGTTTTTTGCTGGAGCGGGTGCTAGAACGGGCGCAGCAGGCATTGGAACGCACGCCGGAACAATTGCCCATTTTGAAGCAGGCGGGCGTGGTGGATTCTGGTGGGCAGGGTTTGGTCTATATTTTGGAAGGGATGCTGCGCTATGTGTATGGGCAGTTGGGTGATATGGAGATGGGGGGACAAACGGCCGTTTCCCCCCCCACTGCCAACGCCCCCGCCCAAGCCCTGGCGGCCCCCGAAGACGGCCATGTTGAGAACCCCTACGATGTGCAGTTTATTTTGCTGGGTCACAACCTTGATGTGCTGACGGTGCGGAACACAATTGACGCGATGGGGGATTCAACGGTGGTGGTGGGGGATGAGCAGACAATCAAGGTGCATGTGCATGTGAAAGATCCCGGCCAGCCATTGAGCTACGGCATTAGCTTGGGACATATCACCGATGTGGTGGTGGAAAACATGCAGATGCAGATGGAGGAGATCATCCATGCGCCGGGGGCTGCGGTTGTTGCGCCGTTGGCAACGGAGGAACCGTTGGCAACGGCCGTTTCTGCACCCACTCTTGAACCCGGCCAAATTGGCGTGGTGGCCGTGGCGGCTGGGCCAGGGCTGGCTGAGGTGTTCCGCAGCTTAGGCGTGGTGGGTGTGGTCAACGGCGGCCAAACCAACAACCCCAGCACCGAGGAAATTTTCCAGGCGATTCAGGACGTGCCGAGCGATAAGGTGATTGTGCTGCCCAACAACAAAAACATTATTTTGGCGGCGGAAGCGGCGCGGGATCTAAGCAGCAAGCAGGTGGCGGTGGTACCCACACGCACGGCTCCGCAGGGGTTTAGCGCGATGCTGGCGTTGAATCCGGATGGGGAATTGGCGGAAACGGCCGTTTCCATGCAAACCGCCGCCCATCAAGTTGCCACGGGCGAAATTACCCGCGCTACCCGGTCGGTGACGCTGGATGGGGTGGTGGTGAATGAAGGCGAGGTGATTGGGCTGGTTAACGGCCGTTTGTCCAGTGCTAATTTGGCATTAACGGCCGTTCTTGATGACGTACTGGCGGGTATGGGACTCGAAGAGCGCGAAATCGTCTCCCTCTACTACGGCCAAGACATTACCGAAGCCGAAGCCGAAGAAGTCGTTGCCCACATCGAAAACGCCTACCCCGACGTAGAAATCGAACTGCTGCCCGGCGGCCAACCCCACTACTTCTATATTTTGGGAGCAGAGTAGAAAAGTAAACAGTGTTCAGTAATCAGTTGTAGCATAAAACGTTCAACTTCTTCAGAGGAGTTGAACGTTTTGTCCACACTACATTACCTGCATCAGGAAAATCAGGAAAATCTGCGTCCTATTTTCCCAAAGTGAACAACCTTCATGACCATCCGAATTGTGACCGACAGCGCCTGTGACGTACCCCAGCATTTGGCCGAAGCCTATGGCATTACGGTTGTTCCCGTTTATGTCAACATTGGGCAAGAGAGCTATCTCGACGGCGTGGACATTTCGCGCCACGACTTTTATAAAAATCTGTACAGTTACCCCACCCCACCCACCACCGCCGCCCCTGCCAGCGGTGCTTTCACCGAGGCATATGAAACGTTAGCCGCTGCCGGAGCCAGCGAAATCCTCTCTCTTCACATCGCTTCTAGCCTTAGCAACACCTTTAACGCGGCACGGCTGGGAGCCGAAGCAGCCGAAGGGGTGGCTGTAACCCTGTTCGACACGCAGCAGGTTTCCATGGGGGGTGGGTTGCTGGTGCTGTTGGCGGCAGAAGCGGCGGCAGCCGGCAGCAGCATGGCTCAAATTGTCGCCATGCTGGAGAAACGGGTGTCGCGCACGCGGGTCATTGGCATGTTGGACACGCTAGAATCGCTGCGCTACAGTGGGCGTGTAAGCTGGGCCACCTTTGGTTTTGGCACCTTGCTGCAAATCAAACCGATTATGGTGGTGGCAAATGGGGTGGTGGATGTGGCGGCACGAGTGCGAACGCGCAAGCGGGCGGTGGCGCATTTGCTGGAAATGGTGGCCGATGGTGCGCCCTTTGAGCGATTGGCGATTATCCATGTGGCGGCAATGGAAGCGGCAGCGGAGCTACAGCAGCAGGTTGCCCATCTGTTTCCTGCTGGCATAGAGCCGATTATCATGGAGCTTACGCCTGCCATTGGGGCCCATTTTGGGCTGGGGGCGGTTGGGTTTGCGTATGTGACCATCAATGGCGGATAATAGGATTATATTTTTTTGCAGGTTATAAATGTAATGGCACAAGCTTTTAAACGATTAGAGCGCGTCCTGGATTTGGAGGCGAAACAAGGGTACGAGAATAAGGCGGTCGTGGGGGGCATCCAACAGTTTGCCATTTATTGGGTGGAGCAGGCACGGGAGGAAGCGGTTGATGAGGCGGATCGGGCGTTTGTGGAGCAGGTGGCGGATGTGTTGTCGGAATACGGTCGTTTACCTGGTACCGAAGCCCGTTCCAAATCGCTCTCTATGCTGCAAACGGGGCTGGCACGGCGGCGTGACCGGGTAGGTGAACAAAAGCTTACGCCGCCGACCAAGCGTCCACCGCGTGCGGAGCGGCCACCGCGTGCCGAGCGGCCGTCTCGCTCCGCACCACCAGAGCCAGTAGCACGGGTGGAACGCCACAAACCGGAACCTGAACCCGTTGTAGAACCAGAGCCAGTGGCAGAGATTGTGTCACCCGAACCACCGCCGTTGCTGGAAGAGGTGGAAGTTCCCGAACAAACGGCCGTTCCCCCCGATCCCAAGGGCTTGCGGCAACCTGTCACCGCCATCAAAGGGGTGGGGCCGCAAATAGCGCAAAAGCTGGAGCGGCTTGGCCCGGCCACCATTTGGCAACTGCTCTATTTGCTGCCTCGCCGCTACGACGACTATACCAACATGAAGCCGATTAACCGCTTGCAGTATGGCGAGCAGGTCACAATCATCGGTACCATTTGGGAAACGCGGGCGCGGCGGTCAAACAACAATCAGGTCGTCATCCAAACGACCGTCAACGATGGTTCTGGGGCGGTGCAGGCCACTTGGTATAACCAGCCGTGGCTGACCAGCAAGCTGAAAGCGGGGATGCAGATCGTTCTTAGCGGCAAGGTGGAGCAATTTCTTGGCCGTCCGGTTTTCAACTCGCCTGAATGGGAGCCGCTGGAGCTGGAGCCGCTGAAAACGCGCCGCATTGTGCCGGTCTATCCTCTGACCAAAGGGTTGTTTGCCCACAAGATGCGCGAGATTATGCGAACGGCCGTTTCCGAATGGGCCGAGCGCGTACCAGATACATTGCCCGACCCCGTGCGGCAGCGGCAAAAATTCTACCCCCTCGGCCACGCCATCCAGCAGGCCCACTTTCCCGACAGCCAGGAAGCATTGCACAAGGCACGGCGGCGGCTGGCTTTTGACGAGCTATTTATTTTGCAGCTCGGGATGCAGGGGCAGCGGCACGAATGGCAGGCCCAGCCCGGCATTCCGCTGCAAGTTGAGCCAGGCCACCTGATTCAGTTTCGCCACAGCCTGCCGTTTACCCTGACCGGGGCGCAGCAGCGGGTTATTGATGAAATTCAGGACGATATGGCAAAAAACCGCCCCATGAACCGGCTGCTGCAAGGGGATGTGGGGGCGGGTAAAACCGTTGTTGCCGCCGCCGCTTTGTTCATTGCCTTCAAAGCGGGGATGCAGGCGGCGCTGATGGCACCGACGGCGATTTTGGCTGAACAGCATTACCGGGGGCTGCGCGGGACGCTGGAGCCATTTGGTATTAACGTTTGTTAACGGGCAACACACCGGCGGCGGGAAAAAAACGGGCTGTTTGCTGGTCTCGCCGATGGGTCTATTCATGCTGCCATTAGACCCACGCCCTCATCCAAGATGAGGTCAACGGCTAACTACATTGCCGTCATTGATGAACAGCACCGTTTTGGGTGGAGCAGCGAGCCAAGCTGCGGCAAAAGGAACTCCAACGGAAACCGGACAGCCCAACCCCCACCTGCTGGTGACGACACCCTCATTCCGCGCACGCTGGCGTTGTCGCTCTATGGCGATCTTGACCCGTCGGTGCTGGATGAGATGCCGCCCGGCTTACAGGAAATCAAAACGCGCTGGCTGCGCTATAGCGAACGAGAACGCGCTCATACCTTTATCAAGAGCTTGATCAAAAGGCAGCAGCAGGCGTATATCATCTATCCGTTGGTGGAAGAGACGGACAAGTCGGAGGCCAATGGGGGCGGTGGAAGAGCATGAGCGTAGCTGCAAAAAGAGGTGTTTCTCGCGCACGTATTGGGGCTGGTACACGGCCGTTTGCGTGCGGCCGAGAAAGAGGCCAACATGCGTGATTTTTATGATGGCAAGGTAGATGTTCTGGTTGCCACCTCTGTCATTGAAGTGGGGGTGGATGTTCCCAACAGTACCGCCATTTTGATTGATGGAGCCAACCGCTTTGGGCTGGCGCAGTTGCACCAGTTTCGCGGGCGGGTGGGGCGTGGCAGCCAGCAGTCGTACTGCATGTTGGTGGCCGATGCGGCCTCGGGTGATGCGGAGCAGCGGCTGCAGGCGTTGGAGCAAAGCAACGATGGTTTTGCCCTGGCGGAGAAGGATTTGGAGATTCGGGGGCCGGGGCAGTTTTTTGGGCGGCAGCAAAGTGGTCTGCCGGAGCTAAAGCTGGCTTCGCTGCTGGATAGCCAGCTTTTGGAGATGGCCCGCGATGAGGCCCAGCGCATTTTTGCGGCAGATCCGCTGCTGCAGCGGCCGGAACATGCAGCGTTGCATGAGAAAGTGGCCGATTTTTGGCAAGATGCGGGTGATGTGAGTTAACGGCCGTTTAACGTCGGGCAAGTTTGTTAACAAAATAAACGGGTAAGCATGTCATTTCGAGGTCCTCCGAGAAATCCCGTTGGCAACAGTCAAGTAAGCGGGATTTCTCCTCGAAGACTCGTCGAAATGACAGGGCTTTTTACCCAAATAAATTGTTAATCAATTCCAAACTTGCCCGACACTTTCAGAGGAACGATTTTGGCAAGACGAGCTTTGTACCCAGGAACCTTTGACCCCGTTCATTATGGTCATCTGGATTTGATGCACCGGGCGGCGGCGCTGTTTGATGAGCTGACGGTGGCGGTGTATGACCACAGCCGGCCAACCAAGTCGGTGTTGTTTGATATTGATGAGCGCATTGGCATGATTCGGGAGGCACTGGGAGCCGAAAGCCCCATCAAAGTAGTGCCATTTACGGGGCTGCTGGTTGATTTTGCCAATCAAATGGAAATTCACATTATTGTGCGCGGGCTGCGCGTTTTTTCTGATTTTGAATTTGAGTTTCGCTCGGCACTGGCGAACAAACGGCTGGCTCCTCATATTGAGACGGTGAACCTGATGACGAAGGAGGAGCATATGTTTTTGAGCGGGACAACGGTGCGGGAAATTGCTGGTCTGGCGGGGGATGTGCGGAGTATGGTTCCACCCAATGTGGAGCAGGCCTTGCAAAGCCGTTTTTTGCATGATGACACGTCTTCGTATAATCGGCCGCTGCCGTTGCGTGATTAAACTGGGTGGGACTATAATATTTTGTGATCTTATAGAATAGGAAACTCGGCTATACATTGGTATGTCAAATGGAGGTTGGAGATTAATCTCCAATCTTCAAAAAATGCCGATGGTTGCTCTTAACAAGGTATTGTTGTTTGCAGGCCACTTGTTAGCGGATGAGGTATGGGTATGGATATTCAACATCTGGTTGATCGGTTAGAGGAAGTTTTTAATAACAGCTTGCGCGTGCCGTTGAGTGCGTATTTGTTGATTAATGAGGATCAGATTTTTAGCATTATTGACCAGATGCGGGTGGCTGTGCCGGAGGAAGTGAAGCGGGCAAACCGGATTGAGGCAGAAAAGGAGCGCATTTTGGCGCAGGCGCATGAGGAAGCGAACCGGATTCGTGAGCTGGCGAAACAAGAGGCAAGCGAATTGGTGCGGCGTGATTCGGTGCTGATGGCGGCGCAGCAGCGGTCGGACAACATTTTGGAGCGGGGGCGGCGGGAGGCTGATGTGCTGCGGCAAGATGCGGATGCGTATGTGGTGGAGGTGTTGACGCGGCTGGAGGAGGATTTGCTCCGTTATTTGTCGGTGGTGCGAAATGGGCTGGATAAGGTGAGTGTGGAGCAGCAAACGGCCGTTTCTCAGCCTGCCCCGGCTGAACAGTTGGTTGAATGATTGGGAACCTGGCTGCGGCCAGGTTTTTTTGTTGACCTAATGAGTAGAGAACGTACCTTTCGCAGTGAAGCCATTGTGCTGCGGCGCACCGATTTTGGCGAGGCGGACCGGCTGCTGACGCTGTATACGCGGGAGTTTGGCAAAATAACGGCCGTTGCCAAAGGGGCGCGCAAACCCCAAAGCCGCAAAACGGGGCATGTGGAGCTTTTTATGCGGAGCAAGCTCTTTTTTGCCAAGGGGCGGGATATTGACGTGATTACCCAAGCGGAAATGGTAGCGGGCTATGCCGCACTGCGGGCCGATTTGGTACGGGCAACGTATGCCTCGTATGTGGTGGAACTGCTGGATCGGTTTACGGTTGAAGATGACCACAATATCAGCATTTATGATCTGGTGGCAAATACGCTAGACGCTTTAACCACCGCCGAGGATTTGCTGCTGCTGGCGCGGTTTTATGAGCTGCGGCTGCTGGGGCTGACGGGGTTTCGCCCGCAGTTGTTTCAATGTGTGGCTTCGAGTGAGCCAATTTTAGAGGAAGACCAGTTTTTTTCGGCGGAACTAGGCGGGCTGCTGCGGCCGGCCTATCAGGAGCAGGATCGGCGGGCGGTGCCGATAACGGCCGTTTCTGTTAAAGTATTGCGCTATTTACAAACGCGGCCGTGGGAAATGGTGTCGTCGCTGCGGCTTAAACGGCCGTTGCACCGTGACCTCGAAAGCATCATGCACCATTACCTCACCTACATTCTGGAACGCAACCTCAAATCAGTTGATTTTCTCTACCGGCTGCGACGCGAGGCGGAGTTGTTTGCTTCCCCAGACAGCCCAATGATCTCTTAAACTTAATGTGTGACTAAAAATGGTGACAACGCTGAGGGACAGGAAATCTTCGGCAAATACTTTGGTTTGGACAAAGATGAAGACATTTATAATTATTTTTGTGACCATTATGCCCACAGAGCTTGTGGTTTAAATTCGTTCGGTTTATGTCAAGTGCCTTCCACAGTTAACGTCCTCTTGCCATTTTCTTGTCGTTTGTTTTATGGTGCGTGATATGTAGCAAATGAACTTTTGGGCACCATACACCACGTCAAAATCAAGTCAACCCCATGAATTCCCAAAGAACCGTAAAACCTTAGCTTGTAACCAACGCTGTCAATCCTGTTTGTTTTTTTATGAAACCGCCTAAATTTTGCCACAACATATGGCTACTTGGGATTTTGCTCTTGTCGGCTGGTCTGCGGCTGTGGCGGCTGGCAACCATTCCCTTTGGCTGGCATCCCGACGAAGCGACAAAGGCATTGCTGGCACTGGATGTGCTGTCGGGGAAGGCGGGTTTTCCGGCGTTCTTTTCCGCTTTCACCGGGCGCGAAGCCCTGTTTGTCTATCTGGAAGCGGGACTGATTGCCTTATTGGGGCATCCGATGTTTGCCGGCCGACTCCTGTCAGCATGTGTCGGCATTCTCACCGTGACCCTCAGCTACGCCGTGGGGCGGGAACTGTTTAATCGGCGGGTAGGGGTATTAACGGCCGTTTTCCTCTCCCTCTCTCTTTGGCACCTCATCGCCAGTCGCAACGGCTACCGCGCCGTCATCCAGCCGCTGGTGCAGTTGCCCGCCATTTTGCTGCTGTTTCACGGCTGGCGCAGCGGGCGGTGGCGGCATTTTTTGTGGGCGGGCTTCTTTTTGGGGTTGACACAGTACACGTATACGGCCGTTCGCCTCTTTCCCTTTCTCATCCTCGCCATTGTTGGCCTGGCCTTGCTCGTTGAGCGAAAATTGGTAACGGGATATTGGTGGAAGCTGGTGGGAACGGCCGTTGTTGCCTTCCTCATCTTTCTCCCCCTCGGCCTCCACTTTTGGCACAATCCGCTCGACTTTTACGGCCGCGCCGCCCAAGTCTCCGTCTTTTCCGAGCAATTCTCCGGTGGCGACCCCGCTGCCCGGCTATGGCAAAGCATCAAAGAAACGGGGCGCATGTTTACTGCGTGGGGCGACATCAACTACCGCTTTAACATTGCTGGGCAGCCCGTCTTTGACCCCATCATGGGCGTATTGTTTTATGCCGGGTTGCTGCTGGCTGCCCTGCGCCTTTGGACACAGCGCGGGCGGCAGCGGTTGGCCTATGCCACCCTCTTCGTCTGGATGGTTCTCATGCTCCTCCCCATGCTCCTCTCCGCCGAATCCCTTCCCTACTACCAACGCGCCATCGGCATTTTACCCGCCGTCTATATTTTTCCGGCGTTGGTCTTGGACAAGATAAGCAATTGGGCAAAGGCAATCTCCAATTCCCAATCTCCAATCCCCAATCTCTCAATCTCTCAATCTCTCAATCTCCTTCTTGTCGCCTACCTCACCCTCACCGTCAGCCGCGACTACTTCATCAATTGGCACAATAACCCGCAAAACGACGATGACCGGCGGGTGGCGATGGTCTATGTGGCGGACTATTTGCAGCAGCACGTTATCCACAGTTCGCTCTACTTATCCACACAATATCCACAGCACCCGACGTTGGCGCTGCTGGCCCCCGAACAGTACGATGGCATTCACTGGTTTGATGCGACGCAGGCACTGCCATTGCCTAACCAGCCCGCCACCTACATTCTGCTGGCTGAAAACACGCCGCAGCCTCTCTTGCTGGCGCGGGCGGTGGGGTTGGAACGGGTGGAAACGGCCGTTGATCGCTTCCACCGCCCCGTCTTCGATGTTTACCAATTCGACGGCACTTCCCAACCGCCGCCAACCGACCAATCCCCCGCCGTGTGGTCATGGGAAACCCGCTTTGTGCCGGATGACCCCGACGGGCTGCGCCACCCCATTGACCTGCCCATTAACTTTGGCAACACCATGACCTTCCTCGGTCATGACCGCACCGAGGCCAGTACCCCCGGCAGCGTACTGGAACTTATCCTCTACTGGACGCTCCAGCCCCGCCCCGACCGCCACTACATCATTTTTGCCCACCTGCTCAACGCCGACGGGCAGGTGATTGCGGGGTCTGATGCCAACCATTATCCGGCGCAATTTTGGCAGGCCGAGGGCGGTGAACGGCTCCTCAGCTACTTCCCGCTGTGGATTCCGCCCGACGCGCCGCCCGGCACCTACCAGGTGGAAATTGGGGTATATTACCAGCCGACTGGGGAGCGCTTGCCCATTTTGCAGGGAGAAACGGCCGTTGCTGACCGTCTCCTCCTGCAGCCCGTGGAGATTCGATGAAAAAGACGATTACAGGTAGCAGGTGGCAAGTTGCAGGTTACTGGTTACTGATTATTGGTTACTGGTTACTGATTACTGGCTGCACTACGATTCCTGCTGCGCCCTTGCCGACGGCCTTGCCAACGGCCGTTCAGCCCGCTAACCTTGATGCAATAGCCGCCGTCCCGCCTACTTGGACACCCAGTGCGTCGGAACTGCTGCCGACGTTGGATGCGGGGCGGGTGAACGAGGGGGTGGTTGCAGGAACGGCCGTTGGTCTTATCCCCACCTTCACCCCCATTCCACCCACCCGCACCCCCATTCCCACTGCCACCCCCACGCCGGCCGCCACCCCTTACGTCAGCTATATCCCCCAGCTTCCCCCCAGCACCGAGCTTGGCCCCAGCAAGCTCGGCCTGCACGTCAACCGTAACAACAGCCCCAACATCATGGAATTTATCCGTCGCGCCCAGCCGTCTGTCATCAAAGGGGTGGCCGACCTCGGCTACATGGCCGAAATCAAGGAGGTGTCGCCGCGCACCATCACCGTCGGGCGTATTCCGGTGGAAAACCAGGATTATGGTGGCAACCCTGAGGAAGAAGCCCGCAAATTGGTGGCGGAACAACTGCGGGAATATGAGCTAAATCCGGCCGTTGATTTCTGGGAAGGGTGGAACGAACCCGACCCCAATTTAGACCGCATGGAATGGTATGCTCGCTTTGAAGCCGAGCGGGTGCGCGAGATGGCAAAACACGGCTTTCGTACTGCCATTGGTGGCTTTTCCACCGGCGTGCCGGAGTTGGACGAATTCGAGCTGTTTGTTCCCGCCATCGAGGTGGCGCTGGAATATGGTGGCATTCTGACGCTGCATGAATACACCGCCCCCAGCATCGAATATGGCTTTGGCTCACCGCTGCCCCAGCAAACCCCCTACCCAGATCGCGGCTCGCTCATTTTTCGCTACCGCTGGTATTACGAAGAAATCCTCAAACCACGCAATTTAGTCATCCCCTTGGTCATTTCAGAAGCGGGGATTGATGGGCTGGTAGGGCCACGCCCTGGCCCTAAAGGCAAGGGATGGCGCGAATTTCAAAATTTCTGGACAGAGCAGGGGGTGTGGGGGGAAACAGGGCCAGCGGCCTATGTGAACCAAATGGCTTGGTATGACAACGGGGTGCGGCAGGATGGGTATGTGATTGGTTTTTGCCTATTTACGGCCGGCGGCGGTGGGCAATGGGAAACCTATAACCTCAACGATATTCTCCCTGACTTGGCTAATTATGTCATTAGTCAGGGTGCGCCATAATTAAAAAAGGGGTCGCCAGCCATACGGTAGCGACCCCTGGGAAGAGGGAAGAAGAGGTAAAGGAAAGTTAGGGGGTGTCGTCGTCGTGGGGGAGAGTGCGGAGAACGGCCGTTAATTTATCATCATCCACCACAATCCCATCATCATCCGACTCAATCACTCGCTTGGTGGGCGTAGCTAGGAAGGGATAGGATTTTGTGCCAAACTGCGTTAAGGCTACTGCACCTAACCCCAATGAGGTGACGATGGTTGTCAACAAAACGTCCACGGCACCAAAGGTGACGATGCCTAGCGCATTGATTACCAGCGTCATGGCGGCTGCACCCAGTGCGGCAGTCACTGGCATAGAGAGCCGTGTCATGCCCAGCACTGCTACCAGCCGCTTGCCAACCATGTGACCAACCGTTAGCCAGCCCAAAACCGAACCAGCGATTAACCCCAAACCCAGTGCCAGCATGATGGGGAAGCCGAGGATACCGACGCACACAAAGGTCAAAATGATGGAGATGGGCAGGAGGAGGGCGATGATGGCGGGAACGGAAACGGCCGTTAACAGCCCCACAGCCCCACTTGCCATCGGTTTTTGCCGTACCGTCCGCTCAATCCGCTCCATGTGCTGCGGCATGGCTGCGGCAGCTACAAACGCCAGGAACCCAGCAAACAAGCTGCTAAAAATCGCCCCGATTGTTTCGCCAACAAAGCTGCCGCCACGCGGCATATTGGGTAGAGGAAAATCTCCCTTGGGCAACTCCTGTGAAATGGAAGCCAACACATTGGGCACATCAGCCGAGCTACAGCCCAGGTTGGCTCCCGCCATATTTTCCAGGTTGCCACCCAGCAGCACGCAGTCGCCATTGATTTTGGCACCCTCGGTAGCCGTCAGGTTGCCGCCAAACAGCACCAAATCGCCGTCAATCTCGTTGGCAATCTCCATGTTGCCGCCAAACAGCACCACATTGCCTTTGATTTGGCCGTCAACCTCGGCATTGCCGCCAAAAACCACCACATCCCCTTTGACAAACCCGCCCTTGTGAATGGCGAGGTCTTTGCCAAACAGGGCGATGTCGTTGTTGACCGTTTGGCCTTCGGCAATCACGTCAACGCCGTCTTGTATGGGGGCGGCAAAAACGGCCGTTGTTGGCACCAACAGCAATCCAACCAATAATCCAATAACCAGTAATCGTTTCATAAGCTTCTTCTCACCAATAAATCAAAATTTATGCCCGTTGCGGCTGGCTCAATAGCTCGCGCAGCAGACCACCCCAGACCGAAATTACGCCCATGATGACCAAAAACCAACCCAGTGCGGCCGGCTGCTGCACCACAACTTCGCCCAATCCGTTAAACAGCGCCATAAGGACAGCCCCTATCACCTGCATAAACTTAGTTAGGGAGTGGGTGATGCCATTGATCAAAGCTGGCTGATTTAAGATCGGGAGCAGTCGGGTCATGGCCCAAGCACCCAGTGCCATGGGAACAAAGCCGCACAGCAGCAAAACCAGATAGATGGCCGTCAGTGCCCAAATGCGATAGCGGCGGTTGGGCAGCCGTGCCAGCGTGCGCTGGGTAAAGCCGGCCGCCGGAGCCAGGGCAGGGGTTGTACGCAGCAGCGTTTCAATCGCCACCAGAGCGTGCCATTCGCGCAGGCAGTCGCTACACATTTGCAAATGTAGCTCCAACTCCAGCTTGCTGCCTTCGGTGAGTTCACCATCCAGCGCATCCATCATCAGGGCATAGGCGTAGTCGTGTTCTTGTTCCATAGGTCTATCCCGGTTTTAGGCCATCACCTGCTCCAACGCAGATATCAACCCTTTTTTCACTCCAATCTCAGCCAGCAGTTTACGCGCCCGGAACAGGCGGGATTTAATGGCGCTAACGGTTGTTTCCATCGAATCAGCAATTTCTTCGTAGGAAAGCTCGTACCAGTAGCGCAACACCACCGCCTGGCGGTATTCATCTGGCAAATCTTCCAACAGAGATTGGACCATTTCTTGCTGTTCGTTCAGTGTCACTTGAGCCTCAGGCTCCTTTATCTTGTCACTGCGAAGCGCGGGATGCGCCCCCAGTGGTTCATCAATAGACAGAAAAATGGCGCGACGCTTACGCAGCAAATCAATACAGTAGTTTGACGTAATGGAAAGCAACCACGTGCTAAATTTATGGTCGGGGTTATAGCTTTCCAAACGTGTATAGGCGCGAATAAAGGCTTCCTGTGCCGCTTCCTCAGCCTCACCTGAGTTGTTGAGCATTCGGTAGGCAAGGTTATAGACGGGTATCTGATACGCATCTATCAATTGGCCGAAGGCATCTTTGTCGCCCTTTCTGGCTTGGTCAAGCCAGAGTTGTTCTTCGTTCAACGTTTCCAATCTCCTGATTATTCACTCACTATTACGCAGTATAGCAGTAAAAGTTTCAGGGTTTTGGATTTTGTGGCGGATCAAATGAATTTTCTATACAAGATGTGGGATGTGAAATACAAAAAGGTCTGCGTGCACGGCAGACCCTCTGTGGACTTGTTTCTTGGTTTATGGGCGAGGGCGAAAAACGGCCGTTTTGCCCCCTTATCTTCCTGGGCAGATTAGCTGGCTACAGCTCCCCGTGAGCCCGCATCGCTGGCTTTAGTTCCGTGTCAATTTTGCAAATATGCTTCACCAACCACTCCGAAGCCATGTCATAAATGTCCACCAGCAGTGCTCGTGAAGCACCCTCGCTGCGAAAGCGCCGTTCAACATCTTTCAGTGCCTCCATAAACTTGTCGTGCGCCACCATGTTCTTCTCGGCTAGAGGACACTTGACCCGCGCCATGCAAAATTCTTCATAGACAAAATGGATGCGGGTATAGTTGGTTAAGAAACGCAGCACGTCTTTCAATTTTTCTTCTTCGACTTGGGGCATTTTCAACATTTGCTCAATGCTGTTGATCATCTGGAACAGATTTTGGTGTTGCTTATCAATTCGGTCTTCGCCGGTTTCGTATTTTGTTTCCCATTCAATAGCCATTTTATCTCCAACAGACATACACTGTACTCTCACCGACCTGGCAAAGAGCAAGTTTAGAATTTAGCGTTGCTCACAGACTTGTACTGTACACAAGATAGATTACAGAATACCTTAAAAGATGTGAATGGAAAGCCCCCACATGCAAAAAAGCGTGTGAAAAACCGGATAAAAATGCGGCCACATTGGCCGCTTTCCGTGTATTCATTATGCTTGATGGCTTTTAACGGCCGTTTCCATCTGCTATCTTATAATGTTTCCCCAACGTCTCCGTGAATGGCAACCTTATTCACGAATAAAGCGCAGAACCCCATTTGCTTCATCTACAGTCTGATCACCATCCCAAAATTTCTTGGAGAAAATTGTTTTAGAGCTATTGTAAGCTCCATTAGGGTTCTTATCGTGATCAACAGACAGCAAATCAATGCTGATAATATCATTCTCGACAGGAGTAGAAACCAGCGGAATTCGCATTTCTATCAGGTAACCACCATCTAAATTTGATGGATCATTAAAACTGCTATTTGCTTTAAGCCAATGGACACTTAAAGCATCTCCGGCTCTATCGACTTTTATCTCATCAATTAAACTGTGTCGATATTCTAAAAGTCGCCCACCATTTTCAACTACAACGGAAATGGAATCACTATCCCAAGGCGTTTCTCCAGCACCCTCAACCTGTGTGTCGTTAACGTCAACGCCAACATACAAATATGCTTCATCCCACAAAAATTTAACAACGGCCGTTGTCCCGTCATTAATTTCCGGGTGTCTGGCAAAAAGAATTGATTGCGCTTTGTCCCAAACTGCATCGTCTAAACGGCCGTTAATCTCTGGCCTCTCTTCCGCATAAACAGCCTCTAGCAGAAATGGGTTCTGTCCTGCTCCTACTTTTTCTCCAACCCGAAACTGCCACAGATAAACACCGACAACTATAACTGTAAGCACAGCAATGATTGCCACAATGAGGGTGCGCTGATTGAGAGCAATATTGACCATAAGAGTTGGCTTGCCATCTTTCTCAGCAGCGATGCTTTTTCCTGATGGACTTGGCTGAATTGGCTCTTCCCCTTCGACAGAAGGCTGTGAAAAGATTTCTTGGCAAGCTGATGCGGGATTAGGATAACCAGCATAGTTTAAAAACGTCTCGCATTCATCCGGTTCGAGTCCCTTCTTGGTAGCCAATGTTTTGGCTAAAGTAAAGGTAATGGCTAAATCTGGCGGCAAATTGCCTTTGCGCCAATGCTCGATAATGGAACCCCCTTCATAGGTAGCACCGTTTTTTTTTCGCAGCGAATAACCAATTTCATCTTGTATGAGAGCGATATTTTTATCTTCATGAGCTGCAATCCTTTTCACGGCCGTTGACAACAACTGACCAAATCGCCGACTATTCAATGTCTTTCCCATCCTAACAATCCTCCGCTCCAAAGATTCAGAAATGCATTCCGAACTTTCGGAATGCCAATTACGCTTATTCGGAACCGCTTTTGCTATAATCAAAACAAATCGTGCATGATTTTTGCTGTCAAAACGTTCCATCCGATTTTGTGTTTCAGCCGTGCTGTTTGAAGCACAAATACGACAGGCAAGGAGGTCTAGTCATGTCAAACCTTTGGTTCAAATCAATTGGAATAATCGGCATTTTGGGTTGTTTCCTTCTCCTAGGCACACACGCCAGCCTCGCTGCTAACCCTGTAAAACCAAAACTTGTCCCATCAAATTATGTTGATTTTGATGAAAATATAGGAGAAATGATCTTATTCCTCAAACATCTTCAAGATCAGCAACAACCGCCAGGGCTTGTGCCTATTTTTGAGTATAGCGATCCAAAAGATGCCTTTACAACGACCTATTCAAATGCCATGGTAGCCCTAGCCTTTGTCATTGAAGGAGAACTAGAACGAGCACGTCAAATTTTTGACGTATTTGAATCAAATAAGCATCAATGTATTGACTGCTGCGAAGGTGGTTTCCAACAATTCCTTAACCCTAGAACTGGGGAACCCTATAATGAACCCCAAAAACTGGACCACAGAATAAGGTGGATTTCAAGTAAAATATCTCACCTTTGTGGAGGACAGTTCGATGACAAAAAAACGAACGCAATACAGTATGCAGTTCAAGTTTCAAGTTGCCCTGGAAGCGGCTAAAGGAACGCAAACCATTAATCAAATCGCTACCACTCGCCAACTTCATCCCAATCAAGTCAGCCAGTGGAAACGGCAGTTGCTTGAGGACGGCCCAGCTCTTTTCCAACGAACAAATGGCCGTCAAAAACAGCAGCAGGCTGAACAAGAAGCTGAACTCTACGAGCAAATTGGGCGGCTCAAAATGGAATTGGAGTGGCTGAAAAAAAAAGCTGCCCCCCTCACCTGAGGCCAAACGCCAACTCATTGACCCAACGCACCCGGCCTTGAGTATTCGCCAGCAGTGCCGCTTACTTGGCCTAAGTCGCTCAGCTTTCTATTATAAACCAGCGACCGAATCGCCTTTGAATCTGGAACTGATGCGCTTACTTGATAAACAATATACCCAAACGCCTTTCTATGGCTATCGCAAAATGACCGCTTGCTTGCAACAAGCTGGCTATCAAGTCAACCGCAAGCGTATCTACCGCTTGTTGCATATGATGGGTCTGCAAGCCATTTATCCGCAGCCACAGACAACTGTCACCGCTAAACAACACAAAATCTATCCTTATCTGCTGCGAAACCTACCCATTGTACGGCCAAATCAGGTTTGGAGTGCTGATATTACCTACATTCCCCTCGCGCAAGGGTTTATGTATCTCGTTGCCATCATCGACTGGTTTAGTCGTTATGTGATTAGTTGGCAACTATCTAACACCTTGGACGGCTGGTTCTGTGTGCTGGCTTTACAGCAAGCTTTGCATGATGCCCAGCCTGTGATTTTTAATACTGACCAGGGGGTTCAGTTTACGGCTCATGACTTTACCACTTCTTTGACCCAAGCTGGCATCCAAATTAGCATGGATGGGCGTGGTCGAGCTTTGGACAACATCTTTATCGAGCGCCTGTGGCGTAGTCTCAAATATGAGGACATTTACCTCAAAGAGTATGAGACAGTACCTGACCTTGAAGCAGGGCTGCAAAACTACTTTCTCTTTTACAATACCCAGCGGCCTCATCAGCATCTTGGTTACCGTGTCCCGGCCGACGTACATTTTATCAGTTAAAGCCATCCTACTTTTGACTCGCCAAAAGTAGCAAAAGCGAGGCTCCCGCTCCCCGATGGTAAGGTGCCAACAGGCAGTTCGTGCGGGAGCCAAACTTGTTGTTTATGTCTACTTGATCCACCTTATATATGTCCCTTTATGGTCTTGACATTGGGGGTCACTATACCCCTTGCCGTGAATGATGAGGCCAGAAATGATTTTTGGATTGGCGACAATGCATGGCTACTTGTTGCCCTAAAATACTACAAAAGTGTGACCAATGACAACCAATACGATGCCCTAATTGATAGGCTGACTACATGGTTTACCTGTTTGGAAAATATAACCCCGGCGGATGGTATTTATGTTGGATACGACAAGCAATATCAGTTGAGAAAAGAATGGCATCCTGAAGGTCACATTGATGTTTATGGCGCGTTACATGGATTAGGGAGTGAAGCGGAAATTGCTCAAGAATCTATCCTTCGTTGGATCAATCAGGAGGTTTGGGTACCTCATGCTGGCTGTTTCCGGATTGGAAATGCAAATAAGTATGGTGTACCTCTCGACAATATATCATGGGGATATTTATCTTTGGGGAACTATTATCAAGGCATTCTTTATCTAGCTCAGAATCGGCTAGCCCGCACCCAAGACCGCTACTTAATTGAAGCCTTTGATCGGCCAGTTGAAGGCGAAGGCAGCAATGAAGGCGATTGGTATTGGCGTTCAGATCAGTGGGATCAGAATGATAGTATCAAGGTCTCACTTGCTCGAAAGCAAACCTACGAAAATTATGATCTTGAAGTTAATTATTCTTGGGACGAAAATGATGCTTGGTTCTTGATTTTTCGTGAACGTGATATCGATTTGAACGTTTCAGATCAATTTCTTTATTCATTTAAAGTGTATGGAGATGGCAGTAATAACCGCTTTGAAGTAAAGTTCTATGGCGAGCCAGTAGGAACAGATCATAGACGCGATGTTTTCTGGCATGACAAAATCAACCTAGATTTTGTAGGTTGGAAAGAATTCGCCATTCCGTATGGAGAGTTTTCAGATTTCTTGCCGGATAATAAGGAACCCCTTGGGCCAATTACAAGAATAGAATTTGCAGTTAACAACTCAACGCATAAGGAATTAACGAATAGTATTCTTCAGATTAGCGAAATTTGGTATCGTGATGAGGGTCACGAAGATTTGGTTCCTGTAGATGGCTTTGCGGCCTTTGAATCGGAATTAAACTGGCTGTATGTTGAGGGGACGGCTCAAATGGCGACAGCGTATTATATGGCTGAACAAACGAATCGGTGGGAATACTATATGAATGAGTTGGGTAAAGTTATCACGCCTGCGTTTGGTGGGCAAGCAAGCGGGTTGCCGAACTTTATAACGGGTGGGATACAACAGCCCACGCCCGAGGCGGTAGCAACATCTTGGTATATCATTGCGGCGAATGGGGTGAACCCATTTCAGTCGCCTCCTTCTGAAAGATGTATTTGGGTAAACTATTTGCCCTTGTCTGTCAAACGTAAACCTTAAACCTTCCGGCTTTTTTCAAGCAGAGATTAAGGAGTAACAAGCTGTTTTTGCTGCTCCCCTAAGGGAACAAACGTTAAGCAGTTTCTTTTGAATACAAAAACGGCCGTTTTCCCCTCAAAGAGAACGGCCGTTTCCCCTCAACCCAAACTCAACTCAGTTGCTCTCTTGCCGTTTCCATCTGCCGCCTCATATGTTCCCCCAACTGCGCCACCGACGGCTCTTGCAGCAGCGTGGCGTGAATCCCTTCTACGTCCGCGTACTCCACTGGGCCAGTCGTCAGATCCTCCCACAGCCGCACCCAGTCATCATTATCGCCATAGATAGCAAGCTGTTCCGTAGCGCGAACAATGCTCATTGGCCCCGTGTACCCCTGCGTCGGTTCATAGGCATCATAAGCCGCTTCGTGGGCATCACGCAAAGCCTGAATGCGCTGGTTCTGTGACGTGCCGTATTTCAGCAGCAGTTTGCTTTCCGCCTGCATCTTCATCTTCCACGCCACCGCGTTCAGCAAGCGGCGGTCTTTGAGGTAGAACATGGCGCGGTTGCTCAAGTAGGAAAGGGAATTGCGCCCTGGTTCGACATAGGTGGGGGATTGGCTGCTGATGAGACCTAAATACTCCACCTTGTCGCCGGCCGCCTCAAGCTGACACGCCATTTCATACGCCACCCACGCCCCAGCGCAGTGGCCGCCGATGAGGTAGGGACCTTCGGGCTGGACGGTTTTGATTTCCTCGATGTAGTAGGCGGCCATTTCTTCGAGGTTGGTGTGAATGGGCTGTCCTTCTTCCAAACCGAGGGGCTGGATGCCGTAAAACGGCCGTTCCGGATCCAAATATTTGCTCAAATCGGTGAAGTTCAAGACGCTGATGAGATAGGGGGCAACGTGGAAAAACGGCCGTTTATGCCCCTTCGGCTGAATCGGAACCAGCGCCGACCACTTCGGCTCCCATCCATCATCCGCCAGCCGTTCCGCCAATTGCGCCACCGTGGGCGCTTCAAACAGCGTTGCCAGCGGCAGCTTCTTCCCCGTTTCCGCCGCAATCTGGTCAAACAGCCGCAGTGCCAGCAGCGAATGGCCGCCCAGGTCAAAGAAGTTGTCGTAAACGCTCACCTTCTCCACCTTCAGCACCCGCCGCCACAGCTCCGCCAGCGTGGATTCCAGCGGGTTGCGCGGGGCGGTAAAGCGGTTGCTTTCCTCGCGGGCATAGCTGGGTGCTGGCAGTGCCGATCTGTCCAGCTTGCCATTAGGCGTGATGGGGAATGCCGCCAACGCCACAAACGCATTGGGAATCATAAATTCGGGAATGGCGCGGCGCAGATGGTCGCGCAGTTCGGTTGTCGCCGGGTCGGTGGCTCCTTCGGCCAGCGTGTAGTACGCCACCAGCCGCTTGTCGTTGTTGCCTTCATCGCGCACCACCACCAGCACCTGCTTCATCGCCGGGTGGCTCTGAATCGCCGCCTCAATCTCGCCCAACTCCACCCGCTGCCCGCGCAGTTTCACCTGGAAGTCAGCCCGCCCCAAATATTCAATCGCCCCATCCGGCCGGTAGCGCACATTGTCGCCCGTTTTGTACAGCGTCGCCTTCGGGTCGCGGCTAAACGGGTCTTTGACAAACCGTTCCGCCGTCAATTCCGGCCGATTGAGGTAGCCATGCCCCACCTGCACCCCGCCGATGTAGAGTTCACCAACCACGCCCACCGGCACAGGCTGCATCGCTTCGTTCAGCACATAGACCCGCGTG
>JACKCD010000071.1 GCA_020634215.1 Ardenticatenaceae bacterium | reverse complement strand
ACGCGGGGGGCAGGCTGGTTCCCCGACTACCAACTGCGGCTGTTCAAACAGGGCCGCGTGCGCTATGAACGGCCAGTTCACGAGGTGGCAGTGGTGGATGGCGAGATTGGCTATTTGCAAAACCCGCTAACCCATTACAACTACCACGACAAGGCGCAATTTCACCGCACCCAACGGGCGTATGCCACCTATGAGGCGACGATTTTGCACCAGGCGGGGACGCGCCCGAAGCCACAGAACTATGTTTTGCAACCTTTGCGGCAATTTTGGTGGCGCTTTGTGACGTTAAACGGCCGTTCTGACGGCTGGCATGGCTTCTGGCTCAGCAGCATGATGGCGTATTATGAGTGGGACAAATACCGCAAGCTGGCGTGGCTGTGGCGGAAGCGTTGATGTAATTGGAGATTAGAGATTGGAGATTGATAGAATGGTAATCTCTAATCTCTAATCTCCAATCTCCTTTTTTATGACACACACAACAATCGGTGTAGACTGTTCTTTTTCGGCCAACGGCACGGTGCGGGTGCAGCGGGTGCGGATTGGTGAAGCGTGGCAGGTGGTGGAGCAGGGGCGGCAATGGCTGGATATGAACGGCCGTCACGTTTTGGTTATGCTGCCCGGCCAGCAAGCCCGCGAAATCATCTTGCGCCCCGACACGTTGACGTGGGAAATGGCCTTGCCGCAGCAGCATGGGCTGCGGGTGTAAAGTACCGTTAGATTGGTTCAAGCTTCGGAGATTGAACCAATCTTAACTACGGTTGCCCGCCGATTTCTGCCGCAAGTTGTTGAACCGCTTGCAGCAGTTGGGCATCGGGGTTGTTTGCCAGTTCCGCCGCCGTTAGCTGCCGCTCCGCTTCTGGCCGCAATAGTTGGGTGTCCAGAGACAGCGGAACCACGGTGTCGGGGACAACGCCGCTGTGCCAAATGACGCGGCCGGAGGGGGTGAGCCATTGTTCCGTTGCCAGCAGCAGTGCCGAGCCATCGGACAGGTCAAATTCGTTGAGAACAGTGCCGGTGCCAAAGGTGGTTTCGCCCAACAGGGTGGCGCGATGGTTGTCCTGCAACGCCCCGGCCACAATTTCGCTGGCGCTGGCACTGCCCTGGTTAATGAGCACGATCAGGGGAATGTCTAGCCCGGTGCCGCCGCTAACGGCCGTTTCCGTTTGCCGGTTTCCCTGGGCATCTTCACGCAGTAAAACGGCCGTTCCTTCCGGCAGAAATTGGCTGGCTGTGTCAATCGCTTCCGAGAGCAGCCCGCCGGGATTGTTGCGTAAATCCAGAATAACCCCTTGCACCCCCGCCGCCTGAACATCTGTCAACGCCTTTTGCAAATCCTGACTTACCCCCTCACTAAACGCCGACATGCGAATGTGGGCAATTTGGGTGTCGGGTAACTGTTGCCAGGTCACATTTTCCAGCTCAATTTTGGCGCGGGTAACGGTGACATCTCGTTCTTTGCCCGTGCTGGGTGTCAAAATTGTCAACGTGACCTGACTATCGGCCGGCCCAAGCACTTTTTGCACCACTTCCTCAAGCGATAGTGCCGTGACATCTTCGCCATCTACCCCGATGATAATGTCGCCGGGTTGCAGCCCCGCTTTTTGTGCTGGCGAATTGTCAATGGGTGCCACGATCACGGTGTAGCCGTTTTGGCTTTCTACATAGACCTAATGCCTTCAAAGTTGTTTCTCGTTTTTCAGGTAGAGAAAGTACATCCGCAACTCTTCTTCCGTAATCTGGTCAGGGGACTTGTCGTAATGGGCGGCCAATTGGCGCACGGCGCGAATGTAAGCGTCTTGGGTTTTGACAGCCAACCCGCGCAGTTGCAAGTCGGCGAGCATCTTTTCTCGTAAGGGGGTCATATCACATCTCCTTTGGACACAAAAGGTGTCCGCATAAAACGGTTATATGAGATATGATACGCCTAAGGGAGGATTAGCGGCTATATTGCGGTGGGGAATGTCCTGCGCGAAGCGCTTAGTTCAACATCACATTAAACAGCCCATCAGAAACCTGGACGGCATTACCCCCCGTCCACAATTCTTCCCAAAGTGGTACACCCCCCGAAGGGGTATCGTAAATCCGAAATTCAAGGTTATGCAGCCCTGTCAGGGGCGTGCCACCCGCATCGGCCAGCCGTCCTTGATAACTTATGGTGCTGGTAGATGTTGCTGCTGTACTTTGGGCAGCGCGTGCCCAGACCGATTGGGTCGCAATCAACAATGCTATCAAAATTAGCGTCCCGCCATTTGGCAAAAACCAATGTATGTATTTGGCTTTGTTTTGCCTTTTTGGCGATGGATCATTAACCTCTTCAATGCGCTCTGCAACGTCTTTTTGTTGTACCCGATGTTGGTCAATGACTTCCCCTACTTGAGTAGCCAGCTTGCCAATACGGGTTATAAAATTCTCTCTCATTCTTCTTTCCATGTTTTTTTGAGCAAACTAATACTTCGTGTTTTGTGTTTGCTTTTTAGTCAAGGTGGGTACTTACACACTATGTGCGCTATGGGATTACTAAGACTCTAAGTGAACCGTTATGAAATTTCGAACTAGAACTATCACAGAATGCTCTGACATCAACAACGTGTGAACCTCCTGCAAGGTTTACAGCGACACTACTACTAAATGGGCACCATTTGTCTCCTCCTCCTCCATCTCCGGCACTATTTCGACAACCTGATATTAGAGCTTTTCCACTTGTATCTGTAGTTCGTGAACCATCGACAAAAATATTTGTAAAGGCTGCTTTTCCAGCGTCCAAGCTCGTTATGAGACCGTTTGCATCAATGAATAAAGTGCTTGCTTGAGCAAGCTCGATGTTAAGGCTTAGACCTGGAATTGCATAGAACGAGCTGTCATTGTCAATCATATTACACGTCGGAATGACCCATTCGGACGTGTTGGAATTTGTTGTGAAATAAGAACTGAATAGCCCTGTGGCGAGTTTTGCTTTTGTGACAGCGCCATCAGAGATTTTTGCTGCTGTCACACTTCCATCGGGAATTGTCAGAGCTTGTAAAGAGAAGGGGACGGAACCAAGTTGGACACGAGGAGTCATCTCGCTATCTGTGCCAACAGTTATGCCAAGATAAAGTTCATCGTGGCCTTGAATAACCGTGGTGAGCGTATTATTGATGCTGCCCAGCATGACATTGAACAAGCCGTCCGATACCTGTACAGCATTGCCTCCCGTCCAAAACTCTTCCCATAGCGGTACGCCACCTGAAGGCACATCGTAAATACGAAACTCTAAATTCTGGAATCCAGTCAGAGGGGTGCCGTTAGAGTCGGCCAAGCGGCCTTGGTAGCTAATGGTATGGGTGGATGCGGCTGAGGTATTCTGAGCGGAGCGTGCCCACACAGATTGACTCATGATTAGAAAGCCAAGAGCTACAAGGGTAAAAACAACGTTCCCCGGTGTAGGTAACCACTTCGTCCATTTCATGGCTCTATTTTGAGTGGCTACGTTCTTTTTGCGTTTTTCCCACCATTCACCTAAGCGTATCAGGAAATTCTTGTGAGTGTCCATTCGATTTCTCCTTTTCAGCCTGAACAAAATCAAAAAAGATAGCGTGTAATTGCCAGCTTCGCTTTTAGACAGAAATCAGCATCTGGTTACACAGCAAAAAAAGGATGCTGTGCAATCTACTAACATCAACCACAAAATTATGCTTTTAAGTTTCGGAGTAATTAGTTGGTACTAAATTGGCAGTGAGACACGCTTGAAAAATAATCACTAAGATTGGCTTAAGATACAACAATTCATGAGGTTTACAGAGCTACTCTGACATAAATTTCCCTTTTACAACGTGAGAAGTACTAGACTTCTCAATGGAATCCTAACGTTAAGGATAAACGAAAATAGCTGCAAAAACAACTATGAATACACCTTTGTGAGCCGCAATTTGCAAGCATCCAGTAAGAAAACATGTTGCATGGATATTTGATTTCGGCAAGTTACTTGGAAGTGGTTGGTGTGAAAATGGGTGGATTATGTGGTGAAATGATTAACGATGGGAGCCAACGGCCGTTCCTCCACCACCAACCGAAACACATCTGGCCGCGCATAATGCCCCACCGCATCAAAATCCAGCTTCCCCTGCACCACCTCCGCCAGGTCAAGCGTCGCCGTCAGAATGCCTTCCTGGTTGTAGAGCGGCCCCGCCAGCACCTGCCCCAGCGGTGACACAATCACGCTGCCGCCGCGACACATGATCTCCGGCTGGTCGGCCAGCTCCTCAATCCCCACCAAATCGGGCGGGTACATCGCCTTGGTCACAAACTGGTTGCACCCCAGCACAAAGCAGCGCCCCTCGCTGGCGATGTGGATCATCGTCGCCTGCCAAGTGTCGCGGGAGTCGGCGGTGGGGGCCAGGTACAGTTCAACCCCCTTGCCATACATCGCCATCCGTGCCAGCGGCATGTAGTTTTCCCAGCAGATGAGGCCACCGACGGTGCCAAAGGGGGTTTTAACCGTTGTCAGCGTACTGCCATCCCCTTCCCCCCAGATGAGCCGTTCGGCGGCGGTCGGTTTGAGCTTGCGGTGTTTGCCCAATAAACGGCCGTCTGGCCCAAAATAGAGCAGCGTGCAGTACAGCGTCCCGCCGCTATAGCTGCTGTCCCGTTCAATGACCCCAATGGCAAGGTAGGTGTTGGTTTCACGGGCGACGGCGGCTAGAACGGCCGTTTCTTCCCCCGGTACGTCAATCGCCCCCTCCCAATATCGCTGCCACGTTTGTCGGCCGGCTGGCGTGCGCGACCCCACCACCATGCCAAAACTTAGCCCGCGTGGGTAGCATGGAATAAACGCCTCTGGGAACAGCACCAACTGCGCCCCCTGTGCAGCCGCCTCGCGGGTAAGCTGGCACGCCTTGGCCACAGTGGCCGCACGGTCAAACAAAACAGGTGCCGCCTGCACAACGGCGACGGTGACTTTGGGGAATGGGTTATTGGAGATTGGAGATTGTGATCCCTCATCAATAGACATTATCAGAATTACCTTTATGTCACGCAAAGGCGCAAAGGCGCAAAGGGGAAAATGCTTGGCGACTTTGCGTCTTTGCGTGCAAAATTCTTATATCCGATATTCGCCAATCTCTAATCGCTAATTTCTTCTCAACTTGCGGTACGTAATCCGATGCGGCCGGTCGGCCACTGCGCCCAAACGACGGCGGCGGTCTTCTTCGTAGTCATCGTAGTTGCCAATGTGCCACACCGCTTGGCTTTCGCCTTCAAACGCCAGAATGTGGGTGGCGACGCGGTTGAGGAACCAGCGATCATGGGAAATGACCACGGCTGACCCGGCAAAGTTGTCGAGAGCCTCTTCCAACGCCCGCAGCGTGTTCACGTCCAGGTCGTTGGTTGGCTCATCGAGCAGCAGCAAATTGCCGCCCGATTTGAGGATTTTTGCCAAATGGACGCGGTTGCGTTCGCCGCCGGAGAGGTCGCCTACCTTTTTTTGCTGGTCGCCACCGCCAAAATTAAACCGCCCCACATAGGCGCGGGAGTTAACCCGCCGGCCGCCCATGTCCAGCGTCTCCTGCCCGTCCGAAATTTCCTGCCACACCGTTTTATTCGGGTCGAGCGTGTCGCGGCTTTGGTCTACATACGCCATCTCCACCGTTTCGCCGATGGTGAGCGAGCCACCGTCCGGCTTTTCCTGCCCCGTCATCATGCGGAACAGCGTCGTCTTGCCCGCGCCGTTGGGGCCGATGATGCCGACGATGCCACCGGGGGGCAGGTCAAAGCTGAGGTTGTCATAGAGCAAATTGTCGCCATACGCTTTGCTGATACCGTTGGCCTGTACCACAATGTTGCCCAGCCGAGGCCCCGGTGGAATGTAGATTTCCATGTCGCTGGCCGCTTTTTCATTTTGTTCCGCCAGCAGCTTGTTGTAGGAGGCGATTCGTGCTTTGGATTTGGCGCGTTGCCCTTTGGACGACATGTTGATCCATTCCAACTCGCGCTGGAGGGTGCGCTGCCGCGCCGATTCGCTCTTTTCTTCCTTTGCCAGCCGCGCCTCTTTTTGCGCCAGCCAGGAGGAGTAGTTGCCTTTCCAGGGAATGCCGTGACCCCGGTCTAGCTCCAAAATCCAGCCCGCCACGTTGTCGAGGAAGTAGCGGTCATGGGTGACGGCGATGACGGTGCCTTTGTACTGCTGCAAATGTTTTTCCAGCCACGCTACCGATTCAGCATCAAGGTGGTTGGTGGGTTCGTCAAGCAGCAGGATGTCGGGTTCTTTGAGCAGCAGCCGCACCAGTGCCACCCGCCGCCGCTCGCCGCCGGAGAGGACGGAAACAGGGGTGTCGCCGGGCGGGGTGCGAAGGGCATCCATCGCCAGTTCGAGGCGGCTGTCCAAATCCCACGCCTGCATATGGTCGAGCTTGTCTTGCAGCGCCCCCTGTTTGTTGAGCAGGCCATCCATTTCGTCGTCGCTCATCGGCTCGGCAAATTTGGCGTTGATGTCGTCAAATTCGCGCAGCGCGTCTACGATTTCCTGCGCCCCTTCTTCAACGATGTCGCGCACAGTTTTGCTTTCGTCTAGCTGGGGTTCTTGTTCGAGATAGCCGATGGTGTAGCCGGGAGAAACGGCCGTTTCTCCCACAAAATCCTGATCCACCCCTGCCATAATCCGCAGCAAGCTACTCTTCCCCGACCCATTCAGCCCCAGCACGCCAATTTTGGCTCCGTAAAAATAGGAAAGCGAAATATCGCGCAGCACCTGTTTGTTGGGCGGGTAAATCTTGCCCACGCCCATCATGGAATAAATTACTTTCTTGTCGTCACTCATGTTTCACCAATCAAAGGGTTTGTTTGCGGCAATTATACCCGACATTATGCCAAAACATGACGATTATCACCACACAAGCTGCTTATTGTAACTGTTTCTTCGACTTTAGCCGTTCCATAATAGCCACAGTAAGCTGTTCAAAAGCGAGCTGGCTTGCAAAATACTTAGTTAAGAGGCAGGATTAAAATGACCGTACATCTTTACCTTTCGCTGATTCCTGAAGCCCTTATTGCTTCTATGCTTTCCCCCGAAGAATTTGGCTCTTACTATGCCGTTGGCAGTCACAAAAAGCTGCACGGGCAGGCCGTCTTCGCTGAAATTGACCCCGGCTTTTCTAGCGACTACTTCAATCTGGAAGGAGGTCTCAAGCGGTGCGTCCCACACGCAGATGGCAGCCCAAAGCGCAGTGTCTATATCTCCACCTACCGCGTTTTAGAACACGTCCCGATGGATGCCATTCAAAAACTCTACCTTGTCACGGCTTATGGCGAAGTGCTAGGGTTAGACCCCAGCACCGATTACCCAGACGGGGACGATGGGCTGCACATGTATCAAGAGTTGGCTCCGGTCAGTCCTCTTATTGTGAGTACCCTCGGCTCCATTGATTTTTATGAATTTGTGATCCAAGACCCCGACAATTTTATTCACCTACCTGCCGTTTCTTTTGTTGAACTCCAGTTGGGCGAATTGGCGACCAATCCTGAATATGGCAATTTGCAAGATTTACCTTATCAGTATGCCAATCATTTACGCGAATGCCTGATGGGACTGGAAGAGAAAACCGTTCAGACCAAAATGGTGAACCGTACTCAATCACCCGAATTTTTCTATCGCACCATTCAGGGTGGTTTGTACATTGGCAATGCGGAAAAATTGCTTTACTTCCCCTTGCCCCCGCGTGAAGAGTTACGCAGCAAATATTATCGCTGGTGGCGTTCAGCCAATGCGTTGTCTTAATGGTTAATGCGGACAAGCCGCACGTGGCTGGTGGCTGGTGTTTTGTACCAGCCACCAGGACAAGCCATCTTTTGCTCACCTCGTAAGAATTGTGCTGTTAAGGTATTTAACGGCCGTTTTCTCCTACCCTCTACCTCATCATTTGTGCTGCCCCTGAATGACAACGTGACACAGATGAACGCTGCTTTTTCTCCAACCGGGTTATAATCCCGCGAAAGGAGAAATTGCTATGACCCTCACCCGCGAAGTTCCATTAGACATAAGCCAATCGGCCCTGCTGTTTATTGACGTGCAAAATTTTGCTGCCCACAGGCAGGGTGGCGAATTTAAGGGGTTGTCTCAGGCTGAATTTGAGCAAAAGTTCGGCTGGTTCTTTGACGAATTTGAACGGCGTGTCTTGCCCAATATGCAGCGGCTGCAGGCGTGCTGCCGCGACGCCGGCATTGAGGTGTTGTACACGACCATCGAAAGTTTGACCCTCGACGGCCGTGACCGCAGCCTGGATTACAAAATTACTGGCTTCCACGTCCCCAAAGGGTCATGGGATGGCAAAGTGATTGATGCGCTGGCTCCCATTGGCGATGAGATTGTTTTTCCCAAAACCTCTTCATCTGTCTTTATTTCTACCCACATTGACTATATTTTGCGGAATCTAGGCGTGAAACAATTGGTTATCAGCGGTTTGGTAACGGATCAATGCGTGGAAAGCGCCATTCGTGATGCGTGCGACCTGGGGTATCTGGTGACACAGGTAACGGATGCCTGCCTGACCTACAGCGAGGAACGTCACCAAAGCTCGCTGAGTGCCATTTCTGGCTATTGTCGGCAAGTAACGACCGAGATGCTTGTTGGGGAGATTCAAGGGCGGCTTTAACCATTACAGGCGGTTTAATCATTTGCCTGATGATAGAATCAGCCCATGAATGATCCCCAAGTAACCATTGCGCTCAAACGATTTTTGCTTATTGAAGCGTGCCCGGAGGCATGGAAGGGGCTGGATTTATACATCATTCGAGATGATGAGGTGGTTTTTTATGTGGGGCAATCGCAGCTTGCGTTTTCCCGCGTGTGGGAGCACCTGCTGGGTGGTTTCAAAGGCCATTCGATGGTGGGGCGTTTTGTGTGGAGCAATTGGCCGACTTCGATGCGGTTTACAATTGACCTGCTGAGTTCCCAAAGCGAACCATTTAAGGCTGTTGGCTATGATGTGGATGCGGCAGAGCAACTGCTTATTCGGCAGCGGTCGCCTTGCTTTAACGTGGCGCACAACAAACAGCCAACACCCATACCATCCAGGTACCGACCCGCCAATGCCCGGCTGCGCTTTCGCGGCGGTCTGAGGCGGCTGCTTTATGAGGCGGAGCGGGCAGTGAGGTTGGAGGATAATCGGCTGTTGGTGGAGTGATTCGATGCTTTTCTTTATTGGCGGAGCAGCGCGAGCGGGTAAAGGGATTCTAGTACGCCGTCTCCTGGCGGAGAGGCAACTGCCTTATTTGAGCCTGGATGTCCTTAAAATGGGGCTGGTGCGTGGCCGGCCAGAATTTGCCCTTGACCCGAATGCAGGCGCGGTTCAAGTGGCGGCCTGGCTGTGGCCGCTGGTGCGTGAGATGAGTGCCAGCTTGCTGCATGATCAGGTGGACTATGTTTTTGAAGGTGAAATCTTGCCGCAGGATGTGGCTGAACTGCGGCGGGTGCACCCAACACAAATCTGTGCCTGCTTTTTGGGCTACTGTGCCATTGAGCCAAGTCAAAAGCTGCGTGAAATTCGGACGTATGGGGGGCATCCCAATGATTGGCCGCAAGAGGTTGCCGATGCCGATCTACTGACCATTATCCACCGCGAGATTGCCTTCAGCCGCTATTTGCGGGCTGAATGTGGGCGGTATAACCTTCCATATTACGATGTATCGCATCAGTTTAGGTTGGTGTTAGATGAGGTTGTGGCGTATGTTGGATCGGTGGTTGGCGGGTGAGGGAAACGGCCGTTTTCGCACAGTTACTCACAGGCATTGGGGCTGTCGCAGGTGGTTGGCGTAAGTTGGGGGGTGAGGCAAAACGGCCGTTTGTTATTCATATCGCTTCCAACTCTGTTATAATTGAACATGAACTGTTTTAAGGAGCTAATGCAATGAAAGTGACCTTATCACTACCCTCACAACAATTTATGCTGGATTCTCCAGTTCGCTTGGCTCAAAAGATCAAACTCTATGCTGCTGTAGCAATGTATCAGACAGGTGAACTGTCCATCGGTGCGGCCTGCGAAGTTGCTAATGTTGACCGCTACTGGTTTGTTGATTTTCTGAATCAGCACGACATTCCATTACAAGTGCAAACCCCTGATGAGCTTGAGGCTGAATGTCGCGCCCTGCTCAGCTACAATAACAAACATGGACATTGATGATTCAATCTCTTTGAACGAGATTGCTGCTTTACATCCCCTTGTTGAGGTTGGGTTATTTATCCCGTTTGTCCATTATCGGCTACGAGAGTTAACCGATGGTGACAAAGTTGTTTTGACGGTCTCATTCGACAATTTTCCTTTTTATACCCGCAAACTGGAAATTACATGGGATGAGGAAACGCCAACGTTCCGCTATCCACCTATACAATCTTCCGTTGTCACGGAATGGGCAGCCTATGGCATTGCGGCTGCGGTGCTTGCCCTCTATACTGATTTTAGATTTTCTCGTGTCAGCGTCAGGGGCGAAAGGTTCGATTATTGGGTCACAGATGGTGTAAACCTGTGTGGTTTGGAAGTGAGCGGTATGTTACATGGCAGTCTAACAGCTAGAACACAGGCAAAACAGCAGCAATTGCTAGCCAATCCATTCATAGCGAATGGTTATGTTTGTGTGGTTCATTTTGGTGAAGCATTGGTGCAATTAGCCTGGTATGGAGGTGAGTCCTAATGGCAATGAACAGTTTATTACAAGGCAATCCCCCAGCTCATTTACTTGAGTTGGAGCGTAAAAAATCCTCTCTTTTGTTTGAGGCTCAGTTGCTAAAAGGGCAGCAGCAGTATGCCAAAGCGGCCGATAAATTTGTTCAGGTGGCTGACATTGAGCGGCAGTGGGCGGAGTGGGCTGAAAAAGAAGGCTTAAATCAACTGACCATTATTCATCGCTATAGTGAATTGAGTTGTTGGGCACAAGCGGGTAATCCTTATCAGGCTCTACGCTTAATTGATCATTTATTGGCTTCCGCCCAACTGAGTCCAGAACAACGAGCAGATTTAGAGGAGTATCAGGCTTCGCTTCATTACCAGTTTATGCACTGGATGGGGGAGTGGTCTTCGGCGAGTGTGCCAGTTCATTAAACGGGGCATTGGGGCTGTCGCAGGTGGTTGGTGTAAGTTGGGGGGTGAGGCGAAACGGCCGTTTGCGCTTTACGAAAGGTAGGAATGCTGCTTTTGGCTGAAATGCCGACTCCTGTTAACACCACCAGATGCTGGCTTTTTTAAAGCGGCGATGAGAACAGCGGGCAAGCTGGATTCACTTGTCAGATCACGTCCAAAATCATTTTTGCTAATAGAAAGTAGATGAGCAGCCCAGAGGCATCCACAATCGTGGCAATCATCGGACCGCTAATCACGGTAGGGTCAATTTTGAACCGGTCGGCTACCACGGGGATGACCGTGGCGACGGTGGTAGACCAGACGACAACGATGGGCAGGGTGAGGGCGACCACCAGTGCCACATCAAAACCAGTGTGCCACAGCAGGGCGCGGGCAATGCCCACTGCGCCCATCACCAACCCCAAAATGAGGCCGACGCTGACTTCGCGTCGCCAGGCGGCTCCCAAATTGCTAAGGCGAACTTCGTCTAGGGTGATGGCGCGGATGATGGTGGCGACGGTTTGCGAGCCAGCGTTACCGCCTGTGCCGGTGATGAGGGTGATAAAAAAGCCAAGTGCCACCACTACATCCAATTCATGTTGGAAAAGGCGTATGACTTCGCCCGAAAGCGTGGAGGCGACAAACAGCAGCAGCAGCCAGCCAATGCGTTTGCGGATAATTTGCAAAACGGAGACGGCAAAATAGGGTTGGTCGAGTGGTTCTGAACCACCCAGCCGCTGGATGTCTTCGGTCACTTCTTCTTCGATTACATCCAGTACGTCGTCCACAGTGACAACGCCAAGCAGGCGATTTTGATGGTCAACAATGGGAATGGCATAGTAATCGTAGCGGGAAACCATGTCGGCCAAATCTTCCTGGTCAATGGTGACAGGTACGGCCACAATGTCTCGCGCCATGATACTTTCAATGGTGGCATCGGCCTTGGAGAGGATGAGTTTGCGGAGTGGAACAACGCCAATGAGGGCATCGTTTCTGTCTACAACATACAGGTAGTGCAGGGTTTCGGCATCTTCGAGGGAACGCAGATATTCCAGCGTTTCGGCCACGGTCCAGTGACGGCGCAGGGCAGCTACATCACGGGTCATGAGGCGGCCGGCCGTTTCCTCTTCATATCGCAGCAGTTCGCGCACCTCTTCCGCCTCTTCTGGCTCCATCAAATCAATGAGCCGGTCAGAGATGGTGTCGGGCAAATCCTGCAGGAATTCGGCGGCATCGTCCATGGGCAGCTCGTCAAGCAGGTCGGCGAGCTTTTCGTCGTCTACCTGCTCCACAAGCTGTTGCCGCACTAGGCTACCTGTTTCATCCAATACCTCGCTGGCGGCTTCAATGGGGAGCAGGCTGAAGGTGACAAGGGCATGTTCGGGGTCGAGTTCGTCGAGTAAGTCGGCAATGTCGGCGGGGTGGGTGTTGGTGAGGAGCTGTCTGAGCTGGTCAAACTGCTTTTCCTCAATTAAATTTTCGATGAGTTCTTGCGTTGGCAGATTGACAAACTGTTCTTCCATGTTGTTATCTCCTCATGGCAAAATTAGGATGGTGTGGGTTCTGTGGGAAAACGGCCGTTTATTAAACGTACATTTGCTGGCTCCCAGCAACGGCTAATTATAGCTTTGAAGTGTATAATGGCACGAAACTCAAAATTCTAACGACATTCTATTTGCGCTTATTTTCACTTTTTATATAATCAAGAGGCTGGCTTCTTGTAAAAGCCAGTTCCCAACTGTAAGCGGGAAAATTAACATTCTACACATGCCTGGACTAAAACGGGTGTGCTTGCCTGGCTATTCCAGCTTGTAAACAATCCCCAATACGCATAAACAACAGATATATGTTTGATTGGTTGGTTTTGTTTGTCCCCGGAATGGCCGTCGGCCTGGCAAGCTCTGTTTTGGAATGAAGGGTGTGGAAGCAAAAAACACATTATTTTTAAGGAGAATAACCCCAATGGCCGTTGTTTCAATGAAAGCATTGTTGGAAACGGGTGTGCATTTTGGACACCGTACCCGTCGTTGGAATCCCAAGATGAAGCCGTATATTTTTACGGAACGCAATGGGATTCATATTTTAGATTTGCAGCAAACGATTGTCTTGATTGATGATGCCTATAACGCCATTCGTGACACGGTGGCGAATGGTGGTCAGGTCTTGTTTGTTGGTACCAAGCGGCAGGCACAGGACACGATTGCCAAAGAGGCTGCCCGTGGTAATCAACCATATGTAAATATGCGTTGGCTGGGTGGCACGTTGACAAACTGGCAGACGATTCGCAAGCGGACGCAATATTTGCAGCGTTTGGAAGATCGCCGTAACGCTGGTGAGTTTGATTTGCTGAAGAAGCGGGAACGTTTGCGGGTGGAGCGTGAGATTGCCAAGCTAAATGAGCGTTTGGGTGGTATTCGCAATATGGTGAATTTGCCCCAACTGCTGTTTGTGATTGACGTGAACCATGAGGAAACGGCCGTTCGTGAAGCCAACTCCCTCGGCATCCCCGTCATTGGCGTTGTAGACACCAACTCCGACCCTGACCCAATTGACTACATCATCCCCTCCAATGATGACGCGATCCGTGCTATCAAGCTGCTCACCGCCAAAATGGCCGATGGTGCGTTGGAAGGGCTTGCCATGCGTAAAGAAACCATTCTAGATGAAGGTGCCGATTACGGTGACTACACCTACGAAGATTTTGACGGGCTAGGCGACGAAGACGATGAAACCCTGCTCGGTGAATCTACGCTGGCAAAACTGCGTGGGCGGCGGCTCGTCATCGAAGATGATGATGACGAAGACAGCATTGACGACGATATTGATGATATCAATGAAGATTTCTCTGACGACTCTGATGACGAGGACGAAGATTAAATAGCCAGGCGAGCAGGCTTTATGCCTGCTCCATAACAAACGACAACGTCATAGAGAACGTTAGGAGATCACAATAGTAAGATGAAGATTACAACCCAAATGATCAAAGAACTGCGTGATGCGACTGGCGCAGGTATTTTGGAAGCCAAGAAAATTTTAGAGCAAGTTAACGGTGATTTTGATATGGCCGTTGATGAGCTACGTAAAAAAGGTGCGGCACGCGCTGCCAAGCGGGCTGATCGGGAAGCCTCTGAAGGTATTGTTGAACTGTATACCCACCCCGGCAATCGGTTGGGCGTGATGGTAGAGTTGAACTGTGAAACTGATTTTGTGGCGCGGAATGAACAATTCATTGCCCTTGCCCATGATTTGGCGCTGCACATCGCCGCCAGTGCCCCCCGATATATTTCCAAGGATGAGGTTGCGCAGGAAGAGCTGGATCGAGAACTAAGCGTTTTGCGTGATCAGGCATTGGCCGAAGGTCGGCCGCAAGCCGTGGTAGATAAAATCATCGAAGGCCGGATGCGTAAATTCTACGAAGAAGTTTGTTTGCTTGAGCAACCCTTCTTCAAAGATGAATCTGTGACCATCAACCAGCTCATCGTTGACAACATTCGTACAATTGGCGAAAACATTAGAGTGCGACGCTTTGCCCGCTATGCGCTTGGAGAAGCACTGTAGAAATTGTTGCAATTGAAAGGGGGCGTTCATGTATGAGCGCCTTCTTATCTTCTTTATAACGGGAGCTAAAATAACATGCCCAATATTCGTTACCGACGTATACTGCTCAAATTAGGTGGAGAGGCTCTGGCTGGCCCTGGTGGGTTTGGTATTGACCCGGAAAAAGCAGCCGAGGTTGCCCAAACTGTAAAGGGTGTTTATGATTTGGGGGTGCAAATTGCCATTGTCATTGGGGCAGGCAACTTGTGGCGTGGCTCAATTGGCACGAGCAGCGGCATGGCGCGGTCAACGGCCGATCATATGGGTATGGTAGCAACGACAATGAACGCATTGGCGTTGCAAGATGCTCTGGAACGAATTGGGATTGTCACCCGCGTGCAAACAGCTATTGAAATGCGTAGCATTGCCGAACCCTATATTCGTTTACGCGCTATCCGCCATTTAGATAAAGGGCGTGTGGTTATTTTGGGGGCAGGTACAGGGAATCCTTATTTTACCACTGATACGGCCGGAGCCTTGCGGGCGTTGGAAATTGATGCTGAGGTGATGATCAAGGCAACAAAAGTGGATGCTATTTATGATGATGATCCACAAAAGAACCCCAATGCGCGGCGTTTCGATCATATTTCGTATATTGATTTCCTGAACTCTCGACTACGCGTGATGGATAGTACGGCCGTTTCGCTCTGTATGGAAAACAATTTGCCGATAGTCGTATTGAATTTCTGGCAAAATGAAAGCATTAAACGCCTTATTTTGGGGGAGACAGTTGGGACAACGATTGGTTCGTAGAAAGTTGAGATCGTGACCAGACTGCCCATTAGTTGTCCAAGTCATACGCTAATTATGGAGGGTCTGAAATGATTAACGAGTTGCTACAAGATGCAAAAGAGCGAATGGAAGGAGCCATCACCGCGCTTGAGCACGATTTGGATGGCTTTCGGACGGGTCGGGCTTCGCCTGCTTTGGTTGAGCGGCTAAAGGTGGAGGTGTATGGGGCCGATATGGAGCTTAATCAGATGGCTGTTATTTCTGTCCCAGAATCCCAGCAGTTAGCTATTCGTCCTTATGATGCCACTACAATTAGCGCGATTGAGCGGGCGATTTTAAAATCTGATTTGGGTATTATGCCTAATAATGATGGTAGAATTATTCGCTTGAACCTGCCTCGGCTGACGGAAGAGCGTCGGCGTGATCTGACGAGGCTGGTTGGTAAACGGGTGGAGGAGGGCAAGGTGGCGGCGCGAAATGTGCGGCGAGATGTGCTTGGGGATTTGCGCGAGATGAAAAATGAATCCCTCATTAGTGAGGATGAGTTTTTTCGTGGTGAAGATTTACTTCAGAAATTAACGGATGAGCATGTTAACAAGATTGATGAGGTTGGTAGGCGGAAAATGGCTGAGGTGATGGAAGTGTAGAGTGGGGTGAGTTGGTCGTGAACTTTATTTTGTAAGGAATTTCCATGCGATGCTGAAAACACAGAAGAAAGAGCTTGACTTATCGCCGTATGTGGTTCCCCAGCATGTTGCGATTATTATGGATGGGAACGGCCGTTGGGCGAAGCGGCGCGGGTTGCCACGGCAGGCTGGGCACCGTGCTGGGGCGGAGAATTTGCGGCGGATTGTGCGAGCCAGCGTGGAATTTGGTATTAAGGTTCTGACGATTTATGCGTTTTCCACGGAAAACTGGGGGCGGCCAGAAAGTGAAATTAGTGCTTTAATGCGAATTTTTGCGCGGGTGCTGGATCAGGAAATTGATCAGTTGCACGCGCAGGGCGTTTGTTTGCATCACTTGGGCGAGCTACAGGGCATCAACCCCAAATTACAGGACAAGGTGCGGCGGGCACTGGAAATAACCAAAAATAACGACCGCCTGATTTTGAATGTGGCGTTTAACTATGGGGGACGGGCTGAGATTTTGCACGCTGTGCGCCAGATGTTGGCTGATAACGTGCGGCCAGAAGATTTGACGGAGGAGTTGTTTAGTTCGTATTTGTTTACGAGTGGGTTGCCAGACCCAGATTTGGTGATTCGCACGAGTGGTGAACTGCGCATTAGCAACTTTTTGATCTGGCAGGCGGCGTATGCTGAGTATTATCCAACACCTGCCTATTGGCCTGATTTTGGTCGTGAAGACCTTTATGCGGCGATTGTGGCTTTCAATCAACGTGACCGTCGTTATGGACTTGTATCTGATGATGCTGGTTAATGTGCCCTGATGTTTTGGCAGCGGGCGCTTGTTACCCTCACGTTAGGTCCACTTGCCCTGTATTTGGTTTATTTGGGCGGGTGGTGGTTGTTTGTACCGGTAACGGCCGTTTTTCTGGTCGCAACTCATGAATATCTCCATATGGTGGAAGGGTTAGGTTGGAAGCCTGCCCACTGGTTGCTTTATGGGGCGGTGCTGGCGCAAATGGCGGTGGCGCAATGGCCGGGTTTGGGATTAACGGCCGTTGATCTCCTCGCCCCTCTCACACTCATCAGCTTCTTACTGTCCCTGGCCTATGCCCTTTGGTTGTATGAATTTGATAAGAGTAAAACGGCCGTTGCTGATTGGTTCTCTCTGATTGTTGGCATTCTCATCATCGGCTGGGTAGGCGGGCACCTCCTTCGCATTCGCAACCTGGAGCACATGGCCTGGCAGTGGACAATGCTCGGCCTTGTTGCCATCTGGATTGCCGACACAGGTGCCTATCTCGTTGGCCGCTTCCTCGCTGGCAAGCTTCTGGGTCATCACCAGCTAACCCCGCGCCTAAGCCCCAAAAAAACCGTCGAAGGTTATATAGGTGGTATTGTGCTTAGCATTGGTGCAACTGCTTTGGCTGCCTACCTGCTAACTCTGCCTGTCTTGACTAGCATCATCATTGCTACAATTGTTTCTGCACTTGGACCGCTAGGTGATTTAGGCATATCCATGCTAAAACGTCAGGCCGGACTTAAGGATTCAGGTGTACTCTTTCCAGGACATGGAGGAGCTTTTGATCGTATTGATTCCCTAATCTGGTCTATCGCTATCACCTATTATTTGATCCTGTTTATTGGTTAATGTGCAAGAAAGACCCCCACTTCTCTCTTGCACAAACAAATAAATTCCCATATCCCATGAACTGAGGAGCGTGCCCTGAGTAATGAGTAGTAAAGTTGAAACAATCGAACGATTTATTTTAGATAGTCAACCCGATTATGCTCGTGGCGAGTTTACCAACCTGCTTTATGACATTGCCCTCGCAGCCAAAATTATTTCCCATAAAACCAACCGTGCTGGTCTTACCGACATTTTAGGCGAAGTAGGTGCCGTCAATGTTCAAGGTGAAAACCAGCAAAAGCTGGATGTCTATGCCGATGACGTGATCTTTCGCATGTGTGACCATACCGGCCGTTTATGTGCAATGGCTTCTGAGGAAAAAGAAGAGATGATAGCAATCCCTGAGCAATTTAAAAAGGGCAGCTATATACTTGTCTACGATCCCTTAGACGGTTCCTCCAATATTGATGTCAATGTCAGTATCGGCACTGTGTTCGGTATCTATCGCTGTCGGGATTGGGAACATCGAGGACGGCTTGAGGATATTCTACAGGCACCTCGCCGTTTGGTTGGAGCTGGCTACGTTCTTTATGGAGCCAGCACGATCCTTGTTTACAGTACCGGTAACGGGGTACACGGCTTTACCCTCAACCCCGAACTTGGTGAATTTTTGCTTTCCCACGAATACATGCGCTTTCCTGAACCTCCTACCTATTACAGCGTGAATCACGCTTATTTTGAACGTTGGGCACCAGAGACTCAGGAATTTTTGCGTTGGCTACAAGGGCGCCGCGGTGATGATGCTCCCAAACTGTCCTCGCGTTACATAGGCTCACTTGTGGCCGATTTTCATCGCAACCTGCTGCGTGGCGGCATCTTTTGCTACCCTGGGGAACTAGACAAACCAAACGGCAAAATTCGTTTACTCTATGAAGCTGGCCCGCTTGCCTTTCTCGCTGAACAGGCAGGAGGATACGCCTCCACAGGCACCGGCTCCATTTTAGATGTTGAGCCCACCGAATTACACCAGAGAACACCGTTTTTTGTTGGGAATCGTAGCCTTGTCTATAAAGCTGAGTCCTTTATTCAAGCAGGGAAACAAGGAGGCTGACGAACGATCCTCTGAGGGATTGACTTGCATTATTCCCCGTGCTATACTCCCATCGCCTACTTGGTGGAGTCTGGATGTTTTCCTTATCTCGCTTGCAAATTGCATCTTCGACAACATCTGGCATCCATCGCCCAGTTCCCCAATAACAAAGAACAACACGGCACGATAGAGTACCTAAACTTTTAACAAATTCCTTAAACTTTGTGTAAGACCCAAAACAAATTTTGCAATTACTTAGCTTGTCCCCATGGTTGATAGGCTCTGTCAAAATACTAATAGCGTATATAACCTTATCCCTGTTTGGAGTAGATTTTAATGGACATTGGAGCACTTGAAGAAAAGAAATTAAGTGAGCTGCGTGATATAGCCCGAGAAAACAATATAACCGGGTTTAGCACAATGAAAAAGCAAGACCTTATATTTCATATTATGAAACATACGGCCAAAGCAGACGGCAATGAGTTTCGCGGTGGCGTATTAGAGATTATAGAAGACGACAAGCAAAACATGGGTTTTTTGCGGTCGAAAAATTTCCTCCCCGGACAAAACGACATTTATGTTTCTAATTCGCAGGTTCGGCGCTTAGGACTTCGCACAGGCGATATGGTTGCCGGCCAAGTTCGTGTGCCAAAAGAGAATGAGAAGTATTATAGTCTTCTCCGAGTCGAATCTGTAAATGGGCAAAGCCCAGAGTTGATTAAGCGCCGCCCTTTCTTTGCTGATTTAACCCCCATTTTTCCTGACCAAAAATTAAAACTTGAAACAGCACCCAATATCCTATCCACACGCCTTTTGGATTTAGTTGCGCCGATTGGGCGTGGTCAGCGCGGGTTGATTGTGTCACCGCCCAAGGCTGGTAAAACGACCGTTTTGAAAGATATTGCCAACGCGCTGGCAGAGAACTATACCGATTTGCATTTGATGATTGTGCTGATTGGTGAACGGCCGGAAGAAGTAACCGACATGGAACGCTCAACGCAGGCCGAGGTAGCAAGCTCAACGTTTGATGAGCCAGTGAAGCAGCACTGCCGCGTGGCGGAAATGGCACTGGAACGAGCAAAGCGTCTGGTGGAAGCGGGGCAAGATGTGGTCATTTTGCTTGACTCGATTACCCGGTTGGCACGGGCCTATAACCTAACGGTTCCCCCCAGTGGGCGCACCCTGTCGGGTGGTTTGGATCCGACGGCACTATATCCGCCGAAGCGTTTCTTTGGGGCAGCGCGTAACGTGGAGTTTGGCGGCAGCCTGACGATTATCGGTACGTGTCTGGTGGACACGGGTAGCCGTATGGATGACGTGATTTATGAGGAGTTCAAGGGGACGGGTAATATGGAGCTAATGCTCAGCCGCCGTCTACAGGAGCGTCGCATCTTCCCGGCCTTTGATATTGAACGCTCTAGCACGCGCCGTGAAGATTTGCTGCTGTCGGGTGATGAGTTGGCTCGTGTGTATACGATGCGCCGGATGTTGGGGCATTTGATGGATACGCCGGGGTATGATATTAGCAGTGCGACTGGGGCGGTTTTGCAGCGCTTGCGCGATACGCGGACAAATTATGAGTTCTTGGAAGAGTTGACCAAGGATATGATGTAGTTTGTTGGCTTCAATAAGCAATTCGATTCCGGCGAAAATCGCACTTTTAACAAAAAAAGACGCTCTGTAATCTTTCAAAAGGCGTACGCCAATAATCGGGCTTCAAAGAGCGCGTTTTGAACCCCGTTAGCGTACAAGGTGACAGCTAATCAAGTTTATGTGGCTTGGCTATCTAAGCGCAGGAAACGTTGCAAAACGAGGTCAACATCTCCCGTTTCGATAGCCATGTCCACTACACTAGTTAACCAATCCACTGCATGTTCGTTTCGATGCTGCCGAATAATGTCGCCGTAAGTCTGTATTTGGCTCGAACGTTCACGGTCAAACCGCTGTTCCACATAAGCCCAGGCTAGATGGACGACGACTATATATCTGTCTACCGCCTCATAGGAACGTACCCGAAAATCGGCTAGTCCCAATTGGGTTTTGGTATCGAAGTTGACAACTTCGCATGACCACCGCCAAGAGTACCTTGCAAGACCGCTTGGGTCGAGCAACTAAGTTCCGTACTTATGAAGTACGAGAGAGCTTTTGCCCTCGGGTGCCTTTTGGAAAAGAAAACACGGACATCTGTGGGTACATCAGCTAAACGGCCGTTACACCGTCGCACAAAATAGATGGCTTTATCCCCGTCCGTAGTGGTAACGTGAACGCGCGTATACCACTTGTGCCTTAACTCTTGGGCATGTTTGTCAATGCGCTTGTCACTCAAGAGGCAGTTACACTTCAAACTGCAGGTGACATGCCAACGTTGGCGGCGACAGTAGTTGATTAAGCGAGCAGAGGCGTACCGACTGTCAAATTGCACCACGACTTTCCAGCTTTGGGGCAACAGCGGGTGCAGATGCTCTAAAACGGAGGATCAACGGCCGTTTTCCACAAAAATTATAAAGAACACAAACGGCCGTTTCTCAAAAAATCCGCTTAGCAACAATCTCCTTCATAATCTCCGTCGTGCCGCCGCCGATGGACAGGATACGGCTGTCGCGGTAGAGCCGTTCCACCAAATATTCCCGCATATAGCCATAGCCGCCAAAAATTTGCACCGCCTCATACGTCACCATGTCACACATTTTGGTAGCAAACAGCTTCGCCATCGAAACCTCCTTCACCTGATCCACCCCATCATTCATTTTGGCCGCCACGCGATAGGTAAATTCGCGGCTTACCTCCAGCTCGGTTGCCATGTCCACCAGCTTGTGGCGCATGACCTGGAAGCCAGCAATGGGTCTGCCAAACGCTTCCCGCTGCTGCACATAATCCAGACAGGCGGTGAGGGCTAGTTCGGCGGTCATGTTGGCAACGATGGACATTTGCAGCCGTTCCTTTTGGAAGTTCCCCATGATGGCGTAGAATCCCATGTTTTCTGCCCCAATAAGGTTGCCGGCCGGAACCCCGCAATCATCAAAAAAAAGCTGCGCCGTATCCGATGCCCACCACCCCATCTTTTTTAGCGGCTGTGACCGGCTAAAGCCAGGGGTGTCGGCCTCGATGACCAGCAGGCTGATGCCGTGGGAACCAGGGCCGCCGGTGCGAACGGCCGTTGTCACCAAATCTGCCCGGCAGCCACTGGTGATAAAGGTTTTGCTGCCGTTGACGATGTAGTGGTCGTTTTGAAGAACGGCCGTTGTTGCCAACCCCGCCACATCCGACCCGCCCCCCGGTTCCGTCACCGCCAACGCCGCAATTCGCTCCCCCGCCAGCACCGGCCGAATAAACTGCTCCTGCTGCTCCGGCGACCCCAGCGCCAAAATGGGGGGCAGGGCAATGTGGAGCGACCCCAACCCCGCGCTCAATCCCCCCGACCCCGGCCGCATCAACTCCTCCCACACCGCAATCTGCATAAACAAATCCCCCGGCGTGCCGCCCAACGCCTCAGGATACCCCATTCCCAAAATGCCCACCTTAGCCGCTTTCTGATATAGTTCACGCGGAAAACTGCCCGCCTCCTCCCACGCATCCACAAAGGGCATCATCTCCCTTTCCACAAAGCGGCGGGTAATTTGGCGAATCTGGTCATGTTCCGTTTGAAAATAATGTTGATAACTCATGATCTTCCTCGTTTGTCAATTGTATGGAGACTTGGAGACTAAGAGATTGAGAGATTGAGAGACTCCAATCTCCATCCTCAAAGGAAATTAAATGTCCGACTTTCCCGAAATGAGCATTGTTGAGCTGCAAAACAGCATGGCGGCCGACGAACTGACCGCCGTGCAGCTTGTGCAGGCGTACCTAGATCGGATTGAGGCGGTTGACCGCAGCGGGCCAACCATCAACTCCGTGATTGAACTGAACCCAGAGGCGTTGGACATTGCCGCTGCGCTGGATGCCGAACGCGCCGCCAGCGGCCCACGCGGCCCGCTCCACGGCATTCCGGTGCTGCTCAAAGATAATATTGACACCGCCGACCAAATGCAAACAACGGCCGGTTCGCTGGCCCTGCTAAGTTCCCATCCGGCGCAGGATGCGACTGTGGCAGCGCGGCTGCGGCAGGCGGGGGCGGTTATTTTGGGCAAAACCAACCTTAGCGAGTGGGCCAACTTTCGCTCCACGCGGTCGGTGAGCGGCTGGAGCGGGCGCGGGAGGCAAACGCTCAACCCATATCGGTTGCCCTTCAACCCGTGCGGCTCCAGCTCTGGTTCCGGGGCGGCGATTGCGGCCAATTTGGCGGCGGTGGCGCTTGGCACGGAAACAGATGGCTCGATTGTCTGCCCGTCGTCGGTGTGTGGGCTGGTGGGGATTAAGCCAACGGTGGGGCTGACCAGCCGCGCCGGGGTGATCCCCATTTCGCACACGCAGGACACGGTGGGGCCGATGACGCGGACGGTGGCCGATGCGGCGATTGTGCTGGGGGCGTTGACGGGGGTGGATTGGCGCGACCCGGCGACGGTGGGGTCAAACGGCCGTTTTCACACCGACTACACCCCCTTCCTCGACCCCAACGGCCTGCGCGGTGCCAGAATTGGCGTGGCGCGGGAAGGGTTTTGGGGGCATAACGAAGGGACAGACGGGGTGATGGAAACGGCCGTTTCCGCCCTGCGCGAGGCCGGAGCCATCATCATAGACCCCGCCGACATTCCCACCATGACCCAAATGCGCGAAGACAACGCCGAATTTGAGGTACTGCTCTACGAATTTAAAGCCGATCTCAACGCCTATCTTGCCACCCGCGTTGCCAACGACCCCGACCAGCCCATTGTCCGCACCCTCGCCGACCTCATCGCCTTCAATACCGCCCACGCCGAAGCCGAAATGCCCCACTTTGCCCAGGAAATTCTGGAAATGGCGCAGGCTAAAGCCGAACTGCCCGCCCCCCACTACCTCGCCATGCTCGACCAAAGCCAGCGGCGTGCCGCCAGCGAAGGGATTGACGCGGTGATGGCGCAATACCAGCTTGACGCGCTCGTTGCCCCCTCCCGTGTCCCCGCCTGGCGCATTGATTTCGTCAACGGCGACCCCCACGTTCCCGGCAGCTCTGGCCCCGCCGCCCGCGCTGGCTACCCGCTAATTACCGTTCCGGCCGGCTTTGTGGACGATCTGCCCGTGGGTCTCACCTTTATGGGTCGTGCCTACAGCGAGCCAACGCTCATCAAGCTGGCCTTTGCCTTTGAACAGCTGACGCAAGCACGTCGGCCTCCCCGCTTTCTAACCGAATAGTGATTCAATGGGCCAGGTGCAAGCCACCTGACCCATTGGTACTATTTCCTAATATTATTTCCCCTTTTTTATAACCAATTTTATAGGACTTTTTGCATGGGCTGAACAGTCTATTGTTGCTTTGGGCTAAATAGCATAGGGTTACGCCACTAGGACATGAGGGCAGAGCAACAATGGAGCAATTTTTTCGGAAACGCTTTGGCATTTTCTGGATGGGAGCCGCAACCACGCTGGTGGTTTTACTGTGGGGTGGGCAGCTTTTAACCGTTCAGGCAGCGCCAAGTTTGGATGTTTATCAGGATTCGCTGGCAACTGGCTGGCAAGATTGGTCATGGGGAACAACCAGGCAGTTTGCCAATGGGTCTCCGGTGCAAAGCGGCAGCCATTCTTTGGCGGTGCAATACACTGAGGCGTGGGGTGGGCTGTATTTGCGAGCCGAAACGGCCGTTTCTACTTCCTCCGTCAACACCCTGCGCTTCTGGCTCCACGGCGGCAGCAGCGGCGGCCAGCAGCTCATAGTAAAGGTGGTAAACGGCAGCGAGGGGTGGAGCAGCGGCTATACAGTAACGGCCGTTTCCCAAAGCTGGCAGCTTGTCGAAATTCCCCTCCCCGCCCTCGGCAGCCCGACCGCCATTTTAGGGCTGGTGTGGCAAGATAGCATGGGAGCCGCCCAGCCCACCGTCTATCTCGATGGCATTGCCCTGGTGAATGACACCACCCCCACGCCAACGCCCGCGCCAACGGCCGTTCCCGGCAGCGGCCCCACCCTCACCGTCAACGCCACCGCCGACCAGCACCCCATCAG
>JACKCD010000070.1 GCA_020634215.1 Ardenticatenaceae bacterium | reverse complement strand
ACCGTCCAGCCAAAAAATAACCGATTCCGGATTTTTGCAAACCCTTCTAATTGCTGTGTCCAAACTAGCAATCTTCGGTGTTGGGCTTACGTTGAAATGTATCGCCACCTTAATGCCACGCACCATATTTTGGGCAAAAAAATCGCTTGCCAACGACCTTGTATCGTCTGTTGACGCATCATCAATAAAAAGAACGCCTATATCTTCATAATCTTGACGATAAACAGAAGCCAAAGCACGCACAATGCGCGAACCAGCATTCCTTTGCACAACAACCACAACGGCCGAATTATACAGTTCATCACTTTGCCAACATTCGCTTTTAACCTGCATCCATTCCTCTAAACAACCTACGCTTACAGCTAATCATATTTACCCTCTCCCCATGCCTCTTCATACCAAGCTCCTTCAATATACGCTGCATTTTCTTTTTTTCTAATGGGAAAGAAGGCCTCAGCTTCTGAAGATTTTCGCTGGTCATGGTTCATATGAAACAAAGGATAAAAGCTGTTAAGCGACAAGCAAGATTGGTATTTTAAACGCGCAACAAGTTCATGGTCATCATCACCCCACCCCCATATTTCCTCATTATAGCCATGTAAGGCTCCCCAATCGTGCCGCGTCATAGCGACACAGGCCCCCCACCCCCAAAAACGTTTTTTAAAGCTATACCAAGGCTTCGCATCCATTTCAGCCAAGCTATCAATATTCGCGCAAATGCCTATAAAAACATAGCCGTCCCGCACAACATTATTGATATGGTTAAGAATTTGGTCTGAGAATATGATGTCTAAGTCACTTTTAATAACAATGCCCTCGGCTCTCTTTATGCCATAATTATTTAGCCTAGGCAAAGAAAGGTGACGCGGCTGCTTGGGATAAACAAGACAGTTGCCATATGGAAGATCAACTTCTCTATCTGTCACCATTAGCACCTGAACATTGTTCTTCTCAAATACAGTTTGATTCCATTCCAAAAACTGGCGCATCGCCTGCTCTGCTAGACGATAAGCGGCAACAACAATTGTCATGTTCATGAGTGATTCAACCTTTTGTGATCTTCCCAAGGGAGTAACTTGTGAGGATGTGTGACTGCATACTGTAGATCGTCATTTTGTGGCGGGATCTGCCATTCGCTTTTAATTTCTGCCCAATCCAGTACCTCTATCCCCATTTCTTTACATGCCCAGCCTATTGTCCAATCAATGCTTGTCAAGCCTAATTCTATCGGTCTGCGGCGCAACGGTGGGGCAATCACCCAAGGGGGTGGGCAATGGCCCAAGGCGGGGTCTAAGAAAAAGTTAGACGTATAGAATTTTTTGGCGACATCAAGGGTTACGCCTATGCAGCCTCCTTGAATTGAGTCAAGCGTTACCGGCTCACCTGTCCAACAACCTTGTTTTCTACCAAAGATGCAGGCAACATCTGGCAGCGCATGAAATTTGCGTGCTACACAGGTGTCAGGATCAATTTTAAAAAGGTAGTCTGTTTCCTGAAGCAGGAAGAGACGCAACATTTCATGCACAATCTGTCCACCTTTGGCAAGAGCCATCAGACGTTGCGAATAATAGCAAGATCCACCATATTTTATAGCAACATTAGCAATCGCTGGATCGTCATCACCGTCCGAGCGAATGATTAAGCGACTGGTAGGGTAAACCTGTCGTAGCTGTTTCAGGCATTCATTTAGCAGGGCAACATCCTGGTAAACATTGAGGTAAAAAGTTAGTTGTGAGTCTTTAGGTATGATAGTTTTCATGTTCCTCATGGCCTATTTGCGGCTTAGGCTCACGGCTTTTTTAGCTTGAATGGAGATCATTATGTTCCTGAAAAAGCTCCCCCGTATGACCGGTCATTGAGACGACATTAGCCCAATAGCGTAATGCACATCGTATGGCATCAGGGTTGGGTGGCGTTTGTTTGTGTGGGTGGGTAACTGCGTAGCGCAAATCGTCATTGTCGGGTACTACTTGCCATTCACTCATGATTTCGGGCCAATCTACAAGTGGCACGTTTAACTTTCGACAAGCCCAGCCCACGGTCCAGTCTATGCTGGTTAGGCCAAGTTGAACTGGGCGGTGGGCAAGTGGTTCTGTGATGACCCAGGGTGGTGGGCATTCTTTTAACGCGGGGTCACGAAAAAAACCAGATGTATAGAATTTGCGGGCTGCATCTAATGTGAAGCCGATGCAGCCGCCTTGGATGGAGAAGAGTTCACCCTGGCGCTGTAGCGTACCAAACACACACTCTTGTTGGGGTAATGTGTTAAAGCGGTGGGCAATCTGGGTGTCGGGATCAATCTTGAAGAGGTAGGGTGTTGGGGCGACCAAAAATAATTGCAGCATTTTATCTACAATTTCGCCTCCGCTTTCTAACCCCATCAGGTGTTTGTCATAGTGGCACTCTGCGCCATATTTTTGCGCCACAGTAGCAATTTCGGGATTGGAATCGCCATCTGAGCGTAAAATTAAGCGAGCGTGGCGATAAACGTTTCTGAGCTGCTCAAGACATATTTGCAGCAAATCTAGGTCATAATAAACGTTGACATAAAAGGTTAGGTTTGTATCTTGTGGTGTTAGCATGGTAGGCATATGTATGATTGGTTGGTTTGCCGTATGGCTTTTATGGCGTAAGTTCTTTTAGAGCCTCATATTTAGTGTCGAGCAGGTGATAGCCGGCTTGGAGGTGTAGCATTTGCGCTTGGTAGTTGGTGCAGCGAACATCTGCGTAGAGAAATTGGTAGCCTATTTTGTGTAGTTCAAAGCAGTTTTTTTGCAGGAGGTAGCGTGCCAGGCCTTGGTTGCGGGCTTGTGGCTCCACTTTAATCCAGGTGGTATAAGCGTGATCTTGGGCTGAGTCGGCTTGGCAGAATGTGCCAACTGAGGCGGTGTTGCAGAGACCCACGGGGTTTGTATGATGCCAAAGGCGTAGCTGTAAGTTGGGCCATTTGCTCTCGGTCTGGATTGGGGCAACAGTGATATGGAGGCTGGGATTGGGCAGGGTGGGGTTTGAGCTATTTTCTGCGGTTAATTGCCTGCCCATGAAAAAGTATTTGGGGGTGATTTGATAGCCATTTAGACCAAGGAGGGCCAAGACGTGCCCCATTTTGGAGGAGAGGCTGCGGCTGTTTAAGCAGTAGAAGGGATAGCTGGCGGGAGAAAAGGCTTCTATTTGTTTTAGCTTTAGCTTACGGCAGTAGTTTTCGGCTTCGGTTAGAAGGGCTTGCCCTAATGAGCGCTGGTTGGAAGGGTAGGTTAAGAAGCGGATGAGGCCAATGCGGCTGGTTTGGCCGGAGATGGTTTCTTTGTGGAGGGTGGCGATGTGGACAAAAGCTGTGATTTTGCCGTTTGTTTCCCCGATAATGAGTTGGTCGGCCTCTAGTTGCAGGGTTTTGTAGGGATAGGTGGGGGTGGGTGGGGTGTGGATGCCTTGTTGAAAGGCGTGGGGAGAGAGGGGGTAGCAGGCAGGGATGTGGGCGGTTTGGTGGTTATATAGTTCGGTTAGCTGGGCGGCGCTGCTAAGGGGCCAACGATGGGTTTTCATGGTGTTTTTGGGTGTTTGCTGGTGTGGGAAAACGGCCGTTTTCCCACACCAGTTTCATTTAGCTCATTGAAGAAACCTGTCCCAAGATTTGCTCAACCTCATGAAGCGGCAGGACATATTTATCGGCGACAAAGCCCTCGCGGAAATAGTTGTTGAGATAGTAATTCCAGATTTTGCAGATAGTAAAACAGTCCTCACCATATTCTCGTTTTAGATGTTGTTCAGCCTTGTGAGGCCCATAGATTGTAAAATCATAGAATTGAAACTCTCGCAGGGGAAAGATTTCATCTTTGTGGGGGAAAAGGTTTTGTCCCCCCTTTGGCGTATATTTTCTCTTGTCATTGGCAAAAACATCAAAGTTGTTGGCGATTTTATAATGCCCTTTCCACGGTAACTTTGTGATGGTTAACCCCATCTCTTGTTGGAGGATGTCTTTGAGCGCGGCAAATTTTTCAAAGTCGGCCTCTGTCATTTCAATGTCAATGTCGCCGTCCCAGGGGATAAACCCTCGATGCCGCATAGCACCAATTAGGGTGCCCGCCACAGCCCAGTAGGTGATATTATGGTTTCTGAGCAGCGTATCAATATATTTCATTTGTTTTTTTAGGAGGGCGTGAATTGTTTGTTGCTTGGCTGCCAGGGCAATAACCATATCGCTTATGGAAGCGGTGGGGGTGGCCTGGAGGCTGTGATAAACGGCCGTTTCATACACTTGCATTGCCGCCGCAAACCGAGGCTGCCCTACCAAGCTCGAATCCGCCTGATACGCTGCCGCCACCCCTTCATACGCTCGCTCAATCGCAATCAGCCCAGTTGAAGCACGCCCTGCCACCAACAAAAGATACCACAAACGATGATGCGCGGCCGGCTGCCCTGGCGTAGACCGTATTTCCAGCAGGCAGTCATTTACCCTTTCCAACAGATCATTTTGCCTATCCACAAGCAATCTCCATGAACGCGATATTTAAATGAGGATGAAACCAACTTCAAACGGCCGTTATCCACCCCTCAGCCAGCACCTTCCCCCTCTCGAAGCGCAATCTGCGGCCAAACAGATTCCTGCACTCGTCGCAAATGCGTTGCATCATCAATTTCAGCCCATAACAAATCATCCACCTTACAGACAAAAACCGGCATCTTGCCAGCCAAATGGTGCAGCGTCCCTTCCTCATAATCCAACCGCAAGCCGTGGCGAGAAAAATAATCTTCAGAATAGGCAATCATTGCCTGCCACAAGAGGGTCGAAATTTTTGAGATGCCAACCAATTCACCAACAATATTATGTAATACCTGGGGCTTCTTCGATAACCCTGTCAGCTGCAATGGCATGTCCGTAGCTCCAACATAAATCTCATCCCCAGAGTAAGTAAACCCTGAGGTCAAAATAGCGTTTTCCAACGGTGTGGCAAGCAACGTTTGTAGCGCCCGCTGTTCATAGATCAAATCTGACTCAAGCAGCAAAAAAGGAGCCTGCACCCATTGGCGAGCACACCACAAAGAATACATGCTGCCAGATTCAGCATAGAAGGGATTGTAGACTGTTTGCACACCGCTATACTTTGATTGCAACGCTTCATAAAAAGAAGAAAGATAGCCAGTTACAATAATGATTTGCTGAATACCGTGTGAGCGTAACAAATTGATCGAGCGTTCAACGATTGGATTCCCCCCCAAGGGCAGAAACCCTTTTGGCTTTTCCCCAAACACTGCTCTTAATCGCGTGGACATTCCGGCGGCCAAAATAATGGCAGACTGTATGTGCGGCATTGTTCGCCTCCTTGACTATGATTGAATGATACGATGCTGTCAGGCAAATTCGTTGACATGATGGACAATGCCCAAGAAACTCTAGCCTAGTTTTTCGCGGCGTTGGTAACGGCCGTTAATCAACTATGGCTCCATTCTTTTGATTGCGTTTTGATTGCGCGATGGTACAAATTAAGGAAAATATCAATGTCATCTTCTTTTCTTCCTTTCTGGCTCAGAGCATTGCCTCATTTCCCCTATTTTACATCATCCCTATCCAAATTTATCTGTCATCTTACAAACCATCTCATCTTTCCCGCCAAGCCTGCCACAATGCTTGATGATAAGGTTGTTGCAAATACACCGTTTGTTTGGCCGGGTCTGGGGTCTTATCAAGATACCCTTGCATAATCTGCGCGGCTAAAGACAAGATGTAATTTGTATCTGACGCTTGTTTCAAGTCAGACAAAGTCTTCCACAACAATAAAAAGTAAATATATGGTTAAACCTTGCTTACAATAGCGTTCAGCCTGAGCATTCTCACCTTGTTTAAAAGCAATAATCCCTAAATTACTCAGGGCTAATCCTTCTCTCTGTTGATCGCCAATCTCTTGAAAAATGGTTAAACTTTGCTTGTGATAATGTTGCGCCTTATCAAGATCCTCTTGTCCATCAAAAATAATCCCCAAATTGTTTAGGGTAGCTCCTTCCCCCTGTCGATCATTAATCTCTTGCAGAATGGTTAAAGCTTGCTCGTAACAGTGTTGAGCCTTGTCATAATCCTCTAGTCTATCACAAATAATGCCCAAAGTATTGAAGGTTGCGCCTTCGCCTCTCCGGTCGCCAATCTCTTGCTGAATGGCTAAAGCTTGCAAACAATAGTGTTGCGCCTCGTTAAACCTTCCTTAGCTTGAATTTGGATTTCATTGACCAGCCGTGATTTGCCTACTCCACTTTCACCACCAAGTAACCAAGCTGAGCCTTGGCCTGCTTTGGCCTTCTTTAAGGCACTTTCCAGTTGTCCAAGCTCTTCCTCCCTGCCCACAAAACTTGATGCTTGTAGATAGCTTTCTCAAATCGCTTGGCTTTCTTGAGCTATGGGCTGCCCCAACGCTTGGTAGAAAGCCGCAATAGTTTGATTGGCTGCGGGGTAACGAGCAGCGGGTTGTTTGGCAAGGAGGGTGCGGACAACGGCCGTTAATGGTTCCTCCACCTCCAGCTTGCTCCAATCTGGCTCTTCATCCAAAATTTCGCCAATCACATCTTCCGCATAAATGTTAAAGGGATGCTTGCCTGCCAACAGCCGATAGGCCAGCACACCAACCCCGTAAAGATCGCTGGCTTCCGTGGCTGGTTGCCCCAGCATCACCTCAGGAGCCATATAAAGCCAGCTGCCTACCGGGTCAGTCGCCTGCTCCTTGGCCGCCGCCAGCCCAAAGTCCAGCACCCGCACCGTATCGCCCACCACCAGCACATTGTCGGGTTTGAGGTCGCGGTGCAAAATGCCGCGCCGGTGCAGATAGGCCAGGGCTTCAAGCATTTGAATGAGGAGATTGACTTTTTCAGGGGCAGAACGGCCGTTTGCTGCTTCCAAAATCGTTTTCGCCCCCTCCAAGTACGACATCGTGAAAAACGGCTGCCCGTTTGTATCAAAACCATAATCCAGCACGCTGATGATATGGGGGTGGCGCAGCCCGGCCAGCGTTTGGAACTCGTGCGCCAGTGCCAGACGCACCTCACGGCTGGTTTGTGAAGCAGGGCGCGAGCTAAACATAAGCTGCTCGACGGGCAAAAAGACCTGCTTGAGTGCCACCGCCTCGCCCGTCAGGCGGTCAGTAGCGCGGTGGACGATGCCCATGCCGCCCTGGCCTAGTTTTTCGTGGAGGTGGTAACGGCCGTTAATCATCTTGCCCCTTGCCCTTTTGACGGGAGTCAAGTACAGCGTGGGCTACATCCTGTAACGGCTGTCCTAGCAGACGTTTGCTCGTCTCCTCATAAACCAAATCCCCCAATTTGGCACGCAGTTCTACTTTAAGCGGTTCCCGGTAAAGCGTGCGTATTGCCTGATGGTCAAAATTCCCCTGAGCATCTAACAGCCCACAAAGCTCGGCAGCTTGCTCAAGCTGTCCTTGTCGCGCATACAGGCTGGCAACAATCGTTAGGGCATTGATACGCAAGCGTCCGAGGTTGTTTTGCTGGGCGAGGGTAAGTGCCTCCAATAAATCTTGCCAGGCTGCAGTTGGGTCAGTTTGGGCAAAGGCTCGCCCGGCGAGAGCATCCACCAAAACAACCACCTCTGTATCTCGAGCAATCTCTACAGCCTGGTTATAGGCCTTCAGGGCGTCAATCAGGTTGTTGTGTACCAGCCGCAGATAGCCAAGCCATAGCAAAGCCTCGGGTTTATGGAGGCGACTGCCTAAGGTATCAGCCAGAATCAAATTCTCCATTACGCAATCTTCAGCCGCTTGGTGATTACCTGCAATCAGTTCTACCATTACCATGCTGTTTAGTGCCAGCCCCAACCATGTTCCCAAATCAAAATCGCGTTCAATCTGGATACTCTCCTCCAGATATTGGCGAGCCTCAGACCAACTGCCACGTGCCAGGGCATTATTGCCCAAATTCGCGAGCTGGATAGCCATCCCGTGCCGATCTCCCCGATGTTGATCAATCTCGTAAGCATCTAAATAGTACTGATAGGCACTCACATAATCCCCTTCGTCGGTAAATCCCTCGCCAATGTTGTTGAGAGCAATAGCGGTAAAGCGATTATCTTCAATTTGGCGGGCGAGTTCTAGGCATTGGCGATAATAATCTCGGGCTTTCGCTATATCTCCAGAGCTGTCGTAGGCTAGCCCCAGTTGGTTAAGGCTGTTTACCAGGCCAGCCATATTTCCGGTTTCACGGCTCAGAACATAAGACTGGTTGGCTTGGTCAACCATCATCTGATGATTGCCAAGCTGCCAGGCGATACGAGACAGATTGTAGTGCGCTTTGTGTTCCAGCTTGTAGAGACCCAGTGCCTGGATTTGGGGTAAGGCTTGTTCCAGGCATTGCTGGGCTGCGGCATATTCACCAAGTTCATGGTACATCGAGCTTTGGACGATAGCTAGTTCTAACTGGGTAGGTATGTCTTGGATTTGTGCGGCCAGTGATAGACCACGGGCGATTAGTTCCAGCGCGTATTGAAAACTGCTGCGACCATGGGGCACTTCGCGGGCGACCTTGAGGATGTAGGGCAGTTCTCTCGCTATTTCACCCGCATTGCGCCAATGGCCCATCAATTGTTCGTTGCGTGTTTCATCCCCAGAGTACGTTTGTTCAATTGTTTCGGCTACCTGCCGATGGAGCAATTTGTGTTCTCCTTGTGGTAGATCGGCAAGTACGGCTTCACGCAGCTTGTCATGGCTAAAACGCCATTGGTCTTCTTGTACTTCAAAGAGAGCCACTTCTGCCCCTAGGGTGAGCCACTGGGTCAAGTCTGTGGTGGGTGATAGCGTAGCGAGAAGGCGTAAATCGAATTGGCGGCCAATGACGGCAGCTAACTGTAATAACGGCCGTCCCCATGCAGGCATTCGTCCAATGCGACGCTGCAGCACTTCTTGCACCCCACCTACCAGAAGGGTCTTTGGCAGCGTCATATGCCCAATCCGGCTCAGATCCCCTGCTTCTGTGGCTAAAGCTCGCATCACTTCAACCATAAAGAAGGCGTTACCTTCGGTTTCCTGTTGCAGCAAATTGAGTAAGGCTGGCTCTTTCCCGGCTGAGCCTAACATGGCCTCGGTCAGGCTGGCAATGTCTGTTTCATTTAGCCGCAGCAATTTTAGAATCTGTGCCTGTGGCATTGCCTCAGGCAAATCTGGCCTTTCATCGTCACGATAGGTGCCGATGATGAGGAGGGATAATCCTTTGGCAAATTGGCTTAAGAATTTGAGCCAGATCAGGCTCTCTTGTGTCCAGTGAAGGTCTTCAGCCAGAAATAGCATGGGAGTTTGCTGCCGCCGGAATAAATCGAGGATGGTGAAGAGCAGCCGTTCGTGATAGGCAGGCCCGATTAAGGTGGGGGCATTGGCGACAGGGTGTGCCAACAGGTGATGAATGTCGGGAATAAAATCCTTTAGGACACTGGCTTCTACATCGCTGATGGTGGTTGTTAAAAGCAACCGCCGCACAGGCTCTCGCCAAATTTGGTAGGGAATACTACCGTCTTTGACGGCTTGCCCCCGGATGACCTGAAAACCATTTACCAGGGCAATGGTGCGGAGTTCGTTGAGCAGCCGGGATTTGCCTACGCCACTTTCACCACCAATGAGCCAGGTAGAGCCAGTGCCGCTGGTAGCTTGGTGCAATGCTTCGGTTAGCTGAGCCATTTCGGTTTCGCGCCCCACAAATTTGGCGGCTTGGAGGTAGCTTTCGCGGATGGCGGCCGTCTCTATTAGCAGCGATTGACCTGCGGTTGCCGTCAGGTCTTGCAGTACATCAAAGGCTCTTTGGTACCGTTGTTCAGGTTGTTTGCTAAGTAGCTTTTGAATAACGGCCGTTAATTCCCCTCCACCCTGCACCTTACTCCAATCCGGTTCGCCCGCCAAAATCTCCCCAATCGTATCGTCGGCATAGATATTAAAGGGATGAATGCCAGCTAATAGCCGGTAGGCCAGTACACCAACTGCGTAAAGGTCGCTAGCTTCTGTGGCTGGCTGTCCCAACAGCACCTCAGGAGCCATATAGAGCCAACTGCCCACAGAGTCCGTGGCCTGCTCCTTGGCCGCCGCCAGCCCGAAATCCAGCACCCGCACCGTGTTGCCCACTACCAGCACATTGTCGGGTTTGAGGTCGCGGTGCAAAATGCCGCGCCGATGGAGGTAGGCCAGGGCTTCGAGCATTTGGATGAGGAGGGTAATTTTTTCAGGGGCAGAACGGCCGTTTGCCGCCGCGACCACCGTTTGCGCCCCTTCCAAATACGACATGGTGAAAAACGGCTGTCCGTTTTTATCAAAGCCATAATCCAGCACGCTAATGATGTTGGGGTGGCGCAGCCCGGCCAGCGTTTGAAATTCGTGTGCCAACGCCAGCCGCAGAGCCTCGCGGGTTTGCGCGGCGGGGCGGGAATGGAACATAAGCTGCTCAACGGGCAAAAAAACTTGCTTGAGGGCAACGGCTTCCCCCGTCAGCCGGTCGGTGGCGCGGTGGACAATACCCATGCCGCCCTGGCCTAGTTTTTCGTGGAGGAGGTAACGGCCGTTAATCATGCTGAACCCCGCTACCCAAGACAGCCAGAAGCTGCTCACGTTCGCGTCCCCAGTCCCACTCACTTTCCACAGACAAAGCCGCCTGTAGTTCATTCGTAGGTAGACATTTTTCTAACTCACGCTGCATCTCATGAAAGAAAAACTTTTCAAAAGGCCCCTTGCCTTCTGGACAACGCCCCAACAAAGCAGCGGCCTGCCATGGATTCCCCGTCATTAAATAATATTTCACCCACACCAAAACAAAATCATAATCGGGCTCATCCTCCACATCTGGGCGAGCAGCAGAAAAGGCTTGCTGCAAACATTCCCTGGCTTTCTCCATATCCACATGCAGGTAAGCCCGAATGAGCAACTTCAAAAAAGAATAATCTACCTGCTGGTCGGCAACTGATTTCCCATAGGCCAGACTTGCCTGCAAATAAGTCAGGGCTTCTGTGTACGATTGCATGGCATAAGCAACAATACCAAGAAAGCGATGGATATCAGCGGCTACAAGAGGATGATTTATCTTTTGGGAAATTTCTAGTGCCTGTAACAGAAGCCCTTTTGCCTTTGCTGGATGGCCCTGATAAAAATGCCCCATTCCTGATTTCATGGTGCCAACAGCCTGAAAAAGCTGATTACCAAGCTCAATAGCTAACTCATAAGTGCGTTCACAATATTGTACTGATTTTTCATACTCGCCCTGTTCGGCCACTAAGTCGGCTAAATCGCTGACAATAAGCATGATTCCCCATTGATCATGGATGACTTCAAAAAGTGCTAATGCTTTTTCAGAATGCTCCTGAGCTACTGTAATGCGATCTTGATACATGTGCATTATTGCTAAATAGCGATGGCTTCTGGCAGTATAGCGGTGATTGTCCAACTTTTCAAAGATTGCCAAACATTGTTCATAGTACTCCTGTGCCTGGGAAAGATCACCTGTGTACCAAGCAACGCCCCCCAAATGCATTAAGCTCATCCCTAGTTCAGCCCAATTTCCAGCAGCTTGGGCCAAGGTTTGGGCTTGTTTCGCGTACTGTCGTGCCATGTCCACCTCGCTTAAAGCGAGGTGGACATGGGCTAACCAATTAAGCAGGCTCACAATGCGGCTGTCTGTATCAGGTACAGCTTGCAAACCGCGTTCTAAAAGCCGGATTGCATCGGGGTAAGCATCTAGTTCAATGATGAGATGTTCGGCCACTGCGGGTAAATAATGTAGCTCTTTGTCCACATTTTGGGCAGCGTGCCAATGTTCAACCAGTTTCCGATAATAATCCCGATTATTAGGGTAGACTGCTTCAACAGTTAGCGCAATCTGTTCATGCAGCCATTGCCGATCATGCTGATCCAGATTAAGCAGCATGGCTTCACGCAGTTTGTCATGGGCAAACAGCCATTGGTTATCGCGTATAATCAAGATTGCAGCCTCAGCGGCTCGCTGGAGCCACCCTTCAAAAAAGGTGTTGTCTGGTTTTAGGGTTTTCAGCAGCTTCATATCTAACTGCCGCCCCGCCACCGCTGCTAACTGAAGCATTTCTTGATCAGAATCCAGCATTTTGTAAATTCGCTGTTGAAGTATTTGTTCCATCCCTTGGGTAAGAATGCTTGTTGGTAATGTCTCTTGGTCAATCGCTGCCAATTGTCCGGCTTCCTCGGCCAAGGCTCTCATTACCTCTACCAAAAAGTAGGTGTTCCCTTCAGTCTCTTGAATGAGCCGGGGGACGAGTTTGTCTATGCTGGCTTGCGTTCCAAGCATGGCTTGGCATAGTTCGGTAATTTTCCCCTGATCAAACCGTTCTAGCTTAAGTAGGTTGGCACCATCTAATGTTTGCGGCAGCGTTGGCTTTTCATCATCCCGGTAAGTGGCAACAATCATCAGGCGGTTGGTGGCGTTGAGGTCACTTAGTATTTCTTGCAATGGGAGCAGACATTCGATAGACCAATGCAAATCTTCTAGCAAAAGCAGGGTAGGCAGGGTCTGTTTTTGAAGCAGTGCGAGTAAGGTTCTCACTAATTTGTGCTGTCCATTGGCACTGTCGTAGCCTGGTAGATCTGGTACGTCCCGACCCAGAAGTTGGGAGATATGGGGGGTTATTTGGCGCAGAATGCCAGCTTCAAACTCTGTTATGGGGGTAGATAAAATTAATCGAGGCACGATGTCGCGCCACAATTGGAAATAGGCTCCCCCTTCGGCAATGGCCTGACCGCGTAATACTTGCCAACCACGTATCAGGGCGTAGGTTCGTAGCTCTTCGATGAGGCGGCTTTTGCCGATGCCGCTTTCGCCACCGATGAGCCAAACGGCCGTTTGGCTATTTTGTAGGCGATTAAGCTCTGCTGTTAGGTGGGCGAGTTCAGCGTCTCGGCCAACAAATGATGCAGCTTGTAGGTAGCTTTCACGGATAACGGCCGTTTCTGGTGGCAGTGGCTGCCTCAACGCTTGGCAGAAAGCAGCGATGGCTTGATTTGCTGTCGCGTAACGATTTTCCGGCTTTTTGGCAAGCAGCGTGCGGATAACGGCCGTTAATGCTTCCTCCCCCTTTATCTTGCTCCAGTCCGGCTCTCCATCCAGAATTTCACCAATCGTATCCTCAGCATAAATGTCAAAAGGGTGGGTTCCGGCCAGCAGCCGGTAGGCCAACACCCCTACGGAATAGAGATCGCTTGCTTCAGTAGCCGGTTGCCCCAGCAGCACCTCAGGGGCCATGTAGAGCCAGCTACCAACGGAGTCTGTGGCCTGCTCCTTGGCTGCTGCCAGCCCAAAGTCCAGCACGCGCACGGTGTCGCCCACCACCAGCACGTTGTCGGGCTTGAGGTCGCGGTGCAAAATGCCGCGCCGATGGAGGTAGGCGAGGGCTTCCAATATTTGCATGAGGAGGGTGATTTTTTGGGGGAGGGAACGGCCGTTTGCCGCCGCTACAATCGTTCTGGCTCCCTCCAAATACGACATCGTAAAAAACGGCTGCTGGTCTTTATCAAAGCCATAATCCAACACACTGATGATATTGGGGTGGCGCAACCCAGCCAGCGTCTGGAATTCATGCGCCAGCGCCAGCCGCAGTTCGCGGTTGGTTTGCGAAATAGGCTGGGAGGCAAACAGAATCTGCTCAACGGGCAAAAAGACTTGCTTTAGCGCAACCGTCTCGCCCGTTAGTCGGTCGGTGGCGCGGTGGACAATTCCCATGCCGCCCTGGCCTAGTTTTTCGTGGAGGAGATAACGGCCGTTAATCAGTTGAAGGTAAGATGTTGTGTGCATGGTTGTTTTGCAAGATGCCCATTCCGTTACGATGCCAACGTTTTCCCGTAGAATACAGGGTATCGTATTCCAACCTGTGTTGCTGTACCATACTATTCAAGATAATTTTACTGTAGCTGGTACAATCTTCCTATTATGCGTGCGAATATATGGAAGCGGTATGCAAAACACTGGCTTGCCGTTGAGCCACTCTGGATGCCTCTGTGTATCATGACACCATGAAACGGTTAAAATTCTTCCTGCTTTTATTCCTGCTCATAGGCTGTGCGCCCCCCAATGACCCACAGCCACCTCCCGCGACGGTCACTCAGCCCGCCTTAACACTTGTAGCCGCCACCGAAGCCCCGGCTGTTGTTACACCGCCTGCCCCGGCAACGGCCGTTCCTGAACCATCCCCCACCGCTATCCCTCAGCCAACTGCCACCGCAGTTCCCACCACCTTCTGCTCCGACATTCCCCGCCCCGCCTTGGTGGTCGCCGCTGGCGACGCGCTGGCACTTACCCACCCACAAACGGGAGCAAGCTGCCCCTTGCCCGTTGCCGCCACCGGTGCGGTGCAACTGCGGGAAAATGGGCTGTATTATTTAAATGAGGACAAAACGGCCGTTTTGCGCCACGCCCCCAGCGGCCAAACCACCCCCCTCCCGTTTTCCAAGCCTCCCGCTGGCAGCTTCATCAACAGCTTTGTCCTCAGCCCCGACGGCAGCCGCATTGCCTGGACGGCCGTTCGTGGTGAAGCCGATGGCAGCAGCCACAGCCAGCTAACCATTGCCAACAGCAACGGCCAAGAACGGATGGACTTCCCCGAAATCGTCCTGCCCGACGGCCGTTTTGTGGAGCTGGTGCGAATTGGCTACGACAACCATCAGCTCTTTTTGGCCTACCAGCCCGCCGCCGTTGCCGCATTGGAGGAGAGAAACGGCCGTTATGATAGCCTCTACACCACCTGCTGCGGCGGCTTCCCGCAAAAAATGCTCGACTGCACCGACCTCGGCCTCTCCTTTTGCATTGGCGATCTCAGCCCCGACGGGCAGCAGGTGGCCTATATTGCTGACGAAACGATCACCGTCGCCGATGCCGATGGCGTGATCCGCGCCACCATTCCCGCTCCACGTGCCTTTGTGGGTTATCCTACTTTTAATCTCGCTGGCGACCTTTTTTTCTACGCCGCCGCCGAACCATCGGCTGCCACCATCTACCGTGTCCCCTTCCCCTATAGCGAAGCCGCCCAGCCCATTGCCGCCGCTGCTGGGCTGCTGCCCCCGCTGCAATGGCTTGGCGACACCCAGCTTATCACTGGCTGGCAAGACGGGGCGGGGCAAGCGGCCCACGCCTTGGCTGACTTGACCAATGGCTCGGTCATCCCCTTGCCGCCGGGGGAGCCGCTTGCCATTTTGGCTCCCCTCACCGTGCCAATGGTTGTCCACACGGAGCTTTCGCCAAACGGCCGTTGGCAGGTGCGCTATGGTGAATCCATCGCCGTGGCTGCCAGCAGCGACGAACTGGAAACCTTTCCCGGCGGGGCAAAATATGCCGTCTTGCTGGAAGTGGCCGAAGTAGGCGGCACGCTGCACCATACCGTTGTGGACGAATGGCGCGGGGCGGGTTTGGGGCAAGAGTGGCCCGTCCCTTACCGCTGGTCGGCCGACGGCCAATCGCTCTACATCACCGACAACGCCGCCGTAGACGGCTGTGGGACGTTTATCAACGGCACGCATCTCAACAAGGTGGATTTAGCCAGCGGGAACATAACCGAATTGCTGCCGCGCCATCGCACTCTCAATGTTGCCCTTTCGCTTGACGAACAATGGCTGGCCTTCACCAGCAACAGCCCCGAAGGGGAGCTACTTGTCATCCGCGAGGTAGCAAGCGGAGCCGAACAGTCGCTGCTGCTTGATGCCGCCCCCGATGCCCAGGCGGGCCATGTGGTGTGGTCGCCCGACGGCCAGGGGCTTTTGGTTAGCGTGGTTCATGCCCCGTGCAGCCAGCAGACCCGCTACAGCTTGCTCCATTTTAACCGTGCCACCAACACCTTGACCCCCGTGGCAAGCCAGGAGCCAACGCCAACCTACGTGCAGGCATGGCCCAGCCCGCCCCGCGTGCGGCTGAACAACGACAGTGGCGCAAGCTGGTTTTTCGATGTGACAACGGGGGAGAAATTGCCCACCGAGCGGATGGACGGGCTGTGTGCCGGCCGTGCCGAAATCGGCTGGTTTTTCGCCCCGGCTCCCGCTACCTGCCCGCTGGACGTGGTGGCCGCTTCCCCAGCGCTGGCACAGCGGTTTGAACATGGGCAAATGGTGTGGCAGGAGGCAGCGCGGCTGGTAACGGTGCTGTTTGACGATGGTGATTATGCCCTCTTTTCCCTGCCGCCAGAGTTGGCAGCTAACGAGGGCGGCCTTGATTTAATGCCGCCGGAGGGGTTTTTGCTTCCCAGTGGCTCATTAACGGCCGTTTGGCGCGGCCAACTCCCCCTTTCCGAAACCGTTGGTGAGCGGCTGGGCTGGGCCACTACCCCAGCCGTCCGTTACACCGCCCTGCAGCAGCTCGACATCAGCAGTGCGCCGCTAACCAGTGGGCCGCAGTTTGTGCTGCCGCCCGATGTGGCGTATTTGAGTTTGGCTGGGGGGCAGGTGGTGGGGTTGGCAAACGGCCGTTACTTCTTGGCTGGCTACCTGTTGGAACCTACCTGCTTTTACCCGCCAGATGTGGCAATGGTGGGAGCCATGCTTGTCATGTCGCCCACACCCTGTCTGGTTTGGCAAGATAGCCATGACGACGAGACCGGCTTTCGCGTTGAGATGATGTTTGCCGATTCGGGGGTGACGTGGGTGGAAGAACGGCCGTTTGACACCACCCATCTGCTGCTCCCCCCTGCCATCGCCCAGCAATTTGGCAACACCGCCGGGCAGTGCGACCTCCAGCAAGCGGTCGAACTCAAAGTAACTGCCCTTAAGCCCGGCGGCAACCGGCTTGTGATGCAGGGCAACGGCTTTTTGGAATGTATGCCCGCGTTGGGCAGTTAAGCTATCCAAAGCTGATTTCATAATTTTGGCAGACCAACCTGTGCAGCCTATAATTTGACCTCAAGAGAGGCGTAATTGGGATGGTGCAGGCTGATCTTAAACAAATTTTTGCTATATTGATTATGCTGCTGCTGGTTGTGCAGGCGACCATTGGGCTGGCTGGTCAGCGGCATTATCTTGCCTGGCAGGCAGAGGCTAGAAAACGGGGATGGCGTTTTCAGTCGCAGCCGTGGTGGCGACGATGGCGGCGGCAATATCGGTTGGCAGGTACAACGGCGCAGGGGGCAGTGTGGGAACTGCGCCGGGAGCAGCGGGATGGAGCGTTTTTGTTTCGCTGGGTAACGTATGACAAGCCATTGCCCTATGGCATGCTGCTGCTGCTGCCGCAAGCGCGGGCGTTGGCGGAGCCGGAAAGACGTGGGTTGCAGCGGGTGCTGATAGGGGATGGGGCGTGGCAGACGCGCTTTTTGTTGTTGTCAACGCATCAGCTATTGGGGGAACGGCACATAACACCGATGGTGCAGGAGATCCTGACCAGTTGGCCGTTTTGGCCGCAGGTGGGGGCGTTGGAGGAGGTGCGTTGGGAGGGTGGAGTGCTGGTAATTAACGGCCGTTTTGACCGCAACTGGGAAACGATTGACCGCATTGTGGCGTTGGGGACGGCTTTAGTGGAAGCGTGAGGGGAGCAGGGGAGCGGGGGAGCAGGGGGGATTTTTCTTCCCCGCTCCCCTGTCTCCCTGCTCCCCTGCAAAAGAAGGAAGGTTTACGATGAAAAAAGCCCTCATGGTCTGGGGTGGCTGGCCGGGTCACGAACCGGAGGCATGTGTGAATATTTTTGCGCCATTGCTGCGCGAGGCTGGGTTTGAAGTAGAGATTGCCGATACGCTGGATGTGTATCTGGACGCGGACAAAATGGCGGCACTGGATTTGGTGGTGCCGATTTGGACAATGGGGACGATTACCCATGAGCAGGAGAAGGGGTTGTTAACGGCCGTTCGCAACGGGGTTAACCTCGGCGGCTGGCACGGCGGTACGGCCGATGCCTTTCGCAACAACGTGGATTATCAGTGGATGATTGGCGGCCAGTGGGTGGCTCACCCCGGTAACATCATTGATTATCGGGTCAACATTGGCAACCACGACGACCCCATTACCGCTGGGCTGTCTGACTTTGCCATGCACTCCGAGCAATATTACATGCACGTTGACCCGTCGAACGAGGTGCTGGCAACGACGACCTTTGGCGGCGAATACGCCCCCTGGATTGCCGGAACGGTGATGCCGGTGGTTTGGAAGCGGATGTTTGGCAAGGGGCGCATTTTCTACTCCTCGCTGGGTCACGTTGCCAAAGATTTTGATGTGCCGGAGGCACGGGAAATTCAGCGGCGTGGGCTGCTGTGGGCGGGTGGGGTGGAGATTGGTTAATTGGAGTTTGGAGATTGGGAGTATGGTTTGCAAATGTCAATCTCCAATCTCTAATCTCTAATCATTAGGAGACTATGACGACAAACGACTGGTTTTGGTGGCAACGGCCGGATTTGGGGTATGTAAACGGCCGTTTGCACTTGCAACAACATGATTTACAAACCCTAGCCGAGTCGGCCGGTACGCCCACCTATGCCTACAGCAGCCACCGCTTCCACGCCAACTGGCGGCGGCTGGCCGAGGTACTGGCGGCGCGGGGCGTGCCGCACAAGCTGTTTTTTGCCCTTAAATCCAACCGCTTCCTGCCGCTGCTCACCTTTTTGCGGCTGCACGGGGAGTGTGGCGTGGATGTTTGCTCGCCCAGCGAACTGCTGCTGGCGCGGCAAGTGGGGTTTCGGGAAAGTGATATTACCTACACAAATACGGCCGTTTCCAACGCCGACCTCGATGTCATTGCCCGCCACCCTGGGATTCAGGTCAACTGCGATGCGCTTAGCACGATTCGCCGTTTGGGAGAGCGGTGTCCCGGTCGCCCCATTGGGCTGCGGATTAACCCACAGCTAGGGCTGGGTTATAACGATGCCCTACACTATGCGGGAGCCAAAACGACCAAGTTTGGCATTTATCTGGAGCATTTGCCGGAGGCGATGGCACTGGCGCGGCAATATGACATGCCGATTACGCGGCTCCACTTTCACGCCGGATCGGGCTACCTCTCACCGCAGTTGGATACTTTTGAGCGGATTTTGGTGGAAAACGGCCGTTTTCTCTCCCAACTTCCCGATGTCACCACCGTCAACATCGGCGGCGGCCTGGGGCTAAAGCTCACCGCCGACGGCCACGCCCTCGATTTAGACCGCTGGGGCGATTTGCTCGCCGCCTTTGCCCAGGAATGGGATGTCACCATTCAGGCCGAGCCAGGTGATTACCTGATCAAGGATGCCGGAGTGCTGCTGCTGCAAGTGACCATGGTGGAGCGCAAAAAAGAGACGCTGTTTGTAGGGGTTAACGGTGGCTTCAACCTGCAACCCCTGTCCGTCTATTACCAAACCCCTTTTGTCGTTGTGCCAACCAAGCTGCGTGATGGGGAGATGCAACCAACAACGGTCGTGGGCAACATCAACGAGGGGATTGACCTTTGGGCAGAAAACATCCCGCTGCCACCACTGGCCGAAGGCGACACGCTGGCCTTCCTCAACGTCGGCGGCTACGGCTCCGCCATGAGTTCCAACCACTGTATGCGCGGTCAGTTCAGCGAGTACCTGCTGCTGGACTGAGTAGAGACGCAAAATCTTGCGTTTCTACATTGTGCATCTCTACTTACAACAACTCAAATAGGATGTCCTGCGCCCCTTGCCAGAGGACTTTTTCGCAGATGGGGCGCAGGTTTTCTTTGCCTTCGATGATGGTGAGGAAATGGTTGCCAGCAAGCTGCCCCATTTTGCTGGCAAAGCAGGCGGCACCGTAGGGGAACAGGATTTCGGTTTCGCTGTAGCCGCCGGGATAGAACAGGATTTCGCCGGGAGCAGGGTGGCTGGTGTGGTTTTCAAAGCCAACGTTGAGCTTGAAATCACCCAGGGGAATCCAGCACGCTTCGCCGCTCCAGCGAGCGTGGATGAGCTTTTGCCGATAGGGGAGCAGCTTGCGGAATTCGGCACAGGTTTGGGGGGCGTTGGCCTCTTCGAGGCGAGCGACAAATTGCACATCGGCGACAGTAATACGTAAATGAGTGGTCATGATGTTCCTTGTGGTAGGACAAGTTTGCAAACTTGCCCTACTTTCTATATTTGCTTAACTGGGTTTGTAAGTTTTTTTCGGTAAATTTACAGATAGAGGTAGAGAAGTGTCTCCTGAAGCGGCTTTGCGGGAGCCAAAACAAGGTCGCTTTGGTTTTCACTGGTGTGGAATCGGACAAGCACATACTATTTTAGCCAATTACTACTAACAGCGGTTATGCAGAGCGTGATACCTTGCCTCTGGGGGAAATTGACGGCTGGTTCCACACCTTCTATCCTCCACAAAGCTGCGCCCGTAGCTGTGCTTTTTGAACTTTGCCCAAGGCATTTTGCGGAAATTGAGACAGAAAGACGACCTGGCGCGGTGCTTTATAGGCGGCCAGCCGTTCGCGGCAGTAGGCGATGATTTCTTCGGCAGTGGCGGTGGCGTTGTCGTGGAGACGAATAACGGCCGTTACGCGCTCCCCCCACTGGACATCTGGGCAACCAATCACCGCACTGGCCGCAATGGCCGGATGATCCGCCAGCACCAACTCCACCTCCGGGGGATAAATGTTGTAGCCGCCGCTGATGATCAAATCCTTTTCCCTGCCCTTGAGCGTAAAATAGCCGTCGGATTCCCGCAGGCCAAGGTCGCCGGTGCGAAGCCAGCCGTCAGGGGTGAAGGCAGCGGCCGTTTTTTCCGGCTGCCGCCAATACCCCTGGCAGACGTGGGGGCCGCGTACCTGGAGTTCGCCGACTTCGTTATCGGCTAACGGCCGTTCCGTCACCTGATCCACAATTCGCACCTCCACCCCCGGCAAAGGCAGCCCCACCGACCCCACCCGCCGCTCCCCGTGCAGCGGATTCGACAAATTCATTCCCGTTTCCGTCATGCCATACCGCTCCAGCAGCGTGTGGCCGAACGTTTGCTGGAACGCGACAAACATATCGTCGGGCAGCCGATCCGAGCCAGAGGTGAGCAGCCGCATGTGGCTGAGGTCATAGCTGGCGGCGTTGGGGGCATCGAGCAGGCGGCGGTGGATGGTGGGGACGGCCATTAGGACGGTGCAGCGGCGGTCAACCAGCGTTTGCAGGGCGCGGGTGGCATCAAATTTGTTGAATAGCAGTGTGGTGGCTCCGGCGTTGAGCGCCCCGTGCAGGGCAACAATGAGGCCGTGGACGTGGAAAATGGGGAGGACGTGGAGCAAAATGTCGTCGTCGCGCCAGCCCCAGGCGGTGTGGAGGGCATCAATTTGGGCGGTGAGGTTGCCGTGGCTGCTCATGGCTCCTTTCGGCCGGCCGGTGGTGCCGCTGGTGTAGATCATGAGGGCGGTGGTGGTGGGGTCGGTGGGGATGGGGGGCAGGGGGGCGGGGGGGCAGAGGAGCAGGGGGGCTGGATCGTCGGGATTGAGGTAGATGCAGTGGCGGATGCTGGGCAGATCGGGCAGCAGGGTGTCAATTTGCGGCTGGTCGGCCGCATCGGCAAAAAAGAGGCTGGCTTCGGCATCGGCCAAAAAGTAGTGGCGTTCGGCGTTGGGATAGGCGGGGTTGAGTGGCAGGACGATGCCGCCTAGCCGCAGGGTGGCGAGGTGGAGGTAGAGGAAGGGGAGGCATTTGGGGAGCTGCATGGCAACGCGGTCGCCGGGTTGTAGGCCGAGGGTGTGGAGATAAACGGCCGTTTTTTCCACCATCGCCCCCAACTCCCCATAGCTCACCGGCGGCGGCACGGCTTCGTCAGCCACCGGAATAAATTCCAGCGCGGTTTTGTCGGCATATGTTTCACAGTTGTGCAGCAATCTCTGCAAAAAAGTCATGAGAAATCCTTTTTTGACAGGATTTACAGGATTAACAGGATTTTGAATCTACTAGGCTGCGTTGACATTTCAGAATTTGAACCGCAAAGTACGCAAAGGACGCAGAGAAAGCGAAGAAAACAAGACAAATCTCTGCGATCTTTGCACCCTCTGCGGTGAAATCTGCTTCTTTTTACCAAATGTCAACAGAACCTAGCAAAAAAATCCTGTCAATTCTGTCAATCCTATCTAAACTTCTTCCCGTTTGATAAGACAAGGGATTTTTGAAGAATTGTTGTTTCGCATGATTGTAAGCGAAAGTGGGGAAGTGATCGAAAAAAGGAATCCTGAATGAAACTAGCCCCTTTTGATTATTTGGCACCTGAGACATTAACGGCCGTTCCAGTAAGGTAAAGGAACCAGACTCACTCTATGGGCTTTGTGTAGTTGGCAAAAAAAACGGCCGTTTTTAGATGAAAACGGCCGTTTTTCCCTTGCCACCCCCTCCCTCAAACCAAACGCATTACCCACGTGGGCGTGGTGTGTACCCACCCCGACCGCCTGTGCGCGGCGATCTTTCTTGAGCTTCATTCACTTTCCAGCTGCGACCATCTACCATGACCCCGTTGAGTCCATTAATGGCATTGTTGACACTCTGACTATCTGCCATGGTCACAAAGCAAAAGCCACGTGGTTGCCCTGTCTCACGATCTGTTGGCAAATCCACGGATTCAACCGCACCATAGGCTGCAAACTGCTCTCGAACCTGTTCCGCTGTTGTGCTAAAGGATAGGTTGCCCACATATAATAGACATTATCGGAATTAACTTTATGTCACGTAAAGGCGCAAAGGTGCAAAGGAAAAATGCTTGGCGACTTTGCGCCTTTGCGTGAAAAATTCTTATTTCCGATAATCTCTAATCTATTCGACATTGTTATTCTCCTTGTCTGATGTGAACGGCCGTTAAATAGGAAACAATTACAATTCATTTCCGACCGTTGAGTGATAAGCGGATAAATTAGCAGGTTATTAAGGTGTTGTCAACAGCGCCTATCCCTCATATACGCCCAGCGTTTGACAAGCGGCCGGATTATTGAATAATTATTGGTTCTCATGATTGTAAGCGAGAGTGGGGAAGTAATCGAAAATTTGAGATTTTGAGACTAAGAGATTGGGAGACTAGCGGGGAATCTCCCAGTCTCTTAATCTCTCAGTCTCCATCTTAAGGAACCCTGAATGAAACCAGCCCCTTTTGATTATTTAGTACCTGAGACATTAACGGCCGTTCTTGCCGCCCTCACCCAACACGGAGACGAAGCCAAGCTGCTGGCCGGAGGGCAAAGCCTCATTCCCGCCATGAACTTCCGGCTGGCGCGTCCCGGCGTGCTGGTGGACATCAATCGGCTAGAAGGGGAGCTGGCCTATATCAAAGCCACCGCCAATGGTGGACTGCGGCTGGGGGCTTTGACCCGGCACTATCAGGTGGAGCGCAGCCCGCTGGTGGCGCAACACGACCCTCTGTTGCAGCAAATGATGCCCCACATCGCCCATCCGCAAATTCGCAACCGAGGCACGCTGGGCGGCAGCTTGGCCCACGCCGACCCCGCCGCTGAACTGCCGGTGTGGGCAATAGCGCGGCAGGCCACGTTGACCATTCAAAGCGAGCGGGGCAGCCGTCAGGTCGCCGCCAGCGATTTTTTCACCGGACTATTTGCCACCGATTTGGCGGCTGACGAGATGGTGACGGAGGTTGCCGTGGAGCCATTGCCCCCGCGCAGCGGCACTGGCTTTGTGGAAATGGCGCGGCGGCACGGGGATTATGCCCTGGCAGGGGTGGCCGCGATTGTGACGCTGGCCGCTGACGGACGCTGTGCGGCGGCGCGGCTGGTCTGCCTGAACGTGGGCGAGGTGCCACAGGTGGCCGAGCGGGCGGCAGCAACAGTGGTGGGCCAACGGCCAACAGCCGATCTTTTTGCTGCCGCCGCCGACATCGCCGCCCGCGAAGAAATTGACCCCACCGACGACATCCACGCTTCGGCCGCCTACAAGCGGCATTTGGTGCGGGTGCTGACGCAGCGGGCGTTGGTGCAGGCGTTTGAGGCTGTGAAGAATTGAGATTGGGGATTGGAGATTGGAGATTGTCACTAGCGAAGCGGCAATCTCCAATCTCCAATCTCCAATTCCCTGATGTATGAATACTTTTCCCCTAACTGTAACCATAAACGGCAGCGAGATTGTGCGTGATGTGGAGCCGCGTTTGCTGCTGAGTGATTTTTTGCGTCATGAGCTGGGGCTGACGGGGACGCATGTGGGATGCGAACATGGGGTGTGTGGGGCGTGTACGGTGCTGGTAAACGGCCGTTCCATCCGCTCCTGCCTCATGCTGGCTGCCCAAACCCACGGCCAAACGGTGCAAACCGTTGAAAGCCTTGGCACACCCGACAACCTTCACCCGTTGCAGCAAGCGTTTTGGGAGAGCCACGGCCTCCAGTGCGGCTTCTGCACCCCCGGCTTTCTTATGACCCTGATTCCGTTTCTGGAAGAAACCCCTAGCCCCACCGAAGCCGAAATCCGCGAAGCCATCTCCGGCAACCTGTGCCGCTGCACCGGCTATCAGCATATTGTAGAGGCGGTGCAGAGGGCAGCGAGCAGGGATTAAGCGATTTATTGAACCGCAGAGGGCGCAAAGAGCGCAAAGTTTTTCTTTGTCTCTGCGTCCTCCGCGCTCTCTGCGGTGAATTCTTAAAATGACCAACCTTCAGTATGAAATTCGCAAAGGAGCCTACTACGACTCCATTGTTTTAATGCAGCTACAGAGCAAGCTGGTGGCACTGCCGGGGGTGACGGACGCGGGGGTGGTGATGGCGACTCCGGCGAACCAAGAACTGCTGGCGGCTCTGGGGCTATGGCCGGATGGCGTGACTGCGGGGTCGGATGATTTGCTGATTGTGGTGCAGGGGGAGGGGGAAACGGCCGTTTCTACCGCCCTCTCCCAAGTAGACGACCTGCTTAAACAGCGACAAACAGCCACCACGCAAACGTTTCGGCCAAAGAGTTTACAAACGGCCGTTCGCCAACTCCCCACCGCCGACTGGGTACTCATCTCCGTCCCTGGTCGCTACGCCGCCAAAGTCGCCCACGACGCGCTTGATTTGGGCAAAAACGTCTTTTTGTACAGCGACAACGTGCCGC
>JACKCD010000007.1 GCA_020634215.1 Ardenticatenaceae bacterium | reverse complement strand
GTTAGGCAGTAGGTGAAGCGCAAATTAAGCGTATGCAATCGCCCTATACATATGGGAAAGCTGAACGGTTTGCCAAACCGTTCAGCTCTGTTGGGTTAAGCTGTGGATGATTTCAAAGCAGGCACCGATGGTGTGGTAGTCGGTTTTGCCGGCCGGAGATTTTTCGTCAGAATATTTGCGGTTGTCGCGGCTGAGGATACGGTACCAAGCGCCGTGCTGGTGGTCAATGAAATGTTGCCAACAATAGCGCCAAATGTTGTCGTACCATTGCCAATAGCTGGGGTTGCCGGTGCGCTGGGCGAGGAGGGCGGCGGCGGCCATGGTTTCGGCCTGCACCCAATGATATTTATCGCTGTCGCAGATGCCGCCGTGGGGGTGGAGGCCGTAATAAAGGCCGCCGTTTTCGCTGTCCCAACTGGCGGGAACGGCCGTTTTAAACAACGCTTCCGCCCGCACCAACTGCCAGTCGGCCGGCCGATACCGCGCCAAAATCAGCAGCAGCTTCGCCCACTCCGTTTGGTGGCCCGGCTGGAACCCCCACGGCCGAAAGCGGTGCTGCGGGTCGTCTTTGTTGTATTCCCAATCAATCTGCCAGTCGGGCGTGTAATGCTCCCAAATCAGGTTGCCCTCCGACTGCGATAGCTTGGCTTGCCGTACGGTGATGTTTTCGGCAACGGTGTAGGCTCGCTGCAAAAAGATGTCGTCACCTGTGGCTTCATATGCCGCCAGCAGTGCCTCGCAACTGTGCATGTTGGCGTTTTGGCCGCGATAGGGGGCAAGCTGCCAATCGCCGCTGTATTCGTCACGGTAGAGGCCATATTCGTTATCCCAAAACCGTTCTTCCAGCAGGGCAAAGGCACTGTCTAGCCCGGCGCGGGCTTCGCCAATGCCCGCTTTGTGGGCGGTGGCGTAGGCCAGCAGGACAAAGGCCAGGCCGTAGCAGTGGTTGGTGTCATCAAGCGGCCGACCGTTTTGCAAAATCCAGGCGTAGCCACCCGTTTGCGGGTTGTAATGCGCCTGCTCGATAAAGCGTAAGCCGTGCCGCGCCAGTTCCAGATAGTCGGGGCGGCTGAAGGCGGCACCGGCCGTGGCAAAGTTGAAGACAAAGCGGGTGCTGCTGACGAGGTGGCGGGTGGCGTGGTTATAGACGGTGCCATCGTCGCGGAAGTGATGGAAAAAGCCGCCGTTGGGGTCAACGCAGCGCGGCAGGTAGAAGTCGAGGGTTGTTTGGATGTGTTGAAGCAGGAAGCTGGGTGAGCGGAAGTTGGGGAGAGTGGTCATGAGTCGGTACCTGGTATGAGGGTGAAGCTGAAGCTGCCAACGCGGTTGGAGAGTTGGGTGGCGGCGGTGCCGCAGTGGTTGACGGGGCGAACAAGATAGCTGGCTTGGTCGGTGCTGGCGGGGTTAGCAGCGGGATCGGTGGTGATGGTGCAGTTGGCAGCTTGGGCGCAAGCGGTTGCAGGCGGGGTAAAGTAGAAGTTGCTGCTGTGGTGCCATAGTTCATAGCTGGCGGCTCCAGAAACGGCCGTCCAACTAAGAGTAACGCCATTATTGAGTTGAATGGCAACATCAGCAGCAGGGGGAAGCTGCTCAACCAGCGGTTCATAGGCAAAATGGTCAATGATGATTTCTACCGGCTGCCCGTCGCTGGGGGCGCTGCCGTTCATCAGCCATAAATTGAGGTGGGGGCTAACTTCGCGGTCGGTGTCGGCAGGCGGCACGTCGCTGCCGCTGTTTTGCCAGGCATCTATGAGGTTGTTGGGGGTGGGGGTGAGGCCGCTGTAGCTGTCGAACAGGGCTTTGCCGGGGCACCAGGTGAAGCGGTGGAGGCTGGTGGCACTGCTGCCCGTGGTGAAGCGGCGCAGGTTGCCGCTGTTTGTGTAAGGCTGGACAACGTATTGGGCGTTGGTGGGGTCGTTTGCGTTGCCCCAGCGGGCAACTTCGATGTCAATTTCGCGGTAGGCGTGTTCGGGGGCGCTGCTGTCCCAGGTGAATAGCCCAAGCACAACGTTGGGGTCGAGCTGGGCGACGGGGCTGGCAAGGGCGAAGCTGTAGCGGCCGTAGCCGAGGGGAAAGGGGGCGGTGTGGACGATTTCGGTGCTGTGCCAGTTGTTGTCTTGTTGATGGATGTTGAGGTGCAAACGGCCGTTTGTATCCACCCATACATTGTCAGAAAAGTAGTTGGGGCCTGGCCCAACCAGGCTGGCACTGGTTTTGATGTTCCAGGTGTAGCCAGAAAAAGAGAGACTACCTGGGGCCGTGCGTGCCGTGTAGGCGGTGGCTGCGCTGTTGTCGCCCACGGCTTGGGGCAAAAAGGGGTCGCCGCTGATGAGGGGCGGGGCATAGCCAACGGGCAGTAAAAAGGCAGCAATTTGGCTGGCGTTGACATCGTTGGGGTGGGTGACGATGGTTGCTGTCCAACTACCGTCGGCCTGAATGTCGGTGAGCGGGGCGGCAAAGGTGGGCTTGTTCCACCACCCTCCGACATAAATGTAGACGGCAACCTTGTAGTCGGCCGGTACGATGCAATCTGCCTGGCCGGTTAGGCTGTCTGAACTGCCGTAGGGAGGGATGGTGGTGAAGCTGAGGGTGGGGGGACAGGCGGGTGCCTGGGCAGCGATGGGAAGGTGGCGCAGGAGCAGCAGCCCGATGAGGGTGATGAAAATGAAGGCTTGGCGGCGAAAGTTGGGAACAGGGAGCGTTTGCATCATACCCCCAGTTTAGCCGAGATAGGGGCAATTGCACATGGTTTTGCAGGGTAGCAAGTTGCAGGTGGCAAGTCGTGTTTGCTGACGAAACTTGCCACCTGTTACTTGTTACTTGTTCCCATTTTGCCAGCAGTTCAGCGTCAGCATGGCATCATGGGTGGTCATAAAGAAGCGGTCTTTGCCAATTTGCTGCACAAAACCGATGTCGCGCAGTTTGTCCATGACGGGGCCTTTGATGGCGGCAAAGTAGAGGGTGACACCCGCGTCGCGCAGGTCGTGGTTGAGGGTTTCGAGTGTTTCAAGGGCACTGGCATCAATGTGATTAACGGCCGTTCCAATCAACACCACCGCCGCCACATCCGCCGACCCATACACAAGCTGCCAAATCGTATCCTCCAAAAACTTGGTATTGGCAAAATAGAGGCTTTCATCTACCCGCACCGCCACCACGTGCGGACACGTTTCCACCTGATGGCGCAGCACATTGCGGTAAATTTCGCTGTGGGGCAGCCGCCCCACCACCGCCACGTGCGGCTTGCTGGTGCGCCAGATGTGGAGCAACAAGGCTGTTGCCACCCCCACCAAAATCCCGTTTTCAATGCCCAATGCCAGCACCGCGCCAAAGGTAATCAGCAGTGAGGCGGCATCGGCCTTGTTGTAGTGCCAAACGTGGCGCAGCGTGGCAATGTCTACCAGCCCGGCCACGGCTACCAGCACAATGGCCGCCAGGACGGCATTGGGCAAAAAGTAAAACAGCGGCGTGAGAAAAATGACCGTCAGCGCAATCAGCACGGCGGTGATCACCGAGGCCAGCCCGGTGTTGGCACCGGCATCATAGTTGACGACCGAACGGCTAAAGCCACCCGTTACCGGGTAGCCGCCAGTAAAAGCCGCCCCCAGGTTGGCAATTCCCAGCGCAATCAATTCCTGGTTTGGCTCCACCTTTTGCCGCCGCTTGCTTGCCAGCGATTTAGCTACGGCGATGCTTTCCATGTAGCCGACAAAGCTGATGACCAGTGCCGTGGGCAGCAGTGCCTGCCAGACGGCGGGGGCAAAACTGGGCAAGGTGAGCGACGGCAGCCCGGCGGGAACGGTGCCGACGATAGCAACGTTGGCCGTTTGGTCAAGCTGCCCCAGCCACACGGCCAGGCTGCCCAGCAGCACCACCAGCAGTGGGGCACTTTTGGCAATGGGCAGGGCGATATGCTTGGCAACGCCCCATTTTTGCAGCCATTTGCCCAGGCTGTTTTTGAAGAAGCTGAGAATGGCGATGCTGCCCAGCCCGATGATAAGCGTGGCGGGGTTGCTCTCGCTTAGGTGGGTGAGGGCGTGCCACACGGTGTCAAAAAATTCACCGCTGGGGATGCGGATGCCTAGCAAATGTTTGATCTGGCTGGCTCCGATGACGAGGGCGGCGGCGCTGGTGAAGCCGGACAAAACGGGGTGGCTCATGAAGTTGACTACAAAGCCAACGCGCAGCAGCCCCATCACGGTCTGGATGATGGCGACCAGTAGTGCCAAAGTCAGGGCAAGCTGGAGCAAATTGCTGCCATCGGTGGCGGTTAATGGGGCAACGCCGGAGGCAACTAGCAGGGAGACGATGGCAACGGGACCAACGGCCAGGGTGCGGCTGGTGCCGAGCAGCCCATAAATGATGAGGGGGAGAATGCTGGCATAGAGGCCAACTTGGGGTGGCAGCCCAGCCAGCAGGGCATAGGCCATGGCTTGGGGAACAAGCATGATGGCAACGATGCTGCCAGCCAGCAGGTCGCCAACGAGATCGCTGCGCTGGTAGCTACTAGCCCATTGCAGAATGGGCAGATAGCGGCGCAGCGAGGATGTTTTTGGGATGCGATTTTGAAATGATTGTTGCATAAAGCTATTTTACCTCTGCCGTGTAAGCTTGGGGTAAATGGTTTGTAAGGAATGTGTAAGGGGTGTTGGAGATTGGAGATTAGAGGAGAAGTTAGCGATGAGCGTAGCCGAGCTTTCGCCGGTCTAGCAGCCAATCCTCGCTTTTTGGCCTAGACCAAAGAGCGAGGATTGGAATCCTCGGCTACTCAAGACCAAGATAATTTGGATAGACTGGTTCGTACATATGGGCACGGATGGCAGCGGGCAGGTCTTTTGGGTGGGGCATGGTTGCCAGGCCGCGCTCATAGGCGATGGTAGCAACGGCCGTTCCTATCTTGGCCGACACCTCGCGGATTTTGCTCAGTGGGGGGTAAATACGGCCGTTTGCCAAATCCTCCTCCTCCACCTCAGCCGCCAGCGTTTTGGCCGCCACCATAAACATCTCATCCGTCACCAGCCGCGCCCCGCTGACCAGCACCCCCAGCCCCACGCCGGGGAAGATGTAGGCGTTGTTGCCCTGGGCGGGGTAGAAGGTTTGGCCGCTACAGGTAACGGGGTCGAAGGGGCTGCCGCTGGCAAAAATGGCGCGGCCATCGGTCCAGCAGTACGCTTCCTCAGCGGTGCATTCGGATTTGGAGGTGGGGTTGGAGAGCGAAAAAACAATCGGCCGTTCGTTTAACCGCGCCATGGCGGCCAGAATGGGTCGTGTGAACATGTGGGGCTGGCCGCTGGCACCGATGATGGCGGTGGGACGCAGGCTCTCGACGGCGCTGGCAAAGTCGGGGAGGAAGGGGTGGTCGTGGGCAAACGGCCGTTTGTAAGCCGCCAAATCCTGCCGACTGCTTACCACCAGCCCCCGCGTGTCCACAAACCAGCACCGCTGCCGCGCCTCAGCCTCATCCATTCCCTCTTCCGTCAGTGCCGACACCACCAGATTGGCAATGCCCGTGCCCGCCTCGCCCGCGCCCAGAAAGAGCAGCACTTGCTCGCGCAATGGCTTGCCGGTAATCCGCAGGGCGGTATAGAGGCCAGCCAGCGTCACGCTGGCCGTTCCTTGGATGTCGTCGTTGAAGCAGCAAACCTGGTTGCGGTATTTTTCCAGCAGGCCAAAGGCGTTGAGCGTGCCAAAATCTTCAAATTGGATGAGGACGTGGGGATAGCGGGCGGAAACGGCCGTTATAAACTCCGCCAGCAGCGTCTCATACGCCTCTCCTTGCAGCCGCCGCTGCGGCAGCCCAATGTAGAGCGGGTCGGCCAGCAGCGTTTCGTTGTTAGTGCCAACGTCCAGCGTAATGGGCAGCGTCAGCGAAGGATGCACCCCGGCGCAGGCGGTGTAGAGCGATAGCTTGCCCACGGGGATACCCATCCCGTTGGCTCCCAAATCACCCAGCCCCAAAATTCGCTGCCCGTCGGTGACAACAATCACCCGCACATCGTCGTGGGGCCAGTTGGCAACCACCTCAGCAATGCGCCCCCGGTCTTCGGCCGAGATGTAGAGACCACGCGGGCGGCGGAAGAGGTGGCCGTATTCCTGGCACCCTTGCCCCACGGTGGGGGTGTAGATGATGGGCATCATTTTGTCCAGATGATCGATCACGACGCGATAAAACAGCGTTTCGTTGCGGTCTTCCAGCCCAATCATGTAAACATATCGGTCGAGATCGTTGGCCTTGCGCTCAAAGTTGCCCAGCACCCGCTGCACCTGCACCTCTGGGGTGCAGACGCGGGGGGGCAGCAGCCCGCGCAAACAAAGTGCGTCCCGTTCAGCGGCGGTAAACGCTGTGCCTTTGTTCCATTCGGGGTCGTGCAATAAGGCCGCGCCCGTCAGATTATGTGTATTTTGTTTCATTTCAATCCCTCACAGCAAGCATCTTGGTCGGTGGTGAATACGTCATCACGCGCAACAAGGGCTTGAATAATGGTAGAAACGGCCGTTTCCACCTGTTCTGAAAGCGGCGCACCTAACGAAGTGTCGGCCGGCTGAATGCCAATCAATACCACCTCGCATCCCAGCTCCACCTGCAAAAAGCGAGCCAGCATGTGCAGCGGCAGGGTGTGGCTGCTGGCACTTACGCCGGTAATGTCGTCGGGAGCCAGCCAGCGGATGGTGCCGGGCGGTTCGTCCATTTGCGCTGCGTCCACCAGCAGCACCAGCGTGGGGGCAAAGCGACGCACGGTGGCGGTGTGGTTTTCCGGCGCGTGACCCGCTTCAACGACCAGTAGCCGCTCGCTGGCAAACGGCCGTAAACCTCGCGCTACCGCCAGCCCCGCCCCGTCATCTCCGCGCAGTTCATGCCCCACGCCCAGGACGGCCAGGCGAAACGGCCGTTTTTCACCCAGGCGGTTCAGCGTCTGTGCCAGTGTGCTTTGCCAGCACGGTGGCGACATCTTCTTCGTTGCCATAATAAATCGTAAACGGCTCCTTGCTCGCGGCCGCCAGCTCCCACTCAGCGGGCGACATTTCCAGGCAGCCAAAGCGACAGTTTTGCACGCACTGGGCGCAGTAGGTGCAGCGATCCAGGTGATAGCGCATCACAAATCGCTTCTCTTTTTTATCCAGCGTAATCAGCTCCAGGGCGTTGGCCGGGCATTCCATGCTGCACAGGCAGCAGCCGGTGCATTTTTCCGGGTTGTAGTGCAGTTTGCCGCGCAGCCGTTCGGGAGCGGGCTGTTTTTCGCGGGGGTAGGGTCGGGTAAACGGCCGTTTGACCAGCGAACGCACCACATCTTTCAACATCGTCACAATCTTCATAGCCAACGACCCCCCCACAGCACCAGCCACTGCAGCAGCACCAGCAGCGCCCCATAGCGCCACCACAGCCCCACTGTCTGGTCAATCCGCAGCCGCGCCATTAGCGACTGCACAATGGCGATGAAAAGCAGCAGCCCCAGCGTTTTTAGCAGAAAGGCCACCGGATTGGACAGCCCACCGAGGTAAAACGCCGCTACCAGCGTCAGCCCCAGCACCATCTCCACGCTGCGTCCCAGGTAAAACAGTGCCAGCCCGCGCCCGCTGTATTCGGTCAGCGCCCCGGCCACAATCTCGGTTTCGGCTTCGGGCGCGTCAAAGGGGGGCATTTCCAGCTTGCCCATTAGCCCAATGAGTGCCACGAGGAAGCCAATGGGTTGGGTGAAGAGCAGCCAACGGCCGTTTATCCCTGCCGTGATCAGCGCAATTTGCCAGCTACCCGCCACCAACGCTGGCCCCATCAGTGCCATCAGAAACGGGGCTTCGTAGGCAAACAGCTGGGTGAGGGTGCGGGTGGCGCCCAGCAGCGAGAAACGGCCGCCGCTGTTGGCTCCGGCCAGCCCGGTGCAGAGGGTAAGCAGGCTGAGTAGGTAGACGGTAACGACCAGATCGCCGGGGAAGCTGGCGGCCGGTGGGAGACCCCAGAGTGGGATGTAGAGAACGGCCGTTAATGCCCCTGCCAACGCCACCACCGGCAGCCCCACAAACAGCAGTCGGTTGACTCCGGCTGGCACCACTTCTTCCTTTGCCAATAGTTTCACCATATCAGCCAGCGGCTGGAACCAGCGTGGCCCCAGCCGATTTTGCAGCCGCGCCAGCAGCTTCCTGTCCAGCCAGGTAAACGCCATCCCCGCCAGCAGCATGCTCAGCCCGCCGGGGAAGAAGAGGAGGGTGGTCAGGTCGCTGATCATACGTGCATTCCCGTAAGCAGGGCAGGGGGGCAGGGGGGCAGGGGGGCAGGGGAGATGCTTGTCCCCCCTACTCCCCCGCTCCCCCGCTCCCCTGCATAATAGTCAAGCCCAATTTGCCGCAGCCTGTCCCATGTCCAATGCTCATGGTCAGCCCCGCGCTTTAGCACCAAACCGCGATCATTGCAGGAGAAGCAGGGGTCAATGCCCACCAAAATCATCGGCACATCAGCTAGGTGGCGACCGACAGTGAGCGTCAGCACCGAGGCCATGTTGCACAGCGTTGGCGTTCGCACCTTCACCCGATCCGGCGTGTCGCTGCCGTTGCTGCGGATAAAGTAAAACAGCTCGCCACGCGGGGCTTCCACGCGGCTGATCGCTTCCCCGGCCTTGATGCGGCGCGGCATTCGCTTGAGAACCAGTTCGCCAGGGGGCAAATTCGCTAAAATGCGGCGAATCACGCCATAGCTTTCAAACAGTTCCCGCAGCCGCACCACAAAACGGGCTTCCAGATCGCCTGCTTGTGCCAAAACGGGGGTGATGGGAAAGGCGGTGTAGGCAGCGTAGGGGGCTTCCACGCGGACATCGCGGACAACGCCGGAGGCGCGGGCGGTTGGCCCTACCACCCCCAACCGGTCGGCTTGAACGGCCGTCATCACCCCAATCCCCCGTGTCCGTTGGATAAACACCGGATCAGATGTGACCACATCCAGATAGTGGCGGGTACGCTCTTCCAGATAATCCAGCCCCTGCTCAATCTTGCTGGCCTGCTCCCCCGTCACGTCATATTTCACGCCACCCAGCAAGTTAGCTGAGTAGTTGACGCGGTTGCCGGTGAGGGCTTCCAAAATGTCCATCACCGTTTCGCGGTCGCGCCAGGCATACATAAACAGCGTCTCAAAACCAGCCTCGTGCGCCGCCTCGCCCAGCCACAGCAGGTGGCTGTGGGTGCGCTCCAATTCGGCCACCATCTCCCGAATGGCCTGGGCGCGGGGGGGTGCTTCCACCCCGGCAAGCTGCTCCACGCCCAGGCAGTAGGCAGTGGCGTGGATGTGGGAGCAAATGCCGCAGATGCGTTCCAGCATATAGAGGTTTTGCACCCAGTTGCGCGATTCGGTGCCTTTTTCAATGCCGCGATGGGCATAACCAAGCCGCACGGAGGCGGCGGTGACGATTTCGCCTTCGATGGTAAATTCAAAATGACCGGGTTCTCGCAGTGCCGGGTGCTGGGGGCCAATGGGGACGATGAAGGTTTCGGCTTTTTGGGTATGTTCGTTTGTGTGCATAGATTTTTAAGAGAGAGATTGGGAGACTAGGAGACTGGTTCAATCTCTCAGTCTCTCAATCTCTCAGTCTCCTAATTTCCATTGTAACTATTCAGGTCTGTCACTACTGGATAATCTATCAGCGGAAATCCCATTCACTTAGCTAGGTCAATGGGATTTCTCGGAAGACCTCGAAATGACACCTGAATAGTTACCTTCCATTTATCATTTCCGGCTGGAAATCTTTCCGCAGCGGGTAAACACCTGCGGGCCAGTTGTCGGGCAGGAAGAGGCGGGCGGTGTTGGGGGTGCCAGCTACGGTGACACCCAGCATTTCGCTGAGTTCGCGCTCGAAGAAGCTGGCGGAGGGGATGATGGGACAGATGGAGGGTACAACGGCCGTTTCTTTCCCCACCTTCACCCGCATCGTCACCACCGCCGCCCCCGCGCAAAAATGGTACAGCACTTCCAACTCGCTGCTTTCCAACCCGCAATCCAGCCCGGTAATGGCGGCCAGATAGCCCCAGTTGGATTCATGGAGGGTGGAAACGGCCGTTACCAAATCCGCCACCCCCACCCCCAGATCCGCCCGGTTGGTGGCCGGGTAATCAACGGTTTGGGCGTAGGGGGTGAGGAGGGAAACGGCCGTTTGTATGGTTTGACTTAACTCTGTCATTATTTCTCTTGCCAGTAATCAGTAGCCGGTAATCAGTAATCGGTCACTGTTTACTGATTACCGATTACTGATTACTGTTTACCGATCTTCTGTAACAACTTCACCACCCCATCAATAATCGCCTCCGGGCGGGGTGGGCAGCCCGGCACATAGACATCCACGGGGATCACCTCGTCAATGTGGCCGATGACGTTGTAGCATCCCTGAAACGCCCCGCCGGAAATGGCGCAGGAGCCAACGGCAATCACAAATTTGGGTTCCGGCATTTGCTCATAAATCCGCCGCAGCCGATCTTTTGATTGGCGCGTGACGGGGCCGGTGCAAATCAGCACGTCAGCATGGCGGGGGCTGCCTTGCAGCTTCACCCCCAGCCGCTCCACGTCATAGCGCGGCGTGAGCGTGGCTAAAATTTCGATGTCGCAGCCGTTGCAAGAGCCGCTGTTGTAGTGGATGAGCCAGGGCGAGTTGAGCCGCGCCCAAGTTCGCACCTTGTCCAAAGCATCTTGCCACGATTGCGCCAGATTAAGCGTCATGTGTTTTTTAACCGCAGAGAGCGCAGAGGGCGCGGAGGAAAAGAGGGAAAATCTTTGCGCTCTTGGCGTTCTCTGCGGTGAATGTCCTAGCCTAAAATGAGGGCTAGAAGAACCAGCAGCAGACCAAGCAGGTAGAGGCCGGATAAGGGCGTGAGACCACTGCTGCCAACCATCAACACGCCCAGGTGGAGGACGGCGAAGAAGAGGGCGATGACGAAAAACGGCCGATAACCGGGCAGCCCGCGCTGGGTAAACGGCCGTTCTCCCCCAGCATACAAGCTCGACTTGAGCGGGTTTGGGTGTTCTTCCCCCGCCATCACCCGGCCAATACCCGATAGCACTGCTACCAGCAGCAGGTAGATGAGGAAGGCGAGGGGTGGAGTGAGAAGGGTCATTTTTGGAAGTAATCAGTAATCGGTAATCGGCGAACTGATTACCGATTACTGATTACCGATTACCGATAACAACGCCGTTCCTGCTCCTTGTGTCAACCTGGTCACTAGACCCGGCCAGAGGCCGATGGTGACGATGGCGAGTGCGAGGAGGAGGATAGGTAGATTCATGGTGAGGGGCAAAGAACGGCCGTTTTGCACCACAGCCGACATTTCCCGCCGGAAAACCATTTGCACCATCGGGGCGTAGTAGGCCAGGGACAGGACGCTGTTGAGAGCGGCAAAGGCCACGAAGCCCATTAAAACAGGCTGTTGGCTACCCATGCCCGCTAGCAAAATTTGCCACTTGGACATAAACCCCGCCAGCGGCGGGATGCCACCCAGCCCCAGCAAGGCCAGCGTCAGGGCGACGGCCACCAGCGGATAGCGCCAACCGCTGCCAGACAGTTCGGCAATGGTCAGCGGGGTGTGGTCATTAACGGCCGTATGCAGCCCATAGAGCAATGCCCCAGCCGCCAAAAAAGCCAGCCCCTTCATCAGCCCGTGCGTTAGCAGGTGGAAAAAGCCGCCCTGCGCCCCCAGCACCTCGCCGCTGGTGACGGCAATCCCCAGGCCGGTGAGCATGTAGCCGATGTGGCTGATGCTGGAAAAAGCGAGCAGCCGCTTGACCTGCGTTTGCGGCAGCGCCAGCAGGTTGCCCACCAGCATGTTGACCGCGCCGAGCATGAGCAGCAATAGACCCCAGGTGTGGGTAACGGCCGTTAATGCCGCCATCGCCCGTAGCAAAGCAACCAGCCCCGTTTCAATGACAATGCCGGAAAGCAGGGCACTAATGCCGCTAGGTGCTTGGGCGTGGGCATCGGGCAGCCAGGTGTGCAGGGGGACAAGGGCGATTTTGACCCCAAAGCCAACGGCAAAGAGGGCGCAAGCGGCCAGCAGCAGCGGGGATGGCGTGGCCTGCTGCCGCAGCGCGGTCAGGGATAGCGTGCCGCTTTGCGCCAGCACCAGCGCCACGCCAAACAGCACCAGCACCGAACCAACCACGCTTTGCACCAGATATTTGACTCCGGCTTCGAGCGAAGCGGGCTGTTGGTGGTAAAAAACAACCAGCAGGTAGGAGGTAACGGCCGTTGCTTCAAACCAAAGCCAGAGGTTGAAGAGGTCGGTGGCGCAGCTTAGGCCAATCATGCTGCCGCCCATTGCCAGCAGCATGGCGTTGTATTTTTCGCTGCCATCTGCCCCGTCAAGGGTGTGGGCGGAGTAGAGAACGATGAGGGGGGTGAGGGTGAGAATAACGGCCGTTATTAGCAAACTCACCCCATCAACTTGCAGCGTCACCTGCCCCAGCGAATAGGCCACCGTTTCGTGGCGGGCAAACGCTTGCCAGGTGGCGGCAAACGGCAGCCACGCTGCCAGCAGCAGCAACAGCGCCGTCCACCGCGCCAGCCACCCCGAAAGCAGCCGCCCCACCAGATAAACTAGCGGTGCGCCAAGCAAAGGAAGCCAAATCAGCCAGATAAAGGCCGGAATAACCATTGTTTTAATGGGACGCAGATTTACCTGATGAACCTGATAATCAGGAAAATCAGGCCAATCAGCGTCCTATTCTTATGAAAACCGCAGCAGCAGCCAGATGAGCAGAAGGCCGACGATAATTCCGGCGACGTTCCAGTTAAGCTGGCCGGTTTGGGTGCGGCGCAAAACGGCCGTTCCGCGCTGCACTGTGTGAACAAGCTGCCGTTCTGCCCAGGCAAAGATGGCCTCATCGCTGTGGGCGAGAACGGTGCTGAGGTGGCAAAACGGCCGTTTTATTCCCCACTCAACCATCTCATTCACCCACCAGCCTTGGTTAAACAGCACAAACAGCGGGCCTAGCCGCTGGGTCAGCGGGTCGGTAGCTGCTGCGCCCAGGGGGTGGCGACCGTAGAGCCAGTAGGCCAAGCCAACTGCCAGCAGTGCCAGCAGCGTGGCGGTGAGGGCGACGGTGGCGTTAAAAGACAGCAGTTCACCATGACCTAATGTGTGGCCGAGCCAATGCCCCAGGGTGTGGACACCGGGCAGGTTGAGGCCGCCACCCACGATGGCGAGGGCGGCCAGGATGAGGAGGGGAATGGTCATGATGGGTGGGCTTTCGTGGGCAGAAACGGCCGTTTCGCTCCGCGCTTCCCCCATAAAAACCAGCCACACCTGCCGCCCCATGTAAAACGCCGTGGCAAACGCGGCCAGCGTCAGCATGATGTAGACGGCCCGATTGGCCTGCCACGCCGCCGCCAAAATTTCATCTTTGGAGAAAAAACCCGCCAGCGGGGGAATGCCCGCCAACGCCAGCGCCCCCACCAAATAGACGGCAAAGGTGATCGGCATTCGCTGCCGCAGCCCGCCCATTTGCCCCATGTCCTGTAGTGTGACGGGGTCGCTGTGGCCGCCGTGTTCCAGCCCGTGAATGACCGAACCAGCGGCCAAAAAGAGGAGGGCTTTGAAAAAAGCGTGGGTGATGAGGTGGAAGATACCGGCCACATATGCCCCCATCCCTATGGCGGCGACCATGAACCCAAGCTGGCTGATGGTGGAGTAGGCCAGCACGCGCTTGATGTCAAACTGGGCGGTGGCGATGGTGGCGGCGAGCAAGGCGGTGGAGGCTCCGATGAGGGAAACGGCCGTTTGTGACACCGGGGCCAGGGCAAACAGCACGTGGGAACGGGCAATCAGGTAGATACCGGCCGTGACCATGGTGGCGGCGTGGATGAGCGCGGAAACGGGGGTGGGGCCGGCCATGGCGTCGGGCAGCCAGATAAACAGCGGGATTTGGGCACTTTTGCCCGCCGCCCCCAGCAGCAGCAGCAGGGTGATGGCAACGATGAGGGGGGAACCAACGGGAAAAACGGCCGTTGCCTGGGCAAAAACGTCATCAAATGTGAGCGTGCCTAGCTGCCAAAACAGCAGCCCCATCGCCAAAATCAGCCCCAAATCGCCGACGCGGTTGACAACAAACGCTTTACGGCCGGCGTTGGCGTTGCCTGTTCCGCCCTCGCCGCGATCAAACCAAAAGCCGATGAGCAGATAGGAACACAGTCCGACTCCTTCCCAGCCGACAAAGAGCAGCGGGTAGTTGGCGGCACTGACCAGCAGCAGCATTGCCACCAGAAACAGATTGAGATAGACAAAAAAGCGGGTCACACCGGGGTCGCCGTACATGTAGCCGATGGCATAGAGGTGGATGAGGGTGCCAATGCCGGTGACGACCAGCATCATCGTCACCGAAAGGGTGTCAACCTGAAAGGCAAACGGCACGTTGAGAGTGCCGACTTGAAGCCAGGTGCCGAGGATGATAACGGTGCCGTCTGGCTGGCGCAGCAGGGCGACCCATTGGAGAATGGCGACAACAAAGGACAGCCCGGCGGCACTGCTGGCGATGATCCCGGCGATGGGTTTGTGCCAGAAACGGCCGTTTGCCACATTCAGCAGCAGCCCCGCCAGGGGGAAAAGAAAAAGCAAAGGGAAAAAATTAAACATCAGCTTTTGCAAAGCATCCATTGAGATTGGAGATTGGAGATTGGTGAAGGTTCATAATCTCCAATCTCCAATCCCAGTCATCCTCGCAACGTCGCCAGAGCCTTCACATCTAGCGTTCCCAAACGCCGCCGCACCTGTACGGCCAGCGCCAGCCCCACCACGGCAATGACCGTATCGGCCACAATAACCGTGACGGCCAGGCTTTGGCCGAGATTGACGTGGCCGCTGGCTTTGCCAGCCACCACCAGTGCCAAAACGGCCGCTTTTGCCAAAATTTGCAGGGCGACAATAATTTGAATCAGGTTCCGCAGCCGCAGCAGGCCATATAGCCCCACGCCCAGCACCCCAACGGCACCCAGCAGGAGGACAGTGGTTTGGGTCATGGCACTTTGTCCTTGGGTGAGGGGGTGGGGGTGTCTTCTTCGGTCAGCAGGTTGAGAACGCCCAGTACACCGGCAAAGATGAGGCCGATTTGAATGAGGATGTCGAGACCGCGTTCTTGCCAAAAAACGGCCGTAAATGACGCTTCTGCTGCCGCTGCACTGCTGGTCGGGGTGGCTTGAATGGCCGACCCCACGACACCAACGGCCAGCAGCACCAACAGCCAACTTGCCCATTTGGGCATGATAGGTGGAGCATCCATGGCTTCATCGCCAGCAATGGTGATGGCAAACACAAAGAGGATGGTGACGAGACCAGCACCGACGCTGAGTTCAACGACGGCAACATCGGGTGCGCCAAGCTGGTAGAGGGCGATGGCGACGCTGGCACTGACGGCAGCTAACCATAGTGCTGCTGTTAAAAGCCGTTTGGCTCTCATGGCCTGTAGACCGCAAAAAACGGCCGTTGTCATCAAACCAACTGCGAGTGCCATACCAATTCACCAGCGTTTACATCTCCACCTTACACTATAGGCCTTTGCCTCAGATTGAGATAGTGATGAAAGACATGATGAAGAGGGTGAGTAAGCTCACCTTCTTCTCCTACCGTTTGTAACTATCTTTCTGGGGACGGTTGGCGTATTGTATAGAAAGGAAAACAGGGCGTTTTCCGAGGGGGCAAAGATGAAAAACAAAACAACATTAACTAAAACGTTAGCTGTGATTGGTACCGTGTTGATCTGGCTACCCATTGTGGCTCCCATCGTGATGGCGTTTATTGCGCTGGCCGTGAGACACCAGTTTTTGTTGGACTTTCTGATGCCGGCCGAACTGTTCCTCTTGGTCGCGGCTGGCGGTATCTTGCTGCTTGTGGCGGCCTTCTGGGTACACAAACGGCAAAAGCTGATTGGATGGAGCATGGCTGCGGCCGTGGCTTTACTGGTTGGCAGCCAGGGGCTGGCTGAGGTAACGGGGCTGGCTTCTGGGGCAACGCCGGCCGAAGGGCTGCCGTTGGTGGCCGTGATGACGCTGTTTGCCGGTTACATCGCATCCGTCATCGCCGTAGGCGTGGGCGGCATCTTGCTGCTGCGCGACCTGTTCAACCCGGCTCGTTTGGGTTTGGCAAGTTGATGTGATTGGTTGCGTGTGTGGCGGGGGAAGCGCATGGTGAAAACGGCCGTTTTGCCTAACGGAAGCGTGAGGGTGGAACGGCCGTTTATATCTTCAGCCGCATAAAGTGCAGGTCATTGATTTCCTCTGCCCCAAGCCGGTTATAGAAATTGAGAGCCGCTTCATTTTTGTCATACACGGCCCAGAACAATTCGGCACCGCCTGCTTCCTGGCAAAAGGCGGCGGCGTGATTCATCAAGGCTTTGCCAATGCCGCTTTGCCTCTGTTCCTCATCTACCAGTAAATCTATGACAAACAGATAGCGTAGGGCGCGGTCGGTGTCATAGGCCCAGTGGTAAAGAAGGTAGCCGATGAGATGGTTATCAAGAACGGCACAAAACCCTGAGAAGGCGGGATTGTCGCCAAAGCCGTCTCGCCGATAGATGTGGGCGTTGAATTGAAAATCTGTGTCATCCCCCAGGGCGCGTAAATAGGCAGCGGATTGGGCGTGCAGCCGTGCCATTTCATCGGCATCTTCGAGTTGGATAGGGCGAATAAAGGGGTCTTGAGAGGACATTTTTGTTTGGGCCTATTTTTAATCTTATGGTTCTTTCGGGTCTCATGGGGTTGACAAATTTGGTGCGTGGTGCGTGGTGTGTCAAAACAGCTTATTTGCCACGCACCACGCACCACGTTAAAAGTGAGTCAACCCCCTGAATTCCCAAAGAGCCGGGAATGTTAACCGCAGCCACCGCCGCTAGGCCCGCGTTTGAGTTCCAGCTCAACTTTGGGGGTGAAAGCCAGAGTGTAATCGTGTGGATTCGGTTCAGCCCATTCGTAGCGTGCGCCGAGGGCGGAGGGGAAGCTGTAGGCCAGGCTGTCGTCGGGGGTGTTGGCTTTAACGGCCGTTTCCCGAAACGCCTCATCTGCAAAAACCGTCAGCCAGTTGTTAATGCCGCCCTCCAAAATATAGGCACTGGGCACACTTTCGGCGCGGAGGATTTTCCACGCTTCCGTGGCCGCCGTTTCGTCATTGCTCATCACCACAAAAAGGGTGTTGGCTGGCTCCTCGTGCAGGGCAGGGATGAGGCCGGGCAGCGCGTCCAGCGGCACACGGCGGGCATCGCGGATGTGGAAAAGGTTGTAATCGGCTTCGCTACGGACATCGAGCATGATAACTTGCAGTGTGGCATCGTGCAGCTTTTCCAGCAGTTCGCCGGGGTGGATTTGCACCTCGCGGTTGGCGAGCCGTGCCCCTTCGGTCGCTTCCAGGGCAGTCCAGCGGTCGGCCGTGGTTGGCTGGCCGATGATGACAACGGCGATGGCTCCAACGACGAGGATGGCGGCCGCGCCATAGCGCCATTTTGGCTCTTTGGTCAAGTCAGCGTTGCCAAACTTCTTCTCCAGCAGTTCGCCGCCCCAGAACATAAACAGCGCCACGAGGATGATGATGAGAACAACGATGCCGATGGGCAGGTTGAGCCAATCTTGCAGGGTGAAGCGACCCATGTAGGAGGAGTACCAAAACTCTTCAAAGTAGCCGATGGTTTCGCCAAAGAGGAAGATGCCGAAGAAGACACCGAGGGCGAAAAAGATGCCGTCGAGCTTGAGAACGGCGGCTGAGACCAGCGAGGTGCCGGGGCAGAAGCCGCCGACGATAAAGCCGACACCCATGATGAGGCCGCCAATGATGCCGGGCCAGAGGTAGGTGGGATTGACATAGATCAAGTTGTAGTCAAGCAAACCTACGCCTGAGGCGAGGAAGATGAGTACCATCGCCGTGACAATGGCTCCGAACATCACTTTGAGGACGGTTAAATCTTTGAAGTAGAACTGCGCCGCCAGCTTGCGGGAATCAGCAAAGCCACCGATTTCCAGGACGTAGCCGAAGCTAAAGCCGACGAGTAAATAGACGAGGTATGACGGCCAGTGGCCGAGTAGGTCTTGTAGTGCTAGGGGGAAGGGGTACATGGTCTTCTCCGGTAATCAGTAATCGGTAATCGGTAATCAGTTGGTTGACTGATTACTGATTACTGATTACCGATCAGTTCCATAATTTCCGCACAAAGTAGGCTAGGGCGTAGGCACCGCCAAAGACGGCGAACATGAAGGCCCAACTGCCAACGGAGAGGACGGCACCGCCAGAGAGTGCCTGGCCGGAGGTGCAGCCGCGTGCCAGCCGTGCGCCGTAGCCCATAAAGGCTCCGCCGATGAAGGCCATGACCCAGCGGACTTTAACGGGGACATTGGGGCCGCGGTTGGTGGTGATGTTTAAACGGCCGTTTATCAGCCCCGACGTAAACCCACCAATCACCAGCCCAATCGTCACAAAGACCACCCAGCTATCCAGCGGGTTGGTCTCGCCCCCGGCCATTGAGGCCAGGTAGGCGGTGCGGTCTATGTGGGCGGGGTAGATAGCATCCTCGACGACGACCAGAATGCGGTTGATGCCGCCCGACGCGCCCAGCCCGTTGCCTGTGATAAAGAAGGCTCCAAACAAAACCAGCCCCAGCAAAATGCCTGCTTTATAGGGATGAACATATGGTTTCGCGTCCCGCTGCACCAGGCTGAGAAGCCGATCTTTGAAGGTGCGTTTGGGGGTTGTGGTTGTTGTAAGTGTTGTCATGGTTTTTGATAACCCGCTTGTCATTCCGACGAGTCTTCGAGGAGGAATCCCGACGAAATTGCTGCTCCGTCGGGATTCCTCGGGAGACCTCGGAATGACAATGTTAAGGTGGTAGTAATCGGTTAATCGCCTGCCTCCACAGATGCTTGCCCTGCGCCCACTTCCACTTCATCCCAACCCAGCATCATGGCGCGGATGCCAGCCAGCGGGGTGTGGCCGGTGGTGGTGAGGTAGACGTGCATGACGATGAAGGCGGCGAAAAGCCAGGCGATGAGCGTGTGGAAGGGTGCCAGGAAGGGGAGACCGCCGAGACGAACGGCCGTTTCCGGCCAACGCTGCACCCCCCACATCAACGCCCCGGTGATAATTTGCAGCGGCAGCAGCAGGTTGAGGATGGCAAAGTAGGTCATCTGCTGCAGCGGGTTGAGCTTGTGTTCGCGGGTTTTGGCAAACGGATGAGGTTCTTGCCGGAAAATGCCGCGCACGTAGTAGAGCGATTGCTCAATCGCCTGGTCAAAGAAACCGCGTGGCCGGGGCAGGAACTGCTTGATTTCGCCACTGGCAAGATGGTAGAAGAGGGAGAGAACGGCGTTGATGACCAGAATGGCGGCCAGCACGTTGTGTACCTGCACCACATAGCTAAAGCTAAAGATGCCAAAGGTGGCGGGTTTGTGGATGACGAGGCCGGTGAAGAGCAGGAGCAAAATAGCGGCCGTTTGCAGCCAGTGCCACAACCGTTCGTAGACATCGTACATGTAGATTTCTTGCAGGGCGGCGGGGTGATGGGCGATCTGCTGGCGGGCGAACCACCAGCGCAGCCCGCCGTGGACAAAGATGCCAAGCAGCACGCCGACAAAGGCCAGCGCCCCAAAGAGGTCAATGAGGCCGACGGCGTTGTGGCCGAGGACGTAGAGGCCGGCCGCTTCAGCCTGGGGTTGGAAGTTGAGCGTGCCGTTGTCGTTGGCCTGCACCTCACCCGTCCAGAGGAGACCGGAAACGGCCGTTAATTCTGGCACAACCCCACCCGGTGTCCGGTCAGCCAGCGTCAGCCCTTGCGTCACGCGGGATTCCGGGCCGTGGCAGGTGGCGCAGTCGCGGGTGGCGTAATCGCCAAAAGCAACGTTGTGGTTGATGCTGTAGGGCTGAATTTCGCTGGCAATGCGCGGGTTGTCCAGCCCCAACGCTTGCAGCCGCTGGGTGAGGAAGGCCACCTTGCTGTCGCTGTCGAGGTTGAGTTCGGCGGTGGATAAACGGCCGTTGCCGTCCTCATCAAACACAGCCAGCACTTCCTCGGCATAGCCGTCGCCGTCAAGCCAGGCTGCTTTGAGGTCGCGCAAAGGAATCGGCCGTTCGGAGTCGCCATAGACCCAGTACCAGGCCGTGACTAGGTTGAAGGGAGCCAGCGGCGTTTGCCCGTCGCTGTTCTCGCGGGGCAGCAGCACCGGCTCATAGCCCATTAGCAGGGTGTCGGCTCCAAACTCATTCCCCTCAACGCCGCGATAGGCGACCACGGGCGTGCTGTCGCTGTTGAGAACCGTCCAGTCCACATATTGCACCGCCGGGGCGTACAGTTCGGGGACGTGGCACGTTTCGCAGGCCAGGGCATCGGTGTGGCGCTCTTTGTAGGGCAGCCAATTGTGAGTCGTGTCTAGGCTGTGGCACGATTCGCAGCGGCGCAGGGTGTTGTCGAGACCGGGGGCTTGCAGGCTTTGCACGCTTTGGCCTTTGGCAAACTCGTGCAGCGGCCGGTAAATGTAGTCGCCCAAATCAAGACGGCGTGGGTCAAAGGTGAGATGGTCGGGCTGCGGGCCGGCCGCTTCCTGGAAGTAGATGGGGTTGTTGAGGGCGTAATGGCAGTTGGTGCAGTCAAATACGCGCTCCATGTGGACATCCCACGAGCGGTTGAGGTTGGCCTTATCGGTGATGTTGAGGCCACTTTCGCTAATCTTTTGACCGGACATGACTTGCCCGGTGGTCATGGTGCTGTAGTCGCCGAGCGTGTAGCTGTCGAGCGTTAAAGGGGTGGTGGTGTCGGTGTGGGTCACGCCGTGGCATTGGCCGCAGTTGGTTGTCGTGGGGTCTTGGACGGTGACGTATTGGGGCAGGAGGTGGCCGTTTTCGTCAAAGGCGGCGGGGTTGTATTGGTAGGTGCCAGAAACGGCCGTTTCCACCAACCCCGTGCCCACCAGCGTTGCCGTATTCGCCCCCGCAAAATCACCCGCTTGCAGTGCCGCAATTCGGGCCTCATTGTTGGGGTTGTCCATGTGGCAAAGGAAACAGTTCATCTCCACCGTGCCCGATTCCTGCCAATCCCAGGCGGCCAAGCTGCCCGTTGCCGGGTCATAAATGCTGGTTTCTACGTTGGCAGCGTCGGCAGCCAGCGCGGTTAGCGGCTGCCCGTCGCGGCTGGTGGTGGCAGGGCCACCGCCCGGATGCCGTACAAACCATTGAATCCACTCGGCGGTGGTTAAATCCACGTGGCTGTCGCCTTCTGGCGAAAGATAACGGTAGAGCAGCGGGTTCCAGCGGCCAAATGGGCCTGAACTGTTGTCCCAACTGTGGACATCGGTGGTTTGCCCAAATTGACTTAGCCCAGCGTCGGCGTGGAAGCTGTGGCTGGCGATAAAGTCGGCATCGTGGCAAGCGCCGCAGGTTTGCATGGTGGAAATGGGTGCGCCGCTGTCAAGAACGTTGTTGCCGTCGGCGTCGAGCAGGGGGAAGGTGGGGTGGATGGGTGAGCCGGTGGGGGAAACGGCCGTTTCTGTGTCTTCCTGCGCCGTGGTTAGCTGCACGCCGATGGCTAAGAGTATCAGGAGTGTTCCTGCTAAGAGAATGCGGGTTGTTTTGGACATGGTTGTGGTGCGTGGTGCGTGGTGCGTTGCAGGCAAAATCTGACGCACCACGCACCACGTCGTTTATTGATTGTCAACGGCCGTTTCTGTGGTCAAACCCAACTGCTGCTCACGGCCACCCCAATAGAGGGGGTCGCCGTAATAGCCTAGGGCTTCCCAGTCCATGCGGCCATTTTCACCGTGACAATCATTACATTGCAAGGCGTTTTCTTTGGGCTGTACCAGGTGCGTCAGCGTCCAGTGCATCGTCGTGGGGGCAAAATCGTATTTACCACTGTAGGCTAACCCGGTGTCTTCCTCCGCCAGACGGAATGCTTGATCCCAGTCAAATTCAGTCCAGAAGCCGCCTTCGCCCGCTGTGCGCGGTATCAGCAGGTAGTTGTAGACGGCATCATAAGGCTGCAGCGTTTCGTGTACCTTAAACGGCCAGATTTGCGCCGTGGGGTCGGTGATGTCGCCCAGCGGCTGCGTTAGCTCAGTGGGCTGGGTGGGGTCAATGATGTCGCCCACGATGTAGCGGTCGGCGTTGCCGTTAAACCAGGCATAGGTCGGCAAAATGTTGTCTTCGTAGACAAAGGAGCCTTTGATTTTGAGATAAACGTGCGGGTCTTCGGGCAGGTCTTGCCCGGCCGTTGACCAATCCCACTGGGTTTTGGTGGCGTTGCGGGTGGCCCCTTCGGGGATATGGCACGTTTGGCAGGCCACCGTTTCTACATGTGACGTGATCCGTTCATCGGCGTGGAGGTCGGTGCTGTGGCAGTTGGTGCAGGCCAGGGTGTCGTTGTCCAGCGGGCTGACGGAGATCATGTGGCCGGAAATTTGGTGGTCGGTGGTTTGGTGGCAATCCACGCACTCAAAATCATACCGCCCCATGTGAACATCTACCGCTTCATCGGGGAAGTAAAGACTTTCATCGAGGTCGCCATGTTTGACGGCGTTGCCGCCGCCACCGTTGAAGTGGCAGCTACCGCAATTTTGCCGGGTGGGGCTGCCCACACTTTGCGCCGCCGCCAGCAAATCTACCCCTTCGGCTGGCTCCCCGGCCAACCCTTTGGCATAAATATTGGCATCGGCATGGCAAACCAAGCAGTCTACATTGGCTTCCTGGTTAAAGTCGTAGTTGGCATCTTCCCAGCCGTAACCGGCATGGCAGCGGGTGCAGCTCGGCCAGTTTCCCTGGATGCCAATGCAGAAGTTGTTGATTTGGTTCTTTTTACCAACGGTGACTAATTCTTCCCGCCCTGGTAGCTGGATCGGCTCGCTTTCCCAGGTGAAGTGGACGGTGTCCATCACTTGCTGCGCGGCCGTTTCGTGGCACTCCAGGCAGGCGGTGGTGACTTCGGAGCCAGTGGTAAATTCCCCTTCGATAAGGGCACTGTGGTTGGTGTGGACGGGGGTGGGAGCGACGTTGTCCCAGGGGTTGGTGCTGGGGAGTTCTTCGCCCGTGACAAGCAGGGCGATGGGCAGGAAGATGATGAGCGCCGTGCTAATCAGCCCAAAAAACCAGATATATTTATAGTCGTTCATGGTTTGTTTAATCGGGTGGCTTTTGGTTTGGCAAAAACCAGCGGGTTAGCTTAACAAGGTGGTCTGGTGCGCGATGGCGTCGCGCAAGACCTGACGCATGTTGTTGAGGATGTTGATGATTCGGGAATCGGCGAGGTGGTAGATAACGGCCGTTCCTTCCCGCTGCGTGGTCACCAAGGCCCGCTGCCGCAAAATGGCAAGATGGCGGGACACGGTGGGCTGGGGCATGTCTAAATCATCGGCCAGAAGCGAAACGTGACGCGGCTGTTCATGCAGAGCATATAGAATAAGGATGCGTTTGGGGTCGCCAAGAGCCTGACAGACGTTAGCGTGCAGCAAGGTTAATTCATCAAGGGTCGGACTTTCCATATCGCTCTCCATGTATTCGCGTACACGAATACATGGAGAATTATAAAAGGTGCGTCTTGTGCCCCATGATGATGTTTGTCATGGAATCACGGTGACAAATGGCTAATTCAGTTTGCTTGCAAATTTTTGGCTATCAGTTGGTATCTATGTCGGTGTAGATGGATGAATGGGATTTGTTGTGGTTGAAGGAGGGGGTTAACGGCTAAATTTCTTGTTCACTGAACCAGTCAGAGCAAGTGCCACATGCCGAATGCTCTGGCGATGTAGATGGGTGGAGATTTGTTGTCGGGGTACTGGCAGACTGCTGCCAATTATAAATGGAAGACTTTCTAGCATTCAATCGTTATAATAGGTTTATATAGTCCAGAAAGTGGGAGGTTCTAAAATGCTAGAAAATGATTTGAGAAATGCGTTGCAGAATTTGCTGAGCCTTGATATAGAGATCAAAGGAAACACAATACAGCAGATACGGCATTCTTCTCAGAAAGCCAACGAAAATAGTAATGTTGATTTTTCTAAACTGCATGCAACTATAACGTCATCATGGCATAATGCTTTTCAATTTAAAGATGGAAGACCTGAGTATCGGATTAATGGATTGAGACCTCCGCAAATAGGTGCAATACATGCAATTCAAGCTCATTGCATCACATCTAGGGAGCCTGCAACTATTGTTTTGCCTACTGGGACGGGTAAGACAGAAACAATGTTGTCTGTAATGGTGGCACGGCGTTGTCCACGAATATTGGTTATCGTTCCGAGTGAACCACTTAGGACACAAATTTCTGGCAAGTTCCTTACGATGGGTATATTGAAGGAGATTGGTGTTGTATCGCCTGAAGCACTGTTTCCTATTGTTTGCACGTTGAAACACATCCCCCAATCTACTGATATTGTTGATGCCCTTTTTACTCCCTCTCAAGTTATAGTGACAACAGTACAACTGCTTTCTCAATGTACCGATGAAGTCAAAAGGGCTATTGCTGCATACTGTCCATATCTCTTTGTAGATGAAGCGCATCATAGAGAAGCAAAATCTTGGACTCACCTCATAAACTTTTTTCAAAATAGCCGTGTTTTTCAATTCACAGCAACTCCATATAGGAATGATGGTAAGCCAGTAACGGGTAAAATTATTTTCAATTACTCTCTTCGTCAAGCTCAACGAGATGGATATTTTACATACATCAACTTTGTTCCTATACAAGAATTTCATCCAAGTAAAGAGGTCGTTGATAATGAGATTGCATCAAAGGCAGTCGCAAAATTACGAGAAGACCTAGCGAATGGATTTGACCATATGCTCATGGCGCGAGTAAATACTATTTCCCGTGCCGAGCAGGTATTCAAAATATATTCTGAGTATTCAGATCTGAAACCTGTCCGAATTCACACTAAGCTATCGGCACTAGAACGAAGATCGATTCGGCAGCAGATAATAGATAAAGAGGCTAAAATTGTCGTTTGTGTAGATATGTTGGGAGAAGGCTTTGACCTTCCTGAACTGAAAATAGCAGCTTTTCACGATATTCGTCAAAGTTTGCCCGTCACGTTACAACTAGCGGGGCGTTTTACTAGAGCCAGAAGTGATTTAGGTGAGGCAACAATTTTTGCTAATGTTGCTGACCCCCCAACCGAACGCGAATTACAAGAACTATATGACCAAAACCCTAATTGGAATCATCTCTTACGAGTGAAAAGTGAAAAGATGGTCCAAAGCCAAATAGACCTGCGTGAATTTATTGATGGGTTTACGGAAATCACCGACGATATCCCGTTACAGAATGTCCGCATCAAAATGAGTACTGCTGTCTATAGAACAGATTGTGAGAACTGGCAACCAGAGAATTTTGAAGCAGGGATCACTAATAAGGATTCATATGATTGGATTAAACATGATGTAAATAGTGCTCAAAACACTTTGGTCATACTTACAGTCAGGAAAGTACCAATCATTTGGCTAAAAGGAGAAGAGTTCCAATCTTTGGAAATGGATCTGTATGTGGTTTTTTGGGATAGTACTCAGAAACTATTGTTTATTAATCAGACTGCAAAAGGATACGCAGAAAAATTAGCGAGCGCTGTTACCGGGGGTGCTACGCTTATAAAGGGCCTTCCAGTTTTTAGAAGTCTAGCAGATGTGAATCGATTAAGACTAAGAAATGTTGGAACTCGTGAAGAACGTGGTCGGTTGATTCGCTATGTTATGCGTGCCGGGCCAGATGTTGAACCTGCAATTACATCGACTCAAAGACAAAGTATCTCTCGAAGTAATATATTCGGGGCTGGTTACGAAAATGGAGAAGAAGTAACTGTAGGATGTTCAGTAAAAGGACGCATATGGTCAATGCGCGATTGTAATCTCAATGAGTTTGTGCAATGGTGCCAGCGAATCGGAACTAAAGTTATTAACGAAACGATAGATCCTACAAAAATTCTAGAGGGAGCGATTGTTCCACAATATGTTACTTCAAGACCGCCGTTAATTCCTATTGCAATCGATTGGAATGAAAGTCTGTACGGAAAAAGCGAAAATTCATATCAAGTCTCATATGGCACCTTTAACACTTCTTTGCAACATGTTGAATTAAGATTATTTGATATCCTCAAATTGGAGAAAGATTTGGCGTTTTCACTAATTTATGATGAGACCGAGGTGAAGTATCATTTAATTGTTAATGATGCGAGCACTAGAGGCTATTATGTTGAGATCATCGAAGGGAGTGATGTTCGTTTCAGTATTCAGGGTGGTGCTTCAATAACAGGGAAAGCATTTTTTGAGGAATTCCCACCGAAAATATTCTTTGCCGATGGTTCATCATTGTCGGGAAATGAATTTATTGATCTGAGTTATGATGTTCAACCATATGATGCAAGGAAGATTATAGGCTGGGATTGGAGTGGAACTGACATTACTGTTGAGTCTCAAGGCGTAAAAAAGCGAACAAACTCCATTCAATACAGGGTTATTCAAGAATTGCTTAAAGAAGATTATGAGGTCATCTTCGATGATGATGATCCAGGTGAAGCAGCCGATATAGTTGCAGTGCGAGATCGTGAAACGCATATTGAGGTTAATTTATTTCATTGTAAATATTCATCGGAACCGTTTGCTGGTCAAAGAGTTGGTGATTTATACGAGGTGTGTGGACAAGCACAAAAAAGTATTCGTTGGAAAACTAAATCTTCAGCATTGTTTGATCATTTGCTCCGTAGAAGCCCTCGCATTCGGGGCGGCATAGAATATAGTCGTTTTCAGAGAGGTGACGAAACTGTTTTGCTCTCTCTAAGAAATAAAAGTCGCCAGTATCCAGTGGAATTTAAGATCCATATAGTACAACCAGGGTTAGTCTCAAACCCTTCACCAAATCAGCTTGAACTTCTTAGTGTGACTGAGAACCATTTGATGGTGACATATCAGCTTCCTTTTCAAGTTATTGGTAGCAAGTTGGAGAAATCTTGATCTGAGGATGGTCGTTTCAACAGAAACGGCCGTTTCCTCTCCCCTATTCCCCCTATCCCAAACCCCACAACAGAACACCCCCTGCCATTTTTACCATTCCGTCAGCTTCCAAATTTCCGGCTGCCAGTCGGTGCCGAGTTTGCTGATGTCGGCGTAGAGGGTGGCGGCTTGTTTGAGGTGGTGCATAGCGGTTTCGTGCTGCCCGGCGGCGTGGTGGAGGTCGGCGAGGTTGTTGTGCAGGGCGGCCTGACGGTGGCGGTCGCCCTGGGTTTGGCAGAGGGCGAGGGCGGTTTGGAGGGCGGTGATGCCGGCCGCAAAACGGCCGTTTTCCCCATACACCAACCCCAAATTATTCAGTGCTGCAATCCGTGCCGTTGGGTCGTCGAGCGTTTCCGCCAGGGCCAGGCTGTGGGTAAACTGCGCCTCCGCTGCGGCAAAATCATTTTGCTGGCGAGCCAGCGTGCCCAGCAGGTTGTGGACTTGCGCCAGCGTTGGGCTGTCGTTGGTCTGCTGCGCCAGGGTGAGTGCCTGCTGCGCCAAAGCCAGTGCTTCATCGGGCTGGTGGCGGTGGTGGGCGTTGCGGCTGCGGTCGGCCAGCAGGCGGGGGGTGCTGGCGATGGTTTGCGCCGCCAGAAAGTGGCTTTCGGCCGTTTCCCAACTGCCGCGCCGCTGGTGGACTAGCCCTAGCTTGTGTTCAAGCTGGGCAATAGCAAGGTTTTCGTTGGGGGTAAGGTGGCTAACGGCCGTTTCATACGCCCCAATCGCCGCCTCGTACCGCCCTAGCAGGGTGTGGAGATCGCCTAGGGCTTCGTGGAGAACGGCCGTTTCCCCGTACCCCAACGCCAACGCTGTTTCGTAATAGGTGAGAGCTTCGCGGTTGGCAAACAGTGACCGAGCATGGTCGCCCGCCAGCTTAAACTGGTTGGCCGCTTCGGTTTCGTTGCCCGCCAGTTGGTGATGGTGGGCAAGCTGGCTGGCGGCGGCGGCCAGGGCAGCGGGGGTGCGCTGCTGGCTGTAGATGGTGTGGGCGATGCGGCTGTGGAGCAGGCGGCGGCGCATGAAGCTGGTTTCATCGTAGACGAGGGTGCGGAGCTTGTCGTGGGTGAAGTCAAATTGGGGGGGAGAAACGGCCGTTTCTCGCACCAAATCTGCCGCCAAAAGCCGCTCTAGCCCAGTGATCGTTTCCTCCTCGCTGCGCCCGCTGGCCTGTTGCAGGGTATCGAAGGGGAAGGAGCGGCCGATGGCGGCGGCGGTTTGCAAAAGCTGCTGCGGCATGGGGGGCATGGCTTCCAGCCGCGACAGCAGCAAATCGCGGGCGGTGGGGGGGATGGTCCAATCCTGCTGCTGCGCCAGCGCGTCGAGATAGGCGGCGGCGAAAAAGGGGAGACCTTCGCTTTCGGCAAAGAGGCGGTGGTCAACCGTTCCCGCCAGGTTGGGGGCGTTGCTTTGGACAAAGGCCGTCACGTCCTGCTGGCTCCAGCGGCCGAGCGTGAGTCGCTGCCCGGTTTGGCTGCGTTCGGCTTCGGTCATGATCTGGTGGAGGTGGGGGGAAACGGCCGTTTCCTCGTTACGCCACGTTAGCAGCAGCAGCAAAGGGGTGGTGGTGGCGTGGTGGCGCAAATAGGCCAGCAGGTCGAGCGTGGCGCTGTCGGCCCAGTGGAGGTCATCGAGCAGCCAAATGGTTCCGGCGAGGGTGGTTTGCAGCAGTTGGGTGATGCCCTCGAAGAAGCGGGTTTGGGCGGCGGGGGAGGTGAGGGGGGTGTGGGGGGTAGGGAGTGGGGCGTGGGGAGTAGTGAGGTCGGGAAGGAGGCGGGAGGTTTCGTGTAGGCAATTGGACGAGACTTGATTGAGACGCTGAATTAGAGTGGGGTGCTGCTGGATGGCGCGGAGGGTGGCGACGAGAGGGGTGTAGGCAAGGCTGCTTTCGCTGGGGTAGCAGCGGCTGTGGAGGGTGATGATGCCGTTGGCTTCGGCCTGGGTTAACACGGCTTCGGCCAGCCAGGTTTTGCCGATGCCGGCCTCGCCGATGATGGCGAGGGTGTGGAGGTGGGTTTGGGCGTGGGAAACGGCCGTTTGGGCTGTCTCCCAGGCGGTGGTGCGGCCGATGAGGGAGTGGGGACGTTGCGGGGCGGCGGAAGTGGGGTGTGGTTGCTGTTCCAGCAGGGAGTGGGGCGTGGCGGGTGGGGTGAGCTGGTTTTCCTGGATGGCGTGGTAGAGGGCGGTGGTTTCGGGTAGGGGGGCTACGCCGAGTTCGGTTTCGAGGATGTGGAGGCAGTGGCGGTATTGGTTGAGGGCGGCGGTGCGCTGTCCATTCTGGGCGTAAAGAGCTGCATCAACGCTGGTGGTGAAACGGCTTCGTGCAGGGGGTCGGTGAGCCAGCGGTGGGCGTGGTTGAGGGCGCGGTCATGTGCTGCCGCTGCCTGTAGTGGTGGACAAAGCTGTTCCAGGGCGCGGCTGAGTTCGCGCTGCCAATGTTCGGCCTGCTGCCGCTGCCAGTCGTCGAAGGGCTATCGCGCGCAGGGAAGCCAGTGAAGTCGTTGTGGTGAGGAAACGGCCAGATTTCGAGTTAGCGAGAAGCAGGGGGCAGGGGAGCAGGGAGCAGGGGTGAGCAGTTTGTTGGAATTGGGTACGTCGCACCAGATTTGATCGGTGGAGGAGGCTGATTTGGTCGCGGCTGATGAGGAGGGGCATCGCCGATGCTGCTTTGAGGGTGGAGAGGGTGCGGCGGAGGGCGGCTTTGGCGTGACTGTCGTCGTATTCTAATTGAGGAGGGCGGCAGGGCTTCGCGGGTGTGGGGCTGGCCGGTGAGGACGAGATAGGCCAGAAGGGCAACGGCTTTGCAGGTGTCGGTTCCTGAAGCTGCCCGTTGCGTTCCAATACAGGGCGTGAGAAAGTAGAGTTCTAGTTAGGCCATACGGCAATTGTAGCTCCGTTTTTGTCGCAGAGGAAATGGTTCGTAACGGTTTCGTAACGTTTAGCAGACGGTGGCTGGGTAGAGTGTGGCATCTTTAAACCGCAGAGGGCGCGAAAGGCGCAGAGGAAAATGAAAGTATTTCCGCGATCTAAGTGCGCTGAACGGTGAAATCTTAATTTTGTAACGAATTGTTGTAATGATGATGCGAACTGTACGAATAACGTGAATTTTTGCGGTCATCTGTGGTCTGGTATTGGCAGGGCTGATGTTGAGTGAATTCTTCGGCTTTGGCGGGAGGCCGGGCAGAATTGAAACAGCCGTTTCTGGCAGTTTTAGCTATCAGGGCGGCTGCGGCGGCAGGGCACCGTTGAATGGAAGCTGGCTTGCGGTTTACGCACAATGGGACGCGGCCAGCGGCGGTACTGAAAGGGACAAGGACAGCGCTGAACAATGTGGCCCGTAACAGAAGGACTTTGCGGTCGAGAAGCAGTTTTGGCGATGCGTTTTTGGGGGGATGCGCGGTGGTTGGAAACGGTCGTTCAATGCCCCGGCGACGGCGGTTTTACTAGTTTGGGGCGGGAGGAATTAACGGCCGTTCCCTACGCCCTCGGTTTGCGCCCCGGCAGTACCGTTCGCAACTTTGCTGGCAATGGGCTGACTGGGATTTCCCACACCGAAGCCAAGGCGGGACTAGTTGGGCTAAACATGGAAAATGGGTATGGCGTTTACGGCAGCAGCATCAATGGCTCCGGGATCTTTGGCCGCAGCGACAATTGGATTGGGGTGTATGGACAAACGATGGCTGCTGGCAGCGCGGGCGCGGCTGGCGTTTGGGGGCGAGCGGGCAGTGCTGGTGGTGTCGGCGTTGTTGGTCAGGCGGTGCAGCCAGACAGCATCGGTGTCAAAGGTGTTGCCCATGAGTCGGGTGGGGTTGGTGTTTGGGGGCAAAGCAATAAAAACACGGGTGTTTATGGACAAAGTACCAATTGGGTGGGTGTCTGGGGTGTGAGCCAGGATGCCAGTGGGGTTTATGGGGTTAGCTCTGCCCAGTATTCGGCTGGTGTGTATGGGCAAAACAAGGGCAAGGGCTTTGGGGTATATGGCACGGCGATTGATAATGCCGGCGTTGTTGGCATTAGCGAGAATTGGACGGGGGTTTATGGCCGCAGCACCAACGGGCTAGCGGGTGATTTTGATGGGCGGCTGCGAGCGAAGGTGGTGCAGATTACGGGCGGGTCTGATTTGGCGGAGCGGTTTGCGGTCAGCGGGGATGAGACTATCGAACCCGGCACCGTCATGGTGATTGACCCTGACAATCCCGGCCACCTGATGCCCAGCAGCGGTGCTTATGACCGCAAGGTGGCGGGTGTGGTCAGCGGCGCGGGTGGGGTCAACCCAGGCCTGACGCTGCACCAGGAAGGGGTACTGGAAGGGGATGCGGTGGTTGCTATTGCCGGGCGGGTCTATGTGCTGGCCGATGCCAGCAATGGGGCGATTGAGCCGGGCGACCTGCTGACGACCTCCGACCTACCGGGGCATGTGATGAAGGCGACTGACCTCGATTTGGCGCAGGGTGCCATCTTGGGCAAAGCGATGACGGCATTGGACAGTGACACTGGTTTGGTGCTGGTGCTGGTCAACTTGCAATAAGGACAGTGGCTAAGGTGACAGGCACCTCGAAGGTGCCTATCACCTAAAGCGAGGTCATGATGAAACATTATTTACTCTTTGTCCTGCTAATTTGTCTCGGATTGCTGCTCGTGCCAGGCGTATCACCTGTTTTGGGGCAAGCTGTGGCACGAGAGCACGTGGAACAAGAGCCCGTGGCACGGGAGCAGCTAAATGATTATACCGTTAAGGTGTCTGTGGATGGTGATGATGCAGATGCAGCCCCATCAAGCAGCGAGTTGGCACCGGAAACGCAAACGATGACGGTGCTTTTTAACCAGACAGGACCCGGACGCTGTACGGTTCCGATCACAACGATGCCAGCGAAGGCACAAACGGCCGTTCGGCGGGCAGCCGCCATTTGGTCAACCTTGCTCAACGGGTCTATACCCATTACCATTGATATCTGCTGGACTAATCTTCCCACTTTACCGGCAACCGGAGATGGCTTGTTGGCAAGCTGTGGGGCTTCGGGGCATTACATCAACTTTGCTGGCGCGCCTGTGCCTGATACCTGGTACCCGCTTCCACTGGCAAATCAGCTTGCCAACCAGGATTTCAACGGAGCCAGCACTGATATGCAGTGCCGCATCAACGCTAACCGCACCGATTGGTATATGGAGACAGATGGAGTTGTGCCCAAGGGCCAGATTGACCTGGTCACGGTGGCGATGCACGAAATTGGGCATGGATTGGGGTTTGAAGGAACGGCCGATTGGGATGATGGCGTTTTTGATCCCGATGATCCTAACGACCCCAATGACCCTGTTAATCCTGTGGAATGCAATGGCACCATGAACGTTGGTTGTTATGACTCTCCCCCCATGATTTATGACACGTTTGTGGCAACAACGGCTGGCACAAAGCTGCTCAAGATGCCTAACAACACCACAACGGTGGGCAATGCGCTGACAGGGGATGCATTGGTTTTTGACGGTGAGAATGCCAAAGCGGCCAATGGGGGATCTGCGCCTCGGCTTGAGGCTCCAGCAACTTGGGTGCTGGGCAGTAGCTATGTCCATCTGCGTGAAGAAGTGGGGGATCCTGATCTCGTCAATGGGTTGATGACCCCCACCATGTCGGATGGGGTGGCGATTCAGCATCCGGGGGTTATCGCCTTGGGTATGTTGAAGGATATGGGCTGGGAGATTTATGATTTGTCGCGGACGTATGTTGATCGCACCAACAATGGTTTGGAGAATGGCGGGGTGCTGCATCCGTTTAATACGGCTTTGGAGGGCGCGAGTGCCGTCCCGCATTCGGGTCGCGTGCTGTTCTTTGCCGGGAATTATCCCGAAACATTGGTTATTTCGCGCCCGATGACGCTGGAAAGCATTAGTGGCACGGTGGTCATTGGCACGCCGTAAGAGAAATAGATGTGGAATAGGACGCTGATTTCCCTGATTTCCCCGATTATCAGGTTCATTCTGAAAATCTGCGTCCTATTTTCAGGATGGTTTTTCCATGAAACGTTATTTGAAAGCAAGCGTGATGGGACTGTTTTTACTGGTGCTGGTGCTGGCGGCGTGGCAGCCGACGGCGGCGGAACCGGGGGCGACGTATGATTTGGTGGGTACAGTGGTGGGGGCGGGCGGAACGGCCGTTTCCGGCAGCTACCAACTGGACGGGGTGGTGGGACAAACGGCCGTTGGGCAGCACAGCAGCGGCGACTATGAGCTAGGCAGCGGTTTTTGGGGCGGTGGCGTTGTGGCGGGGGTAGCGGAGCTGATTGAATTGTATTTGCCTATTATCTTGCATTGACGACGAGGGAGATTGGCGATTAGAGATTGGAGATTGAGAACCTTCACCAATCTCCAATCTCTATCTAATCTTTTAATGCGAGCAGGCCGCAACCAAAAAGGAAACGAACTACAGATGGACACAGATACACACAGATAAGAAAATCCGTGTCCATCTGTGTGTATCTGTGGTTTATTGCTTGTTCAGCGTACAAGATTTTCGTCGTTAAGGTACTAAAAACTGTCTATAATAAGCTCAGACAGGCGGTTGTAAACTTGTTTGGGCTTATTTTATGTTAGAACAACGCTGGCTGAGATGGATCGCCATTGGAACTGTGGTGGCGTGCCTGCTGTTTTTGGTGGGGACGCTGCCGCTATTTCCGGCGTATGCGCGGCAGTTGCCACCGGCTATTTTGCCCAATGCGCGCTGGACGACGGCGGCGGCGCAGGCGGCATTGACGAGTTTAGGGTGGTCGGCTAATGGGTATGTGGCGTGGCGGCTGGGATTTGTGGTGATAACGGCCGTTTTATACCTCGGCCTGGCGCTGTTGCTGCTGCTGCGCCGCCGCGATGACCCGATGGCGCTGCTGTTTACCATTGGGCTGGCGCTGTTTGGCATTGCCGCCAATGATTTGCCCTATGTGCTGGCGCAGTGGGGGGCACTGGGGGAGCGGCTGGCGTATGGGTTGTCGGTGCTGGCCTATGGGCTGCTGCTGTTTTTGGTGGTGCTGTTCCCAAACGGCCGTTTTGTCCCCCACTGGACTCGCTGGATCGGCATTGTGGGGGCGGTGCTGCTCATCTATGCCGCCTTTATTGACCCCAACCCGACGCGCCCACCTGCGTCCCACATCGTTGCCATGATCTCGCTGCTGTTTGCAGCGGGGGTGGTGGGGCAGGTCTATCGTTACCGGCAGATGGCAACGGCGGTGCAGCGGCAGCAGACAAAGTGGGTGCTGTGGGCCATGATCCTCAATCTGATTTATCAGGTGAGCCTGAATGTGATCTATGCCAATCCGGTGGTGAATGGGCTGGATGGGCGTGGGATGCTTTTTTCGCTGCTGCGAACCACGACGCTGACGCTGGTGACAGCTCTGGTGCCGCTGTCGCTGACGGCGGCCATTATGCGCTATCGGCTGTGGGATATTGACCTGATTGTTCGGCGGACGGTGCAGTATGGGGTGGTAACGGCCGTTCTTGCCCTCATCTACTTTGGCACCGTCATCCTCCTGCAAAGCCTGGTTGGTCAGGCGACGGGTGAACAGTCGCCGATTATCATTGTGCTTTCCACGCTCTTGATTGCGGCGATTTTCAATCCATTAAGGCGGCGGGTGCAAACGGCCGTTGATCGCCGCTTCTACCGCCAAAAGTATGATGCCCAACAGGTGCTGGCCCAATTTGCCCAAACCGCCCGTGATGAGGTGGATATAGAGGCTTTGCAAGCGGAACTGGTGCGCGTGATGCAAGAGACGATGCAGCCAGAAATAATAGCCGTTTGGATTAGACCAACAGAAAATTGAGTATTGAAAACTGGTTGCTGGTCTTGTTTCGTAACGTTTAGCAGACGATAGCGTGTTATGATGGAGACATGTTGACAACATTTCAACGGTTGTGGCGCAATTTAATTGGGCGAAAGGATGAGAAAACGGCCGTTTTGCCAAACGTCGAATCCCAATCAGAGGCGACAGCTCAAATCATAAACATTGATTTAGAGATTGCCCCAAACGATCCGTTGATTGCCTTTGCCCAAAATAATCGCGGCGTGATTGAAGTAGAACGGCTCAATCTTATATCGCCTGCCCTGCACCAATTGCGCGAAGCGGGCATCCAACTCATTCTCCCTTTGGTAAGCCAGTCCGAACTGATTGGCCTTGTTAGCCTGGGCCAGCGGATGAGCGATCAGGAATATTCAAGTGATGACCGCAAGTTCCTCGTTGATTTAGGCATCCAAGCTGCCCCCGCCTTACGTGTTGCCCAGTTGGTACGTCAACAGCAGTTAGAATTTGCTGAACGACAGCGCATTGAACAAGAGCTAAAAGTAGCGCGGCTGATTCAGCAAACGTTGCTGCCGCAAGCGTTGCCCAAGATCGAAGGCTATCAGCTAACCGCCTATTATCAGCCTGCGCGGGAAGTAGGCGGCGATTTTTACGACTTTATCTATTTTGAAGATGGCAAAATCGGGCTGATTGTGGCCGATGTCACTGATAAGGGTGTTCCGGCCGCGCTGGTCATGGCAACAACGCGCACCTTACTTCGTGCCGCCGCCGAGCGGTTAGCCGACCCAGGAGCCGTATTGGCGTGGACGAATGATGTTTTGGTGGCAGAGATTCCACCGAGAATGTTTGTCACCTGTTTTTATGCAGTGCTAGACCCCGCCACGGGTCATTTTTGCTACGCCAATGCAGGGCATGATGTGGCTTATCGGTATACAGCCGCTGGTGTGGTGGAATTACGCGCCACGGGAATGCCTTTGGGACTGATGCCTGGAATGCGGTACGAAGCGAAAGAGACGACGCTTGATGGGGGCGACTATGTGCTGATGTATAGCGATGGCTTGGTTGAAGCACACGATCCGCACGGTGAGATGTTCGGCTTTCCACGTCTACAGACGATGTTGGGAATGCACGACGATGGGGCCACGCTCAATGATTTTTTGCTAGATCAACTGGCTGGTTTTACGGGGCCGAGCTGGGAGCAAGAGGATGATGTGACGCTTGTGGTGCTTCAGCGCCACAAGCCAGCGGCAAAGTTGAGCAAGGGCGTTGTGTTTGAAGTGCTGTCTGCCTTGGGCAATGAGCGGTTGGCGATGGTGCGAGTGGCTGAAATTGTGCAAGATGTCGGTTTGCCTGCAAATCGGTTGGAGAAGCTGAAAACGGCCGTTGCTGAGGCGACGATGAACGCGATGGAACATGGCAACCAGTACGATGCCTCGATTCCGGTTAAGATAGCGGTGGCTTTGGAAGAAACGGCCGTTTTGCACATGCACGGTGAAATCAACGCCGCCGCCGATGCTGCCCTCACCGCCGCTTATAGTGAGGCCGAACAGCAGCAGCCAACGGCCGTTACGCTTGATTTTAAGGGCGTAGATTACATCAACAGCACCGGCATTGCCCTCATTGTGGGGTTGTTGGCACGGGCGCGGCAGGCACAACGGCCGTTAACGGCCGTTGGCCTCAGCGACCATTACCGCGAAATCTTCACCATCACCCGCCTGTCAGACTTTATGGAAATCCTTTAGCATTAATCGGAAAACTTCTTCCTGATTTAGGCATGAAGATTAGACAACCTACTCTAATTGCTAGGCTGGGGGGTAAGGAACTCGGCGAGAAAGAAGCTGGGCGTATGAACCAGAATTTTGGTTGTCGTGCGAGTGATTAACTCTGATAAGGAACGAGATTTGGGTCTTTCAAAATTGAAGACGGTCTCTAAAACAATTTCGTCAATCTCAGAAACAGGTTAGCAATTAGAGTAGACTTGATTTTGCGGGAGCCGAGGTGATAAATGGATGAACAAAAGAGACTGTTTTCTCCCCGTACCATTGTCCAACTCGTGATTGTAGTCATCCTCATTCCCTTCTTGCCGCTGCTGGTTTCCTGGCGGTGGGATTGGTGGGAAGCATGGATATTTGGCATTGTTTATGCGCTGGGCTTTGTCGTCAGCCGCCTGTTAGTAGCGCAGCGTCACCCCGACCTGCTGGCCGAACGTGCCCACTCGCTGGAGCAGGAAAATGCGAAGCAGTGGGACAGAGTCTTGGCACCGATTGTGGCGTTGGGTGGGGCGGTACTGCTGCTGGTAGCTGGGCTGGATATGCGCTTTAACTGGTCGGCGGGGTTTGGCTTACCGTTCAAAGTTACGGCGTTGGTGCTTATTGTGGCTGGCTATGCTTTTGGCACCTATGCCATGCTGGAAAATCGCTTTTTCTCTGGGCTGGTGCGGATTCAAACCGAACGCGGCCACCACGTGGTTTCCACAGGCCCCTATCGCTGGGTGCGCCACCCCGGCTATGTCGGTGCTGCCCTAACCTATTTGGCTACTCCCGTTTTTCTGGATGCCGCCTGGGCGTTTGTCCCCGCCGTCCTGCTGACCATTGCCCTGGTCATCCGCACGCAGTTGGAAGACCAAACTTTGCAGGCGGAGCTGCCGGGTTATGCGGCATATGCCCAGCGGGTGCGCTACCGGCTGCTGCCGGGGGTGTGGTGAAGATGGATTAGATGCTCAAAACGGCCGTTACTCAACACCTGTTTCGGTAACGGCCGTTTCTTAACACGATAGGAGCCTTAATTGCCTAAAGCACCCTGCACCGAAAACTTTGTTTATGGTGCGGCTACGTCCACTGGTTCAGCCAGCCATTTCTGGGTCATGTTGCTAAAGATGTAGTTGCGGGTAAAGCCACCTTCGTTGCAGCCATCCTCCACCGTTTGGAATGTGGCGCGACCATCGTCCATGAGCAAAACATCGTATACACCCACGGTTTCGGCGGGGCACTCGACCCAATGGCCGGTGTTTTCCAGATCGCGCAGGTGAAGTTGGTTGTTTTCAAACCAATAGTCACCGGTGATGCGGGGCGATGTTGCCAGACCGTCTTGAGTGAGGGAGACAAAGTAACGGCCGTCGGCCGTGTACATCAAATACCCTTTTTCGCCAGCCACAGTACCTTCCCAAATGCCCACCATCTCCTCGGCGGTGGTGATCATGGGTGGGGCGGTGGGTTCGGGTGGTGTGGTGGGTTCGGGAACGGCCGTTGCTGTTGGTTCAGCCATTTCTTCTTCAACTGCTGCAACGGCGGTGGTAGGCTGCACAGTGTTGGCAGTTTCGTTACCCCCACAAGCGACCAACAATAATAAACAGACAATAGAAACGAGAATTACTTGTTTCATGATTCTTCCTCCTCTTGTGCGCTATGGCTAACGGCCGTTTCCATCACCAAATAGCGAAACAAATCATCTAAGCCGATAAAGGCGCGGACTTGATTAGTGCCAGCTTCCTCCAAAGAAGCTCGCCAGCCGACTTCGCCATTCTTTTTCACCTGCCACAAGCGCAGCAGGTATGAGCGATAGGTTGCTTTTTCCTTTTTCATAGGTTCCTCGCCTGCGATCATATTCAGCGTAGCAGGTTAGCGTTAAGAAAACGTCCAGTATGACTAATAAATTGATGACATTTATCAGGGGGGAACGACATCTTTGCATCATACAATAACTTTGAGGAGGTTAGGCCATGGACAAATTGGGGATCTTTACGCTGGGGCCGTTGCAGCTTACAAGGGGGAATGTCCCTTTTGTTGGTTTTTTGTCGGACAAGGTACGGGCTTTACTCATTTATCTGGCGGTGGAGCAGAAACGGCCGTTACGCCGCGAAACATTGGCCGCCCTGCTGTGGCCGGAGCAGCCAGAAAGCAAGGCGCGGGCTAATTTGCGTCGTGCTTTGGCTAATTTGCGCCAGGTGATTGATGATAAGAACGGGCGTTACCTGCATATCACCCGCCAAACCCTGCAATTTAACGCTGCCAGTGATTCCTTCGTAGATGCCGTCCAGTTCCAGCAGTTGCTCAACGATAGCGAACCAACTTTGGCGCAAATGGAAGAGGCAGTGGTACTTGTAAACGGCCGTTTTCTCAGTGGCTTCTCCATCAACGACAGCATTGCTTTTGAGGAATGGGCACTGCTCAAACGGGAAGAGATACAACGCCAATTCTTGCATAGTTTGAATCGTTTGACCGCCTATTATGAGAGCCACCATCAGCCGCAAACGGCCGTTCACTACGCCTGGCGGCAGGTCAACACCGAACCCTGGTACGAGCCGGGGCAGCGGCAGCTTTTGCGTCTGTTAAGCCTCACCCAGCAGCGGGCGGCGGCTTTGGCGCATTATGAGCAGTTTGAAAAGGAGCTGTGGATGGAACTGGCGATTGAGCCAGAGCCAGCCACGCGCCACCTGTATGAGGAAATTCGGGATGAACATGAGGAAACGGCCGTTCCCAGCCAGCCCCCCGCATTTCTGGCCGAGCCGCGCACGATTGCGGCAGCCCCGTTTGTGGCACGGGCGCGGGAGTTGGCGCAGTTAGATGGGTATTGGCAAACGGCCGTTGCTGGGCAAGGCCAGGTTGTTTTTGTCACAGGGGAAGCGGGCAGTGGCAAAACGCTGCTTCTGCAACAATTTGCCCAACAAGTGCAAAGCCAATCGCTAACGGCCGTTCCCCTCTTTGGCGAATGTCAAGCGCATATTGGGCAGGGCAGCCCTTATTTGCCCTTTCGCACCCTGCTGGCGCGGGCGGTGGGTGATATTGAGCCCCAGTGGCAGAGTGGCTATTTGAGTCGGGAACAGGTGCAGCGTTTGTGGGGTTTGCGGCAAACGGCCGTTAGCCTGCTGCAAGAGGTTGCCCCTGATTTACTGGTGGTGTTGGTGGATCCGGCTGTTTTGCCAGAGGGTGTGGGGGGAACGGCCGTTACCCAACCTCCTGCACAAGCTGTTCTCTTCCAGCAATTAACCCATTTTTTGCAAAAATTTAGCCAACATGGCCCCCTACTCCTGCTGCTAGATGATTTGCAATGGGCCGACAGCGGCTCGATTGATCTGCTTTTCCATCTGCGGCGGCAAATGACAGGCTACCCCATTTTTATTGTTGGCACTTATCGTCCCGAAGAAGTCATTGAGAACCAGCCAGAAACAGGCCAACGCCACCCTCTGGCTCAAGTTGTGCATGAACTTACGCGAGATTTTGGCGATATTGAAGTGGCTTTGAATCAGGCCGATGGTCGCGCTTTTGTGGATGCCTGGCTGGATAGGGAGCCAAATCAGTTAGATGAAACGTTCCGCCAAACGCTCTATCAACAAACGCGGGGACATGCCTTATTTACGGTGGAATTGGTGGCGGCATTACAGGAACAGGGGGATTTGTTCCGCAATGAGGCTGGTTATTGGCAGGCGCGTGAGGCGGTGTCTTGGGCGCAGATGCCTGCGAAGGCGGAGGCGATTATTGCCGAGCGAGTCGGCCGTTTACCCCACGATCTTCGCTATCTTTTGACAACGGCCAGCATTCAGGGCGAAACTTTTGTGGCCGAGGTGGTTGCCCAGGTAATGGATCAGCCGCCGCTGGACGTGATCCGTTTGTTGAGTGGTGCGCTGGCGCGAAGCCATCGGCTGGTGCGGGCCGAAGGGCGGCAGCAGATGGGGCAGCAGGTCATCTCGCATTATCGTTTTCGGCACAATTTGTTTCAGCGGTATGTTTACGGCCGTTTAGACACCATTGAACAGACTTATTTGCACCAAACAACGGGCGAACTGCTGGAAAAGTTGTATGAAACGGCCGATACCGACATGCTGACCGTCGCCGCGCAACTCGCCTATCATTTCGGTGAGGCGCAACTCATCACCAAAGCCATTCATTATCACCAACTGGCCGGGCAGCAGGCATTGCGCCTCTCTGCCCAGGCTCAGGCGGCCAGCCACTACCGCCAAAGTCTGGCTTTATTGGCTACCCAACCCGAAACAGAAGCCCGAATTGAGCAAGAAATTGAGATTCAGTTGGCTTTGGGAGCCGCCTTATTAGCCATACAAGGGTACGCCTCGCCCGAAGTCAAGCAGGTATATGACCGTGCGTTTGCCCTCTGCGGCCAGGTGGATGCTGCCCCTGAATTGGTCTTTACGCTATATGGGCTGGTCTCTTACTATATGGTGACTGGGCAGCTTAACACGGCTCTGGCCGTGGCCCAACAGATGGTGGCTATTAGTCGCCAGGAAGGGGTCGGCGACATGTACAAAATGCAGGCTCATGTATTGATGGGACTGCCGCTTTTCTTTTTGGGGCGCAACCAAGAAGCTCTGGATCATTTTGGGGCAGCCAGTGCCATCTATGATCCGGAACGGCATCAACCACAAGCTTACGCTTTCGGCCAAGACCCCGGCATTGCCAGCACGATGTGGCAAGGGCATGTGCTGCTTCACATGGGCTGTCTAAGGGAAGCTCGACGCTGTTTGCAGCAGGCTCTTCGCTGGGTGGAAGAACTGCACCACCTTTATACACATGCTTTTACGCTGTTTTTAGCTGGCTGCACACCCAATTGGTACCTGCAAGATTTCGAGCAGGAGCATCAATATGCACAACGCGCTATTGATGCTGCCCAAAAGAGTGGTTTTATCTACGTAGCGATATCGGCTTCGTTTTATTTGGGGCAAGCGGCGGCGTTAATGGCTCTGCAGCGGAAGGGGCGAACGGCCGTTAAAAAGATAGCCGATGGGATTGCCTTGATGAAAGAGAACCTGAACCAGGAGGCGAGTATTGGCAGCCGGGGCGGGCGCAGCAGCCGGTGGGTGCTGCTGGCTGATGTTTATGAGCAAGCGGGGCAGCTAGAGGAGGCGTGGTCAGCCTTGCAGCAGGGGGAGAGGGAAATCGCCGATAATAATGAGCGTTATTTTGCGGCGGAATGGTGGCGAGTCAAAGGGAAACTGTATCTTCGGCAAGCGGATGAAGCTCAGGCCGAAGTGTGTTGGCAGCAAGCCATTGCTATTGCCCGCAGCCAGAAAGCCAGGCTGTTTGAGCTAAAAGCGACCACTGATCTGGGCTGCCTTTGGCAAAGGCAGTGTAGGGTGATCGAGGCGCGGCAGCGTTTGGCTGAGATATGCGGCTGGTTTGGCAACGAGGAGGGTGTAGATGTGGAGCAGGCGCGGGGATTGTTGTACCATATGGGAGAGCAATTGCCGTAACTGATGGAGAATGATGATGAACAAAAGAGAGATAGTTTTAAATTTGTTGGATGCAAACACGCCGCAGGAAACGATTCCGGTCGGCTTTTTTATTCACTTTGACCCCCGCTTCCATTTTGGGCAGGCGGCGGTGGACAAACACCTCGAATATTTTCGCTACACCGACATGGATGTGGTCAAAATCCAGTATGAAATAAAGTTCCCTTACCAGCCCGACATTCAAAAACCGAGCGATTGGGGGAAGCTGCCGCTGCTGACGGAGGAATTTTTTCAGCCGCAGTTGGCGGCGGTAGAAGGGCTGGTGAAGGCGGCTAAACATGAGGCCGTGGTCATCGTCACGCTCTATTCGCCGTTTATGTGCGCCCGCCAGGCCAGCAACACCCTCATTGAGCAGCATTTGCGGGAAAACCTGGATCAGGCAAAGCTGGGGGTTGAGATTGCGGCCGAGAGCTTGCTGAATTTTGTCCGGGCGTGCATTCGCCTGGGCGTGGATGGCTTTTATACCTCAACCCAGGGGGGCGAGCGAGACAGGTTTGGCGGCAGCCCGGTGTTTGCCGACTGCATCAAGCCGGCCGACCTGCTGGTGATGAACGAGATCAATCAAAAGTGCCTGTTCAACGTGCTGCACGTCTGCGACTATGCCTACGACTACGACGACCTGACCCCGTTTTTGGATTATCCGGGGCACGTGGTGAACGTTAACCAGCGGGTTGGGGATGAAATGCTGACGGGGCAGACGATTGCGGAGATGTTTAAACGGCCGTTTATGGGTGGCCTCGACCGCAAAGGCATCATCGCTACGGGCAGCCCGGCCGACGTGCAGCAGGAAGTGGAGCGCGTTCTGCAACAGGCACCGGACAAGTTTTTCCTGGCAGCCGACTGCACCTTGCCAAATGATGTGGATTGGGAGAATGTAAAAACGGCCGTTGCCACCGCCCACAGCTATCAAAAATAAGAAAGCGGACAAACGCAGATTAACCTGATTCTAGCCATCAAACGCCCTAAAATCAGGAAAAATCAGGTCAATCTGCGTCCTAAAATTCTTTTTTCGATAGGCGGCTAAAGAGGTCCCAAATGCGCTGCCCAGTGAGACATAATTTGCAAACCAAATTCTGTGACGGGAACCGATGGCTGCCGCGCTTTACCACTCTTTAGACTAAGCCGTTTAGCCATCAGATGTTTCCCATAAGCGATAAAATTCTCAACCGAACTCATCATAAAAACCAGCAGCGGTAACAGTTCACGGTGGAGACGCTCGGCCTCAGCCGTGGCTTTGGGTGTCCCCTGGCGTATCAGCTCATAAATTTTAACTTGCGGATCGAATATATCGGCCGCGGGGATCATGCCAACGCAGCCAGCACGCAAAGAATCTGGCAGTTGGATACCCGCCATACCGCCAAAAATATCAAACGCGCCGTCAGTGTCTTCCATCAATTGCTTGAGATACGTCGCCGGGCCTTCCCCTTTGAGCAGGCAAACATTGGGATGCTGGCGATTGAGTTCCTTAAGAGCCTTGTTGGAGAGGCTGGTTGCCATCAGCCCAGGTGCGTTTTGAATCGCAATCGGTAGCTCTGATTGGCTGGCAACATCGCCCAGAAAACGAACATACTCGGATTCGGGAACGCCGCCAATGGCTGGGGGCTGCAAAATGACCCAATCTGCACCCACCGCCTGCGCCCCTTTCACGAAGGCAATTTGCCCAGACACGCTGCCTTCGCCAACGGTTACGGCATAGGGAATACGGCCGTTTATATCCTCCCCCACCCACTCAATCACCCTGCGCCGTTCATTGACATCCAGCTTACCCACTTCCGTTGCCAGCCCCATCACGGCAATCCCGTGCGCCCCACCCGCAATGCACCCTTCCACCTGACGGCGCATCGCCTCGCGGTCAAGCTGCCCCTGTTCGTCAAAGAAACTGTAAAGGATGGGGTACACGCCGTGAAAGTTTGTTTTTGTGTTCATGATGTTCCCCCCTTAGGCGCGGCCAAATTTATCAATGGCTGCCCGCATAGACCCCACTTCGGCAATAAATTTTGCCATCTCTGCTTCAACCGCCTCCACCTCTTCGGCAAAGATGACGATCTCTTTAACATGCGCTGCTGGAATCACCACAACCCCGTCTTCATCCCCAACAATATAATCACCGGGGTAGATCATTACCCCGCCAATTTCAACGGGCACGTCACGGGCAATCGTGATCAGCCGCCCAACGGAGCTAGACGGCACGATGGAGCGGGCGTAGACAGGGAACTCTGTGTTACGACGGATCAGTTCAACGTCGCGGGTGCCGCCATCAACCAGCGCGGCTTCATGACCCCGCGCCACGGCTCCGGCGGTCATTAGCTCACCCCAAACGGCCGTATTTGCATCCCCACCAGACGCAACACAAATGATCGATCCCGGGGGAGCTTCGTCAATCACATCAAAGGCAAGCTCCGGCTTGTGCTGTTCGCGGCTGGGAACCTCCAACACCGTGGCGGCAATGCCCACAATCTTGCGGGCGTTGACGCGCCCTTTGATGTCAAAATCCAGATAGCCACGCTTGCCCGCAATCTGGTCGCAGCCATCTGACAGCGTGGCAACGGCAAGCTTTCTTAGTCGGGCAATCATCTCTTGTTGTGCTTGTTCCATCTTTGTCCTCCAAAGGTTGAATAATGTAGGTTAACCTCAATGCAATTTTGCCGAGCAACTGACTATGGTCGCAAGGCACAGGCCATATTGTCCCTGCGCGGATGGCCGATTCTACCCGCCGCGCTGATAATAACGGCCGTTTTCCCCCACCACCTCATGCAACAATAATACTGCAACAATGCAGTCAAAAAATCAATCTCTGACTGTAACGCCCAATACCCATGCCCATCTTTACATTGGGGGTGCCCCTTGCCCTACCATCCTCATCTTTTGTACAATGCAGCCAGAAAAAACTACCCTTCATAAACAAATGGAACCTGTGCCAATGAATCCTTTAAGCCAACTGATTCAACACCTTGACCACCACTTTAGCCTGGATGAACTGCGGGAGTTAACGCTGACGCTGGACGTGGAGTGGGAAAATTTATCAGGCGATACGCGCACGGTTAAAAGCCGGGAATTGGTGGAGCTGCTGAACCGCAACGGCCGTTTACCCGAACTCATCCAGCTCGCGCAAAACCACCGCCCCCATCTCAACTGGCGCGATCTGCCCCGGTTTGAACAGCGCATCTCCCGTTATGGGGTGCCGATGGAAAAACCCCCTCGCGCCGCCCACTTCACCAACCGCGAGGACGACCTGGCTCAACTGCTGGCCGACCTGCAGCCGGGGCAGGTCGCCACCCTCTGCGGCCCCGGCGGCATTGGCAAAACCTCCCTGGCCGCCGAAGCCATCTGGACGCTGGCCCCCGGCACCACCCCGCCCCAGCAGTTCCCCGACGGCATCCTGTTCCACAGCTTCTACGGCCAGCCGCAAATTGATTTGGTGCTGGAAAAAATTGTCGTGGCCTATGGCGACGAGCCAAAGCCCAACCCGCTGGCGGCGGCGCAGCGGGTGCTGGGCGGGCGGCAGGCGTTGCTGCTGCTGGACGGTGCCGAAGAAGCCGACAATTTGCCGCAACTGCTGCAGGTGCGCGGCGGAGGAAGCGGCGGCCACGGCGATTTGTGAGCAGGTGGGGGGGTGGCCGCTGGCGGTGCGGCTGGCGGGGCGCTATTTGCAGGAGGCGGAGGAGACGGCGGCTGAATACGCGGCTTGGCTGGCGACCACGCCGCTGGCGGCGTTGAGCTTGGGGACGCACCAGGCAGAGAATGGTGAGGTGCTGCTGGAGCGGAGCGTGGCCCAGGTGGACGAGACGGCGCGGCGGCTGTTGGGGCTGGTGGGGCAGTTGGCGCTGCAGCCGGTGGCGGCGGCGGGGCTGGCGGTGGCGGTGGCGCTGCCCGTCAGCCAGCTAAAGCAGGGGTGGCGGCAGTTGCTGGGGTATGGGCTGCTGCAAAAGCGGGGGGATGGGTATGAGGTGACTCACCCGCTCATTCATACCTATGCCAGCCGACGGCTGGAGCCAGCGGCCGAGGATTTTACCCGGCTGGTGGCTTACTACCATGAGCTGGCGCGGACGGAAAGCGAAAAAGGGCTGGCTGGCTACCATCGTTTAGCTAGTGAACGGGCGCACCTGCTGCGGCTGTTGGCTGGCTGCCTGGCGCAGCAAGAATGGGTGATGGCAAAACGGCTGGCGTGGGTTTTAACAGATGAACGCAGTTTTTTGCGGCTGCAAGGGTATTGGACGGAGCTACTCATCGCCCTTGAAGCGGGGCTTACAGCCGCGCAGCAGTTGGAAGATCGCTATGGCGAAGGTGCCTTTTTGGGCAACCTGGGTCTCGCCTACAGCGACCTGGGGCAGGTGGAGAAAGCGATAGGCTTTTATGAGCAAGCCCTGGCCATCTCCCGCGAAATCGGCCATCGCCAGGGGGAGGGGAATCATTTGGGCAACCTGGGTCTCGCCTACCGCGACCTGGGGCAGATGGAGAAAGCGATTGGTTGCCTGGAGGAATCGCTGGCTATTTTTGTGGCGATCAAATCGCCCAACGCTAGGTTGGTACAACAATGGCTGGATGAGCTAAAGGGCAAAGCTAACGCCTAAACCTGGTTTCACCCCGGCAGCGCGGCTGACCCCGGTCGTTTGTGACCCCAAATTGGCGTGGGCGGGTGCCACAAGGGCGAGACGGCGTAGAGACCTCGCCATCTGTTTACCCCGCACCAACCCGCGCCCGCTCGCCCTCTACCCTGCTGGGAAAACGGGAGCATTTCAGTTTCGGGGCATTAATAAACTCACCTCTCCGCAAGCCAATTTCTCAGCCAAGAATTGTCATTTCGACCCTTCGGCAGCCTCAGGGCAGGCTCATGTCTTCGAGGAGAAATCCTGCTCAAATGGCGGCTATGAGAACGGGATTTCTCGGAGGACCTCGAAATGACACTGGATTTCCCACCTACGCAGTTAAAGAGTAGGTCAAACTTGTTAAGTTGCCCCCAAACTGAAATACACCCGGGAAAACAATCACCTGTCCCATCCGCCTACTTCCTGCTATACTTTATATCCCGACTGAACACGAACATTTCAGGCTGCGAAAAGGCTTGTCATTCCCGCGAAAGCGGGAACCCATGCCTCGGCTAAAGATGGATACCCGCTTTCGCGCAGCCTGCCCTCACAAAAGTGGGGGCATGACACCTGAATAGTCCAATCCAACATTATCTTAGGAAGACAAATGAGCAACCAAAACGCAAAAATTATTTACACCTATACCGATGAAGCACCAGCCCTGGCAACCCATTCGCTGCTGCCCATCATCGAAACCTTTACCCAAGCCGCCGATGTCGTCGTCGAACTCAGCGACATCTCGCTGGCCGGCCGCATCATCGCCAACTTCCCCGAAAACCTCACCGCCGCCCAGCGCCAGCCCGACGCCCTCACCGAACTGGGCGAACTGGCAAAAACGCCGGCCGCCAACATCATCAAGCTGCCCAACATCAGCGCCTCCATCCCCCAGCTAACGGCCGCTATTGCCGAACTGCAAAGCCACGGCTACAACGTCCCCGACTACCCCGCCGAAGCCGAAACCGATGCGCAAAAGGCGATCAAAGCCCAGTACGCCAAGGTGCTGGGCAGCGCCGTCAACCCCGTGCTGCGCGAAGGCAACTCCGACCGGCGTGTGGCCGCCCCGGTGAAGCAATACGCCAAAAACAACCCCCATTCCATGGGTGCCTGGCGTGCCGACTCCCAATCCCACGTGTCCCACATGGACGACGGCGACTTTTACGGCAGCGAAAAGTCGGTTGAAGTTGCCACAGCGGGCAACGTGCGGATTGAACTGGTGGACGGGGTGGGGAAGGTGCAGGTGTTGAAGGAAAAAACGTCGGTCATTCCCGGCGAACTCCTCGATGCTTCCACCATGAACCGCAACGCCTTGCGTGCCTTCTACGCTGCCCAAATCGCCGATGCCAAAGAAAAAGGGGTGCTGCTTTCTCTCCACGTCAAAGCCACCATGATGAAAGTCTCCGACCCCATCCTCTTCGGCCACGCCGTCACCGTCTACTACCAGGACGTATTCAACAAACACGCCGCTCTTTTCGAGGAAATCGGCGTCAACCCCAACAACGGCCTCGGCGACGTGTACGCCAAAATTCAGAGCCTGCCCGACATGCAGCGTATCGAAATTGAAGCCGACATTGCCGCCTGCTACCAAAACCGCCCCCCGCTGGCAATGGTAGACTCCGACAAAGGGATCACCAACCTCCACGTCCCCAGCGATGTCATCATTGACGCTTCCATGGCCGCCGCCATCCGCTCCTCCGGCCAAATGTGGGGGCCAGATGGTAAGCTCCACGACATGAAGGCCATGATCCCCGACCGCTGTTACGCTACCATGTACCAGGAAATCATCCGCTTTTGTCAGGAAAACGGGGCTTTTGACGTCACCACGATGGGCAACGTCTCCAACGTCGGGCTAATGGCGCAAAAAGCCGAAGAATACGGCTCCCACGACAAAACGTTTGAAATCCCCACCGACGGCACCGTGCGCGTGGTGGACGACAGCGGCCAGGTGCTGCTTTCCCACGCCGTTGAGCAGGGCGACATTTGGCGCATGTGCCAAACTAAGGATGCCCCCATTCAGGATTGGGTCAAGCTGGCCGTCAACCGCGCCCGCGCCACCGGCTCCCCCGCCATCTTCTGGCTCGATGAAAACCGCGCCCATGATGCCCAGCTTATGCAAAAGATCAACGCCTATCTGCCCAACCACAACACCGACGGCCTAGAAATCCAAATCATGTCCCCCGTAGCCGCCATGCGCTACACTTGCGAACGCGCCAAGGCGGGTCAAGACACCATTTCCGTCACCGGCAACGTCCTGCGCGACTACCTCACAGACCTTTTCCCCATTTTGGAGCTGGGTACCAGCGCCAAGATGCTCTCCATTGTGCCGCTGCTGGCGGGCGGTGGGCTGTTTGAAACGGGCGCAGGCGGTTCCGCCCCCAAACACGTCCAACAGTTTGTCAGCGAAGGACATTTGCGCTGGGATTCGCTGGGCGAATTTTTGGCACTGGCCGTCTCGCTAGAAGATTTGGGCGGCAAAAGCGGTAATAACCGGGCTATCATTTTGGCCGACGCGCTCAACGACGCCACGGGACAGGTTCTCGCCAACAACAAATCACCGCTGCGGCGGGTTCACCAGCTTGACAACCGGGGCAGCCACTTTTATTTGGCAATGTACTGGGCGCAGGCGTTGGCGGCGCAGGACAAGGATGCAGAGCTACAGGCCAAATTTGCTCCCGTCGCCGCCCAGCTTGCGGCCAACGAAGCGCAAATTTTGGCCGAATTGGATGCCGCGCAGGGAAATCCAGTGGACATCGGCGGTTATTTCCACCCCGACCCGGCCAAAACAACCGCTGCCATGCGCCCCAGCGCTACCTTTAACGCCATTCTGTCGGCGGCCTAATAGAAGCACTTGAACCGCAGAGGGCGCAAAGAGCGCAGAGTTTTTTCCTTCTTTATCTCTGCGCCCTTTGCGCTCTCTGTGGTGAAAAATTAAACCATGAATGAACATTTTGACGTGCTCGTGGTTGGAGCCGGGCTGTCTGGGGTTTGCGCGGGCTGTTACTTACAGACCCAATGCCCCGGCAAAAGCTATGCCATTTTGGAAAGCCGGGGGGCGATTGGCGGCACGTGGGATTTGTTCCGCTACCCTGGCGTGCGCTCCGATTCGGATATGTACACGCTGGGCTACAGCTTTCACCCCTGGCAAAACCCGAAGGCGATTGCCGACGGGCCGGCGATTTTGGACTATGTGCGGGAAACGGCCGTTTCTCACCACATAAACCAGCACATCCGCTTCCACCACCACGTCACCGCCGCCAGTTGGTCATCGGCCACCGCCCAGTGGCACGTCACCGCCGAGCGTGGTGCAGACAAAGAGCCGGTAGACTTTACCTGCAACTTCCTGCTGCTGTGCAGCGGCTACTACGACTATGACCAGGGACACGCGCCCAGTTGGGAGGGGATGGAGGAATTTAACGGCCGTTTTGTCCACCCCCAACATTGGCCGCAAGACCTCGACTATACCGGCAAACGGGTCGTCGTCATTGGCAGCGGCGCAACGGCCGTTACCCTCGTCCCCGCCATGGCCGAGCAGGTCAGCCATATCACCATGCTCCAACGCTCCCCCACCTACATCGTCCCCGGTCCCAGCGAAGACGCTTTTGCCAACAAACTTCACCGAACCCTTCCTGCCAGCCTCGCCCACTGGCTCGCCCGCTGGAAATTCATTCTCCAGGGCATTTACTACTTCTTTCTCGCCCGCCGCTTCCCCGCCGCCACCAAAGAAACCATCCTCAAAGCCGCCCAAGACGAACTCGGCCCCGATTACGATGTCGCCACCCACCTTTCCCCCCGCTACAATCCCTGGGATCAGCGCGTCTGCCTCATCCCCGACTCCGACCTGTTCAAAGCGATCAACAGCGGCAAAGCCTCCATCGTCACCGACGAAATCGAACGCTTCACCCCCAGCGGCATCCAGCTTCGCTCCGGCGACCACCTTCCAGCCGACCTCATCATCACCGCCACCGGGCTAAAGGTCAAGCTCATGGGTGGCCTACAGCTTTCGGCAGATGGCAACCCCGTCACGCTCAGCGAACTCATCACCTACAAAGGCATGATGTATAGCAACGTCCCCAACCTTGCCACCGTCTTTGGCTACACCAACGCCTCCTGGACGCTCAAATGCGAACTCATCATCGGCTACGTTTGCCGCTTGCTCAACCACATGGATCGCCACGGCTACAGCCAATGCACCCCCAAACTTGCTGCGCTGCCACCGGCCACCAGCCCCGCCATTGATCTAGAATCGGGCTACATCCGGCGGGCACTCGACCGAATGCCGCGCCAAAGCGAAAAACGGCCGTGGCGTGTTTACCAAAACTACCTCATTGACCTCTTTTACCTCGGCTACAGCGGCGTGGCCGACGGCACCATGCTGTTTTCATAACATCGGTCAAATCAGGAAAATCTGCGTCCTATTTTCCGACCTTCGCCCATGTTGTCCCTTGGTCTAAGTTGTTATACTGGCAACATCATAGGCAGAGGGATGATTTATGTCGGCATTTTCGCGGTTGTCGTTGGCAAAACAATATATGCTCGTGAGCCTCCTGGTGATGCTGGGCGGGTTGGTTGCGATTGGTTTTTGGGTCAGTCGGCAGATAGAAACGGCCGTTACCAACCGCACCGCCGCCATCACCGCCCTCTACGTAGACAGCCACCTTTCCCCCTATCTCCAGCCCCTCGCTACCCGCCAAGAACTTGCTCCCACCGACCTCGACAGCCTGCAAACGCTGCTCGACACCACCCCACTCGGCCAGCAAATCGTTTCCTTCAAAGTATGGGCACGCAATGGCACCATTCTCTACAGCCCTACCCCCGAACTTGTCGGGCAGCAGTTTGCCATTCAGGGTGGCTTGGCGCAGGCACTGCAAGGGAACGTCACCTCCGAGATTAGCCATTTAGACGACCCCGAACAGGTTTTTGAGCGGCAGCGTTGGGAAACGCTGATTGAAACCTATGCCCCGATTCGCCAGCAGGGCAGCGACCAGATCATTGCCGTGGCGGAGTTTTACCAGACGACGAATGAATTAACGGCCGTTATTCGCGCCGCCCAAATTCAAAGCTGGTTAGCGGTGGGGGGAGTATTAACGGCCGTTTACCTCCTCCTCGCCAGCCTCGTCCAACGCGCCAGCAACACCATCGCCACCCAGCAAGCCACCCTGCAACATAACGTCACCCAGCTCCAAACCCTCCTCACCCAAAACAAACAGCTTCACAGCCGCGTCCGCCGCGCCGCCGCCCGCACCACCGCCCTCAACGAACAATACCTGCGCCGCATCTCCGCCGACCTCCACGACGGTCCCGCCCAAGACCTCGCCCTCGCCCTCCTGCGCCTAGAGCCGCTGGCCGAAGAGCTGGGTTCCGCCCTGCCTGCCGACACCCAACAAGACCTCCACACCGTCCACCTTGCCGTCGAATCTGCCCTGCGCGAGCTGCGTATCATCTCCGCCGGGCTGCGGCTGCCCGAAATCCAAACCGCTACCCTTCACAAAACCATCCAACGCGCCATCCACGACCACGAACACAAAACCAGCACGTCCGTCACCACCGAACTTCATAATCTCCCCACCGACGCCCCCTTCCCTGTCAAAATCACCCTCTACCGCCTGCTCAAAGAAGCCCTCAGCAACAGCTATCGCCACGCCCAGGGCAAAGCCCAAACCGTCCGCATCACCGCCGATCCCACCACCCTCCACGTCACCATCTCCGATGCCGGGCCGGGGCTGCCGCCCCCAAAGCCAACCGATGCCCCGCCCACCCAGCTTGGCCTCATCGGAATGCGCGAGCGGGTCGAACTGCTTGGCGGTCAATTTGACATCCACACCGCCCCCAACCAGGGCACCACCATCCACGCCACCCTCCCCCTGGACACCCAAGAGGATTTTGGATGACCGATCATCAACAGAGATTAGAGATTGGAGATTGGCGATTTGTGAAGGTTCACAATCCCTAATCTCTAATCTCCAATCTCCGATTTATCAGGCTATTTCCAAGGAACACCCCCCATGCCCAACCCCATTCGCATTCTCGTTGCCGATGACCACCCCCTCTTCCGCGCTGGCGTGGTCGCCTCCCTCAGCCGCCAGCCCAACTTCACCGTCATCGCCGAAGCCAGCAGCGGCGAAGAAGCCTACACCCTGGCCGCCGAACATCTGCCCGACATCCTCCTGCTTGACATCACCATGCCCGGCGAAGGGGGCATTGCCGCTGCCCAGCGCATCGCCGCCACTTTTCCCATCGTCCGCATCATCATGCTCACCGTCTCCGAAGACCAGGACAACCTGCTCAACGCCCTCAAAGCCGGAGCCAAAGGGTATGTTCTCAAGGGCGTTTCCGCCCGCGAACTCGCCACCGCCGTCCGCACCGTCGCCGATGGCGATGTTTACATATCTGCCCAACTTGCTGGCGGCATTCTCTTTGAAATGACCCATAGCCCCGTCACCCCCAAAGACCCGTTTAGCGAACTGACCGAACGGGAGCGGCAAATCCTGACTCTGCTGGCCGATGGACTAACCAACCGCGAAATTGGCGGTCAGCTTTTTCTGGCGGAAAAGACAATCAAACATTACATGACCAACATTTTGCAAAAGCTCCAGGTGCGTAGCCGCGTGGAGGCTGCACTGCTGGCACAAAAACATGGCCTGACGGAAGATGAATTTAGATAAGGTGTCGCCCACACCCATTTCCCAAACCAACAATTGGCCGTTACTTTTTTTGCCCAACCGTCACTTACTAGCAAAGGAAACAATAATGGCAGCTAAGATTCGTATTTTACTCTACTCACACGATACCTACGGCCTGGGACATTTGCGCCGCAGCCTCTCCATCGCCGGGCAAATCGCCCAAGACATCTCCCACAGCCACCAACTTTTGCTCACCGGCTCAATGGTCGCCGGAGCGTTCCAACTTCCCCCCCGGCTGGACATGATCAAGCTCCCCGCCCTCAGCAAACGCTCCAGCGGGGCGTATAAAGCCCGCACCCTGCCGCTGACCCTGCGCCAAACCATTAGCTGGCGTGAGCAGATGATTTTGCAGGCCGCCCAAGCGTTTCGCCCCGACCTGCTGCTGGTAGACAAATCAGCCGCCGGGGTTCACGGCGAGCTGCTGCCCACGCTGCGCCACCTCAAAACGTGGTCGCCCCAAACCAAAATTGTCCTGGGGATGCGCGACATTGAAGATTCCCCGGCCAAGACACAGGCGGAATGGGCGGCAGGCGGCATCTACCCGCTGCTGGAAGAGGTGTACGACCGGATTTTGCTCTATGGCGAACCGGATATTTTTGACCCGGCGACGGCGTACTGGCTACCAGAAACGGCCGTTTCCAAACTCACCCCCTGTGGCTATCTCGGCCGGCCGCACTCTCGCACCGACCCCGCTCGCGTCCACCGCGAACTCGGCCTCAGCAACGGGCAGCCGCTGGTTGTTCTCACCGTTGGCGGCGGCGGCGATGGCTACAGCATCATCCAGCAATACCTCGACATGCTCCGCACCCATGCCGTTCCCTACCATTCCCTTGTCGTCACCGGCCCGCTGATGGCGCAAAGCAAGCGTAAGCTGCTACAGCAAGCCGCATCCTTGCCCAATTTGACCCTGCGCGAATTCACGCCCGACCTGATGAGCTACCTTGCCGCCGCCGATTTAGTCGTCAGCATGGCGGGCTACAACACCGTCTGCGAAATTTTGTCGCTGGGCAAACGCGCCCTGCTCATCCCCCGCAGCCGTGTCCGCGCCGAACAGCAAATGCGAGCCACCCTGCTGGCCGAGCGCGGCCTTGTCCACACCCTGGACAGCCACGAAGCCACCCCCGCTCGCCTGCACCACACCATCACCCACGCCCTCGCCGCCCCCGCCCCCACCGCCACCCTCCCGCTCAATGGGCTAAAACGGGTTAGTGCCGAAATCGGCCGTTTGCTCACCCAGCCAGCCATGCCCAGCAACGAGCAATCAATTTTAGTGAATAGGCTCGACCACACAATGCAACCTCTATCTAATCACCTCTATCCACTGTCATTCCGAACGGAGTCTTCGGAGTGAGGAATCTCATTCCCGGCATTGAAACAAGATTTCTCCTCGAAGACTCGTCGAAATGACAAGGCTAAGTAAGTTTATGAACTTAAAAATCGCCTACATTCTCAAAATGTACCCCCGCTTCTCCGAAACCTTTGTCGTCAACGAAATTTTGGAGTTGGAGCGGCGCGGCGTGGATGTTCGCATCTACTCGCTGCGGAAACCCGACGACGGCCGTTTTCATGCCAACCTCGCCCAAGTCAAAGCCAACGTCATTTATGTACCACAAAACCCGGAAATGGAACCAGACCGCATCCGCGAAGCCCACCGCCGCCTGCGGCAAAGCCAGCCCGCCAGCTACCAGCAGGTCTACGATGCCACCGCCGCCAAAGGCAGCAGCTTTGCCCTTAAACGCTTCTTGCAGGCTGGCTACATCGCCGAACATTTGCTGCGCCATCCCGTAGACGGAATGCACGCCCACTTTGCCACCAGTGCTACCCGCGTTGCCAACCTCGTCCAGCAGCTCATTGGCCTCCCCTACAGCTTTACCGCCCACGCCAAAGACATCTTCCATGACAGCGTGCAGCCAGACTCCCTCTGCCAAAAAATTGCCGCCGCCCGCTTTGTCGTCACCGTCAGCCAGTTCAACCAGCAGCATTTGCAAACCCTGCTCGGCGACACCCCGGCCGACGTGCGCTGCCTCTACAACGGCATTGACCTGAGCCGCTTCCGCCCCAGCACCACCCCGCGCCAGCCCAACCTCATTTTGGGCGTAGGGCGGCTGGTGGAAAAGAAGGGGTTTGACGTGCTGATTGATGCGTGCGCCCTGCTGCGGCAGTGGGGGCTGGATTTTCGCTGTGAAATTATTGGCAAGGGGGAAAAAGAAGACGCATTGAAGCAGCAAATTGAGCGGCTGGGGCTGCAAAAACAGGTCAAACTGGTGGGAGCCAAGCCGCAGGACAAGGTGCTGCAAGCGTACCGCCGCGCCGCTATCTTTGCCCTCCCCTGCACCATCGCCGCCGATGGCAACCGGGACGGGCTGCCAACGGTGCTGCTGGAGGCGATGGCAACGGGATTAACGGCCGTTTCCACCAACCTCGTCGGTGTACCCGAAATCATTGACCACGGCCAAAATGGGCTACTGGTGCCCCCGAACGACAGCCAAGCCCTGGCCGAAGCCCTCGCCATTTTGCTACAAAACCCGCAAATCCGGCAGCGGCTGGGAGCCGGTGGCCGCGAAAAAGCAACGGCCGTTTTTGACGTGCGCCAAAACGTCGGTCAACTGCTCACCTGGCTGGCCGAACCCAGCCACCCCCTGCCACAGCCAGACAACCGCATCCAAACCCTCATTGACAACCTGCCTCTGCCCCAGTTGCCCGTCCCCATGCCGCTGGAGGAGGTCTTTGCCGCGTTATGAACATCCTCTATCTTTCCGCCGACCGAGGCATCCCCGTGCGGGGGCATAAAGGTGCCTCCGTCCACGTTCGCATGTTGAGTAACGCCCTCGTTGCCGCCGGGCATCATGTCACCATCGTTACCCCGCGCCCCGGCCCCAGTGATGGCCCCGCACCACAGGCCACCCTGCTGACCGCCCCAATGTTGACGCATACCGACCAGCCGCTGGCTGAGTTTGTTGCGGCCAGCAACAACGCGCTGTATGAATTTGTGCTGGCGGAGCTAAAACGACAGCCTTATGATGCCATTTACGAACGGTATTCGCTGTGGAGCGACGTGGGGGCGCGGCTGAGCGAGGCTACCGGGCTGCCGCTGCTGCTGGAAGTCAACGCCCCGCTGCGGCTGGAAGCGGCGCTGTACCGCGAAGTGGCGGATGAAACGCTGGCGACAGCCATTGAGCAGCGCCAGTTCCACGCCGCCGCCCACCTGCTGGCAGTCTCTAGCTGGCTGGCCGATTATGCCGCCGACCAGGGAGTGGCGCGGGAACGTATCCACGTTTTGCCCAACGGGGTTGACCCACAGCAGTTTCACCCAGCGGTCAGCGGCGGCGACGTGCATTACCGCCACCAACTGCACGACAAGATGGTGGTGGGGTTTGTCGGCCGGCCGCGCCCCTGGCATGATTTGGAGACGCTGTTAACGGCCGTTTCCTACCTCCGCCACACCGACAACCGCTATCATTTGCTGCTCGTCGGCCAAATGCCCGACGACATTGAGCAGCAGCTTGCAGAGCATGGCCTTAGCGATGCCGTTACCGTCACCGGCCCCGTCCCGCATCGGGACGTACCTGCCCACATCGCCGCGATGGACATCGCCGTGTCGCCCCACCGCTCGCTGGAGCATTTTTACTATTCGCCGCTGAAGCTGTTTGAATATTTGGCCTGCGGCGTGGCAACGGTCGCCGCCAATGCTGGGCAGCAGGGGGCGATCATTCGCCCCGGCGACACCGGCTACCTTTACCCGCCGGGCAACAGCCGCGTACTGGCAGCCTACATCCGCAAGCTGGCAAATGAGCCGGAACTGCGGCGGGACATGGGGTGGCGCGGCGCGGAATATGTGCTGCAAGCCCACACTTGGAAGCAAAATGCGGCGGCTGTTGTCAATCTGCTGGCACCATCACCCACCCCCACAACTGCACCCCAGCTACCCATTTTTGACAACAAGCTGCGAACGCGGCTCTATCGCGCCACGCGCCCCGATTTGGCCGCCGCTTGTTTGGCCGACGAACTGCCCGATTTACGAGTCGAAACAGTTAGCCAGATTGAGGTGTTTAAATACAAACCGCGACGGCGGGCGGTGTTGGGCTATCGGCTAAACGGCCGTTCCTCCCAAACCAACCGCCCCATCGAGCAAGAAATCATCGGCAAAGTGTTCCGCGACGAGCGGGGACAGCGGCTATTTGCCCTGCAAGATGCCCTGTGGCGCAACGGCTTTGGTCCCCGCGCCACCGACAACATCCACGTTCCCCGCGTGCTGGCCTACATCCCCAAAATGCGGATGCTGGTGCAGGAAAAGGCAGCGGGGCGCACGCTTAACGAGTTGGTGGACACAACTCACCTCAATCCGTTTATGCCGGCCTCGGCCGAAGGATTAGCCAAGCTCCACAACAGCCAGTTGCCCACGCTGCTGGCAAAACAGGGGTCGTTTACCCTTAAACCCTACACCCTGGCCGATGAATTGGTGGTGCTGCGGCCGTATGAGGCGACGGTGGTGGCCGAACGGCCGTTTACCCGCGCCCTCATGAGCCAGCTACGGCAGCAGTTGGAGCAGTGGGCGGGGGCGTTGGCGGAGCCAGAAACGGCCGTTGCCGTCCACCGCGACTTCTACTACAGCCAACTTTTGTTTGACGGACTGCGGCTGACGCTGATTGATTTCGACCTGCTGGCGCTGGGCGACCCCGCCATTGATGTCGCCAACTTTGTCGCCCACCTGCACTTTATGGGGTTAGACCATTTGGGTGATTTTGACGCCCTGGCCGATGATGCCGAACTGTTCAAAGAGAGTTATAGTTGGCACGTTCCCGTGAACGAGGCGTTCTGGGAGCGGGCTGCTTTTTACGAAGCGGCCACCTATTTCCGGCTGCTCAACGTCATCGCCCCTCGCCCCGGCCTGGCGCATTTGTTTGATGAGATGCTGATGCGGACGGAAACGGCCGTTGCTAACGGGCTGCTGTTATTGGTCTAATCAACAACGATTAGAGATTGGAGATTGGAGATTGCACTAGCGAAGTGACAATCTCCAATCTCCAATCCCCAATCTCCTCTTTTATGAGCGAAGAACGCAAACGCAAAAAACGAACCGACGTAAACTACATTCCCCTTATCGGCATTGATGCCCGCTATTTGCGCTATCTTACGCCCTACGTAGGGCTGCTGGTGCTGTCGGTGATCATGATTGTGCTGGTGGCCTTGCTGGACATTGTTGCCCCGTGGCCGGTGAAATACATCATTGACAATGTGATTGGCGGCCGGCCGTTAACTGGCCCTGTGGGCGACTGGTTGCTGGTGAATGTGGGGACGGATCAGCGGTTATTAACGGCCGTTCTTGGCCTCGCCCTCCTCATCATCGTCATCTTCCAGGGAGCCACCTCCTTCGCCTACGAATACCTCAGCGGCCTCATTCAGGAGCGTTCCACCTTCTATCTACGCACCCAAGTTTTCCAACACGTCCAGCGACTCCCCCTCGCCTTCTACGACCAAAGCCGCCTGGGTGATGTTCTCAAGCGCGTCACCGAAGACGCGGGCAAAATCATGGTGGCCCTGGTGGGCAGCATGGGCGAAATGTTGATCAACATCGTCAAATTTCTCGGTTTTGCCGGGGTCATGCTCTTTGTCAACTGGCGTTTCTCCGTCATCGTTCTCGCCTACGTCCCGCTGCTGCTTTTCCTCTACATCACCTTCCGCCGCAACATCCGCGAGACCGCCAGCGAAGCCCGCGAGCAGGAAGGGGAAATGATGAACCTGACGCTGGAAACACTGGGAGCTATCCGCGAAGTCAAAGCATTTGGCCGTGAAGATTACCAGCAAGCCATGTTTGAAGAGTACGGCGAAAAGCGGATTCGCTCCGGGTTGCGCTCCATTCGCTGGGAAGCCTCCTTTAGCCCCGTCATTGATTTTGTCCAGGCCGCCAGCACCGCCGCCATCATCTGGTATGGGGTGTCGCAGGTGCTAATCGGCCAATTTTCCGTCGGCGAGCTGCTCATTTTTATGAGCTACCTCAAGGACATGTACAGCCCGCTGCGGAAATTTAGCAAGCTGGCGGCGACGCTGCAAAAGGCGGCGGCCAGCGGCGACCGATTGGGCAAAATTCTGGATACGCCTATCACGGTGGAAGAAACCGCCAACCCGCGTCCACTGGGTCGCGCCCGTGGCAACGTCCAGTTTAAGGGGGTGGAGTTTCATTACCCCACCGCCCCTGACAAGCCGATTTTGCGCGGGGTCAATTTAACGGTACAGGCGGGGCAGGTGGTGGCCCTGGTCGGTGGCACTGGGGCGGGAAAATCCACCCTGGCAAGCCTGCTGCTCCGCTTTTATGAGATTAGCAACGGCCGTATTGTGCTGGACGGAGCCGACATTCGGGAATACAGGCTGGAAGATTTGCGGCGGCAGTTTGGCATTGTGCCGCAGGAGTCGGTGCTGTTTGCCACGTCTATTCGGCAAAACATCGCTTACGGCCGACCGGAAGCCACCGATGACGAGATTGTAGCCGCTGCCAAAGCCGCCAACGCCCACGGCTTTATCCAGCAGTTGCCCAACGGCTACGACACGGTGGTGGGGGAACGAGGTGGCACCCTTTCCGGCGGGCAGCGGCAGCGGATCGCTATCGCCCGCGCCCTGCTGCGCGATGCCCCCGTCCTCATTTTGGATGAACCAACCGCCGCCCTGGATGCCGAGTCGGAAGATTTGGTGATGAGCGCGTTGGATCGGCTGATGCAGGGGCGCACCACCTTTATCATCGCCCACCGCCTGTCCACCATCCGCGACGCTGACCAAATTGTGGTGATGGACAAAGGCCGGGTGGTGGAAACGGGGCGGCACGCGGAGCTGCTGGCGCAAAATGGGCATTATGCCTACTTGGTGCAGCTACAAACGGGTACGATCAACAACGGCTTCTCCACGCTGATGGGGTCGCTGGATCGGAATTTGGTTGCGGCAAAGTAAAAATGGGACGCAGATTTGCCTGATTTTCCTGATTAAAATGCGATTGGAGATTGGAGATGACTCGGTCTCCAATCTCCAATCTCTAATCTCCAAAGCCCAAATCTCGGCCATTCACAACAATCAGGCAGATCAGGTAAATCTGCGTCCTATCCTCCACTATGGTTTTTGAAAATCGCTCTCTCCTTCTTGGTTTGCTGGTGATGCTGGCACTGCCGCTGGCGGTGACAGTGCTGGCGTTTACCACGCTGGCAAACACCGACCCGGCTGACATTGTGGCCGGTACGCCGCTGGTGCAAACACCCACACCAACGGCCGTTCCGGCCACCCCCACAGCCCCCATTGACCCCAACGCCGTTTACACCGCCGGGCTGGCCGCCTTTGCAGCAGGGGATTTTGCTGCCGCCGAAGCCGCTTTTCGCGAGGCGGTGACGCTGGTTCCCGATGCCGCCGACCTGCACAACAGCCTGGGGCTGGCGTTGAGCCAGCAGGAGCGGTTGGAAGAAGCAGTGGGAGCGTTTGAAACGGCCGTTTCCCTCAACCCCACCTTTGCCGAAGCAGATTACAATTTGGCCGTGACGCAGCAAAAACGGGGGGAGCTGGCCGCCGCTGAAGCCGCTTTCCAAGCTGCGCTGCAAGCAGACCCGGCGCTGGCATTGGCGCACCACGGGCTGGGCAATCTGTACCAATCGCAGGGGCGTTTAGAGGAAGCGATTGGGGCGTATGAGCAGGCAATTGCCCACAACCCGCAGCTTTTGGAGGCGTATACGAGCCTGGGGACGGCGTTGGGAAATGCGGGGCGGCTGGAGGAGGCGGTTGGGGTGCTGCAAACGGCCGTTTCCCAACAGCCCGACTACCTCCCTGCCCTTTATGACTTGGGGTTGATTTATGACCATTTGGGAGAAACGGCCGTTGCGCGGGAAATGTTCAGCCAAATCATTACCCTCGCCCCGGGCAGCGATTGGGCGGCTCAGGCTCAGACCCAGCTTGAACAAAATCAGTGAAATTTGTAAAGAGCAGATTTGGAGACATAAGACAAGATGAAAACCAGTTTCAAGACAATAGACGATTATATTGCTGACTTCCCGCCGGCCGTACAGGAAATTTTGCAAACCATTCGGGCGACCGTTCGGGAAGCTGCACCAGAAGCAACCGAGGCTATTAGCTACCAGATGCCGACCTTTAAGCTGCACGGCAACCTGGTTCACTTTGCCGGTTATAAAAACCACATTGGCTTTTACCCGGTGCCAACGGGGATTGAAGCGTTTAAGGAGGAGCTATCTGTTTACAAACAGGGGAAAGGGTCGGTGCAGTTTCCGCTTGACCAACCCATGCCCTATGACCTCATTCGCCGGATTGTGGCGTTCCGGGTGGCGGAAAATGTGGCGAAGGCGGCGACAAAGCGAAGCAAGGGCTAAAGGAATAAAAGCAATGGGACGCAGATTTACCTGATTTACCTGATTAAAAAAAATCAGGTAAATCTGCGTCCCATTCTTATAGGAACAGAGAATGAAGATTTGCGTGGTGCAGACGTGGCCGGTGAAGGGGGATGTGGCGCAAAATGTGGCGGCGCATGAGCGGTTTGTGGCGTTGGCGGTGGACAAAGGCGCAGCGATGGTTGTTTTCCCTGAGCTATCGCTGACGGGATATGAGCCGACGCTGGCGGCGGAGTTGGCGATGGGGGTGGATGACCCCCGGCTGGACGGGGTGCAAGCGTTGAGCGATGAGCGGGGGGTGACGATTGGGGCGGGGATACCGCTGGCAACGGAAGCAGGGGTTGCAATTGCCATGGTGCTTTTTCAGCCGCAGCAGCCGCGCCGGACGTATGGCAAACAATATTTGCACGCCGATGAGGTGCCGTTTTTTGTGCCGGGGGAGGGGTTTCCCGTGCTGCAAACGGCCGTTTCTCCCCTCGCTCTCGCCATTTGTTACGAACTTTCCATTCCCGCCCACGCCGAGACGGCACACCGCCATGGGGCAGGTGCGTATGTTGCCAGCGTCTCCAAATCGGCTGCTGGGGTGGTGAGGGCGGAAGAGCGGATGGTGGAGATTGCCCAGCAGTACGGAATGCCGGTGTTGATGGCGAACAATGTGGGGCCGTCGGATGATTTTGTGGGTGGGGGAAAAACGGCCGTTTGGAACCGTCACGGCATTTTGTTGGAACAACTGGATGCAACCAGCGAGGGGTTCATTATCTATGATACAATGATGGAACAGGTAGTAGTTGGTGGTTAGTGGTTGGTATGAAGCGGTGTGATGCACCAGCAACCAGCCCCTAGCAACCAAATTAGGTAATGAACATGCAAACTTGGATTTTACTCACGGGGGTCGTGGTTGCTATTGCGTTGGCCTTGCTTATCTTTGCCGTTATCAAGGTCAGGAAACAGGCCGAGATACGCAAAGAACACCCCGGATACCCAGAAGGGCATTGGATGGGGCAAGGGCTTGGCATTGGCATGGCAATTGGAGCTGGTCTAGGGGTCGCACTGGGCAATATTGCTATTGGCGTTGGCATGGGCGTAGCCATTGGGGTGGCGATTGGTTCGGGGTTAGAAAAACAGCACGCCGATGAAATTCGCCCGCCAACGGAAGCGGAATTGGCACTCACACGGCAATCCCGCATTGTTGCCATTGTGGCTCTGGTGATCGGGGTAGTGGCATTTGCTGTTGTCTATTTTTTGGCGCGATAGTACCCGGTAACATACTTTTGTACACAGGCTTTAGAAGTATCAAAAGCGATATTTGGCAAAAACGTGACAAAGATCACCTGGAAATAATGCGGGATGGGTCTATAGGACTGGGAGTGGAGCGGGTATGCTGTAAGTAATATTCTGTTCAGTAGGAGCAAGGGATGGTTAACGGCCGTTGGCAAACAGTTGTTTGCCAAACGGTTGTTGTCATCCCTTGTTCAGCAGGGACAATGAAAATGGTTACAGCAATCAAAGCAACCGAGTATGAACGGTGGGAGGAGCCAGACCCACCAGAAGAAAAAACAGATATTGGAGCAATAGAGTCAGGGCTGCCGGACGATGCCTACCATGCGTTGCCGCCAGCCTATGTTGCGGCGCGGCTGGGCACTGATTTGGAGGATGGTTTAGCAGAAACGGCCGTTTCCCAACGCCAGGAACAATACGGCTCCAACACCCTGCAAGCCAGCCAGCGCACCCCGTGGTACGTCGTTTTGGGGCGGCAGTTTGTAGATGTGTTGATTTTTATTCTCTTTATCGCGGCCATCATTTCCGCCGTGCTGGGGGAAATGGTAGATGCCATTGCCATCGTTGCCATCATGTTGCTCAACGGCGTGCTGGGGTTTGTGCAAGAATGGAAAGCCGAGCAAGCCATTGAAGCGTTGCAGCAGATGCTTTCCCCCCGCTGCCGTGTGGTGCGCGGCGGTCACGAACGGGAAATCAACGCCGATGAGATGGTTCCTGGCGATGTGGTGCTGCTGACCATTGGCGACCGCGTGCCGGCCGATGTGCGGCTGGTGCGAAGTTTTGACCTGAAAATTGACGAATCCTCGCTGACAGGGGAGTCGGTGCCGGTGAATAAGGGGGCAGAACCGGTGGCGCTGGATGCGCCGCTGGCGGAACGGCCGTCTATTGCCTGGATGGGAACGGCCGTTACCAACGGTCACGGGCGCGGTGTTGTCGTTGCCACCGGCATGGACACCGAATTTGGCCGCATTGCCCAAATGACCCAAACCGTGCAGGAAGAAGCATCGCCGCTACAGCGCCAGCTTGCCGTGCTGGGCAAACAGCTTGCCATTATCGCCATTGGCATTTCCGTGCTGGTTTCGCTACTTGGCTGGCTGACCGGCAAACCGCTGCTCGATATGTTTCTCACCGGCGTGTCGCTGGCGGTGGCGGCCGTTCCCGAAGGGCTGCCCGCCGTTGTTACTTTGACGTTGGCGCTGGGGATTCGGGCGATGGTGCGCCGTCGCGCCCTGCTGCGGCGGCTACAGGCGGCCGAAACGCTGGGTTCCACCACCCTCATCTGCACCGACAAAACGGGGACGCTGACGCAAAATGAAATGACCGTACAGCAGATTTGGCTCCCCGATGGGGCGGTGGCGGTGACGGGGGTGGGGTATGACCCGGCCGGCCATTTTACCGCTGACGGCCACAAGCTCAACTACAAACAGCGGCTTGACCTGATTCAACTGCTGGAGACCGGACTGTGGTGCAACAACGCCCGTATTTATAAGGAAGCCGATGGCTGGCACCAGCTTGGCAACCCGACCGAGGCGGCGTTGATTACGGTGGCGTACAAGGCATGGCTGCCCGCTTCGGCACCAGAGAAAGTGGCTGAGTTCCCCTTTGATTCGCAGCGTAAGCGGATGACGGTGGTGCTGCGGCAGCCGGAGGGGTTGGTGGCACACGCCAAAGGGGCACCGGAGGTGATGCTGTCGCGGTGTACGCGGGTGCTAGATGGGGGGGAAGAACGGCCGTTAACGCCCGCCGACTACCCAATCATCCAGGATGCTTACCAGGATTTAGCACGGCAAGGGCTGCGGACGCTGGCAATGGCGCGGCGAACGCTGCCGCAGGGAATCCCGTTTGATGAGGAAGCCGTGGAAAACGATCTGACGTTGCTGGGGGTAGTGGGCATCATTGACCCGCCGCGCCCGGAAGTGCCAGCAGCCATTCAAATGGCCCACAGTGCCGGGATTGGGGTGATGATGATTACGGGGGATGCGGCGGAAACGGCCGTTTCCATTGCCGAGCGGGTTGGGCTACCAGTCACAAACACCATCACCGGCAGCGAACTGGAAGCGATGGACGACGACACGCTCAAGCCGCAGCTACACAATGGCACCGTCTTTGCCCGCGCCACCCCTGCCCACAAGCTGCGCCTGGTGACGCTGCTGCAAGGCATGGGGCACGTGGTGGGCATGACCGGCGATGGTGTGAATGATGCCCCGGCACTGAAGAAGGCTGATATTGGCATTGCGATGGGGCTGCGTGGCACCGAAGTGGCGCGGGGCGCGGCTGACATGGTGCTGACCGACGACAATTTTGCCTCGATTATTGGTGCCATTGAAGAAGGACGGCGGCAGTATGACAACATTCAAAAGTTTGTCCGCTACCTGCTCAGCTCCAACACGGCCGAAATTGTGGCAATTTTGGGCAATATTTTGGTGGGCGGGCCGCTGGTGCTGATGCCGGTGCAGATTTTGTGGATGAATTTGGTGACGGATGGGGTAACGGCCGTTGCCCTGGGGCTGGAACCAGCAGAAAAAGACATCATGGAACGCCCGCCGCGTGACCCGCAGGCGGCGATTTTGTCCCGCTTTGGCTTGGGTACGATTGCGCTGCTGGGCGGTTACATGGGGTTGGCAACGCTGTGGCTGTTCTATCGCTATCTTAACGCTGGCTATCCGCTGATTGTGGCACAGACGATGGCCTTTACGGGGCTGATCTTGCTGGAGAAGATGAATGTCTTTAACTTCCGCGCTCTGCGGCTGCCGCTGCGCCGCGTGGGTTTCTTCTCGAATCCGTGGGTGCTGGTGGCGTGGATGTCCATGGTGGGGTTGCAGATAACGGCCGTTTATCTCCCCTTCCTGCAAAATCTCCTCCACACAACCCCGCTGGCTTGGCAAGATTGGGCAGTCATGATTTTGCTGGCACTGCCAGTCTTCATCGTACCGGAAGTGATCAAAATGACGGGCAAGCTCAGCCAAAATAGCAGAGCCTTATCGGGTAATGATAGACAACATCATGCTGCTATGCAGCACTAACCCATAAAAAATAGTGGCTGGTAGCTGGTGGTTAGTATTTGCTACTAGCCACCAACCACCAGCCACTATTTACACTGAGTTGAGAAAAGGGATTTACCCCGACTCTTTCCTACCCCTATTTGCCGAATTCGCCATGGGTAGTAACGGTCAGATAGACCAAACCACCGAATACGAGAAGTGCCAGAGCGGGAACCCCGGCCGTAAGAAATGAGACCAAAAAGTTACTGCTATTGCTAAGCGTGAGCAAATAGACAAAGATAAGGCCGCTGCTAAGTGCGGTGATGAGCCAAATGAAAATGCCGACGAGCCTACGCATAATGTGTTTCTAAACCTCCTGCGGTCTGTTGCGCTCCCAAACGCCCCTTGCTCACGTATTGTCAGGTGTCCCTTTCGTTCCCACAGTATAAAGAATCGCTTGGTTTTCCAATAGTGACATATGCCACGGTGAGCCACGTCGTTTGTCATAGTGGAATGATTACAATACACACTCGGTAGGTGTCGAGTATGTAGATAAACTTAGGGGAGATTACGAGCTTGGGTGACAGGTTGCAAGTGGCAGGTGGCAAGTCGTATTTGCTGACAGTACTTGCCACCTGCCACTTGTTACTTGTACCAAACAGGATTTGATATTCGTATAACCATGAGGCAATAGTATGATAGATTTTGGTGTTCCGCGAGAAGTGCGGGATTTAGAGACGCGGGTGGGGCTGACTCCGGCGGGGGTGTTGGCGCTGGCACAGGCTGGGCAGCGTGTTTATATTGAACACGATGCCGGTGTGGGGGCTGGCTTTACCGATGAGGATTATCGGCGGGCGGGTGGCCACATTGTTTATTCAGCGACTGAGGTGTATGGGCGGGCGGATGTGGTGCTAAAGGTGGCGCGGCCAACGGCCGTTGAGCACGCGCTTTTTCGTCCTAACCAGACGATTTTTGCCTTTATGCATTTGCCGGTGGCGTCGCCGGATTTGTTGGAGGCTTTGCAGGCGCGGGAATTAACGGCCGTTGCTACCGAAATGATCACCGCCCCCGACGGTAGCCATCCCATTTTGGTGCCCGCCAGCGAGATTGCCGGCCGCATGGTACCTATCATCGCTGGGCAGTGGTTGCGTAGTGATCAACGGCCAACTGGCGGCCACGGACTAGGCATTTTGCTCAGCGGCGTGCCCGGTGTGCCGTCGGCTGTCGTCGTTATCGTTGGCGGCGGCGTGCTGGGGCGCAATGCCGCCCGCGCCTGCCTGGGACTCGGTGCTGAAGTCACCATCCTCGACAGCGATCTGCGTAAATTGCAGCAGGTGGACGAACAGTTTGACGGTCGTGTTAACACCATGTTTGCCAACACCTTCAACCTTGAACGCGCCGCTCGCTTTGCCGATGTGCTGGTTGGGGCGGTGCTGGTGCCTGGTCAACGGTCGCCTATTCTCATCAACCGCAACGTTGTGCGCCAAATGCGCCCTGGCACGGTGATCATTGACTTTGCCATTGATGAGGGTGGATGTGTAGAAACCAGCCGTCCCACCACCTTGCGCGACCCTGTTTACGTAGAAGAAGGGATCATTCATCACTGTGTACCCAATATCACCGCTGCTTATGCCCGCACTACCAGCTACGCGCTGACCAATGCGCTGCTGCCCTATTTGCTGCTGCTGGGTGAACACGGATTGGAAGCAGCACTAACCACTCATCCTGGCCTGAGTGATGGAGTCAATGTATACCAGGGCAAAATTGCCAGCGAAACGGTGGCGAAGGCGTTGGGATTAGAAATGGGAGGTGGCGCATGAACTGGCAAACACTTTATCGTAGCAAACTTGTTGACCTGCCTACTGCTTTATCTACCATTCAATCCGGCAACCGGGTCTATATTGGCGGCGGGGCGGGCGTACCCGTCAAACTGTCGCGGGGGCTGGTGGATCGCGCTCACGAACTGCGTGATGTGGAAATCACCCACATTCTCACCTTTGCTCCGGCTCCCTACGTTGCCCCGGAATACCAGAACAGCTTCCGCGTGAATGCGCTGTTTATCGGTGAAAACGTGCGTAAAGCAGTACATGATGGCCGCGCTGACTTCACCCCCGTCTTTTTGTCGGAGATTCCGGCACTGTTCAGAAATGGTACCTTGCCTATTGACGTGGCACTTATCTCCGTCTCCCCTCCTGACGAACATGGCTTTTGCAGTTTTGGTGTGGAGGTGGGAGCCACCAAGCCGGCCGCCGAAGCCGCCCGCATTGTCATTGCCGAGGTCAACCGGCAAATGCCGCGTACCATGGGCAACAGCTTTATCCACCTCAGCCGCCTGACGCACCTGGTAGAAGTAGATTACCCGCTGCCAGAAGCCCCGCAAGGGGGCAGCGACCCCGAACATTTGCGGATTGGACAGCACATTGCTGCCATGATTCCCGATGGCGCAACGCTGCAAATGGGGATTGGCAGCATTCCCGATGCCGTGTTAAAGAGCGTCACCAGCCACAAAGATTTGGGTATCCACACCGAACTGTTCTCGGATGGCATCATTGATCTGGTGGAGCGCGGCGTTATCACCTGTGCCCGCAAAAATTTTCACCCTGGCAAGATGGTGGCTGGCTTTTTGTTTGGCACCCAGCGGCTCTATGAGTTTGTAGACAATAACCCATTGGTAGAAATGCACCCAACCGATTACGTTAACGATCCGTTCAACATTGCTCGTAATGAGAAGATGGTGGCGATCAACTCGGCAGTGCAGATTGATTTAACAGGACAGGTGTGCGCCGACTCGATTGGCCCGCGCTTTTACAGCGGGGTAGGGGGGCAAATTGACTTTATTCGTGGCGCGGCGCGGTCAGAAGGCGGGCTACCCATTATTGCCTGCCAGGCCACGGCACGGGGCGGGCAGATTAGCCGTATTGTGCCCACGCTGTATGAAGGGGCGGGCGTGGTGACGACGCGCAATGATGTCCACTACGTGGTGACGGAGTTTGGCGTGGCTTCACTGCATGGCAAGACGGTGCGGCAGCGGGCGCAGGCACTCATCGGCATTGCTCACCCGCAGTTTCAGGAGGAGCTGACCTACCAGGCGAAAAAGCTAGGTTATATTTAAACGGGGTGTGGAGGGGGGAAGCGTGTGGATCGGGAGGGAAACGGCCGTTTCCCCCCCTTCCTTCATCAGGCAGCCATCTCTAGTTTTGATACATCAGCAACCTGGCTGTCCATATAGAGCATATCAGGGCAAAAATCCTGCCCATGTGCCCATTGCACACTCCCTAAAAACGGCTGCACAGTTGCAAAATAACCTGAATCTCGTAGCTCCCGAAAAAAACCTTTGTCGAGATAAGGGCTAACATCAAAAATGCGGGTTTCCCCATTTGTAAACTGCAACGTAAGCGTATAATCTTGGTTTGCTTTTACTGTTTGCACCCGAGGGTTCATATCTCCTCCTATTGCAATGGCGCAATACGGAATAGCTGTTCGCCTTGACTTGCCAATTCCCAATCAGCCATCAACTCATCTTGATGTATTTCAATCCAAGCCTGCACCAATTTCATCTTGTTGCGTTTTAGTTGACCCTCCAAAATTTCTCCATCCGGTATAGAAAGAACAATTTCCTGACCCTCATACCTAACATGAATATGGGGGATATGATGACGTTAGGTGTCAAAGTAATACATAGACACAATAATGCCATAAAACATCGAAATAACAGCCATAATATGATTATTTGTAACTATACAAGTGTCATTTCGAGGTCCTCCGAGAAATCCCATTGACATTACTAAGTGAGCGGGATTTCTCCTCGAAGACTCGTCGAAATGACATGTTTTGGCCGAAAATTGGTTCATTAGCGGCAGACCTGAATAGTTACGATTATTTTACGGGTTCAAAGGTCTTGTAGTCAACTTTTTAGGCTAATCTGCAAGCGGCTATTCATATTTCAGTGCCTTGATCGGTGAAAGTGTTGCGGCGCTGAGAGCTGGGTAGAGGCCGGAAATAAGGCCAATGATGGTGGCAAAGATGAGGGCGAAAATGGGGAGCCAGAGTGGGGTAGAAACGGCTACAGTAGGGGGTGGTGCGCCCGTTTCGGCCGACTGCCCGGCCAGATAGGACAGAACAAAGACGTTGGCTACTTGCCCCAGCCCCCAGCCCAGCGCCACGCCGCCTAGCCCGCCCAAAAAGCCAATCCCGGCCGATTCTCCCAAAAAGACGCCCAAAACGTGCTGGTTGGTTGCACCCACCGCCTTCATCAGCCCAATTTCGCGGGTGCGTTCCAAAATTGCCATCGCCATCGTGTTGGCAATGCCGATGGCCGCCACTAGCAGCGCAATGGCACCCACGCCGCCAAAGATAATTTGCAGAATGAGGTAAAAACCGTTAATTCCTTGGACAAAGGATTGAGGGGTATAGGCTTGGTAGCCGAGGTTAGTGATTTGTTCGGTCACATCCAGCACCTGATCCAGATCGGCCACACGGACAATCATATTGTTGTAGCCCACTTTGTTGCGGTCAATGCGCTGCCCTGTAACCCAAGTGTTGTAGCCAGTGAGTTCGTCGAGAGGAATGTAAATAGACCAGTCGGGTTCGTCGCGGGCTTCGGCCAGCACGCCGCCCACCTTTAGCCGCACCGTTTTGCGGACTTCCTGGCCGTCGGGGGTGTATTTGACGAGGTTTAGCACAAGCTGTTTGTCGTAGAGGTCGGGCGGGGGTGGGGGGTCTTGGCCGGGGCGGAGGCGCGGGTCGTAGAAACTTTGCGAGACCATGGCACCCACAACGGCCGTTCCGCGCTTCAGCTCCAAACTCCCCTGCTGCGCCTTCACCCCCAACTGCCCCAGGTCGTTGGTGCCGACCCCCAGCATTTGGCTACCCCCCTCCAGCCGATCCAGCTTGATTTGGGCATAACCCTGGAAGTAATCTTGGGGAATAACGGCCGTTACCCCCGGCAGTGCCCCAATATCGGCAATCGTTTGGTCGGTCAGCATCGTTCCCCCAATTGGCTGCCCGGTGTTGGGGTCAAACTCGCCGTAGGTGGGGTAGACCTGAATTTTGGTCAGGTCGCCAATGCCGCCAAGCTGATCGGCAGCGTTTTGCTGCAGGCCTACCCCCAGCGACACCAGCAGCACCACCGCCGCCGTGCCGATGATGACACCAACGGCCGTTAACGCCACCCGCCCCTTCCGCCGCGCTAGGTTCTCTACAATTAAGGTAACAAGGTCTAGAATACCCATTTTATTGAGAGTAATCAGTAATCGGTAATCAGCAATCAGTAATACTCACCGATTATCAATTACCACTTACTCATTACAAAGCCCTCGCCATTTGGTCTCTCCCTACCCACGCAGAGTAACTAAATGTTGTAATAAGCCCCAGAATTCCACCGCAAATAAGCCAAGCGACTTCCCATTTTACAAAATTCAACAAGATCAATTTCGGGAAGGCCGTTGCCCAGTTGCGCCAGAAAAACTCCCCATACTGCCCAAACACCAGCAAATGCTCCATATGGGGAAGTCCCACAAAAGCAAGGAGGAAGAAATACATAAGGTAATATCCCAAAACAGCACTCATTGAGACCAACATGACGGCAAACACAGCGTGTTGCCTTCGGTGTGAATAACGATACTCATAAATGGCTGGTAATGTTGCTGGAACAACCCACACACCCAGATGAGCCACCAACATAATCAGCATTGCGAAGAATATAAACAAGCCGGAATCATTCTCAATGTCTACATTTAGCTTGTTAAAAAATTGAGCCACAGCAGTAAAGTAATGCCAATAGACAGCCCCAAACAATAACCCAACAAGAAAGTATATCAACCATCGCTTTTTCATTCGTCCAATTGCTCCGTGAAAAGAGATTCGTTGCGCCGAAAAGGAGGCGTTGTGAGAATTGTTGGGCTTAACGGCCGTTTCTACAACTGCGGTTTCCTCTCTAACAGCGGAACCTGCGGGTTTCCCTAGCTTCACAATAGCCTCCACACGCGAACGAACACCTAATTTAATATAGGCATTGGTTAAGTGAAACTCGACCGTGCGCTCGGAAATTCCCAGGGCCAAAGCGATTTCCTTATTGCTCTTGGCTTTTAGTAATAGCCCCATGACTTCACTTTCACGCTTGCTCAACTGGTTCAACTGAGATGTCATACCATATTATCCCCCTTCTGGTGCAACAATAATTTGCTGTACTGGGCCTGATTCCCCAGGCGATGGAACAAACTCACCACCCCCTTCGGGTGGGATGAATTCGCCGCCCGTGGGCTGGGTGGGTTGGGACGTGCCGCTGCTGAGGCCAAACAGGCCAAGCAGGAAACGCCACACCTTTTGGCCGAACGTCTCTGGCTCTGGCTCGACGGGAATTTGTTCTTCGGGTATCGGCTCAATAGGTTCTTCAGGGATAAACGCCTCCAGCACCTCGACGGTCAGGGTTTGGCTAATCACCTGCGGCTGGTTAAAGTCGTCGGTATAGCTGACGCTGAGGAGCAGCTCTAGCTGGCCGGGCTGTTCGGGGTAGACGGTGGCATCGAAGGGGAAAAAGCCACCCGGCTCGACGTTGCCAACAAAGATGGTGTTGTTGTCGAAGGTTGCGCCATTGGCATTGACGGAGAAGTTGCCCAAAACGGCCGTATTTTTCCCTCCATTTACCAGTTGCAAAGGCAGGGGGCCGGGCTGACCGGCAAACAAGGGCTGCACGGGGGAATAGAAGTTGAAGGTGATTAACGGCCGTTGATACACCAACAGCGTCACCACCTGATCATCCACGAAACTCACATTTTGGTCATCGTTATAGACAAACGACACCTTCACCGGGTACGCCCCCGGCTTCGTCGTGGCGTTGACAATCAGCGCCTGCGATGCCTCAAACGAACCGCCGGGCGGCAAGTCGCCCAAATATTGCACGTTGGATGCCCCCACCGGGGCAAAATCGGTAAAGCTACCCCCTGCGCCGGACAGCCCGCCCGGTTCCGGCGTGCCGGAAATGGTGCCGCCGCTGCTGCTGCCACCGCCCAAAATCATTGTCATCCGCCGCGCCGCCGCATTGCCCTGGTTTTGCACTACCAGTTGCAGCGAAAACGGTACCCCCGGCTCCAATTGCGCCACATCCGTTTGGTAGTTGGTGATAATCATCTGTGGCCGCAGGCGCGGGCCGGCCGTTGGCGTAATGGTCGGCGTGGCGGTTGGCGTAGGCGTGGGGGCTGCGCCACCGGTGGCAACTTTGGCAATGGTAAACGAGAGGGAGAATTTCTCGCTGTAGGCGGTGCCGTAATCATCGGTGTAGCTCACGTCCACTTCTAGCACCCCCGTGCGCTGCCCGGCCAGATCGCGGCTGGCGAAAAGGGGCTGCCAAAAGCGGTTGCTTTGCCCAGGGTCAAGCGTGCCGATGGCGCGAACGCCGCCGGTATCGCGGGCAATAAAGCTGCCGTTGACAAAGGTGGCGACGATGTTGCGGGCGCGAACCGACCCCGCATTTGCCAGCGTCATCTCAAAGGCCAAATTTTCCCCCGGCACAATTTCGGCCGAACTAGCGCCATAGGAACTGACGACAAGCTGGGGGCGGACAAAGGCGGTGGGGGCGGGGGTTTTGCTAGGCTCAGGGGTTTCGGGTTCGGCAGTGACGACGGGAGCAGTAATAGTGAGGCTGTTGGGCAGCGTGACTGACCGCGCATCGGGGTTGACGACGGTGACGCTGTAGACACCTGACGGGATGGTACCGGGCAGGTTGGCACGCAGCAGGTTGCTGCTGACAAAGCTGGTGGTCAGGGCACCGAAGCCGTCTACGATGACCACGGCTCCATCTACAAAGCCGGAACCGGTGGCAACGAGTTCGACGCTGCTGCCGCTGCTGGCATTGTTGGGCTGAACGGCCGTTAACACCAGCGGTTCAGCCGTCGCCGTCGGGGTTTCCTGCTGCGCCACCAGATGATGTGCCGGGGCAAACGCCAGCCACAATAAACAAAGCAATGTTAGGCAAAAAACTAAGGTACGTTTCATTGTCCTGAAATGGGGAGATTAGAGATGAGAGATTATCGCTGCGCTCGTCCAATCTCCAATCTCCAATCTCTAATCTCCAATAACTAATCCCTACTCGTCTCCGACACAATCCGGCCGTCCAAAAGCTGGACGGTGTGGGTGGCGTAGCTGGTCATGCGCGGGTCGTGGGTGACAACCAGCACCGTGCGGCCACTTTTATGTAAATCGGACAGCAGCTCCATGATGGCCGTGCCGCTGGCGGTGTCGAGGTTGCCGGTGGGTTCATCGGCCAAAATAAGCTGTGGGTTGTTGACCAACGCCCGCGCCACCGCCACCCGCTGCTGCTGCCCACCCGATAACTCCGTTGGTTTGTGGTGGATGCGGTCGCCCAGCCCTACTCGCACCAGCAGTTCATAAGCGCGGGCGTGGCGTTGGCGGCGCGGCACGCGGGCAAAGCGCAGGGGGAAGGCGACGTTATCGAGGGCACTCAAGCTGGCGATGAGGTTGAATGATTGAAAAATGAAGCCGATGGTGCGCCGCCGATAAACAGCCAGGGCATTTTCATCCAGCGACTCAATGGCCTGCTGCCCTACCTGGATTTGGCCGCTGCTGGGGCGGTCTAACCCGCCCAGCAAATACATGAGGGTGCTTTTGCCGGAGCCGGATGGCCCCATGACGGCCCAAAAGCTGTTGGCCTCGATGTTGAGGCTGACACCAGCCAGCGCATGAACCGTTTCGCGCCCCATTTGGTAGCTTTTGCGGAGGTTGGTGATGGTGATGAAGGACATGGAGAATTGAGACTTGAGAATTGGAAATTGAGAATTGGGAATGACAACTAAACCGTTGCGGGTATTGCATTTTGCCGATGCCCATATTGATATTGCCAACTATGGTCGCCATGACCCGGAAACGGGGCTGCCGCTGCGGGTGGTGGATTTTTTGCGGGCACTGGATCAGATTGTGGAAACGGCCGTTTCCCAACAAGTAGACCTCGTTATCTTTGCCGGAGACGCTTACAAAGACCGCAACCCGCAGCCCACCTTCCAACGCAGCAATAATGTGCCAGATGAGGTAAATATCCACCAGAGCCAGCAGCGCTGTGAGGAAAAATGGGTAAGTTTCTCCGGCGGGGGGCAAACCGACAGACCAAGCGTGGTTAGCTGCTGCCCGCCCAGCCACATGGGCAACGACCGGACGACGGCACGGAGGGCGAAGGGGAGCACGCACCCCAGGCGTGAGCGTTTAGCACCTGGCGGCTGCCGTTGCGCCCGCCCATGAGGGTGAGCTAACAGGTGCAGCACCCAGCCCGTGACCAGCCAAAGGGTGTAAACGCCAATGACGGCCATGATGGCTGGGAGCAGGTAGGCGGGAAGACGGGCCACAGGCGTTGGCGGCCTGGAAATATTGGGCTTGCTGTTCGGGGGTGTAATATTCAAAGCCGGGAGGCAGGACGGGCTGGTTGCCGGCGAGGGCAGCTTGTTTGAGGCCGCTGATGACGAGAGGGCGGTTGATGAGGGTGCGGTGAGGACGAGGAGGAAGAGAGGGGGGTGGGAAACGGCCGTTTCCTGCTGCACCATCTGGGCAAAGGTGCGACGGGGGCGAAAGAGAACGGGCAATATCCAGTCAAATCGCCAGCGGCTGTTGCTTTCATACATGGGAATTGTCACATCATTCATGCCAATATTCTCGCAGATGTTTGGCACGGCTGCTTGACGCAATGCTGACGACTTGGAGCAACCGACCACTGATTGGGCTACGCGGGGGGGATGGTAGCGAAACGGCCGTTTACGGGCATCGGTCAAAGTGTGGAATTGTCTGTACTACAAATGACGTAGGATGGTGTGATGGGGTACTGTACAAACGGCCGTTTTTGCTTTCGCACGGCAACGGCTAAAATAGTCCACAGTAAACATTTTTTTCAAGGAAGGAAACGAATGAGTGAAGTAATCAATGTCGTTGCCCTGGTGGGCAGCTTGCGCCGCGAATCACACAACAAGGCTTTGGCTCAAACAGCCCAAAGCGTTGCCCCCGATAAGATGAAAGTAACCATTTGGCCGCTGGATGACATTCCAGTGTATAACAACGATGTCGAAGTGGAGCAAGGGTTCCCGGCTGCCGTGGCCGCCATGCGTGACGCGCTGGCCGCCGCCGATGGCATCATTTTTGCCACACCCGAATACAATGGCTCCGTTTCCGGCGTACTCAAAAACGCCATTGATTGGGCATCGCGGGGGGCTGCTATAAACAAAACCTGTCGCCACCATGAGCGGCTCTCGTCGGGGGGCACTAGGGGCGCCAAAGCCCAAGAGCATTTGCGCCAAATTTGCTTGCACCTGGGCATGTATGTCCTCTCCGCCCCACTCATTGCCGTGCCTCAATTCCACGACACAAAATTGCCAATGGCGCTGTGGCCGACGAAGTTGCCATCAGTTTTATCCGCAGCAAATGGAGACATTCACGACTGGATTGTAAAGCTGAAATAATAGCCGGAAGTTTTAGATTAGGGAATGAGCGGAGATTTTTTCAGGATTGATGCTTAATCCTGAAAACTGCAACCCGTCCAATATCTTACGCCTGCCGCCGCCCGCGTTTTGGGAAAAATGCGATGGATTCGGGGTTTCGCATGGCACCCAGGTTGGCGGCGCGGTTAGCATCCATGCCCAGCAGGATTTTGCGGATGGGCAGCTCCATTTTTTTGCCGCTGAGGGTATAGGGCACTTGGGCAATGGGGATGATGGCATCGGGGACGTGGCGGGGGGAGATGTCGCGGCGGAGGCGTTGGTTGAGGCGCTGCTTGAGCGTGTCATCAAGCGTGACTCCTTCGCGCAGCACCACAAACAGCGGCATAAACGATTCCCGCCCGTGAAACTCCAAATCCACGATAAGGCTGTCGAGAATGTCGTCGAATGATTCCACGACGCGGTAAATTTCGCTGGTTCCCATGCGTACCCCGTGGCGGTTGATGGTGGCATCAGAACGGCCGTAAATGACACACCCACCCCGCTCATTAAATTGAATCCAATCCCCGTGCCGCCAAATGCCGGGGAACATTTCAAAGTAGCTCTCTTTGTAGCGCCCCATGTCGGGGTCATTCCAAAAAAAAATGGGCATCGAGGGCATGGGGTTGCAGATGACCAATTCGCCCACCTCGTTGATGACGGCTTCGCCTGCTTCATTAAACGCCTGCACCTTCGCCCCCAACGACGCGCCCTGAATTTCGCCCAAATAGATGGGCTGAATCCGCGCCCCGCCGACAAAAGCGGTGCAAAGGTCGGTACCGCCGCTGAGGGATTCTAGCGCCAGGTGGCGGTTGAGGTTGTCGTAAATCCACTGAAACCCTTCGATGGAAAGAGGTGAGCCGGTGGAGCCAACGCCGCGAATGCGGCTGAGGTCGTACTGCTGGTTGGGGTGGATGCCGGCCTTGATGCAGGCACTGACAAAGGCGGCGGAGGTGCCAAAGTAGGTGACGCCGGCCGCTTCGGCCAGGGCAAATTGGGCGCTCATGTCGGGGTAGCTGGGTGCGCCGTTGTAAAGAACGGCCGTTGCGCCCGACAGCAAACTCCCCACCACATAGTTCCACATCATCCAACCCGTGCTGGAATACCAGTAAAAACGGTCGCTTGGCTTCAAATCGTTGTGGAAAACGGTGGATTTAATTTGCTCCAGCAAGATGCCGCCGTGCCCATGGACAATCGGTTTGGGCAGGCCGGTGGTGCCGGAGGAATACAGCACCCACAGCGGGTGGTCAAAGGGGAGTTGGGCAAAGGTAAGCGGGGTGTCATCGGCAGCGGCCAGGGCGGTTTCCCAGCTCACGGTTGTGTCTTTTTCTTCAATAGGACGCGGACGAACGCGGACAAACGCGGATGGAGCGGGGGAATCTTCTAGCAAAATGGTGTGCTGGACGGTGGGCAGCTTGGCTTGGAGGTGGTTGACTAGGTCGTGGCGGTCGTGGTGTTTGCCGTTATAGCGGTAGCCCGTAGTAGCAATCAGCACCTTTGGCTCAATTTGGGTAAAGCGATCCAGCACGCTGTTTTCGCCAAATTCGGGTGGGCAGCTTGACCAAATGGCTCCCAGACTGGCCGCTGCCAGCAGCGATACAATTGCCTCAGGAATGTTGGGCAAATACCCTACCACCCGATCCCCCGGCTGCACCCCCATCTGGCGTAGGCTCTGCGCCAGCCGCCGCGTCTGCTCCGCAATCTCGGCCCAGCTATAGGGCGTGATGGGTGTGTCTTCGCCTTTATAAAGCAGCATCGGCTTGCTGTTATCCCGTTTGGCGAAGATGTTTTCGGCATAATTTAGCCGCGCCCCCACAAACCAGTTGGCTCCCGGCATTTGCCGGTCAGCCAGCACGGTTTCCCATTTTTGGCTATAGATTAGCCCGAAATAATCCCACAGCGACTCCCAAAAGCCGGCCGGGTTGTCTACTGACCATTGCCATAGGTCGGGGTAGGTGGTGGCGTGGATGTTTCGGCCGGCGAGCCAGCGCATGTAGCTGGTTAGGTTGGCTTGTTCAATGATTTCCGGGGTTGGGGTCCACAATAAATCGCCTTCTTGCATAATCAATCACTCCAAAAAGAATGGTGCTGGTTGTAACAAATGTAAAGCGGTGCGTCAACCTGCAAGAAAATACGTCATTTGTATCTTGCCGTAAATGACACTCTGGGTATGATGCAAGCAAAATCCAGATGAGGCAGGCAACCTATATTGCCGGAGGAACCGATGAACTTATATGATGCATCCTGACACTGAACTTCGTTTCGTGAACGATTTAGTTGGGATGGGCGTGTTCGCCACGGCGTTTATTCCCGCTGGCACCATTACCAATGCCGAAGATCCGCTTGACATTGTGATTTACCCAGATAACCCCGTTTTGCACAACCCGCTGTTGCGCCCACAGATTGACAAGTATGCGGTTGTGGAGCCGGGTCAGCGGCGGGTGATGAGCTGGGACTTGAGCAAGTTTGTGAACCATTGCTGCCAGGCGAACACGATGAGTACGGGGTGGGGGTTTGAGATTGCGCTGCGCGACATTATGCCGGGGGAGGAGATTCGGGATGAGTATGGGCTGTTTAATTTGCCGTGGACGATGCCACTGACTTGCGCGCAGTCGCCGTGCCGGGGCTGCCTGGCGCATGATGATTTTGAACGATATGCGGCGCAGTGGGATGCCCAGATTCAGGCGGTGCTGCGCCGGGCGATGGATGTGCCACAGCCGCTGTGGCTGCTGTTGGGTGAAGAAACGGCCGTTTCTCTCCGCAACTACATCAACACCGGCCAAGGCTACCGCTCCGTCACCACCCTCCGCGTTGCCTCCGTTTCGGTTCCGTAACATAAAAGAGGAGATTGAGAGATTGGGAGATTAGGAGATTCGGCTGTTTGATCTTCCAATCTCCAAGTCTCATAATCTCTTGATCTCATTTGGGCGTATGCCTACCCAATTCCCACATCACCTCGTAAAATCACCTTATGGAACACCTAATTATTGACACCGACCCCGGCGTGGACGACGCGCTGGCAATTTTGGCGGCGGCGGCGCACCCCAACGCTACCATCGAAGCCCTGCTGGTTGTGGCCGGCAACGTGGGGCTGCACCACACCACCACCAACGCCGGAGTTATCGTAGACCTCATCCAGCGCGACATTCCCATTTATGCCGGCTGCGGCGAGCCGCTGGTGCTGGCGGGGGAAAGTGCCGCCCACGCCCACGGCGATGATGGGCTGGGTGGAACAGGTTTGACTTCGACCCGCCGGCCGGAACCGCTGCACGCTTCGCTGGCTCTGTTGGACATGGTGAACCGAGAGCCGGGCAAATATACGCTGGTGGCGTTGGGACCACTGACCAACATTGCCCTGGCACTTAAGCTGGATCCTGCGCTGCCCCACAAGCTGAAGCGGTGCGTGATGATGGCTGGGGCGGTGTCGGCGCACGGCAATATGCAGCTTTGCACCGAGTTTAATGTCTATGCTGACCCCGAGGCGGCGCACGTGGTGTTTGAGGCGTGGGGGGCGGCCGGCCGACTTATTGAGCTGATAGATTGGGAAGTGACCATGCGCTATGGCTTCACGGAGGAGTTGGTGACGCGGTGGGCGGCATTGGGGACACCCAAAGCGGACTTTTTTACGGCCGTTTCTGCCCACGTCAACCGCTTTATCCGCGAACACCGCCGCCGCACCACCCAATATTACGCCGATCCGGTGGCAATGGCCGTTGTGCTAGAGCCGGAGATTGTGACAGCGGCCGAAGATCATTATGTAGCAGTGGAGCTAAACGGCCGTTACGCACGCGGCCAAACCATCACCGACTGGCAAGACCTCTCCGGCCGGCCCCCCAACTGTCGCATCATCATGGCACTCAACGGCGAGCGGATGTGGCAGCTTGTGGAAAACGGGTTGCGGTAGGGATTGGAGATTGGAGATTAGAGATTGACCGTTTGCAATCTCCAATCTCTAATCCCCAATCTCTTCGCTTACAGCGTTACCCAACGGCCGTTTTTTGCCCCTTCATACAAAGCCTCCATCACCACACTGCGAAATGCCGCCTCTTGTGCCGTCACCAGTGGGATGGTATTTTGGCCTGCGGGTGGGGCTTCGCCAGCGACAGCATCGAGGAACAGTTCAAAGGCGTGGGGCCAGGCGGGTGGTAAATCTGTCCACGGCTGCTGGCCGTCGGCACCATCTACGTGCTTGCTTTTGAAATACAGGGTGTCGTTGACGACCAAGGCATGGCCTTCGGTGCCGCTAATCAGCAGCCGCACCGGGTTAGCCACATCCACCCAGCCAGCGGCAATCGTTACCACCGTGCCATCTTTGTAGACCAGCATCCCTTCGCCAAACTCATCGCAGGCGTCGCCGTAGCGAGCCAGGGCGGTGCCGGTAACGGCCGTTACTCGCTCCACCTCATGCCCCAGCAACCACAGCACAATATCCAGCGAATGGGTACCCAGGTCGCCATACGCCCCCACACCCGCCACCGCCGGGTCGGTCATCCACAGCCAGCGCGGCGTAAACCAGTCGCCCAGCGACCCGCCGTGGCAGTTGCTGTGGCGCAGCCGCGTAATTTGCCCAAAATGCCCCAGCCGAATTTGCTCACGCAAAAATTGGTGAATTGGCTCGCCGCGCATAAAGTAGCCCGTTTGGAACATAATCCCGGCGGTGTCAATGGCGGCCGCCATTTTTTGCGCGTCTTTGGCGGCAAACCCAAGTGGTTTTTCCACAAACAGATGTTTGCCAGCGGCGGTGCCGGTTAGCACCAACGCTTCGTGCCGGTTGGTTTCAGCGCAAATGATGGCCGCTTCGATTTCTGGGTCTCCCCAAATGGCGGCGGTGTCGTCTACCACGCTTGCCCCCAGCAGTTCGGCGTTCATTTGCGCTCGGGCTGAGTCGTGGTCCCAAACGGATTTAACGGTAAAAAACGGCCGTTTTTTCAGCCGCTCCACAAAACCAGGCGTGTGGATGTGCCCACAGCCGACCAATGCTACAGTTGTCATATCAAAAAACCTTGGGGAATAGGGAATTGGGAATGGAGAATTGAGAATTGGGAATGAACAAGGTCATTCTCAATTCTCAATTCCCAACTCTCAATTCATAATTTTCAAAGCGGCGACAATGGCTGCCACCTGTGCTTCCGAGCTGGCGGGCATGGGGGCGCGGGGGATGCCGCCGTCGCGCCCTTGCAGCCGCATGGCCGTTTTGACGTTGGCGGGGAGGTTGTCGCCCATGATGGCGTTCCAAATGACCAGCAGCTTGTCGTGCAGGTCAAGCGCAGTGTTGTGGTCGCCCGCTTGCACCGCGTCCCAAAGCTGGACGCACATGGCGGGGGCGGCGGTGAGAATGGCGGCAATAGCTCCATGTGCCTTCAGCGCAAACGACGGATACATCAGCGCGTCTACGGCCGACATAATCAGCCCCCGGTCGCCGCACAAATGAAGCAAATCGGCCACCTGCTTCAAATCGCCAGCAGACTGCTTCACCCCAATTACGCCCGGCACTTCGTCAATAATTTTGGTCAGCAGTTGGGGGGAGCAGTAGGTCCAAGGGACGACGTTGTAGATGATGATGGGGATGTCTACGGCATCGGCGATGGCGGCAAAGTGGCGCAGTAGGGCATCGTCGCTGGGGCGGAAGAGGTAGTGGACGGGGGTGACTTGCAGCGCAGCTACGTCCAGATCTGCCAAGGCGCGGCTGTAGGCAATGGCCTGGCGCGTGCTGTCTACAATGACCCCGGCGATGACGGGGACGCGGCCGTTGGCGGCAGAAACGGCCGTTCCTATCGCCTGCCGCAGTTCGTCAATGGACAACGTGTGGCCTTCGCCGGTGCTGCCGCCCACCGCCAGCCCGTGTACCTTGGCCTCGCTAATCAAATAGTCAACATCCGCCCGCAGAGCCGCCTCATCCAACTCTTCATGGCTGTCAAATGGGGTAACCATGGGGGGAACAATACCAAAAATCTCTTTGCTCATCTGCTTTTTCCTTTTAAAAAATGGGACACGGACGAACACGGACGAACACGGATGAATTTGTGGAATCGGCGAGATCTTTGATTCTCATTCGTGGTGGTGCACTGCCGTTTATGAAATCTTTTTTTATGATGGGACTGTAGCATGGGAACGGCCGTTGGGCAATTGTTGGTTGAGTGCGTTGCATGGGGTAAACCATAAGGGGAAACGGCCGTTTATTCCAACGCAATCAAATTCAAGCGCAGCGCGGCAATGACCGCTTGCGTGCGGTTGGGCTGGTCGAGCTTGCTGAGAATGCGTTTGACATAAGTGTGGATGGTGGCTTCGCTGAGGCTAAGCTGGGCGGCCATATCGCGATAGGTGGCCGGAGTTGCCATCAGTGCCAAAATTTCTTGTTCGCGGGCGGAAAGGGCAATAGCTTCCGGGGAAAGGGTGTATGGCTGGCGGCTGCGGGCGATGAGCGCCTGCGTGACTTCTGGCCCCAGGTAGCGCCGGCCGCTGGCGACGGTGCGTATGGCGTGGGCCAGCCCGGCAGGGGTGATGTCTTTGTGGACAAAGCCGTCTACGCCGCTTTCCAAGGCATCAAGAACGGCCGTTTCCACCGCCGCCCCCGATAACAATAGCGTCTGTATTTTCTTGTTGCCCTGCTTAATCGCCTTGGCCGCTTCAATTCCGCTCAAGTGAGGCATTTTCCAATCCATGACGACAACGTGGGGGTGCAGGGTTTGGGTGAGGGAAACGGCCGTTTGTCCATCCTCGGCTTCCCCCACCACCTCAAAATCCGGTTCCTGCCGCAGCACCAGCGCCAACCCGCGCCGCACCACCGCATGGTCATCAACAATCAGAATGCGAATCACGCTGATCCCCCCGCTGGAATTTCAATGACAATGGAGGTGCCTGCTTCTGGTTGACTAAAGATGTCGCAGCTTCCGCCGAGGGAGCGGCTGCGTTCGATCATGCCGCGCAGCCCAAAATGTTCGTCGCCGTAGTCACGCGCCAGGGCGATGTCTGGCTCGAAACCCTGGCCGTTGTCGCGCACCGACAGCCGTGCCACCCCGCTTTCCACATCTACACAGATGCGGGCTTCGCTGGCGGCGGCGTGGTGGACGATGTTGGTCAGGCTTTCCTGGCAAATGCGGTAGAGGCTGCGCTGGGCGCGGGGGGATAGGGCGGTGAAATCGCCGCGAATGTCGAACTGCACGAAGAGGTTGTTGGCCTGCAAAATGTCGGCGGCGTAGCGGCGCAGGTCGGCTTCAAACGCCTGGGCGCTAATTTCTTCCTGCCACAGATCGTGAATGAATTGGCGTATATTTTGCCGCACTTCTTCGGCCATTTGCAGCGCCCATTCCAGCTCAGGGCGGATAGCTTGGGGGTTTTTGCGCTGGTCAAAATAAGGGGCATATCTTGGAGATAGCGCGTCCCGTGGCGTTGGCTTTAATAGGCAAGTTGTTTTCACTCTATCGCATGTTGTGGTACGAGAAGCCAGCTAAACGGCCGTTTTTCTCCTGCATTGGGCCACATCGGAACTTTTCCACAGCGGATACAAATAGGTTGATTCTAACTCGTAACCTTCACCCAGCTTGTTTACAAATAGCTGTTCTCTTGGTTAAGTTCTAGCACTTGGGCACAATCATGCTAATGCCAGACCGCCACATTGATAGCGTGGTTCTCCCTTTGCTTTTTGCAAATGGCTCCAGCGGTCATAGTGCGTTGCATCTGCCAATAATTGTTCATCTCGATACCCAATTCCTGCCACCAGACGATCTTGCACAGCCCCTGATAAACTGGGCAACGGAAAGATAGTTCTGTGCCTGTCTCATACATAAACAGACACAAGCGTCAACAGAGACATTAAAACGGCTTGGGAATCGAATTGGTAAGGGTGGAATGTGCCGAAAGCGGCACTATTTTGCCAGACTTGCTGCAGGACACGCCGGTAACGGCTGTTTGCATAATATAGCTAACTGACCACGTCCTTGGAGACCCAATGAGCTTAAGCAAAACCATTCAGAAATATCAAAAATTGTTTCGAACCCATAAGGGCAGTGATGTCGTTGATCCCGAAATTTGACTGGCGGAAGATACTACCAACCAGTACACCCAATTGGGCATTGGTAACCCACGGTGGGTTGCCGATGATCAAGAGCGGTTGTGGCAATGCGTCCAGAATAGGCCCCAATTTGTACCAAAAAATCGGTGTGGCAAATTGGTGGATCTTGCTGCCTTTTGGGTGAGTAGTAGCTAACTGATCTTGCAGAGCTCGCGAGAAAAGCCCCTTGCTGATTTCTGCGGCTACCCCAGCCTGACGAAATAAGTGCATCAAATGGAGGCCGCAATAACGAAGTTCCCTAAACCAGCGGTTGGCTCAAGAATGGCTTGTGGCATTTGTAATTTCGCTTACGCAAAAAAAGTGCAGATGGCATCGGCAAACCAGCTAGGTGTTTGGAAATCTCCAAAGCCAATTTGTTCCTGCAAGTGGTTTCCATGATTACAGAATTTCCGAATGCCTTCTACCTGACCAGCAACCTCAATTACGCGCCGATATTATGGTCGCCATTGCAAAGCATTTTCGAAATAGTCAAATAGCCAAATGGTAGGCGGATGGGTCAAAATTTCTTCAGCTAATTGTACCACCTGCACCTCATCAACTGGGAGAAACCGATCTGTTAAAAAAGCAATGATGTCATCAAGGTTGCCGCTATTATTAAGCAACTGGTATAAGCCTGTCGTTGTTTGATAATCGGCCGTTCGCTGACTTTCAATAAATGTTGTACTCAAAATATCAAGTTGCCCTGTTTGTTCAGCATGGTCATCAATTTTGTCGTAAACGAAGACGAGCAGTGAATAGCCTAGGCCATAAACTTTTTGCCTTGCAGAGCGAAACGGACATGAAGATTGTGGTTGGGTAATTCGAGTTACCTTCATGTCTACATCCAACTCGGGAAAATCGACGCCTTTGGCTGAACTCCCTTCAGCATAGATATACCGCTGCCGCAGATATTGTTGAAATTTATGTTCAAGGTACGTTCCAATGGCTTTTCCATCTGTCACACCGTACAAGCTGGATTCATGATGTTGAGATTCCAGTACTGAGAAGACATGTGCTTCTTGGCATAACGAATCAATTGTTAGGGATGGTTTCATAGCAAGTTTCCTTGAGCTACCTGTTTGTTGGAGTTTACCACGCTCTCGTTCTGACACCAGTAGGTTGCTAGCGAAGCAAGCTGGTTTGCGTCGCTGGAATCTCGATGACAATGGAGGTGCCGGCTTCTGGCTGGCTAAAGATGTCGCAGCTACCACCGAGGGAACGGGTGCGCTCCATCATGCCGCGCAGCCCAAAATGTTCGTCGCCGTAGTCACGCGCCAGGGCGATGTCTGGCTCAAACCCCCGGCCGTTGTCGCGCACCGACAGCCGTGCCACCCCGCTTTCCACATCCACGCAGATGCGGGCTTCGCTGGCGGCGGCGTGGTGGACGATGTTGGTCAGGCTTTCCTGGCAAATGCGGTAGAGACTGCGCTGGGCGCGGGGGGATAGGGCGGTGAAGTCGCCGCGAATGTCGAACTGCACGAGGAGATTGTTGGCCTGCAAAATGTCGGCGGCGTAGCGGCGCAGGTCGGCTTCAAATGCCTGGGCGCTAATTTCTTCTTGCCACAGATCGTGAATGAATTGGCGTATATTTTGCCGCACTTCTTCTGCCATTTGCAGCGCCCATTCCAGTTCGGAGCGGATAGCTTGGGGGTTTTTGTCCAGCAGCTTGAGCGAGCCGTCGAGAGTGAAGACGATGCCAAAGAGGGATTGGGAAACGGTGTCGTGGATGTCGAGGGCGATGCGGGCGCGTTCGGCTTGAACGGCCGTTTCCTTTGCCCTTCGCAACCGCGTTTGCATCATCCCCAGCACAACGGCCGTTTGTCGCGCCAGCGCCATCAGCAAATGCAGCCGGGTGGGTGAGTCGGCCTCATTCGGCAGCGTTAGCAGCACAATTCCCACCGGCTGCCGCCCCCATAGCAGCGGCAGCAGCAGCCCATTCTCCATGTGCCACGGTAGCGGCAGCGGATCTGTGAGCCGCTGTGGTTGCTCGCTTTGCAGCGCCGCCATCACGGTTGGCTCATCCAGGGACAGGTGGGCGACATGGGGCAAATAGTCGTCGCCCGCTTGCTGCTGACCCAACCAACTGTTGATGCTTTCAGTTTCGGGGTCAACCAGCCCCAGCAGTGCCTGTTCGCAGCCAAATTGGGTTGTGAGTGCTGTTAAAAGCTGGGCTTGCACCTCGTCTACATTGGCGGCGGTGTGGAGCGAGGCCGTCAGGTCGTGGATAAGTTCCAAATCGCGGTGGCTGCCGGCCAGGGCATCGTCGCTGTGGCGTAACCGGGTGAGCAGCAGGGCGGCGTAGCCAAAGGAGCCGCTAAGCAAGTAGAAGCCGATGAGGTTGATGGTGGTTGTGAGCCAGTTGACAGACGGGGCAAGGATGACCGCTGCCAAATAGAGGGGCAGCCAGGCGGTGGTTGCCAGCAGTGCCCCGCGCAGTTGGAAAAACAGTCCGGCGGCGATGAGGGGGCTAAAGGCGTAGAGGGTGTAGGGGGATTGCCAGCCGCCGCTGCTGGCAAGAAAGATGGCGATGAGCAGCAGGTCGAACAGGAGCAGCCAGGGGCGTTTGTGCCATTGTTGGTTTAGCTGGGTGGAGAAGAGGGTGATGAGGGTGGTGAGGAGAACGGCCGTTAACAGCACCCCCAGCGGTAGCCAGCCAAATGGGTCAACGAGCAGGGCAATCAGCGGCGGCACCAGCCCCAGCCAGCGGTAAAGCAGTAGCAGGCGGAAAAGTTGGTGGGGGTGGTTAGGTGGGGGCATAAAACGGTGAATAGAGATTGGAGATTGGAGATTATGAACCCTCCTTAATCTCCAATCTCCAATCCCTAATCTCTCAATATACAAACGGAATCAACTTTCGCACCCGCTGTTGATACTGGGCATAGTCACTGAATTTAGCGGCCAGCCATTGCTCTTCGCGGCGGGATTTGATGTCGAAAAAGAGGAAAAGGATGAGGGCGTAGAGGATGACGAGGGTGCTGGCTTTGAGCAGCCCCAGCCCGAAGGCACCGAGGATGATGCCGCTGTAGATGGGGTGGCGGACGATGGCGTAGGCACCGGATTGGACGAGGGTGGAATCGGCTTTGGGGTGGGGAACGGCCGTTAAATTGCGCCCCAACCACAGCAACCCCGCCAACACCAGCCCCGCTCCCACCAACCCAATTGCTAGCCCCAGCCACACCCCCACCGTTGACCAGGGAGCTGACCAGCGGGGCAGCCCTGGGGCCGTTTCTGGCCCAAATGCCACCAGCGCAAACAGTAAGAATTGAATAACCACGTACCCTTCGCCACGCGGCCCTTGCCACCACGGGTGTTTTTTGTCCATAAGCGACTCCTGCGAGTTGTTTCTGCAAGGATTATGCCTGCGTGGCGGGAATTTTTCAAAAAGATAGCCTCTGGTCTAAAGGTGCGCGGCACTTTCTGAGGTGCCGCGCACTTGAATTTAGGCGGCCAGGACGGGTTCGGGGACGGTGACGGGCTGTTGGCGCAGCACCAAGGTGGCGCAAGTGGCTCCGCGCAGTACGCTTTCGGTAACGCTGCCGTGGTACCAGCGGCTGATGCCCGAACGGCCGTGGCTAGTCATGACGATGAGATCTACGTCGTTCAGATCGGCGTAGTACAAAATCGTCTCGGCTGCGTCGCCGCGCAGCAGTTTGACTTCGGTGGTAACGGCCGTTTTCGGCAGCTTCTCCCTCAGTGCTTCCACATACTCCACCGCTTCCCGCTCCGACATCTCGGTCAGCTTGTGGTAGCTGGCGGGCTGGATGGTAACGGGCAATGGTTCAACCACGCGCAGCAGCGTCACCTGGGCACCGGTGCCCTCGGCCAGTTGGAAAGCGGTTGCCAACGCTGTTTCGGCCAGCTCGGAACCATCTAGCGGGACTAAAATGTGGTGATATAACGTTATTGTCTTGTCCATGACCCTGCTCCATATCCGATGTCTTGTTGAGACACGGGATCGATCTTCGATTGTAGGGCGTGGAGGGTGGGGAGTAAGGGGCGAAACCACGCCCAAGCTACTTTTAGGATAACGGCCGTTATCGCTGCCGGGTAGTGCCCATTGTCACCGTGGGGAAAGGACAAAAATCATAACTGGACATTTGCTGGCAAAGCACGTATGCTATCTTTTGCGTTGCGATAGACCAGCGCTCGTTTCAGAACCTGAACCGCACGGTTGGCGTTCTTTGCGCTCGCTGCGGTTAATATGATAAGGGATAGAACTATGTCTGAGAACCCACGTGTAATGCAGCTATTGGATGATATTAGCGAAAAAATTACGGCACTGCGTCGGGAGTTGGGCGGTGTGGAGCCAGCGTCAACGGAGGCACTGCTGGCGGAAATGGATTTGGAGACGGGGATGATGTTGGTGGAGGAAGAAACGGCCGTTATTCCCCCCATGACCGTTGGCGAAGAAATTGTGGGTGGTGAGGAAACCGAGGCGTTTCCCGACTGTTGCGCTGTGGGCAACGACACCGGCTATTACTGCACCGGCACGCTTATCGCCCCCAACGTGGTGGTAACGGCGCGGCACTGCGAAAGCGCCACCCGCGTCTTTCTCAAGGGCACGTCCATCCATGAGCCAGAAAATGGGGAAACGATTCGCGTCGACCGGCTCTATTTTCACCCGGAGGCTGACCTGATGGTGTTGGTGTTGGCTGAAGATGCGACCGTTCCGCCTCGCCACGTGGCGCAGGGGGAAGAGGTGTATGCGGCAAAAACGGCCGTTGCGGCCGGCTTTGGTACCGTTGACCTCAACGGCCAGGTTGGTTATGGCCTGAAACGGCAGGTTGAAGTGCCGCTTATTTCGGTGGGTTGCCAGCAAACAGGCGACGACGTGCGCTATGGCTGCGCCCGTGGCCGCGAAGCTGTGGCTGGGCATCGCGGCCTGAAAAAAGATAGCTGCAAGGGTGACAGCGGTGGCCCGCTGTACATCAAGGCCGAGGGCGGTGATGACTATTACCTGCTGGGAGCCACCTCACGCGGGGCACGCGGCGGCTACACCACCTGCGGTGACGGCGGCATCTACGTCCGTGTAGATTTGTGCCTCGACTGGATTCGGGAAATTACGGGAGCTGACATTGGAGGCTCGCGTTTATCCTAGCAACATTGTTGTAGGTCAATTTTGTGGGTAGTTAACAAAAGAAACAGATAAACATGTCATTGAGTCCTATGAGAAATCTGGTCGGCAACGGTCAGTGAGCGGGATTTCTCCTCGAAGACTCGTCGAAATGACAGGGCTTTTTACCCAAATAAATTGTTAATCCCCTACAAACTTGCCCTACTTTTCTCTCATGACCTGGAACACAAGACTTTCTGAACTGCAAAAAATATTGTCTGACATTTACTGGTAAAAGACGGACGCGCATCGGATAGCCAAAGAGGCAGGGCTGAACCCGGCACACATTGGCTTTAGCGACCGCAGTGCCGTGACCTGGCAACACATTTTGGAGCGTGCCATTGCTGAAGGGCGGTTGATGGCGCTGGTGGCATTGGCACGGCAAGAAAACCCAGGTGCGGCACTGCTGCAACAGTTGACCGAAGACCAACTGCTAGAAATGCCCATACCAATCGTAGCGGATGAAGTGTGGGAAGGGCCAACGGAAAGTGGGCAGTTGGAAAAGATTATCGGTAATCAAAGTACGCTGCTGCCGGTGAACTTTTTGGAAAAGGGGCTACAGCTTTCGCGCTCGGTGGGGCGCATTGTGCTGGCAGATGGCAGCCGGGGGACAGGGTTTCTGATCGCCAACAATATTTTGCTTAGCAACAACCATGTGCTGCCCACGGCTGCGGTAGCGGCAAAGGCGCGGGTGGAGTTTAATTTTCAGCAAACCTTGGAAGATCGGGATGCGGCGGTGGAGAGCTACAAATTTGATCCAACGGCCGTTTTTCTCACTTCGGGACGGGATAGCGAGGATGGGGATGATTGGACGGCCGTTCGCGTGGCGGGCAACCCCAACGCGAAGTGGGGTGCCGTGACGCTGGGCAAGGCGAACCCCATCGTTGGCAGCCGTGCCATTATCATTCAGCACCCTGGCGGTGGGCAAAAGCAGATTGCCTTTGACCATAATGTTGTGGTGGCTGTCACGGAGCGGCGCGTGCAATATCTGACAGATACCCTTGAAGGGTCATCAGGGTCGCCTGTTTTTAACACCGAATGGGAACTGATTGCTATTCACCACATGGGTGGGCAATATGAACCAAATTCCAAGCAGAATCGGTGGCGCAATCAGGGCGTACATATTAATCGGGTGGTGGAGGGGCTGATGGCGGGGAAGGTGTTGACGGGTGACGGCCGGCCGCAGCCGCAGCCAGAAGTATCTACACCGGTTCCTCCTACAAACGCTGTTGAGACTGTGACATCCCCAGTGGGCACGCCTGAAGTTGCAGAAGGTGGATTGACTGTCCCGCAAAAGTTGAAGCTGGTGGATGCGCTGTTGAAGGTGCCAACATTGCAGCAGGAGGGGAGAAGAACGGCCGTTATCGCCCAACTGCGACCCGATATTCGAGACAACATTGTGTGGAGTGGCACCCCCCGCACCCACGTTTTGAGCATGGTAGACACTGCTCTGGCATACCCCGGCGGGCTGGAGGAACTGCTGACGCTGGTGCGCTATTTTGAGGGCGGTTCGATTCCCATGCAGGCGGCTGACAAGTTACTCGCTACGTTCTAGCCTGACAACATTTTTGTTCGTGGCTAGTGGCTGGTGGTTGGTCGCTTGTACCAATCACCAGCCATTGTTTTCATTTCCCCCCTGAAAATGTAATGTTTCATTTAATGGTTATCGGGTTTAATCAAAACTAGGCAAATCACATTGAAACTTACAAAAGGATGGAATGATGGAAACAGTAAATTTAGTATTAGATATTGTGTTGCTCCTGGTTGGTATTTGGATGATTTTTGTCGTTCGCTCCAGCGGCCTGGGTGGTGTGATGGGACGGGCATTTAATGCCATCGTCGTTGGTGCAGCCATTTTAGGGTTGGCACATCTTCTGGAAACATTGATGTTTGAGTTTTTGGGGTTGAGTGCTGATGTCAACGAAACCGTCCACCGCATCTTCATTTTGGCGGGTTTTATTGCAATGATCTTTGGCTTCCAAGCCCTTGGTTCTCTAAAATCCCTGCGTGTGTAAGCCAAGCCGACAAAATCATTTATTTACAGAGTGCGCTGCTTGTACTAAAATGCGTTGGGCAAATTAGGGCAAGCAGCATTTTTTAGTTGTTTCAGGACATAGGTGTTCGCAACCATGCAAGACAAACTTTACCAGATATTAGAATCGGTTTATCAGGAGCAGAAGACTGGAACCATACACCTGTTTGGTCGGAGCGCAGAGGGTCGGCAGCTTTATCATGTGATTTTGGTGGAAGCGGGACAGGTTCGCTACATTGGGCGTGCCAGCCGGCCGGAACCTGTGTCGCTGGCAACTGTGTTAGAGCTGGAAGTAACGGGTGTACAATTTTCGCCTAGCCGCCGTAACTGGATGGCGCAAGGTTCTGTGCCTGATGTGCCAGCCATTTTGGCACAGTTAAAGCGGCAGGGCGCGAACGGCCGTTTTGCGGCCACCCCTTCCCCTGCAGCCCCTCAACCCAGAGCCATCAACGGGCAGGCTGCGGCTGCTGTGGGCAATTTGCGTCTGGAAGCAGTAAATGTTTTGCAAAAACTGTATGGTAAAAGTGCCTATAATCTTGTGGCTGAAGTTAGCCAGAAAACTCCCCCGGAACGATCACCCCAGCAGTTTATTGAAGGATGTATTGAGCAAGCCGCACACGCGGTAGGGCCAGAAATGGCAACCGAGATGTTTGCCCATTTGCGCTAATTAACGGCCGTTTTTCTCCCAACCCATACCAAATGAAATGATAGCGGCTGAAAACGCCGCTATTTTTGTGTGAACTGCTAGCATCTGGTGTTGACCAGACGAGCCACTAGCTACCAGCTCCTAGCAGCCAATAACAAAGAGCGAAGATTGGAATCCTTGGCTACGGCTTATCTTAACGCGGACAAGCCACAACCAAAAAGAAAACAAACTACAGATGGACACAGAGACACACAGATAAGAAAAATCCGTGTTCATCCGTGTATATCTGTGGTTTATTTTCTTGTTCAGTGTACAAGATTCTTGTCGTTAAGTTACTAAAAGAATTTCTGCATTTTGTGCAACCAAGCAAAAAGCCGCACCCTTGAACGGGGTGCGGCTTTTTACGTTGGCTCCCACCTGCCTGCACATATCAGGCGATGCAGCTCCCCAGCCGCTTGGTATGTGTAGACAGTTCTAATCAGCTGCCAGGCTTAACGCCCCTTGGGGCTGAACATATTCATTTAGCCGCAGCACATATTGATCCAGGCTCATGTAGTTGTCAATCCGCCGACGGCCGTTTTTGCCCATCCGTTCCGCCTCATCCGAGTTTTCCAGCAGATAGACAATAGCACGGCGCAGGTCGGCCGGGTCTTCGGGGGTGGCATATAGCCCCGTTTCCCCTTCCACCACCACATCCGTTTGCCCCGGCGTGCGCGAGCAAACCACCGCTTTCTCCATTGCCATTGCCTCCAGCAGTGCCGTTACCCCGGCCTGAAAGTTGACGTTGTAGAGCGGCATGACCAAAAAGTTACTAAGTGCGTACAGGTCGCGCAGTTCAAACTGGGTGAAGCGGTGGATGATCACGTTGTCGGGAATATCTTGCCCCTCGGTGCTGTCTGACCGCTTTGACCAGGGGCTGGCGGCAGCGATGACTACCACCACGCCCAGCCCGCGCACAGCTTCGATGAGGGTGGGATAGTCACGGAATTCCAACCCAACGGCGCACAAAATCGGCCGTTTTTCATCCTTCAGCCCCAGCAAATTGCCGGAGCCTCCCGCTTGGTTGGGGGCAAAGAAGTGGGAATCTACCATGAAGGGGGTGAAAACAACCCGGTTGCTGGGGACGTTCCACCGTTCTTCAATAAATTTCTTCTGCCAGGTGGCATAGACAAAGAAGATGTCAATGTGGCTTTGGATGCCCAGCTTGTCGAAAAAGAGCATCTTTTTGCCCACCGAAAGGATGTGGACAATCATTTGGTGCTGCGGGCGGTCGCCAAAGGTGAAGAATTTGAGCAGTAACGCCAGCGGGATGCCAATTTGTTCGCCGTCGGTGAAGATGATGCGGTAGCGGTGGCGCAGTTGGTAGCAGACCCAAGCCAGCAGCAGGTTGCGCCCGCCGATGCGGCCGAGCAGTTTGCCAAACCAGTTGGCTTGCTGGGCGGCACTGTTGTAATCAATGAGGTCGGCTTGGAAGCTGTCGGTCATGGCGATGTAGTCGGCTAACGGCCGTTCGCCGCGCTCAATTTTGCCCCGAATCTCAGGGTCAATGTTGCCGGAGACGGTGAGAAGGATGTCGTTCATCGGGTTGCTCCTTGCAAAAAGTTCAACTTCTTCAAGAAGTTGAACTTTTAAATCTTTGTTTTGTTTTCTGCCGCCACCTCTTTGATGAGGTGCAGCAGTTGGCGGGCGTTGGCTTGGGCATCGAACAGGGCGGAGACGGTTTGCACGGCGTTTTCGCCCTGATGACGGCGCAGTTGGGGGTCTATGATGAGGCGTTGCAAAACGGCCGTTAATGCCTCCACATTCCCCGGTGGCACAATAAAACCCGTGTCGCCATCAGCCACAATTTCGGGAATGGCCGCCACATTGGTAGAAATGGTGGGCAGCCCCGTTGCCCCTGCTTCCGATAGCACCATTGGCAAACAGTCGCCAAAGGTTGGCAAGCAGAAGAGGTCACTTTGATAATATAGCTCTTTAAGGGGTTGGCTGTTGGGCTGCATGTTGTTGTAAACATACAGCCCTGGCTCCGGCGGCAGCGTGTCGCGTGTGACGAGGTGTAGCTCAATCGGTGATTCCTCATGTCCCCCAGAGGTGGCTGCTGCTGTGGTGAGACGCTGGCGCAAGGTGCGGAACGCTTCTAGCAAAACCAACCCGCCCTTGCGTTCCAGATTGCCCCCCACGAACAAAATTTTCACCGGGTCGCCTTGTTCATAGCGGCGTGATGTTGGGTTTGTCCATTCATTAACATTGACACCGGGTGGAATGACGGTGATTTTTTCCGCCGGAACCTCGTAAGCGTCAACCAGCCCCTGCTTGGCCCACTCAGACCAGGTGACGATGTGGCGGGCGGTGCGGTAACAGTCGCGGTTGAGCCGCCACTTCCAGTTTTCCAAAGCACTGGGGCCGGCTTCGTGGGCGTAAAATTCCCCCAGGCTGTCATATTGCAGCGGGGTGGCATCGAGCGAGACGATGCTGGGGATTTTTCGCATCCAGTCTTGGGCCAAAACGGCCGTTATCTGCGTATGAAAAAAGATCGCATCCAGCGTGGCTTGCCGCCCAATTTGGCGCAGCATTTGCCGCGTTTGCAGCCCTGCTTGCACCGTCCAGTTGCTCTTGTAAACCGGAATTTTGCTCCCCAGCCCAGTTGTTTGCCAGCGTGGCAATGCCCAATGTGCTTTGACAGTGGAATCCTGCGCCACGTTCTTTTGCAAATTTTGCCCATGCGTTACGTGGCCCAACGCTTGTTCAATTACAAAACCAATTTGATATGTCATGATAAATGAGACCCTGAAAAAAATGAATGAGGGTGACAAATGAAAAAGCCGTCACCTGTTTCTGTGTTTGCTGCCATTAACGGCCGTTTATTTTACCAGTACCTAAGTACCAGCATACGCCATAGCCGTTAAAATCAGCATTACAGCTTGTCTAAATTGCGGCGGCTATAGCGGGGTTTTTGCAGGGTGTGGAGCAGAAAATATTTACCGAGGTTCCGCGCCCAGCGTTGGTAGTCGGTGGTGCGTCCCTGGCTGGAATTGGCGTGGGGCAGGGGGGTGGTCACAAGGTCATGACCAAGAAATTCGCATAGCTCACGCCAGCCGGAGCCAGTTTCCCAGCAAATAACCAGCAGTTTGTCAGGTCGGCCGGCAAAATAGGCCTGCGCGGCGGCGTTATGGTTTTCATAGGCGGCAATGTGGGCGGCCTGGTTGTGGCTGGGCATGGCGTAGCCATAAACCAGCTTGCGCTCGATGGTGGGGCCACGCCGCTGGGCGTGGGTGTTGATGCTGCGGAACCAGGTTTCGCTGTCTTTGCGGACAGTTAGAATAAATTTGCTGTCGGGGTATTGCTCGTCGAGCCAGCGATAGAGCATGGGCCAGGGGTGGTCGTCAAAGCTGTCGTATTGAGCGATGTAGGGGGCAAGCTGCGACGTATCGCCCTGCATCAGTTGGCGCAGCAGTTTGGGGGTGTAGGGGGCGTGGCGGTAGCCTAGCTGGGGCAAACAAAAGCCTAGCGTGGAGGTACCGGTTTTCATCATGCCAATGCCAAAGATTTTCATAGTGGTCGGTAATCGGTAATCGGTAATCGGTAATCGGTAATCGGTCTGTCACTCAACTGATTACTGTTTACTGTTTACTGATTACCGGTCACTGGTTGCAGAACAAGCAGCGTAATCGAGTAAGGCGGCAGGGACGTGGCGAAGCTGGCGGCTGCGCCGTCAACGGCCGTTAATTCCACCCCCGGTACCCCGTTCGCCAGCCGATATTGGGTCGCCTGTGGCTGGGGGGTGAAGTTGTTGAGGTCAATCTGAACGGCCATTTCCCCTTCCAGCCCCTTATTCACCAGCATCACGTGCAAATTGCCCGTCGCGCTGTCAATTGCCGCATAGCTGCTCACCTTGTCGCCATCTTCCGCCAGCGCCAGCACCGACGTGTCGCCAAAGCGGTTCCCCTGCCCATCAAAGTTGGTGTAGAGTTTAAAAGCAGTGTAGCCGGGGCTGTCCAGCGGCGGCACGCGCCAATAGGCGGCAAAGTAGATGTCCTCGCGCCCCAAAATGCCCAGCACGTCGGCAATTGCCAGCGCCCCGTTCATGGTGTCGTCGGCACCCCAGTTCCATTCGCTTAGCCCCAGCTTGGTGCCGGGGTAATGGTCGGCCAAAAGCTGCTTCATACGGGGGAGCAGGTAGATTGGCTCGTCAATCCATGATTCATCAGCGTAGTTGGGATCCCACAGGGAGCGAGTGGAGCGGAGCCGCAGGGCAGCGGTTTGGGGCTCAATGTTATTGTTGTAGACCCCTTCAGGATAGTAATGGATGTCGAGTACGTCCAGCGTGCGGCTGCCGTTGGCTTCGTCGTGCTGCCGCACCTGATCAAGAAACCAGGGAAGAAAATCTTGTCCGCCGTTGGCTTTTTTGTCGGCTTCCCCAGCCGCCGAGTTCCAGTAGTACCACCAGCAGCAGGTGGTGGGGCCGGTGATTTCGGCGTTGGGCATTTCGGCACGAACGGCCGTTGCGTAGGTCAAAAACGTCTGCAAAATCTCGGCGTAGGTCGTGCAGTCGGGGTGAACATCGTAATGCGTGTAGCCCCACAGTTCTGGCTCATTGTCGGTTGCCACAAAGCGCACGTTAAACCCCTGCTGGTTGATGTGGCGCAGCCAGGCGCGAACGGTGTCGGGCGTGCTGGGGACGTTGGCGCGGTTGGGGTCGGCCACCTCGTTGGGGGAGTCGCAGTTGCTGTTGTTGCCATTGCCGCAGTCGCCGTTGGCAAGGGGGAAGGAGCAGGTGTTGTTGTCGTCGTTTTTGGCAACCCAGCCCAGCGTGGGCACGGCCAGCCGCACGGCCATGTTGGCCGCTTGTGCCTGTGCCAAAAATTCGTCGCTGGCCGATTCGCCCTGAAAACCATAGTTGCCGTTGCGGAAAAACCAGTCACTGCCCGCATTCCAGGCCCGACCATGCTCCCAGTTGTAGCGGGTGCTGGGGTTGCCGCCCCAACTGTTGAGCGTGGGCTGTAGCCCGTCTATATATTCGGTTGTGGCTCCGGACAAGCCATAGATTAGGGGGCTGATGGGGTGGACGTTTTGGCTGGTGTCTATGTGGATGGTGAGGAGATTGTCGTTGGTGTTGAAGGAAACGGCCGTTTCGCCATTGGTCGTTGGCAACACACCACCACCTTGCCCACACGCCACCAGCACCAGGCCGAGCAAAATCCAGAAATGATTGCGGAACTTCATAACGCTTACTTGTTACTCCAATAAAAGAATTTGCACGTCGTCAATGTAAATTGTCTGCGACATGCCCCCAACTGCTTCGATGTAGAAACCGGTGACGTATTCATAGTTGGGGTCAATAATAAATTCGCTTTGCGTGGCATCCGTCGTTGTGGTTGTTGTCGCTTCGGTCAGATAAAGCGGGTCGTAGAATAATTCGTCGAGAATAATTTCTACCTGAATCCAGGTGTTAGGCGGCAGCGGACGGCTGAAATCGAGGCCGTAGAGGCGACGGCCAGAGAAGGTTAGCACCTCTTGCCCGTCGAGCGAGTCATCATCGGCTCGCCAATAGGGGTAGACGTTGCTGCCAGCGACGATGATGCTGAGATCATCGGGGGCAATTTCGGCCGTTCCGCTATAGAGCCAAAAGCCAAAGCCATAAACATGGTCGCGGTGGTATTGTCCCTGGGCGTTTGCGGCAACGTGAAAGAGCAAAGAGTCGCCGGGGCGCGAGAGTTTGGCCGCCAAAGCATAGTCGCCCAGGTGGGGCTGGCTGCTGTCTTGCTCCACCCAATCGCTGTTGGGGCTGCCGCTGAGTGCCCAATCTCCTTCCACTTTGTCGCTATAGATGTTGGCAACCAGCAGCCGTTCGTTGGCGCGGGCTGTCCGTTCCTGGCTGTCGAAGGCGGCAAAGGTGATGAGGTTGGCGAAGTCGGCGACGGGTAAATTGTGGTTGACAAAGAGGCGGGGCCAGTTTAACGGCCGTTCAAAGCCATCCTGCCACGTCATGTTTGCCGTCAGCGCCCCGGCGAACCCCGCTTCTTCCACCGCTGCCAGCACCTCGTCGGTATACAGCCCGCGTGGATAGGCTAAGTAGCGGGGTGCGGTGTTGGTGTGGCGGGCAATCGCCTGCTGGGATGCCGTGAGGTCGGCCAGCAAATCGTCATGGTCACGCCCGCGCAGGTCGCCCTGGGTGCGGCTGTGGGATTGAATGCTCATGCCAGCCTCGGCCATCTCGGCAATCTTTTCCCAATTCATATACCCCTCAATCTCCTCATCGGCCAGATCGGTGATGATGAAGAAGGTGCCGGTGAAGCCAAACTCTTGCAGAATGGAGAAGGCGTTGTCGTAGGCATCGTTGTAGCCATCGTCAAAGGTGAGGATGATTGGGTTTTCTGGTAATGGTGCATCCTCGTTGAGGTGTGCCGAAAGCTGGTCGAGGGTAATGGGGGTGTAGCTGTTGTCGGCCAAATACCCCATTTGCTGGCGGAAGGCGGCGGGGGAAACGAAAAATTCGCTGCCGACAGTGTTGGCCGCGATGGTGTCTATGTGGTGGTACATGAGGATGGGGACGCGGAAGGCGGGAGCAGAAACGGCCGTTTCTCCCCCCCCTCCTTCCCCCACAAACTCCGCCACCGAAGACGTGGGCGTTGGTTCCGGTGTCGGTGTTGGCAGTCGTTGAGAAAACAGGGCTTCCCCTTCTACCAAATCACCCAGATCCTGGTTTTCTTGTGCCAAAAAGGGGTGCGGCGTGGGCGTACCGGCCGGCGGGTTGGCAGGCGCGTTGGACGTGCAGCCTGCCAGCAGCCCTAAAAGCAGCAGGGCAATAAATAAACGAAATGACATTAGCAGACCTTTTGGGCGACGACTTCCTGGAGGATGTGGGCGATACGACCAGCGTTGGTATAGCTGTTAAACTGCGTTTCCGCACGCTGGCGGGCGGCATGACCCAGTTCACGGCGCAAACCTGGGTTTTTCGCCAGCAAATGCAGCCGACGCGCCAGGGTTGCATGATCATCTGGCTGGATAAAGAAGCCAGTTTTACCCTCTTCAACAATATCTTTGAGACCACCAACGGCCGTTGTGATCAGCGGCAGCCCCACCGCGCTGGCTTCAATGGCGGCAATGCCAAACGCCTCGGCCTTGCTGGGCATCACAAACACATCGCACGATTGATAAAGTGCGATTAACTCTGGCGAGTTAGGTTTCATATTGTTATATACTCGCACCCCTTGCTCCAGCGGCAGTTTGTCCTGAGTGACCACAATAAGCTCAACCATTTCTTTAGCCAATGAGCGGAACGCTTTCAGCACGGTGTCGCCTCCCTTGCGCTTAAGGTCGGCCCCTACAAAGAGGATACGCATTGCTTTGCGGAAGCTGCTTTGCTCCCGGGGCCGCCAGATGGTGGTGTCAACCCCAGGCGGAATGACTTCAATGCAGTCAGAGTCAACGCCATAATCATGCATCAGCGAATCGGCCGTCCAGCTTGACCAGGGCAACACACGGGCGGCTCCCTGAAATGTTTTCAGGTTGGCCTGGTGTTTGTAGCGGCTGAGTATGCCATCCTGATCGGGTCGGTGGCCGTAATAATGAGCCATTTGATCATATTGGATGGGTGTAATATCGGTAGCGAGAAGATATGGTTGATCAATGGTGCCGCCCAAAACGGCCGGCACCTGGGTATTGAAAAGAAAAATGTCGGTTGGTTGGCGTAACCCTTGTTTAACCTGCATTCGCCCCGCCAACGTGCCGCGCACGTGGGGCGAGAGAAGCGGCAATCGCTCCCACATGCTGCCCGACTGGGTGTAGGTTACAGGCACCCAGGTAGGGTCAATGTGTGGGCTTTCGTCAATTACCTGGCGCAGATTTTCATAATAGGAGCGATGACCAAGATGCTGCTCCATAATAAAGGTTGCGCGAATCATAAGCTAGTGTACCGTAATGCCATTGCTGCTGGGCTGGAAGGTTTCGTTGGGGTTGCCCGGCTGCTTACGTTCGGCCTTGCCACTTGTGTCTAGGAGTTTGGCGGGAATGCCAACGGCCGTTGCGCCGGCCGGAACATCCCGAATAACAACAGCATTCGCCCCAATCAGGGCTTCATCGCCAATGGTGATGTCGCCCAAAATGCGGGCACCGGCTCCGATGAATACCCGGTCACCAATTTTAGGAAATGCCCATTTGTTCCGCATTCCAATGGTGACGTTGGCAACAATGCTGCAATTTTCTCCCAGTTCGCTGACAGAAATGACGGTGCCAATGGGGTGGGCAATGTAGAGGCCGCCGCCAATTTTTTGGCTGATGACCATTTCTAGCCCAAATTTGCGGTAGATGCGCCGCTGGATGGAGCCGGGGAGGAAGGGAACGTGCTTTTGGTGCAGCCAGGAGCCAATGCGGAACCAGAGCATGGCGCGGAGCGGCATGTAGTGCAGCAAGAGTTTTAGGGTTTTGCTGAGGGTGACTTCGGAAGGATCGGCGATTTGTTCGGGGACGATCCAACGCTGGACATCTTTTTTGAAGGTTTCAAACATGATTGTTTACTCCGTTGCTAAAAGTTGCTGCTGGGCAACATGGTTGTGGGGCTGGACTTGTTTGCCAGCCACGCCAGCGTAAAAGAGATCGCGCCCGCCAAGTTCATCGGCAATGCCCTGGTAGTGGCGCAGGTTGAAGATGCCGCTGTAGGCCATGCCGGCCAGCCGTTCCTGGCGGAATTTGTGGGCGATGGCGGCGGCTTGTTTAAGGGCAAAAACGGCCGTTTTCCCCAACACTGGCCGATCCAGACACAGTGCCGTCAGCCCCCGCACCAGCCCATGCCGCCAGCAACTCCTTCCAAAATGGTCGGCAGCAGCCAGCTTTGGCCCTTGTCATAGGTAAAAATCACGTCATTGCGGCCATAGGCATAGGGATGGCAACCACGATGGGAAAGCTGCGCTCCGCATAATGGTAGCCCACCGCCTGGTAGTTAAACACAAACCGCAGCCCCGGTCACTGAGCCGGTATGCCAGCTCCACGTCCTCGGCGCGGCGGAACGAAGCGTCAAAGCCGCCTGCTTCCACGATGTGGTAGCGTGCCAACGACGTATTGCCGGTGTAAAACTGCCGCGCCGTCGGATCCCACTCCTTTGCCAGCATTGCCTGGTACTGTTTTTCCAGCATCGCCTGTTCCCACAGCACCCAGGGGTGCATGTTGAACTGGGGCGGGGTGAGCATGGGGCCAAGCACCACGGCATCCGCGCCATATTTGTCGTGCCAGTTTAAATGTTCTGCAATGAGCTGCGGCTCAGGCACTACGTCATCATCTACAAACAGGACATAGTCACCCTGGGCGTGTTTGATGCCATTGTTGCGGGCGGCGGCCACCCCCTGGTTGGGCTGCAAAACGGGGTGGAGGTTGAGCGGTGTCCTGTTTTCTTGAACCAGTTGCTGCAAATAGTCGTTGGTGCCGTCGCTGGCACCGTCGGAAACTACGACCACTTCAAATTGGTTAAGCGGGTAGGTTTGCTGTTCCAGCCCGGCCAAAACGCGCTTTAGCCGCGCTAGGCGATTATAGGTAGGGACGATGACGCTAATTTTGACCATGATTACATTGTCCTGATAACTTTGGCGGGCATTCCGGCCGCCACGGAGCGGGGGGGAATGTCCTTGGTGACAACGCTGCCCGCGCCGATGACGCTGCCTGCGCCGATGGTGACACCGGGCAGCACGACCACGCGGGTTCCGAGCCAGACGTTTTCGCCGATGACGACGGGGGCTGAGTCGGGAATTTCGTGCCGCAGTTCGGGTTCCACGCGGTGGAACTGGTTGTCCATGATGTTGACATAGGTGCCAATGTTGCAGTTTGGCCCAATGATGATGGATTGGATGGCGGCGATGGAGCAGCCGTGGTTGATGAAGGTGTTTTCGCCGATCTCTAAACGGCCGTTATCCGCTGACACCAACTCAGTGGGGGTAATTCGGCTAAACAGCCGTACCCGGTCACCAATGATCATTTCACCCCGGTTGTGAATATCCGGTTTGCCCCAAACGCGCACCTTGCGGCCTAAATGGGTAACATGGCGCAAATACCAGTGCGCCCGCAGCATCGCCATACCGGTACGAAGCAGGTTGCTGAAACTGCGCTTTTTCTTTTCTTCCCAAACCAGCTTTGGTGTTTGTGCTTGTTTGGTAACAGATGTTGCTGTTGCTAAATTTGACATAGATACTTCTCATTCAAAAATAATTGTTTCTAGTCAGTTTGGTACCAATACACCGTGCTGCGAAGATTATGACTAGCCACCTAGGGTTAACAAGGCTCTAATACACCATCCGAAACCTTGAACGCTTGCAAACAGCGGTGATAGGCGTGTTGAAAATCAAGCCAACGTCGGATATCAAATAAAAGGCGGTGGGGGCGAAACGGCCGTTTCCATTTCAGCCAGCGCATCCGCCGGTTTTCTTTTGCCCACTCTTGCCCTCGTGGGTCGCCCATTAGGGTGAGCTTGGCGGCTAATGCACCGTTGCCCTGGGCATTTTTGCGCGAAAATTCCAGTGCTGCCTGCCAACCATACCGATAGCCGTGCGTATGGTAGACGACGGCATGAGGCGTGGTTGCCATGACAACCCCGTTCGCTTCCAGCCGCAGCTTGTAATCGGTGTCGCCAGCGGCCGAAAAGCCAGTGCCAGGGCCAAGATGCTCATCAAACAGCCCTACCTGCGCCACCACTTCGCGCCGCATTGCCATGTTGATGACGAGCCAATCCCAGCCGGCCGGTGCCTTGGTTTGCACAGTGGGGTCATACACAGCTTCGGCCGGCACAATGTTGCTGCAAATCGCTTTGCCACGCCGCAGCTTGGCCGGTTTATGCACGGCACCGCCAACTACACCCACGTTGGGCAAACGGCGGAACGTTTCAGCCAATGTTGCCAACCAGTCGGGGTGGGCGGTGCAGTCGTCGCCCAAAATGGCGATCAATTCGCCCTGAGCCTGGCGAATACCGGCGTTAATAGCGGCCGTTTGTCCCGGCTTGTCAATGTGCAAATAGCGCAGCCGCTGGTTATCTGCTCCTAACTCTTCGGCCACCACACGCACCGCTTTGGCGCGGTTGCTGCCCAGTTCCCCTTGCCCCACCAGCAGCAGCTCCCAATCGGGCATGGTTTGGCGCAGCACCGACTGAATGGGCGCGGCAACCATGTCTGGCTGGTAGGCGGGGATGATGACAGAGAATTTCATCGTAATGAGTAGAGACTGGAGATTAGAGATTGGAGATTGGAGGGGCAAAATCTCCAATCTCTAATCTCCAATCTCCAATTGCTTTAGGCATGAACCCCGTTCGTTGCCATCTCAAACTCCTCAAACCGCTTGATGAGCTTGGCGGGAACGCCACCGACAATGCAGTTGGGCGGCACGTCCTTGGTGACCACGGCTCCGGCGGCTACCACGGCTCCTTCGCCCACGGTGACACCGGGCAGAATGGTGCAGCGTGCGCCCAGCCAGGCACCGCGCCCAATGGTGACAGGAAAGCATTCCAAATCCCCAGCGCGGCAGATAGATTCGCCCATTTTGTGGGTGTTGGTCATCAGCATGACCTGATGCCCCAGCCGCACATAGTCGCCAATGGTGATGGGGGCACTGAGGTCGAAGAAGCTGTCTACGTTGAAGTAACAATCGTTGCCCACGCGGAGTCGGTTATAAATGGGGCCAACACCGCTGATAATGGGGGTTCCCGACATGACAGTGCCGTGCCCAATGTCGAAGCCTACCCAGCGCAAAATGCGGACGCGCAGCCGACTGCCGACATAGGGGGGAAGCAGCCGCAGCACTAGCTTGCCGAGGAGGAGTTTGATATGGAGACCTTCTATTTCTTCGCGCAGGACGTGGCGCAATTTTTGCATCATGACAACTATCTCAAGAATAGGACGCAGATTTTCCTGATTTTCCTGATTCACCTGATCAGGAAAATCTGCGTCCTATTTTCCTTTATCGTGGCTTTGAGAAGTTCAACTTCTGCTGAGAAGTTGAACTTCTTGTTTAGGCCAGCACAGCTTGTTCGGTTAAAAGTTTTTCGGCAGCGTGGAGGACGCGCCGCAGTTGAATGCCTGCCAGCCGACTGCGGCAGAAGCTGTTGTGGCAGGTGCCTGCGCCAAAGTCGCACAGGGTCATCTCATCATCGGCTGTTTCCTCGTCTTGAAGGATGATGATGTTTTGCTCTGGTTCTTGGCTAGTCCACGTTTTGTTGCCAGCCCCCATGAGAATGACGGCGGGGATGTTGAGGGCTTGGCAAATTTGGGTGGGCGCGGTGTCTACGGAAATGACGAGGTTGGCGCGGTTGAGCAGGGCGGCGAATTGGGGCAGGTTGGTGGTTCCGGCGGCGTTGATGACGCGGCCGGCGATGTTACGGGCGATTTTTTCGGTTAACGGCCGTTCTTCTTCCGTTCCCGTCAACACCACCTGCCCACCATACTTTGCCAACAGCCCATTTGCCAACGCCGACCACCGCTCTGGCAGCCATTCATTACAGCCCCAGTGACTCCCAGGGTGCATGGCAAAAATCGGCTGCGTTGGATCATACCCATGCTCTTGTAAAAAGTTTTCTGCCCAGTTTGCCTCTTCCCGCGAAATCCACATCTCCATGTGCATGGGAAACGGCGGGAAGCCCATTGCTTCAATCACGCGAGCGTTCCGCTTGCGCGTGCTGTCGTTCACCAAATCCTCGCGCCCCACGTAGAGATCGAGCAGTTGATTTAACCCGTCTTGGTTATAGCCCACCTGGAACGGCAGCCCCAGCGTGCTGCAAAAGAGCAACGTCTCCGGTCCCGTCCAGCGAAAATGGACAACCAAATCAACCCGACCAACCAGCTTTAGCCATGCTTGCGCCTTACGCAGCAGCCCTTTGGCGCGGGCAAAGGGTCCTTCTGCTTGCCGAAACTGAAAAAATGGCAGCATTTCATCCACATACGGGCACCCTTTCAAAATGGGCATGGCGTATGGATTTGCCAGCAGCGTAATGTGGGCACCGGGAAATTGCTGCCGCAAGATCCGCAGATTAGGAACGGCATAGAGTAAGCCGCTCATGTGATCACGGACGATGGTCACAATACGCAAATTGGGTTTGGACAGTAGTTTTTGTAGCTTTGGGTTCATAGTTATTTTGCTTGCTACTATCATAAGCCAAATCCATTAAGATTGACATTACTTTATGCCTTCGGGCAGCGGCAAAATTTCAGGTGCGGCAACGGGTTCAGGTGACCACGGCCACCGTTTAAAACCTTTGGGGATGGGTTTGGACACGATGTGTTCCATGCAGTTGAGGATGCCCATGGCGGTGCCGACGTAGACCATGCTTTGGGCTTCCCACGACATATCTACATAGGCGTAGACAAAGTGCATGATGACATAGAGGAGCATGGTGAGGGCGATGGCGCTGAGTTCGCCACCGGGCATCCGCCACACAACGCGCACGCCCAGCATAACGGCCGTTCCGATCATAAAAATCATGCTAAAAAAGCCGCCAACGCCCGTCTTCATCCAAATCCACAGCACCGAATTATGGGTGATGTATTCCCACCATTCAAAAAAGCTGATGTCAGGCAGCGGTACCAGAATAAAGAATTTGTTGCCAAAGCCAACGCCCGTCAATGGCATTTGGCGTATCGTAAATTCTGTGTTCACGTTCTCAATCTCGCGGTAAAGGTTGGAGCGTTGATCTTTCAAATTGGCTTGGTCCTGGGCAATAACCGATTTCACCGCCTGCGCTGGCATCCCCAAGGGGCCACTGGCGTTCCAAAAAACGCCAATATAGGCCAAACCAAAGAAAGCCGAAGCAGGCACTAATACCCAGAACACCTTCTGATTTTCCTTGTACAACACCACCGCTATAAAAATAAGGGCAATGATGAGCGCCACATAGGACGCACGACGTTGGGTCACAAGATAGGTGATAAAGACGGGTGGAATCATGGCAAGGTGGGCAAAGCGATGGAAACGGGGGGTGCTGAAAAGCCAGCCACTTAACGCCAGGATAAATAGCGTATTCATATGGATGGCCGCCGAATGTTCCGTAATGGCTTCCAAATTGCCCAAATCCATACCTAGCACCACAAAGAAGGTGTAGCAGCCAACAATCCCTTCGATAAAAAGGGCGATCATAATCCACCACATGAGGGTGCGGATATGCTCCCGTTTCTCCAGAACGTTGCTGACTAGGATAACCATGGCTGGTAGATAGAGAATGGGGCGCACTTCCCACAGCCCAATGGTTAGGGAGCCACCGCGCTTTATGCCATAAGCCATGCCAAAGACCATAAAGGCCCCAAAGAGCAGTGCTGGAAAAAACATGGCCCCCGTATGCAGATTCAGGCGGCGTGTCCAGATGCTGCGTATTAGCCAGGAAAGATAGGTGAGGGCAATATACGCTTCCAGGGGGCTGATGATGAGCTGGTCGTTGACATAGAGCAAGGATTCGATGCTGGAAAAGTTCTTGAAGAACGGATACCACCACATCATGGCCGAATCGCCAACGAGGGTAAGGAAGAGCAAGACATAAACGCCATAGCGTGGGCGGAAGAAGGCGGCGGCAATGCCAACCAGGAAAATAGTCCAGGCCAGAGAAGAGGGTTCAGCCCCTTTTACGCCAAACATCAGGCGGAGAATGATCCAGCCGGTGAAGGTGAGGAAGAGAGTAAACCAGATGATTTGGACGCGCTGGGCGCGTTTGGCGACGTAAGGTACGCTTTTGGTGATGGCGTCTGCTGCTAACATAGTCGTATTACAGTTAAATTTGGTTTAGGAACAGGTAGGCGTAACAGATAAAGGCTGAGACAGCAGCCAGAAGGATGACACGCCAAACCCCTGGGCGGTTCCAGAGAAAGATACCGCCAAAAAATGAGCCGAAGAGAAGGAGCAAAAATAGCTTCATGGTTAGTTTTGCGGGATGAACTTGAGCAAGTTCTTGGGCGTAGCCAAGCTGACTTGGTTCATCACAACACCCAAAACGGGCAAATGGCCGATGTCGTCGAGGGTGGATTTGGCATCTTCGATGGAAGTGATGCCTTGGTGAACAACGAGGCAGCAGGCACTGGCAAGTGAGGCGAGCGGCATGGCATCGTTGGTCGCCAGAATGGCGGGGATGTCGAGAATGAGATGGTCAAAGCGTTCGTTTAGCTCGGCCAGCACTTCGCGCAGAATGGAGCTGTGGGCGAGCATGGAGCGGCGGGCTGGGGGGATGTTGCCGGCCGGTAGAATGGCAAGATTAGGCCAGCCGGTGCGGAAAATGGCCTCATCGAGCGAGGAACGGCCGGTTAGCAACGCCTCCAGATTTTGTTCATCAGAGATGGACGACCCCCAGCTAGAGGGCCACCACCAGTTTAGCTCGACGGCGCAAACGGTGACACCGAGGTCGTGGGCCAACGTGGCGGCCAGGGCGCGGGAAAGATAGGTGGTGCCTTCTTGCCGCAGCGAGGAGACCAGGGCGAGTCGTTCAGGAAATAACCCTTCGCGCCCGACGCGGGCGACAAGCCGCCGCATGGAGTCCACGACGGGGATGGGGAATTCGACGAGGGTGGAGCCGTCTTGGTTTGGTACAAGGAGAGACGGCCGTTCTTCTGCAATTTTGGATGATTTATTACGCCACAACATGATGAAAACTACCTCTTTTTATAAGCTAGCGGGTTCGGATTGATGTTTACGAAAGCGAGAGAGGATTTTCTGCCCGGCTGCACGCAGCACGGCCCAATCTTCTTCAGGAACAACGCGCAGGATGACGATGAGGCCGATGTAGACGACGCCACCGACAGCGATGGGGATGACAATGGGCAGGTCACGGATGGTCCAAACGACGGCCAACATGACCAGACCGGCCAGCAGCACGCGGATGCTGAGCCAGATGTTGGTTTTGTCGAGTGCCCCGGTCGGCAGCAGCCACAACCCAGCCACGACCATGATGGATTCGGTGAAGATGTAGGCCAGCGAGCCGCCAATGGCTCCATTGCCAAAGCGTGCCTGGCACCACGGCACCAGCACCAAGTCTAGGGGAATGGTGGCGATGGTTGCCACCGCCATGACCACTGTCCAGGCATTTTGCCGGTCGGTGGAGATGAGGAATTGGCCGAGGAGAATGTTTTGGTAGGTTAGCACCAGCACAAAGCCCATGATAGCCAGCACGGGGCCGCTGGGGGCAAAGTCGGCACCAAAGAGCAGGACAACGACTGGGTTGGCGATGGCAGTGACCCCAAGGCCAATGGGGACGCTGAGGAGCAGCAGCAGGTGAAAGCTTTTCCGCATGAGGTGGATGAGCGAATCGGATTTATCGGCAAACATGCGGGAGAGGGCGGGAAAAACGGCCGTTATAAACACCGTTGGCACAAACATAAAGGTGCCAAACAGTTGGTCGGCCACCCCGTACCAGCCTACTTGGGTCTCGTTGACCAGCAGCGAGATGATGACGGCATCAAGCTGTTTGTAGATGACGCTGAAAGCGTAGACCATCAGATAGGGGGAGCTGGCTTTGAAGACGACGCGCATCGTACTCCAGTTGCTCAGGAAGGTGACAGGCTGGAGTTTTTGCAGGTAGTAGAAGTGAAGAACGGCCGTTACCAACGTGCCACCAATGTTAACAGCCGCCGCTACCAGTACCCCGTATCCCATCAGCAAAATGGCGATGCTGACGACGGTGACAAAGGCGCGAAAAGCGATGCTGGCAATTGCTACATACTCCATCCGCTCTAAACCAATGAGTGAGGCGCGGGCGACAGACCCTACCTGGTTGAGCAGTTCGGCTAGGCCGATGATGTAGATGACGTAGATGGTTTCCTGGTTGTACCCAGCGAATTGGATTGCAACGGCCGTTAATGCAAACCCAATCACATAAAAAATGGAGCGCAAAATGACGGCTGCCCCTACAAGCTCGGCCGTCTTTTCGGGTGCGCGGGAAATTTCCTTCGTTAACAACGTGTCGGTGCCAAAGGTGACAAACATGCCCACAATGGCCCAAATTGACATTGACAGATGGAGCTGCCCCATTCCCTCGGCGCCCAAAAAGCGCGGGAGAAAGAGCATCAACACCAGACTCATCGCCCAGGTCAAAGCCTGAGAGATCATCAGGACGCTTGCGTTTTTGGTAATGGTGTTTCTGCTGCTCATGATCGTTAGCTTGCCTTACCCTAAATGATTTAGCATTATGCTTCTTGGAATGACTTCACCAATTTCTGGTCAAATACGGGCTTTTCGGACGAGGTCTTGCTTTCTTTCTGGCGTTGTTTTTGCAAGTTACGCACGTCAGGCACCGAGGTCAAAACAGGCAAATTGATCGCCATGTGTACATCTAACGGGAACTGGAAGCTCCGGTCTATCAGTGCCCCCACAGCCACGCCAACAATGCTCAACACGGTGCCAATGACACCAAACACAATCACGCTAATAGCTTTTTGCGTAGTAGAGGTGTTCGGAGCTTCCGGCACATAGGGTGCATCAATCAACACATAGGTTTGCCGGGCATCACTTTCTGCCTGCGAAGCCGCAAGCTGGGCTTCCTCGTCCTTGTCCAAGGCCTTTGAATACCGCTTTTCCGCTAAATCAAGCTGGGCTTCGAGCCGGTCAATTTCCAATTGCTCCAGGTCAGGGCGGTCGCCGCGCACCGGTTCCGGATGCGCCTGCAGGTAGGCCTGTAACTCATTGTGGATGCGATCCACATCTTCGCTGTATTGTTGTATGATGCTTGAGAAAAAGAGCTGCGCTGCCTCGCTATCAACCAGGTCAGCATTAATTTTCCACTGAATATAATTTTCAATTAAACCGTCAACCAGTTGGAAAGCAATTTTGGGGTCGGTATGTTGGGCACCGACAAAAACTTGGTTGTCCCCCATTTCTTCCAACCAAACCGATTCACGCGCTTCAATAAAGGTTTCGTATACGGTGTCGGGATCCATATCAAGGTTGGGTGCCAAGTCGGTCTTGGCGATAACAGAACGCATGAACGCATCGGTTAAAAGCAAGTCGGAAATTTCGCCTACGGTGGATTCGGCAGGAGTGACCCACCAGCCAGCATCGCTGTTGCGAACAGAGGTAAGGGAAGCCAGGAAGGATTCCTGCTTGACGTAAAGCGACCCACCAGACATATAAACATCTGGACGGACGAAAACGTAGGCGATACCGGCAATGCCCATTAGCAGAATGGGGAGAAAGTAGAGCCAACGGTGGCGAAAATAGCTTTCTAAAATGCGTAAGATGATTAATCGGATCATGGTGTCTCCTCAAATAAGGCTTCAGTGTACGTAAAGGCTAAGTTTTTAGTACTTTAGTACCAATTGAAAGGATAAAGTATGTTCGTTAAAAACCAAATTACAGTTACAGCCGCACTGGTGCCATAAAGGTGGGCAAAAAAAGACCGCGCAGCCGGCTGCGCGGTCAGTACGATGCTGGTTAGAAATCAATGAATTAATTGCTCAGAAAGACAAAAATATTTTCGCCAACAAGGTATTGGTTAAAGTCGTAGTGGCAAAGAGCGCGATAGAAAGAGCGGCTGCAGCCCGGCAATAGCCCGTCGTGAAGTTCGATGACGAGCATGTTGGTGCGGTCAAGCCAATACTCATAATTGGCTTCAAACAGCTCTTTTTCAGCGGATTCAATATCAATTTTTAGAATATCAATATGGTCGGGCATGCCGTGCATTTCCAGCAGTTCCTGCATGGTGATGGCGTTGATGCCTTCTTCATCGTTGCTGGCTTCGGCTACCTGGAAGAGCCACTTTTCGTCGCCAGGGTTGATGATGCTGAGGGCGGCCTTGCGTGACCAGATGGCGGCCTGGACAGGGGTGATGTTGGGGTATTGGCGGGTGTTGCGTACCAAGACCTCAAAGTTAGAGGCTTCTGGCTCGACAGAGATGATCTTGGCCTGAGGGTATTTATTGGCGAAGAAGATGGAAGCGTAGCCCACGTTGGCACCTAGATCAATGATAACTCTGGGGTTTTCAACTGGGCATTCGTATTCTTTGTTGACAAAGATTTGGCCGAAGGTGGCAACATCGGAGGTGTTGGTGCGTACCTGGATGGGGAATTGGTAGCCGGGCAGAGAAACGGCCGTTTCTCCCCCACCTGACAATAATAGTTGAGCCGACACCCGCAGCCCGTGCAAAGGGCCTAATGTGTTGATACTTTTTAAGACCAGACGTGCGATTTCCTGACGCGTCATAGCTGTTTTCTCCATGATTGTATTGTTTGTTGCGGTGATAGATAGCTTTTCCAAAGTTTGCCAAATACGGCTGAAGCGGCTTCGATTGAGTGCTTCGTGTACAAACGTATGGACTAAGAAAACTGCTATCCGCTCACTTCCACTTCGAGTTGTTTTAGATAGTACTGTAGTACTGTTAAAGATAAAATTACAGTTTACCCCCTGTTCAAGCGGCTTTGTTCGGCGTTAGCTGCCACTGCGGAATCCGCTGCCAAAGCTGCTGCAGCCAGCGCGCCCCTTCGGCTGCCGCCAGCCCCATCACCAGCGGCAAAATGGGCATGATGTAGCGCATTCGGGCGATGATGAGGCTGTGGGTGGCGGCAAAGTAAGCGATGAGCAAGATGAGGGGAAGGAGGTGGATGGGTTTGTGGGGCAGGTGGCGAACGGCCGTTAACCCTGCCAACAGCAGCAGCACCCCATTCTCAACCGCCACAAGCTGCCAAAAAAGCTGCCCTCGCTGAACCTCAAAATCAGTCCACAAGGCCACAAAGCGGTAGAGCGAAAGCTGGAGATAGCGAACGGGATGCGCCTTGATAATTTTGAGCGCCTCCGCCTTGTAAAAAGTATCCATCTCCACCTCATTTTCGTCCCCCCGCAGGTTGGGCGTGGTGGCAATAAGCTGCCGAATGATGGGGTCAGCCTCTTTGGCATAGCCGTAATGGAGAAAATCTTCATCGCCTAAGAAGTAATTGTGGCGAAAGAGGTTATAGCCTAGCAGGGTGTTGCCGGGCAGAAAGGTGCCAAAAACCTGGGCGTTGCGCATGACCCACGGCGTGAGGGTGAGGGCAAAGGCGAGCAGCGCCAGCCCCATGCCGGCCGCATGACGGCGCAGGGTGGGGCGGTGGGTGGCGGCCACAACCAGCATGATGATGGGAAAGTAGAGGGTGATGGAGCGGGAGAGAGTGGCTAATCCCCAACAGAGACCGGCAGCGACCCAGGTGAGCTTATTGTCTGTCTCCAAACTGTGCAGGAGTGCCCAAATGGCGAGCAGCAGCAAGCAGGTGAAAATGATTTCGGCTTCTAAATAAAGAGCGAGGGTGATCATGGGCAAATAGGTGGCCCACAAGAAGGTGCCGAGCAGGGAGATAGCAGGGTTGTGGAAGAGGTGTTGCAGGATGTGGTAGAGAATAACGGCCGTTAACACCCCCAAAGCCTGCTGCCCCACCACCGCTATCACAGTCCCCGTTGTTTGCCCAAACAGCCACATTAGCCCGGCAAACAGCAGCACTGGCAATGGCTCCACCGAAGCCGTTAACTGGTTATCATCGCCACAAAGGGGGAAATATTCGCCGCAGTAGACAAGCTGGCCGCTTTCCAGCAGTTGCTCGGCCATGACCTGTCGCCGCGTGGTGGCTGCAGGCACGTCGCGCAGCAGCATCATGCCCAGCCGGATACCCCCGCTTAATAGGAGGATGAGAAGCAAAACGGCCGTTGGCTGCTGCCAAAAAGGAGAAATTACTTTGATTAAACCGCTGCCTATTTGCTTCATAATCCGTCGTTTCGTAGCGAACAATTTGGGTATCTGGACACAATTCTTAGGGGAGACTGTTACAATTGGCATTACAGTCGCCCGTATAAGTGCATCCACATTATTAAAAAGAAGTCCCCCAACTGGCTAACTGCTGAGAACTAAAAAAAACTTAAAACCAGTGCCCTTTAATGCGGCGTGTAACAAACTTCTGTGATGATGTTGGTACTTGGGTAATGGTACTTGAGTACTGAGCAATCAAGCTTTTATTAATCACAAGGAAGATCAGGATTATGAACCTAACATCTAAACCCCGTTTGCAATTAGTTGTACTGTTTGTAGTAGCCATTTTTGGCTTTACATTTATGAAGATGCCGACTGCCTCGGCACAAAGCGAGACAGGGAGCATCACACTGGTGACCAGCAGCGACCCAGCCGGAGCCGTAGACTTCTTCTACTTCGGCGGCTTGGGCAGCATCCTGCTCGACGACGGCGAAAGCCACCAGGAAAACCGGGTACCCGGTGACTACCAAGTCTATCAAAGCCTGCCGGCCGGATGGGTCGTAGACATCAGCTGCACCGGCGGCAACGTCGAAATCGGCGAGGGCAACGTCATCATCCACCTGGCGGCCGGCGACGACATCGTCTGCACCTTCGCCAACACCGACATCGGCGGCAGCATCACCATCAACACCGCCGGAGCCACCGACCGCTTCTACTTCGGCGGACTCGGCAGCTTCACCCAAAGCGACGGCGACAGCCGCCTCAGCGACAACCTCATGCCCGGCGACTACCAAATCTACCAAAGCGTCGCCACCGGCTGGACCGTAGACATCAGCTGCACCGGCGGCGATGTCACCGTCGGTGATGGCAACGTCATCGTGCATCTGGCAGCCAACCAAGACATCGTCTGCACCTTCAACAACATCAACGTCGGCGGCAGCATCACCATCCTCAACGCCAGCGCGGGCGGCAGCGGCTTCTACTACTTCGGCAACCTCGGCAGCTTCAGCTTAGACGACGGCCAAAGCAAAGCCAGCAGCGACCTGCTCCCCGGCGACTACCAAATTTACCAAAGCATTCCCCAAGCCTGGGAACTCGCCATCAGCTGCGTCGGCGGCGATGCCACCATCAGCGGCGACAACGTCATTGTCCACCTGGCAGCCAACGACGGCGTGGTTTGCACCTTCAGCAACAGCGACATCGGCAGCAGCATCACCATCAACACCGTCTCCAACCCCGCCGGTGGCAGCGGCTACTTCTACTTCGGCAACGCCGGCAGCTTCACCCTGGACGACGGCCAAAGCCACACCAGCGACCGGCTGCTCCCCGGCGACTACCAAATTTACCAAAGCGTCCCCGCCGGTGGCACCGTAGACATCAGCTGCACCGGCAACGCTGAAACCGGCAACGGCAGCGTCATTGTCCACCTGGGCAGCAGCGAAGACGTCGAATGCACCTTCAGCAACAGCGACCTGGGCGGCTCCATCACCCTGGTCACCACCAGCGACCCGGCCGGCACCAGTGACTTCTACTACTTCGGCGGGCTGGGGAGCTTCACCCAAAACGACGGTGATAGCAAAGTCAGCGACAACCTGCTGCCCGGCGACTATCAAATTTACCAAAGCGTGTGGGCAGGCTGGACCTTGGACATTAGCTGTAGCGGCGGCAACGTCGAAATCGGCAACGGCGACATCATCGTCCACTTGGGTGCCAACGAAGACGTGGTATGTACCTTTGACAACACCGATGTGGGCAGCAGCATCACCATCGTCAACAACGCCGATTTGGACAACGGGCTAGAATTCACCTACTTTGGCAACATCGGCTTCTTCACCCTGACCGCTGGCGGCAGCCGCCAATCGGCAGACCTGTATCCTGGCGAGTACGAAGTGATTCAGGGCGTGCCGCAGGGCTGGTTGGTAGATGTAAGCTGCACGGGTGGTTCGGTAGACATCGTGGACACAACCACGACGATTCATCTGGGTGCCAACGAAGACATTGTTTGTACCTTTGACAACAGCTATGTCGGTGGCTCTATCTCTTTCACGAATGTCGCTGCCCCGGCTGATGGCACCGAATTTGTCTACTTTGGCAACTTAGGGTTCCACACCTTCACCTCTGGGCAAGGACACACCGCAGAAAACCTGTATCCTGGCGACTACGAAATCATTCAGAACGTCGTGCCAGACTGGGCATTGGAAGTCGTTTGCACCGGCGGGGATGTCACCGTAACGGGCGGCACTGCCACCGTACACCTGGGTGCCAACGAAAACGTAAGCTGCGACTTTGTGAACACCAGCACCATTGTCCAGACCGGGTCTGTGACGATTGTGACCGATTTGATGGGGCCTGGCAGCAGCCTGACGGCGAACTACAGTGGCGACTTGGGCACCTTCTCCCAAGGTCGGGATGATAGCCAAGTTGTCGAAAACCTGGTTTCTGGTGACTATCAGGTTGTGCAGGCACCGTTGAGCGGTTGGGTATTGAGCGTCAATTGTGTTGGCGGCAGCGCGACAGCCAGCAGCCAAGGTGTGACTATCCACCTGAATGCAGGCGAAGACATTGTGTGTACTTTTGTCAATCGCAACAAGTCAGTGTTGTTCTATGACGACTTTGAAAGCAACCGGGGTTGGGCAGCCAATGCGGCTGGCACAGATACCGCCACCGGTGGGCAGTGGGAATGGGGTACACCCGAAACAACCAAGTATGGTGAGAAGTCATTCCAAACGAGCCGGACGACAAGCGGTAGCCGCAACTTGGTAACAGGTGCCGCAGCGGGAAGCAATGTGGACAGCAACGATGTAGACGGTGGGGTAACCTCCATTCGCTCGGTCAGCATTGAGGTCCCAGCACTGAAAGAAGACATGGTGTTGACGCTCAAGTATTACTTTGCCCATCTATCTAATGCCACCAACGCTGATTACTTCCGGGTCTCAATTGTGGGGGAGACGATGACGAAGGTGGTTTTGGAAGAGCGTGGGAATAGTGACAAAGTCTTTAGCGAGTGGGAGAAGTTGGAGACCAAGGTCAATGCCTTTGGTGGACAGACCATCTACATTCTGATTGAGACGGCTGACAATGGGTCAAACAGTTCGATTGAAGCGGCGGTTGATGATGTGATGATTAAGCTGCCGTAAGCGACTGACTTAACAAAAAGGGGAGCCAAATGAGAAACGGCCGTTTTGCCTGGGGAGCGCAAAACGGCCGTTTTTGTTGCCAATTTATCCCTTTGATCTGTAATGCGACTTTTAACACTCGCATGATTGAATATAGTAGTACCTAGGTACTTAATTGAAGCTAGGTTGTAGAAGTTCACCAAACAAAAAAATTTGTAATTTAATCGTTAAGATGACGAACCAAGAATGGCCTACAGTCATTCAGGCCTGCTAATAAGCGGTGAGCAGAGTTTTGAGCTGACAAGAGGAATAGATGATGTCTGAAGCAAAAGCATTTAGTGCACTACAGTTAGGAATAGCGGCAGCCAAAGAAGGCAACCATGATTTAGCGCGTCGCTTGCTGCTAGAGGCTACCAAGTTTGATGAGAATAACCGGGAAAGCTGGTTGTGGCTGGCTACTGTTGCTCGTTCGGAAGCGGAACGGGAGACGTTTTTAAAGTATGCAGCTAATGCTCAAACGCGGGAAGTCGTCAAGGTACCAGAGAAGAATGGTCATGCACATGCCAACGGCCATGCCGAAGGTAATGTGCATCAGCATGGTGTGATGACGGCGGTGGTGACTCCGGCAGCTACTGAAACAAAAACGGCCGTTTCTCCCGCTGTTGAAACCGTGTCTGCTCCTGCCAGAACCGAAGCCCCCGCCCATGTTGCCTGGCGCTGCCCCATTTGCGCTGCCCCTGCTGGCGAACCGATGCAGCAGTGTCCCTCTTGTCACGCCATTGTCACCCTAACCAAGGTAGACGACATCTTGCAGAATGAAGAGGTGGATCAAGCCAAGATTCAGGCTGCCATTGAACGGTACCGTTTGGAATTAAGCCAAAGCGGTGACGTGCGGCTGCACTATAAATTGGCGCTGGCTCATTTAAACCTCAAAGAGATTGTGCAGAGCATTATTCATCTTAACGAAGCGATTCGCCTTCAGCCAAACAAGCCAGTCTTGCGTAAGCTGGTTGACTTGCTGAGACAAAAACAAATTTCGCAAAATGCCAACCGCGTCACGGTGCCGCCGCAGCCCAAAGTGGAGAGCAAGCAGGGCATTGTGCTGGTGGTTGATGATAGTCCCACGATTCGTAAAGCCGTAAGCATTATCCTGGAAAAAGAGGGTTATGAGGTGGTAACGGCCGCCGATGGGGTGCAGGCGTTGAGCAAGCTCAACAGCCCCACCTCGGAATTGGTTGGTCAGATGCCGGATCTAATTTTGTTAGATATTACGATGCCTCATATGGATGGGTACCAGGTATGCAAGATCATTAAGGGGAATAATGAGACGAAAGGCGTGCCGGTTGTGATGCTGTCTGGTAAGGACGGCTTTTTCAACAAGGTGCGTGGTCGCATGGTTGGGTCAACCGAGTACATTACCAAACCGTGTAATCCCCAAACGTTGATTAACGCTGTGAAAAAGCATTCTAAGAAACAGCTTGCATAATCTGTTGTCTTAACTTTTAGGAAGATACAGGTAAAACCCATGAAAAATAAGTCAATTCTTGTTGTGGAAGATAGCCCCACCCATCGTGCTTTGATAGCGGGGCCGCTAACGCGGTTGGGATATCGCGTTAGTACGGCGGAAAATGGCGAGGATGCCATTGTCAAGGCAGCGCGTGAGATGCCTGATTTGATCGTGCTGGATGTGATTTTGCCCAAGAAAAACGGCTATCAAGTTTGCCGTCACCTGAAAATGTCGCCAGCAACAAAGGACATTAAGATTTTGATGCTGACGAGTAAGGACCAAAGCAGTGACCGTTTTTGGGGGCTGCGCCAGGGTGCTGATGATTATATGACGAAGCCGTTTAAAGAGGCGGAGTTGGTTGCAGCTGTTGACCGTTTGCTTTGATGGTGAAGGATAGGTGACCGTGAGTAAAAAAGCGAATGCACCCAAATCAAAGCCGGATTTGGGCCAAGGAATTGAAAAGCCATTGGCTGACCTGGAAGATGCGTTGCTGCATGGGAAGCCGGTGGAAACTGAGCAAGCACAGCCAGAAATGGCGCAGCAGGCGTTGGATATGCTGGCTAATCTTGAAGGTGATTTGCTAGAAACGGGGTCACTGACCGATGGGGAGCTTGGGGATGACGCGGAACTGTGGGATTCTTTGGCAGAACTGGAAGTTGACCTGCTGTATGATGAGGAGCTTGAGGTTGCTGCGGTTCCGGCTGAGGTTGTTGAAGAGGTTGTTGAACCAGTTGTGGTTGAAACGGCCGTTTCTGCTCCCACCTCCGCTGAATCAGACCTCCCCCTGGCCGATGAATTAACCGAGCTAGACGCTGACCTGTTGGCAGCGGCCGAATCTTCCCTTGAATCCGTGCAGGAGCTTGAGGAAGAGATTTTGTATGAGCCAGAAACGGCCGTTGTTGTTGAAGCCCAGGCACTGTTGGAAACCGAACAAGAGCTGCTGGAAGCCGAGCCGGAAGAAGACACGCTTGCTATTGCCGACCAGGCTGAACTGGATGAAGTACTGGCGTTTGAGGACGACCTGAGCGAACTGGAAGACAGTATTGCTGCCGTGGTGGAACATGCTTTTGCGACGGAACTGGAAACGGCCGTTGACGAAGAAATTGAGGCCGACGAAGCCGAAGACGACCTTGCCATTGAAGTAGATGAATGGGGTGCTTTGGCCGACATGGAAGCCGAATTGCTCACAGAGCCAGCAAGCGAGCTGGAGCCAAAAGAAGCGGCAGCAGACGAACTGGATGACCTGGCAGCGCTGGAAACCCTTCTGCTTGAAGAAGAGGAAGAAGGTGACGAAGTGGTTGCCGCTGCCCCGGCGGTAGATTCTGAATCCTTTATTGAAGAGATTGAGCTGGGTGAAGCCCAAATTCTTGACGAACTCATTGCCAACATTGACGCTGATTTAACCAGCGGAACGGCCGTTGAGACCATCATGGATCTTTCCCCGGTAGGGAGTGGTGACGACCAAACCTGGGAACAATACGTCATCTTCACCCTTGCGGGTAACAAATATGCTGTACCAGCCGCCAATATCCGTGAAGTGGGTGACATTAACTACATCACCCCTGTGCCCAATGTCCCCGATTGGCTGCTGGGCATCACTAATTTGCGCGGCGATATTCTCTCTCTCGTTCATTTAGGCGCGTTCCTGGGACTCAGTAAAAACGGGAACGAATACCTCTATCACAATCCTGGCGAAGTTGAAATGATGGTTGTGCAAAGCGAGCAAGAGGCCACCGCCATTACCACCGGCATCGTTGTAGACGAGGTAAGCGACATTCGTGATCTTGCTCTGGAGCGCGTTCGTGTGCCCACGGCCCCCATTAAAAACCAGCTAGGTACCTACATGCGGGGTGTCTACGAGGAAAATGGGCAGATGTACATCTTGCTCGATTTGGAACGCTTACTGACATCGCCCGAAATGTGGCAATTTGAAGCAATGTAGTTTGCCCTACTTCGCCACCCCATAAAGCAATAACTCCGGCAAATAGGTGCCGATTATAAATTAGAGTGAGGAACCAATGATCCAAAACAAACGATACCTTTCTGCTCAACTCATCATAACCATCTTGCTCACTATCCTGATGGTAGGTTGCAGTCTGTCTTCATCAACAACGGCAGATGCACCCGCTGCGGACAATTTTGATGGAACCATAGACGTGCAGTTTTCCTGGTTCAACAACGTGGAATTTGCTGGCTTCTATGAAGCGGCTGCCAAGAATTATTACAACGATGCCGATATTTCGGTGAATTTGGTGGAGGGTGGTATCAATGCCAGCGGCTACATTGATCCTGTACAGCAAGTTCTGGAAGGAAACGCTGATTTTGGGGTCATTGGCTCAGACCAAATCTTGTTGGCACGCTCTCAAGGCCATCCCTTGGTTGCTGTTGCGTCCATTTATCAGCGCAGCCCGGTTGTACTCATTTCTGCGGGCGATAAAGGCATCATTTCTCCGCGTGACCTCATTGGTCGCAAGGTTGGGGTGCAGCCAACCGGTAGTGTGACCGATATTGCCTATCGTGCCATGCTCGACAAGCTCAACATCAATCAATCGCAAATTACGGAAGTGACGGATGTCAACTTTGGCAGTGTGGATGCGATTTTTGATGGTCAGGTGGATGCGATGCAGGCGTTCTTGACCAATCAAGGGGCTGTGGCGCAGCTTCGCAGTGAAGATGTGAATCTGCTGTGGGTGAGTGACTATATCAATATGTACAGCAATGTTATTTTCACGACTGAGGCGATGATTCAAAACCACCCGGATGTGGTGCGGCGATTTGTGCAGGCGACGGTGCAGGGCATGGAAACGGCCGTTCATAACCCCGATGCCACCGCCCAATTGATCGTCAGTCAATATGCCTCTGGCTCCGATCTAGCCGCAGCCCAACGCGGTATGCGCCTCTCCGTTCCCCTCATTGCGCCCCCCGGCCACAACCCTGGCGAAATGGAAGTGCCTGTTTGGAACGGTGCTCACGAAATTATGCTTGACCAAGGGCTGCTCGATGCCCCACTAGATAATGTTGCTTCTGCCTACACGGTAGAATTCCTTAGTGATGAAGTTGCTACACGTTAAGAAACCACAACATACCAGATCATAAAGGATTATTGTTTCAATCACCTGCCAATAGAAGCGTTCAGATACTGAAGACGAAACAACAAACTTGTCAGCATCAACGTTAGGAGACCTTGTAGCATGGAAAATCAGAAGAAGTTTGTAAGCTTGCGGTGGAAATTATTGATAGCTTTCTTTGCTGTTGCCATCGTGCCACTCATCATCCTAGGTATTGTGGCCTTCGCCACAGCGTCCCGAGCCTTAACCTCAGACGCCATTCTTTCCCTGGAAGCCATTCGCCAAATTAAAAGCGAGCAAGTCGAAAGCTTCTTCCACGGGACAGAAGCACAAATCATCACATTTTCAGAAAACCCGGTTGTAGTTGAAGCCATGCGTGATTTCAGCAATGCGGCCGTTACCATAAAACAAGCCGACTTAGCCCCCGAAGAGCTGGAGCAGCAAAGACGCAGCATTACCGCGTTCTATCAACAAGCCTATGCACCAGCCTACGAACAGCGCAACGACATGGCCGCCCCCGTTGACCAGTTTCTGTTCGACGTTGACCCGTTCAGCACCCAACTGCAATATCGCTATATTGTGGAAAACCCCTTTAACATTGGCGAAAAAGCAAACTTTGATCAAGAAGCTGAACTTGCAGCCCCGGTCAGTGATGAAGCACCAGTCACAGAGGAGGACACGGCTACAACTGAAGGCGAAACACCCGAAGAACCTGCACTGCCAGTTGGTCCAACCTATGGCGAAATTCATGCCCGAATTCAACCCATTTTCCGCAGCTATGCTGAGAAATTTGGCTATGATGATGTGTACTTGGTTGATTCACGCACTGGTGTCATCGTTTATTCGGTTGCCAAAGAAATTGATTTTGCTACCTCACTGCATGATGGTCCCTTTGCCTCCACCGCTTTTGGTAAAGCGTTCCGTCTGGCTAATGCTGGCACCACCACAGATGTAGTGGAAATGGCCGACTATGAACCATACGCGCCCATTTTTCAGGAGCCTGCTAGCTTTATTGCCTCTCCCATTTTTGATGGTGAAGAAAAGATTGGGGTACTGGTGTTCCGCCTTTCTCTAAACAGCATCTCGAAGATTATGCAGGAGCAAGCGGGTTTGGGGCAAACGGGTGAGACTTACCTAATTGGCCCCGATAAACTATGGCGTACCGATTCCCGTTTCCTCGATAACCTAGGTGTATCGTCCACCATTTTGAATGTTGCCACAATTGCTGATACCGAATCTGCACAGGCTGCGCTGGATGGTCAGGCTGGCACAAAAGTCACAACAAACTATCGTAATAACGCTGTGCTTAGCTCTTGGGCACCAGTGCAAATCCAGGCACCGACTCAAGCAAACCCTGATGGGTTGACCTGGGCCATTATTGCAGAAGTAGATCAGACCGAAGTGCAGCAGCCCGTGTTGACCATGGCGTTGATTGTTGGTGGTTTAGCATTATTGGCTATCGTAGTTGTTGTGGTCGTGGCTGTGCTGTTTACCCGTGGTGTGAATGAGCAAGTTAGCAATATTGCGCAGGTGCTGACAAGCGTAGAACAGGGAGACTATGCGGCACGCGCCGAAACCAATTCCAATGATGAGCTTGGCCTCGTGGCCTCTGGCTTGAACAGTATGCTTGATAATACGGTGCAGCTGATTCAAACCAGTGAAGAGCGGGATACCATGCAATTTTCCATTATGAAGCTGCTGGAAGAGGTAAGCGTGGTGGCGGAAGGTGACTTGACGGTTGAGGCCGAAGTGACGGCCGATATGACCGGTGCCATTGCTGACTCCTTTAACTTTATGATTGAACAATTGCGTAACATCATCTTTGATGTGCAAGAAGCCACGCTGCAAGTAAGTTCCTCGGCCAACGAAGTGCAGGCCACAACGGAATACTTGGCTCAGGGTAGTGAAACTCAGGCGGCGCAAATTCTGGATACATCGGCTGCGATTGATGAGATGACCGTCTCCATTCAGCAAGTATCTGAGAGTGCGGTGATGTCGGCTGAGGTTGGTCAGCAAGCGACCAATAGCGCGAAACGTGGTTCGCAAGCGGTGCAGGCGACAGTGCAGGGTATGGATCGTATCCGCGAGCAGGTAGAAGAAACGGCCAAGCGTATTACCCGCCTGGGCCGCAGTTCGGAAGAGATTGGCAAGATCGTGCAGCTCATTGGTGATATTGCTGACCGTACCAGTATCTTGGCACTGAATGCTTCAATTCAGGCTGCTGCCGCTGGCGACGCCGGCCGAGGGTTTGCCGTGGTTGCCGAAGAAGTTGAGCGTCTGGCAGAACGGTCTACGGAAGCGACGCGGCAGATTGCGACGCTGACGCGCACCATCCAGAGCGAAACGCAAGAAGCGGTGGCCTCGATGCGGGCGGCGACGACCGAAGTGGTAACGGGAACGAAGCTGGCACAGGAAGCGGGTGATACGCTGCAAGAGATTCAGAATGTATCGGATCGGCTGGCTGAGCTGATTCAATCCATCTCGTTGGCAGCCAAGCAGCAAGCGCGTGGGTCGGAAACAATTGCCCATGCCATGAATGATATTGCCGATGTGACGCAGCAGACGGCTGCGGGGACGAAGCAAGCGGCCGTTTCAATTAGCTCGCTGGCAATGTTGGCCGACAACCTACGCAATTCGGTTAGTACCTTTAAGCTGCCGATGTATGAGAATGGTCATGAAGAGCAATTGGCTTCTGCTTATAATGGCGGGCACGCAGTGCTGCCATATGACGAGATGGAAGCTGACGAACTGCTGTATGGCGAACAAGATATTATGGAGATTAGTGACTACGCTGACATTTCCAAGCTTTCCTAGCTTGCCGTAGAGAGTGTTTCCCCAGAGTCGGTTGCGATTCTGGGGAAGCTGCGAGGTAAACATGAGACCACTAATCAAAAGAATCTTTCGCGCCATACAGAGAGTGGAACAGCCGCTGGCCGTTAAAATTGTTGTGGCGGTGCTTATTGTGACGCTCATCCCGCTGTTGACGATTGGTTTGTTTAATGTGCGGAATATGCAGCAAGCGTTGGGGCTGACTATTAACCAAGGGCTTGAGGCCGAGGTGGTTGGCTTTGAGAAGAGTATTGCGACATTTTTCTCGGAACAGGTAAGCATTATCCACAGTTTAGCTCTGGATGAAACGCTTGTGGCCGAACTGCAGGCTAAAAATGCTGAGTATGCAGGCTTGAGCGATGCCGCGATTCAGGCACAAATTGCAACGCTGGATGAGATATGGACGACGGGAACGGGCACGGAAGACATTGTGGTGCAGACGCTTTCGCATGACCCGGCGGTGAACCGGGTGGTTGGGCAGTTGGCGGCGTATAAGGGCACGTTTGCAGAACATATTGAAATTTTCGTGACCGATGAATATGGCGCAACGCTGGCCTCAACGGATTTGCTATCAGACTACTATCAGGCAGATGAAGGGTGGTGGCAAGCTGCGTATGCGAATGGGGAAGGGGCGATTTATATTAGTGAGCCGGAGTTTGATGAAAGCGCGGGGGTAACGGCCGTTTTGCTGGCTATGCCCGTGCGTGATGAGTCTGGGGCTATTATTGGTATTGTCCGCTCAACCCTGGTTATTGACGCGCTTCTGGCCGAGGTAGCGAGTATTCAGGTTGGCGAAAGCGGCCATGCCCTTTTGGTGGCGCAGGATGGCACGGTGATTGCTGACCCACACGGCGTGGCGGGCGGCAATGCACTGACGGGTGAAATGTTAACGGCCGTTACCGACCTCAGCCAAAACCAAAACGGCCAACTGGTGAGCCAGGTAGCTGATGCCACTAGTGGCGACACCCTGGTGCTGGCTGCCTCAACCTTAGACCGGCAAAGCATCAATCGCCACGCCGAATTCCTCATTGCTCTGGACAAACTCAACTGGGCAGTTGTTGTGACGCAGTCGGCCGCCGAAGCCTTCGTTCCCGTAACCACAACCACCTGGCTGTTTGTGATTGCGCTGCTTCTGGGTGCCCTTTTTGCCGTCGTGGCCTCCATGCTGCTGGCGCGGCTGCTCACTGGTCAGTTGCGGCGCATTGACCACCTGTTTGAGCGGGTTGCCCGTGGCGATAACTCCCGCCGTATCGAGATTGTTTCCGGTGATGAGCTGGGGAAAGCGGCGCAAGGCATCAACCTTATGCTGGATCAGATGGTGGCCGTTGTAGAAAGAACCGAGGCTGAACGCGACTCGCTGCAAAACTCCATCATCAAGCTGTTGGAAGAAATTGCCGACCTGGGTGATGGTGACTTGACCGTGGAGGCAGAAGTGACGGCCGACGCGATGGGTGCCGTAGCTGACTCCATCAACTTTACCATCGGCCAGTTGCGCAGCGTTATTAGTAACGTGCTGCGTACCACTATGGCCGTAAGCTTGTCGGCCAACAAAATGCGGTTGACGGCAGAACATCTGGCTCAGGGTAGTGATGCCCAGGCAACCCAAATTACCAGCACTTCGGCGGCGGTGGATGAAATGGCGACTTCGGTGCAGCAAGTGTCGGAAAATGCCAAGCAATCGTCTACGGTGGCCGAGCAGGCACTGCAAACGGCGCGTCAGGGGTCTGGCGCGGTGCAAAACACCATTGAGGGAATGCAGCGAATTCGTCAGCAAGGTCAGGAAACGGCCAAGCGGATCAAGCGGCTGGGTGAATCATCGCAAGAGGTTGGCGAGATTGTGCAGGTGATGCGCAGCATTGCCCGACGCACCAACCTGCTGGCGCTGAATGCGTCGCTGGAAGCGGCGGCGGCTGGGGATGCCGGCCGAGGGTTTGCGGTGGTGGCAGCAGACGTAAAGCGGCTGTCGGAGCGGTCGAGTATGGCCGCCGAACAGGTGGCCGAACTCATTTTTGCCATGCAGTCCGAAACCAATGAGGCCGTGGCCGCGATGGAAGCCACGACTCGTGAAGTGGTTGAAGGGTCGAAGCTGGCGAATGAAGCGGGTTTGGCGCTGATGGAGATCGAATCGGTGTCTAACCAGTTGGCCGAGCTGATTCAATCCATTTCACTGGCGGCGACGCAGCAGGCGCGTGGTTCGGAAACGATTGCGTTTTCGATGAATGAGATTGCGACGGTGACGCAGCAAACGGCCGTTGGTACCAAGGATGTGGCGGTGGCAATTACCCGTCTGGCTATGCTGGCGGATCAGTTGCGGTCATCGGTAAGTACCTTTAAACTGCCGCGCAGTGCTGCCCCGCGCATTATTCCCAATGGGGCGGATGGGGCGCAGAGAAATGGAAACGGCCGTTCTTCCCAGCGAGAAGCATTAGCCTTGGGCGATTAATTGCCATATCATATCAAGCGGGTTGGGGAACGCCCCAACCCTCAGGCTAAACAATGTTGCTAAACCGCACTGCTCGCCCAGACATGACAGCCGAAGACGTTGAGATGTGGCGCACGCTTGTTGCTAACCGCAGCGGGCTGTTCTTCACCGATAGCCGTCTTTACTTTCTGGGGCAGCGGCTTTGGGAGCGAATGCGGCAGCATGGTTTAGCCAGCTATACGGATTATTATCGGTACGTGATGTTGGATCGGAACGGGGAGCAGGAATGGACAGCACTGCTGCAAGGGCTGGTGAACAACGAGACGCGCTTTTTCCGCCACGAGCCTTCTTTTACCGCTATGCGTGATCGGGTGCTGCCGCAGTTGTGGCAGCAAAAGCAGGCACAGGATGGGCTGAATCTGTGGAGCGTGGGCTGTTCATCGGGGCAGGAAGTGTATTCGCTGGCGATGCTGCTGCTGGAAACGGCCGTTTTCTCCTCCCATCACATCCACATCACCGGTTCGGACATCAGCGAAAGCAAGCTGACACAGGCCAAAAACGGCCGTTATCGGCACTTTGAAATTCGCAGTCTGCCCGAAGCGTACCGACGCAAATATATGCGCGAATATCAACAAGGGCACGACCAACTCTTTGAAGTTCGGTCTCCCCTGCGGCAGATAACAGAGTTTCGCTATTTGAACCTACAGGCACCAGACGATTACACAACCACGCAGTACGATGTTGTTTTTTGTCAAAATGTGCTGGTTTACTTTAGCAACGAAACGCGGCTTAAGATTTTGCAGCGGTTGTGTGAGCAGATTACGCCGGGAGGCTACCTATTCCTGGCACCAACCGACGTGGTAAGCTTACGCTTACCCGGAATGCGGCCGGCTTATTTTCCAGATGCCCTCGTCTATCAGCGTGTGGCGCATACTGCAACGGAGAACTAACATGGGGCGAACAGTAGACATTGATGTTTTGCTCGGTTTCATTGAAGAAGCACACGGGTATATGCCAGGGATTCGGCAGGGGATTGAGCGATTACCCTTGACCGAAGATAATCGTGAACTGGTGGAAGATGCGCGGCGCTTTGTCCACATCATCAAGGGTGCCTCCTCTATGGTTGGCTTTGCCGGTCTGAGCCACATCACCTATTACATGGAAGAGGTGTTGGAAGATTTGCTCGAAGAAGAGCTGCCCTACAGCGAGGCAATTGCCCCCTTCTTGCTCAAGACGCTTGACTATGTTGAGCAATATTTGATGGGCGACATGCTGGAAGATCAAGTGGATGAAACCCCCATGTTGACCGATGTCACCCGCGCCTATCGGCGTTTGCGCGGTTTGCCAGTGGCTGAAGATGAAACGGCCGTTGCTGCCGTGCTGGCCGAAGTTGAAAGGGTTGCCCTGGAAGCAGAAATGGAACTCGCCAATGAACTGCTGGAATCTGGCGAGGAAGACGAAGACATTGCTGCTTTCTACATGGACGAAGACCTCCTGCCCGAACTGCTGGAAGCGTTTGCTCCTGAAGCCGAGGATCACCTGCGAACCATTAGCACCCAGTTGACGCTGCTCGACAAAGAGCCGCAGGATAAAGAAGTCCTGCGCGTCATTCGGCGTACCGTCCACACGCTCAAGGGGGCAGCCGCCACCGTGGGTCTGCAAGCGGTGGCTGATTTATCCCACCGCATGGAAGACCTGCTTGACCTGGTGGACGATGATTCGGTGACGATGACGCGGGGGTTGATGCAGCTTTTGTTCGCCTCCAGCGACATGCTGGAAGATATGGTGGCTGGGCAGGTGGATGAAGCTGCCCTGGCGGGGCTGATGACCCAGTACAAGCAGCAAATGAGTGGGGAGGCTGAGTCCATTCCCACGCTGGAGCCGCTGAAGATTGCCGATCTGCTTGGCCCGGAAATGGTATTTGATCTGGGTAGCCAGCGTGCGACCGAGCCGCAGACGGCACCAGCAGCCAAGAAGCCACAAACGGCCGTTAATCCCGATGAAGTGATTCGCGTTCCCCTCGAACGGCTCAACGAACTGGTGCGCCTTGCCAGCGAGCTGGTCATCACCCGCACCACCTTTGAGCAGCGGCTGGGTGATTTGAACCGTCTGACCAATGAGCTACAGCCCAGCATTGACCGGCTGCGGCGGCTGTCCACCCGGCTGGAAACGCAGTATGAGGTGGCGGCCTTGGCAAGTACGCCGCTGAATGTCCCACCAACAAATCGGGTGGAGGAAAACGGCCGTTCTGCCGACAGCAGCAACGGTTTTGTCTACGAATTCGATGAGCTGGAATTCGACCGCTACACCGAATTCCACCTCCTCTCCCGTGAACTGGCCGAAACCACCAGCGATATTCGGCTGGTTGGCAATGAACTCAACCACCTCATTGGCGATTTTGAAGGGGTGATCGAAAACCAGGGGCGTATTTCCAGCGAACTGCAAGACAAGCTCATGCGTACCCGCATGTTGCCCTTCGCTACCCTCACCACCCGCCTCCAGCGTGCCGTGCGCGTGGTGGCGCAAAAACAGGGTAAGCAGGTTGATTTGGTTATTGAAGGGGAAGAGGTCGAACTAGACAAAAAGGTATTGGATGACATTGCCGACCCGCTGCTCCACGTCCTCCGCAACGCGGTAGACCACGGCATCGAGCCGGCCGAACTGCGGCAAGTATTAGGTAAACCAGCACGCGGCCAAATTCAGCTTCGCACTTTCTACCAGGGCAACCAGGTCGTCATTCAAGTCAAGGACGACGGGGCTGGGCTACAGCCAGAGCGCATTCGTGCCAAGGCCATCAGCCAGGGGTATGTTTCCGAAAGCGAGGCTCGCACCCTGAGTGAGGCCGAACTGCACTCGCTTATTTTTGCCCCAGGCTTTAGCACTGCCGATACGGTGGATGAACTATCTGGGCGTGGCGTGGGGCTGGATGTCCTTCGCAGCAACGTTTATAAGCTCAAGGGGACAGTGGCCGTTGACTCCAAGCCGGGTCAATACATGATCTTTACCATTCGCCTGCCCATGACGCTGGCGATGAACCGGGCACTGCTGGTAAAGGCCAACTACGAAACCTTTGCCATTCCGCTCAATGCCGTAGACCTCATTTCTCGCATCGAGCGCAGTGATATTTCCCATTTGGGCGATGAGCCAGTGGTGCGGCTCAACGACAATATTTACCCCCTGCTGCAATTGGGCGAACTGCTTCACCTTAAGCAACCGGCCGACGACAGTATTGAACGGGTGCCGGTACTGGTGCTCAACGCCGGTTCTCGCCAAATGGCGCTCATGGTGGATGAAATTTTGGAAGGACGCGAAATTGTGGTCAAGCCGTTGGGCAGCCACTTACGCTATGTGCATGGGGTTACGGGCGCAACTTTGATGGGAGACGGCCGGCCGGTTCTCATCCTCAACCCCGCCGAACTAATGGCCGCTCCAACCCAGGCCCCCCCGCGCCGCCAGTTCCACCGCACCAGCACCGCCGCTACCCAGCGTAGCAAGCCGCTGTCGGTACTGGTTGTAGACGACTCCGTAAGCGTGCGCCGGGTTGTTACCAATCTAGTCAAAAGCGTTGGCTGGGAAGCGTTAGCCGCCAAAGATGGCGTGGAAGCGTTAGAGATGCTGCAAAGCAGCATCACATTGCCCGATGCTATCCTCATGGACATTGAAATGCCGCGCATGGATGGGTATGAACTGACGGCGACGTTAAAGGCTAACCATCACCTCAGCCGCATTCCCATCGTCATGCTTACTTCACGCGCTGGCGAAAAGCATCGCCGCAAGGCGTTGGAACTCGGTGTTTCTGCCTATCTGGTAAAACCGTATTCGGATGATGTTCTCATCAACACAGTACGCACCTTAGCACAGGCATGAAGCAGCCGACACGGGTTTTAATTATTGATGACTCTCCCTTCATATGCCGCTTACTAGCCAACTACCTGGAATCGGCTGCCGATGTTACGGTAGTTGGCACAGCCAATGATGGGGTCACCGGACTGGCCCAGATCCGCCAGCTTCGTCCCGATGTGGTCACGCTCGATGTCGAGATGCCCCAAATGGACGGGCTGGCAACGCTGGAACATATTATGCATGATATGCCGGTGCCAGTTTTAATGATTAGTGGTATCAGTCGCCGCTCAGCGCGTTTGTCGCTGAGGGCAATGGAGCTAGGAGCCGTGGATTTCACATTAAAGTATACACCGCAGTCTGACACAAATCCTGAGACGTTACGAAAGGAGATTTTGGCGAAAGTACGGGCAGCCGCCCAAGTGAAAGTGGTTCGATCTGTTCGACCGCGTTCATTGGGCGATTCGGCATCGGGTGGGGCAGCCATGAATGGCGATCCCTTGCCAAGCCGGGCACAGCAGCCACCGCTGGAATCGTATAGTCAGGCGTCGCGGCTGCCGGGAGGAGTCTTGGTGATTGGTGCATCAACGGGGGGGCCGGTTGCAGTACGTGAGCTGTTGAGCCAACTGCCCATCCATTTTCCGGCGGCCATTATTCTGGTGCAGCATATGCCAGCCACCTTTACCAATGTTTTGGCAACTCAGCTAAACAACAGCGTGGCCTTGAATGTCCGCGAGGCGCAAATGGGTGATCGCCTGCGGCCTGGGCAGGTGTTAATTGCCCCTGGGGATTACCATCTGCTGGTACGGCCTGATTCACGGGTGTATTTGAATCAGGCTGACAAAATTATGGGACATCGGCCGTCCATTAACGTGACGATGCAGTCGGTGGCACAGGCGTTTGGTCACCGCACACGCGGCGTTTTGCTGACGGGCATGGGCGAAGATGGTGTCTTGGGGTTGGTGGCAATTCGTTCCAAGGGTGGGCAAAGCTACGCCCAAAATGCCGAGACATGTGTGGTGGATGGGATGCCGCAGCGGGCACGCGAGCTAGGTTTAGCCGATTTTGTTGGTACACCAGCCCAAATTGCCCAACGGCTCCGTGAGGAAATGGCGGTAGATAACGAGTGGCAGATGGCGGCGGAAATGCTTTCAGTGCCGCTGATTTGATTGGACGTAGGTTAGAAGTTCAACTTCTTTGGAGAAGTTGAACTTCTGTTTCCTTTCAAGGCGTAGGAAGATTGATGATGAATGACGCAAAGGCTGCGAACGAACGGTTGCATTATATCCGGTGCCAGGCGAAAGGGGCGTTTTATGCGCTGGAAATGGGGCGGGTGCGTAGCGTTGAGCGGACGACACGGCTGGTGCTGGAAACAGGGGCACATGGGTTTGTGGGCTGGTTGCCCACGGCCAGTGAGCGCATCCCGGTGTTTAGCCTGGTGGCGCGATTGGGGCATGAGGCGGAGCCGATGGTGGGTTTGCAGCGGGTAATTGTGCTGCATGACCCGGCGCAAAGCTGGGCGCTGCTGGTGGATCAGGTGGCGCAGGTGGCGACGACGACGTGGGGGCAGGTGCTGCCGCTGCCGACGAGTTTGAAAAACGGCCGTTCTCGCTTTTTCCAGGGCGTTATTCGTCATGGCGAAGAAACGGCTTTGTTGTTAGCCCCTGAACAACTGCATCCCGATGCCGAACCAGCCTTAACGATGCCGGAATTAGCCACGCCGCGCCCGCTGCGCGATGTTTCAGAGCTTGATCTGACCCAGCCGCGTCACATTGTTGTTTTCTCATTGCCGGGTTTTGAGACAAACGGCCGTTCCCTTGCCTTTGGCCTCAGCAGCAAACAAGTGGCTGAAATTGTCGAAGTACCGCCGCTGCTGCCGCTGTTAAATCGCTCCCCTTACACGGTAGGGTTGGCACAGTGGCGCAACCAAACGGTGCCGGTTGTGCGCCTAACGCCGTATCCTGTGGAATATAACGGCCGTTTGCGCCTCATGGTCATTCGCATACCCGAAACAGGTGCCCTGATAGGGTTGCTGGCAAAATCAGACATGCGAATGCTCGACCTGCCCGTGGCACACCGAGCATCACAGCGCAAGCTGCCCTTGCCGCTAGAATTTGTCAGTGGCTACGTGGAACTAGCGCGGGAAACGCTCATTATCCCCAACATGCAAGCCGTTCTTGCCGAACCGGTTCTGGCATAATGCCCTTATGTGCCAGGTACTTCCTATTGGATTAACAAATTAGAGATTATCGGAACTAGAGAATTTCTCACGCAAAGGCGCAAAGACGCAAAGGAAAAATGCTTGGCGAATTTGCGCCTTTGCGTGACATAAAGTTAATCCCGATAATGTCTATTAATCAGGTAAATGTCATTCCGAGCGAAGCGAAGTCTTCGGAGGACCTCGGAAGGACAACAGTCAACAGAACCTAATCCGCATTTCCCTGCAAAAACGCCCGCACTTCGTCCATATATGGCGTGTAGTCATGGTTGTTAAAAACGGCACTCGCCATCCGCACCGGGTCGCCAAAAAAGTAATACTCATAATGCGCTTGCCGTGCCCCAAAGGCTGACAGAGCCGTGTCCCACGCCAGCCGGAACAGCGGAATCCGCTCCTTCGCCTCAATTCTGGCACCCTGATAATATTTATCAATCTCTTCCGCCAGTGGCCCCTGCAAATCCGCCTCGGTGGGCATGGCTACCAGCCCGCTGGCTCCAATCTGCCGCACATAATCTACCAATCGCGGGTAGGTCTTGGGGTACATATTCCGCGCCGCGTCCAGCGGATCCCAGGCGGGGGTCATCACCCCATAGGCGTTGGGGGCAGCTTGCTCCTCGGCGGCAAAACGCAGTGCCTTCATTGTTTCCAGCGTAATCCAAATGTCGGCCACCTTTTCGTGAATGTGCTGGAATCTTTCCACGCCAATGGCATCAATTAGCAGGTTGATGAGACCGAGCAGAAACTCTGTTTTGGCAATGTTTTTGCAAATAACCTGGTGCGCCATGTGGACAACCGCGCCCGTTGCCGCATACGCTTTGTTGCATCTTTCCACGTCTTGGTAGAGAAAAACCCGCTCCCAGGGCACAAACACATCGTCAAAAAAGACAACCGCATCCATTTCTTCATAACGTGCGCCTAGTGGATGGTCGTAGGTCGAACGGCCGTAATCCATCGTCTCGCGGCACTGGAATTTTAGCCCCGGCGTGTTGTTGGGAATGGCAAACCCAAAGGCATAGGGTGCATCTTCTTCTTGGCTACGCAGCAGCGTGGATGGAAACACCATGATCTCGTCGGAAATAGGCAAGGTTGCCAACATGCGTGCGCCGCGAATGATGATGCCCGCGTCCGTTTCCTCTTTTACCCGTGCCGCTAAAAACGGATCGGCCTGCCGTGCTGCGCCGACGGCGCGGTTGCTCTGTGGGTTGATGAGAGTGTGGGTGAGCGACAAATCATTTTCGCGCAGATGGGCGTAATATTGGCGCATGTTGTCGCTGAATTGGCGGTCGCCAAAGTGCAGAAAGTCGGCACCGCCAGCATAGGCGGCAATGGCGCGGTTGAGATAATCGGGCATTCGCCCCATCATTCCCTGCGTGTAGTTAGCGCGGAGGTGCATTGCCTTGCCCACCGCTTTGAGTTCATCCTTGGTTTGGGGGATGATGTGGGTGATGCCAACGGGGTCGCCGCTGCTGGGAGAGGGGTAAAGACTAAGTTCAGGGTGCTGCCATTGGTGGTCATAGAGGGCAGCAAGGCTATACACGCCGTTTTTGATGCCGGGTTCGGTGGTGATGTCGGTGATGAGTTTGCCACGATGATAAAGGGCGGGAGGCTGCTCTTTGAATTGGTCAATCAGTTGTTGTGCAGTTCTTGCAGGCATTTTGTTCTCCTTTTGTAACCTGTTGGTGGGTTGTACTCCCATTTTAGCGGAAAACGGCCGTTTATAAGAAAGGAGATTAGAGATTGGGCAAAGTCCCAAAGTTTTTGCCATATGCCACCGATCATGGTTAGGCTCTGTTGACATTTGTGTAGGTTCTGCTGACATTTGGCAAAAAGAAGCAGATTTCACCGCAGAGGGCGCAAAGATCGCAGAGATTTAGCTTGTTTTCTTTCCTTTCTCTGCGCCCTCTGCGTACTTTGCGGTTCAAATTCTGAAATGTCAACAGAACCTAGCATAATCCCACAGTAGAACAAGGTCATGCAACCGTTGTTAATAAGAAAGACACCTTTATTCTGCTTTATTGAACCAGCAGGCCAGCGGATTGAAGCGGCCAGTAGGCAAGCAAAGCACGCCCTTTGATGGTACTCACGTGGACGCAGCCAAAGGCGCGGGAATCGTTGGAGTTGCTGCGGTTATCTCCCAAAACAAAGATGTGATCGGGAGGAATGGTGATGGGGCCGAAGTTGTCGGTGGATGGAGGCTGCCGTAAATAGGATTCGTGGAGCAGCTTGTCGTTGATATAAACCCGCCCGTTACGAATGGCGATTGTTTCGCTGGCTAGGCCCACAACCCGTTTAATGAAATGCCGTTTGCCAGAGATGCCACTGTCAATGACGACCACATCGCCACGGGCAGGCGAGGTAAAAAGATAGCTGATTCTTTCGATGATGAGATGTTCATTGGTGTAAATAGTTGGCTCCATGCTTTGTCCATACACCACATAACTGCGCCCTGCAAGGATGATGATCCCTAAAAGAAGCATGACTAGGCGGCGTTTAGCGAATGTGATGGCTTGAGACTGGTTGACGGGAGGTGAGACGAAAAAGCCAACTATCTTCTGGGTAAACCTGCTTGCACCATGGCACCAATAATACCAGTAATGCCGAACCATATTTCTATATGGGCACATCCATTTGCCAACTGCCCTAGCGTTCAACAGGTTCATGGCTATGCCGTTAACTCCTTGCTCAAATACATCTTTAACTGTAGCCAATATAGTTAAGATCATGATGAAACCAGATTAAAAATGACAAATCTTCATCTATTTGTTAAGCGGTGAAAATATGTTGACACATGAACAAGAAGCGTGGTTGCTAAAGCAATTGTGGCGAAATGGATACCAGCTTGCAGGTTCGGTCTCGTTGATACAGCAGCGTGCCTGGTCGCAGGTGATGACTGTGCCGACGACGAACGGCGTTTTGTACTTGAAGGTCGTTAGCCCGGTGCTGCGGTTTGAAGCAGGGCTGACACTGGCATTGTACAGGTGGGGGATGCCAGTGCCGGAGGTGGTGGCAGCGGAGCCAGGACAGGGATGGTTATTGCTGGGGGATGCGGGGCAACCGCTGCGGCAGTTGTTGCAGACAGATAGGAACATAGGTCGGTGGCAAACGGCCGTTTCCCACTACGCCCAGATGCAAATTGCCCTCATTCCCCGCGCCGCCACCCTGTTAGAGCTGGGGGTGTTTGACCGGCGGCTGGAACGGCTGCCCACGCTGTTTGCCGAACTGCTGCAAGACACCCCCGCCATGCTGCTGGGGCATGAGGAGGGGCTAACGGCAGCGGAATATAGCCAGCTTCAGCAAGCTATCCCCCAATTCACCACCTTGTGCCAGCGGCTGGCCGCGTTTGGCATCCCGGAAACGCTCCACCATGATGATTTTCATGATAATAATGTGTTTGTGAAAAACGGCCGTTATACCTTCGCCGATTGGGGAGAAACCTGCCTGGCACACCCCTTTTTCTCGCTCATCATCGTGCTGCGAATTGCCGCTTACATCTTAAAGCTGGAGGCTCACGACCCGGTGCTGGCGGCAGTGCGCGACGCTTATTTGGCGCAGTGGCAGGCATTTGGCACTCTGGCCGAACTGCAAGAGGCGTTTGCCCTGGCGCAAACCGTCGGCACTGTTAACCGGGCGCTGACCTGGCACGCACTGCTGGCGCTCATGAGCGAGGCCGAGCGAGCCGAAGAAGCTCCATCCGTGCCGGGCTGGCTCCAGTTGTTCTTGTACAATTCTTAATTGGCAATGACGAAGGGTAGGGGCGAAAGGGCGCGGGTTTACCTTACCGGGAACCACAAACCCCTTCTCCGCGCCGATTCGCCCTTGCCTTATTGCGACATGGATGGGTGAGGCAAGGGCGAGACGACCGGGAGAAAAGACCAGCAACGTTGCCAGCGTTAACCCCGGTCATCTCGCCCCTACCATAGGCTTTGGTTAAACTGAGAATTGCGGTGTTTTTTCCCTTTTTGGTTGCGGCTTGCCCGCGTTAGGTTAAAGTTTGCCTTCACCAGGAGGTTTGACCATGGACGAGGCGAAATGGAAAAAACGGCTGGAGCAATATCCAGCGATTGCAGATTTGGAGGCGAGGGCGCGGCGGCGGATTCCCCATGTGGCTTGGGAATATTTGGCAATGGGGACGGGGGATGACCGAGCGCTGGCGCGAAATCGGGAGAAGTTGGCCGACATTACGTTTTTGCCGCGCTTGCTGCGGGAGCCGCTGGAGCCGGATATGCGGACAACGCTGTTGGGGCAAACGTTTAACGCGCCGTTTGGGGTGGCTCCGGTGGGGTTGACGGGGTTGATGTGGCCACGAGCAGAGCAGATTTTGGCGCAAACGGCCGTTAAATACCACATCCCCTACTGCCTTAGCACCGTTGCTACGCAAACCCCAGAAACAATTGGCCCATTGGCGGGCGACGTGGGCTGGTTTCAACTGTACCCACCGCGAGAAACGGCCGTTCGCACCGATCTGCTCCGGCGGGCATGGGACAGCGGTTTCAAAACCATGCTTGTCACCGCCGACGTGCCTGGCCCCAGCCGCCGTGAACGCGCCAGCCGCGCCGGAATGCGAATGCCACCGCGCATCACTCCCAGCCTCATTTGGCAGGGAATGCAGCGTCCCGCCTGGAGCATGGCGACCCTGCGCGAAGGATTACCCAGCTTAAAGACCATGGAAAAGTACGCCCAATCAGGCGAAACGGCCGAATTAGCCAGCTTCGTGCGGCAGAAAATTGGCGGCACGCTGTCGTGGGATTATCTGCGTGAGGTGCGCGACCAGTGGCCGGGGCGGTTGCTGCTTAAGGGGCTGCTGCACCCGGCCGATGCTGAGGAAGCGGTGGCGGTGGGGGTGGATGGTATTGTCGTTTCTAACCACGGGGCGCGGCAGTTTGACGGCGCACCGGCGGCGATTGAGGCGCTGCCCGCCATTGTGGCGCAGGTGCGTGGGCGCACCCACATTTTGTTTGACAGCGGTGTGCGTTCGGGGCTGGACATCATGCGGGCGTTGGCGCTGGGGGCGGAATTTGTGCTGATGGGACGGCCGTTTATGTTTGGCGTGGCGGCCTTTGGCGACGACGGTGGCGACCATGCCGCCGAAATTTTGCTGGCCGACCTCAAAACCAACATGATCCAGTGCGGCTTTGCCACGTTGGCCGATATTCGGCTAGCATAAGGATGGTAGGATAAGTTTGTAGCGAATTAACAAAATAAAC
>JACKCD010000069.1 GCA_020634215.1 Ardenticatenaceae bacterium | reverse complement strand
GTCGGCCGATGTCCAACTTGCCCTGACACCCGATCTCATTGAGGCACGCAGCGAGCAGGACTTCAGTTGGTTTGCCCAGGATGAGGCCAACGGTGTCTTTGCCGTTTTGGTTGCCAATGGGGATGTGCTGTTTGGCAATGTGCGGGTCAACGGAGAGCTGTTTCAAATTCGCCCGCTTGGTGATGGCTTAACGGCCGTTATTCGCACCGACGAAACTGCCTTCCCCCCCGACCACCCGGCAGATTATGATGAGCAGTTTTTAACGGCCGTTGCCCAAGAAGCCACCATCGCCCTGGAAGACATCTTCCCCGACCGTGAAGCCAACCCCGTTGATGACGAAGCCACCTTTGACAACGGCGACACCGTGAGCGAAGCCGACCTACAGGAAGCTCTGCTCTTTGAAACTGGTGAAAGCAGCGAAAGCGACCTGTTGGAAGAACTGGGAACGGCCGTTGACGACACCCCCCAGCTTGACGATGGCTCGACCACCAATGACGATACGTTAAACGCTCCGATGGCTCCTCAAGACAAAAGCACCACCATCACTGTCATCGTCGCCTACACCAACAACGCCCGCGCTGAAGTAGGTGGCACAGCGAACATGAACGCGCTCATCCAAACGGCCGTTGACGAAGCCAACCAAACCTATCGCAACAGCGGCATCAACACCAGCCTCCACCTTGTCCACCGCTACGAAGTCGCCTACCCCGAAGCCACCATGTCCCTCGACCTCACTCGCTTCCGCACCAGCGGTGACGGCATCATGGATAACATCCACACCCAGCGCAACCTGCACGATGCCGACGTAGCCATTCTCATTCGCACCAGCACAGACTCCTGCGGCCTCGCCTACATTTACCCCGCTGCCACCAGTGCTTTTGGTGTCGTTGCCCAAGATTGTGCCACCGGCTACTACTCATTTGCCCACGAAATCGGTCACATCCAGGGTGCCTTGCACAACCCAGAAGAAAGCAGCAGCAATTGGCCTTTCGCCTATGGGCATGGCTACTACAACAACGCAGATGGCTGGCGCACCGTCATGTCCTACGACTGCCCCAATGATTGTGACCGCCTGCCCTACTGGTCTAACCCCAACCGCACCTGGGGCGGCGACCCCATGGGGACAGAAGCCACCCACAACAATGCCCGTGTTCTCAACGAAACGGCCGGCAAAGTGGCTGGGTTCCGCACCACCGGTATTGCTAACAGTGCGGAAGCAGGAGATCAATTCGGCCGTTCCCTGGCCGAGGGCGACTTCAATGGCGATGGCTTTGTAGACTTGGCAATAGGCGTTCCATTTGAAAATCTGTCTACAGGCGGCTTGTTCCCCACCAATATCGGCAACGCCGGCATGGTCAACGTCCTGTATAGCACGGCTGGCGGACTGTCCACCGTTGACAACCAGGGTTGGCATCAAGATACACCCAACATAAACGGCGGGGCCGAAGCTGGCGACCAGTTTGGCTATGCTGTAGCCGCAGGTGACTTCAACAACGATGGCTTTGACGATTTAGCCGTGGGCGTGCCCTATGAATCCATTGGCAGCCTGGCTGGGGCCGGTGCCGTCAATGTGATCTATGGTTCGTCATCTGGGCTGACCAGTTTTGGCGACCAGATTTGGCATCAAAACACAGCCAATGTAGCTGGCGGGTCGGAAGCAGGCGACCATTTTGGGGCGGCTCTTGCCACGGGCGACTTTAACAACGATGGGTTTGATGACCTCGCCATTGGCGTACCCGATGAAAGCATTAACGGCAAGAACCATGCTGGTGCCGTGCATGTGCTGTTTGGTTCGGCGGGGAAATTAACGGCCGTTAATAACCAATTCTGGCACCAAGATAGTGCAGGCGTTGTTGGCGGTGTCGAAACCGGCGACCTGTTTGGCAAAGCCCTTGCTGCTGGCGACTTCGATGGCGACAACTTTGACGACCTCGCCATCGGCGTACCCGATGAGGGCATTGGCACAGCCAACCACGCTGGTGCAGTTAACGTCCTTTACGGCTCAGCCAGCCGCCTAACCGCTAACGGCGACCAAATTTGGCACCAAAATAGCACCAACATCGTTGGTGGCTCGGAAAGCGGCGACCACTTTGGCTTTGCCCTCGCCGCAGGCGACTTCAACGGCAACAACCTCTATGACGACCTTGCCATTGGCGTTCCCCATGAAGGCATTGGTGGCGTAGCCAACGCTGGGGCGGTCAACGTCATCTACGGCAGTTGGAGTGTTGGTCTGGTCGCTGCCGGCAACCAGCTATGGCATCAAAACAGCAACTTTGTTGAAGGTGTCGTCGAAGGCGGGGATCAGTTTGGCTATAGCCTCGCGGCCGGCAATATCGGCCACATTGGGCGCAGTGCCCTGGTTATTGGTGTTCCCTATGAAGATTTGGGTACCATCAGTAATAATGGCGTTGTGCAAATACTCTATAGCAACAACGGCAGTGGGCTTACTGCGACGGGCGACCAAATGTGGCACCAAAACAGCAATTTTGTTGAAGGGGGAGCCGAAGCCAACGATTGGTTTGGCCTGACTGTGGCAGTTGGTGACTTTAACAACAACAATCGCGCCGACATTGCTATTGGTGTTCCCGGTGAGGGTATCGGGTTTATTGATAATGCTGGGGCTGTTAATGCCCTTTACAGCAATGGCACCGCTATTTCAGCAGCGAATGACCATTTGTGGCATCAGGATAGTTAGCTTAACGGCCGTTTCTCACCACCAGTAAAACAAAAAACGAGCATCTTGAACCCTCGATGCTCGTTTTTTGCTGTAACCAGCCAGGCAGCCTGCCAAGATGTTGATCGTTAAAACAAAGCCGTTTTCCTTGCCGCCTCGCCGTCTCTATCCTATCATCTTCCCATACCGACGTGAGGAGATACAGATGGAACCAAATCACTTTTTAGGCAGTTGGGAACTAGATAATCAACAATCACGCTATCAGTTGGGCGAGCCGCCGCTAATGGGAACGTATCAGATTGTGGCGGAGGGGGACAAGCTGATTTTTTACATGGCGTGGACGGCCGTTAATGGCAACAGCCATGAAGCCAGCTATGCAGGAACGCCAGATGGCAAGGATTATGCACTGGAAGAAACGGCCGTTGCCGACACCGTTTGCCTCTTCTTTGAAGACCCCCTCAACCTCGTTTCCACCGCCAAACGGGACGGTGCCCTCATCCTTCACGCCCGCCGCACCCTCGCCGACGACCTCAACACCATGACCGTCATCCAATCCGGCCACACCGAAGCGGGGCCGTATGCCAATTTTTCGGTCTACAACCGGCTCATTTAGCAAATGGTGCCATAAAGGCAATAGTCATAACGCTTTTCAGCCTCATCAAAACCAGACAGGGCTTTATCAGAAATTTTTATTACAAGGCACATCAGGTAGTTTTACCCCTGTACATTCAATACTGCCGCTACATGGTTTGTTAATCAGCTATGCATCATCAATAGACACGCTTTTAAGCCAATAACTGAGGGATGTTTTATCAGCCTCAATAACAATCTCTTCCCCAACCGCAAACATCTCCCATACCCCTTTGTCGGTACAAATATAGCTCTTACCCGCAATGTCTTCATATTCAAAATAAATCTTATACCGACATGTATAACCTCGTCTCGCATTACGGGACGAGTCATACTTCTTTTCAAGAACTGTAGCTCTTATTTTTACACTCTCAACATCTTCATACATGTGCGCCCATAAAGGCACGCCCTTGATCAGAAAAAGGTATATGAAAATGACTAAGAAGACAGGAAGCATAGGGAACAGCATAACCATGTTTCTGCGTCTTAGATTATCTACTATTGTTTCCTCAAATCGAATTAATACATAGACACCCATTACAAGGCCAACCGATAAAATAGCGGAGAGTATAAGCCAAACTGAGCTAAGGTAAGTTGAATAGGCTTGGTTCAGTTTTATCAAGCTTAAGGTATCAAAATTGACCCCAAAAATAACGGATACAAGGGTCATGCCGAACAAGAGCAGCTTACCCCATAATATATTTTTTGCCTGAGCATCTTTATTTTCTGGCATAGGCTCATTGTCTGCTGACAAAATCTCCCAGTCTCCCAGTCTCTTCTTTTAAACTACCTTCCCCGGATTCAAAATATTATTCGGGTCAAACAGCCGCTTGATGCTGCTCATCACCGCAATCGCCCCTTCCCCGTGTTCATACACCATATATTTTTGCTTGCCAATCCCCACCCCATGCTCGCCTGTGCAGGTGCCGCCCAGCGCCAATGCCTTTTGCACCACTCGGTCGTTAAACGTTTGCAGCACCACCTGCTGCGCCGCGTCATCCTTGCGGCCAAAGGCCACCGTGTGCAAATTGCCATCCCCGGCGTGGCCGAACAACGCCCCTTTGACGTGCAGTTCGGCAAACAGGCTGTTGGTGTAGGCGGCCAGCACAGGGTATTGGGAAATCGGCACGGCGACATCGGTAATCAGATAAATGCTGTCGGGGTAGATGCGGAATAGAATTTCACCCAGCTTGTGCCGCCCTTCCCACAGCCTGTCCCGTTCATCGCGCCCCACCCCCGCTTCAAAATAAGTGCAGCCGCAGTCGTCACACACCTGCCGCACCAGTTCCAGTTCGGCGGTGATGGTGGCAGCACTGGCTCCGTGAAATTCCATGAGCAATAACGGCCGTTCTGGTAAATCCACCGACTCCAGCGTGTTCATATACCGCACCGAATCCGCATCCAGCAGCTCCAACGCCGCCGGGTTTAGCCCAGAGCCAATAATGCCATACACCGCCTCCGCCGCCGCCGGGGTCGAAGCAAACGCCGCCACCACCGCGCTAAAATGCTCCGGCAGCGGATGCAGCTTCAGCGTCGCCTCCGTAATCAGCCCCAGCGTCCCCTCCGACCCCGTAAACAGATGGGTCAAATCATACCCCGCCGACTGCTTCACCGAGCGCGACCCCGTGCGAATCACCTCCCCATTCGCCAACACCACTTCCAACGCCATAATATTGTCACGAGTCGCCCCATAGCGCACCGTGCGCGTCCCCGCCGCATTGTTCGCCACCATCCCGCCAACGCTGGCATTGGCCCCAGGGTCGGGGGCAAAAAAGAGGCCATATTGCGCCAGCGTTTTGTTCATATCCTTGTAAAAAATCCCCGGCTGCACTGTCACCTGAAAATCATTTTGGTGAACGGCCAAGATGCGGTTCATGCGGCCAAAATCAATGACAATGCCGCCGCGCAGCGGAATGGTGTTGCCTTCCAAACTGCTGCCCGCCCCCCAGCCGGTAATGGCAACCTGGTTCTCATTTGCCAGCCGCGCAATCTGGCTCACCTGCGCCGTCGTCTCCGGCCAAACCACCAGGTCAGGCAGGTGGGCGGCGTGGGAAGATTGGTCTTTGGCATGTAAATTGCGGTCGCTGTCGGCACTAGAAACATGCTCCGCGCCAACAATTTGTTGTAAGGCGTTGGTTAATTGGGCAAGAATTGTCGCTTCCATCCTCATGTCCTGTTTTTCTGTAATCATTTCACCTGCCATCAGTTGTTAGTAATTGAGTTATATTACTCATGTATGTGTCTCCCACAGTGTAGGAACTAACCCTGAATTGGTGATAGCCTCATCGCGGGTTATTACCGCCCTAACGGCCGTTCCCAGTGCCAAAGCTACCCCAACGATTAAACTATCATGTATATCCAAAGTCGCAGGTGCATGTTTGATAACATCATAATCAATAGGATAAATCAAACAACGTGGATCGCTTTCCAACACTTCAAAAACATTTTCTAAACTAAACGCAAACCGATTTTTGGGAAGCAGATGCTTAATTTCGGCCAACACAATCGCCGGGATAATCAGCTTGCTCTGCGAATCTTGCAGAACTGCTCGGGCTACTGAACTTAGACGCGGATCCTTACTAAGAAACCAAACGAGAGCATGTGTATCAATAACAAAGGTGCTCATTATAAATCTTTTGGTAACTTGTATTCAACGGCTTGAATTTCAGCAAAATCCCAATTATCCCCGGCCCAAACACCCTCTAAGTCCTGGAAGGATCGTTTGGGCTTCGCTGTCTGGCTGCGGAGCAGCCACAGTAGTTCATCTACACGCGATTGCAAAACCTGCATCGAAGAGTATAGCTGGTTAAGTTGATGTTTAATCTCAATCGTCTCATGCAATAAATTTGAACTCATTTCTATGAACTCCTAAACCATCTTTTGTCTAGGCTATGAGTATAACATGATTCCATAGAGAAAGAGATTGGGGATAAAAAATTTGCATACCGCCAGTACCCAATCTCCATTTGCCCCATTTTGCCAAACTGCTTACCATTCTGGCGATGGATGAGTTTAACGGCCGTTGGGAACAACGTTACCACCCCCTGCGCGACGAATGGGTCATTGTGGCCGCCCACCGGCAAAATCGGCCGTGGCGCGGCGAAATGGCTGCACCCAATCGGGAGGCCATCCCACCCTACCAACCCGACTGCACCCTTTGCCCTGGCAACCAGCGGGTGGGTGGGGCGCAAAACCCACCTTATGACGGCGTGTTTGTGTTTGACAACGACCATCCGTGCGTGGGAGCCAACGCCCCGACTGATTTGCCTACTCCAACGGGGATTTACCGCAACCGGCCGGCCGACGGGATTGCCCGCGTCATTTGCTACAGCCCACGCCACGATTTGACGCTGGCGGAGTTGGCTCCTATTGAGGTGGAAAACCTGATGGGGGTCTGGCAGCAGCAAATGGTGGATTTGGGGAAACGGCCGTTTATCAACCACGTTCTCATTTTTGAAAACAAAGGGGAAGCGGTGGGCGTGTCCAACCCGCACCCGCACGGGCAAATTTACGCCACCAACTTTGTTTTCAAGACGATAGAGACGGAGGTCAAAGCCAGTCAACGCCATTGGCAGGAGACGGGGCGGGTGCTGTTTCAGGATATTTTGGCAGCCGAGCTGGCGGATGGGGCGCGGGTGGTGTGTGAGAACAAAACGGCCGTGGCCTTCATCCCCTACTTTGGCCGCTATGCTTACGAACTATTTGTCGCCCCCAAAGCCACCCATCCCACCGTTGCCACCCTTTCCCCCGCCGAAGTCGCCGATTTTGCCGCCATTTTGCAGGAAGTGACTATCCGACTGGACAATTTATGGCAAATGCCGTTCCCCTATGTGATGCCGCTGCACCAGGCCCCCACCGACGACGGCGACTATCGCCCCTTTCACTTCCATATCGAATTTCACCCGCCGCTGCGGAAGCCCAATTTGCTCAAATATTTGGCCGGGCCAGAAATTGGCGGCGGCAACTTTCTCAGCGACACGGTGCCGGAGGAGAAGGCGGCGGAGTTGCGGGGGGTGGCGAAAATTCATTACAAACAGGAGATTGGAGATTAGGGATTGGAGATTGGGCTGGTTTGCAACCTCCAATCTCCAATCCCTAATCGCTATTTTGCCCATGCTTTCAGTTCATAGCTTATTGCAGCCCATTTTAACCTTGCACAACGAGATACGAACGGCCGTTACCACCGCCGCCGAAACCGCCCAGCTAGACGACATGGCTGCCGTGGTGCACGACGGCGACGGCGACACCATTTTTGCCATTGACCGGGTAAGCGAGGAACGGCTGGTCGTTTTTTTTGCCCGCGAAATTGCCAGCCATACGCCCATTGTGCTGATTGCCGAGGGGCTGGAGGGAGGGGAAATGGTGCTGCCGCCGGGAGCCAAAGCTGAAGAGGCGGCGTGGCGCATCATTGTAGACCCAATTGACGGGACGCGGGGGCTGATGTACCAGAAACGGAGCGGCTGGATTTTAACGGGGGTGGCTCCCAATCGGGGGGCGGCGACCTGTTTGCAAGACATCGTGCTGGCGATACAAACGGAGATTCCGCTGGTGAAGCAGCATTTGTCGGACCAACTGTGGGCGGTGAAGGGGGAAGGTGTAACGGCCGTTCGTCACAACCGCCTTACCCAACAAACCACCCCACTCGCCCTCCACCCCTCCCGCGCCACCACCATCGCCCACGGCTTTGCCATGATCGCCCGCTTTTTCCCTGGAGCGCGGGAAGAATTGGCTGCCATTGACGAAGAAATTGTGATGGGGGCGCTGGGGCCGGTGCAGCCAGGCAAAAGCCACTGTTTTGAAGACCAATACATTAGCACCGGTGGGCAGTTGTATGAACTGATGGCGGGTCGGGATCGGTTTGTGGCGGATTTACGGCCGTTAATGGAAACCCTGCTGGCGCGGCGCGGGCTACAGCTTGGCATCTGCTGCCACCCCTACGACCTCTGCACCGCGCTCATTGCTCAGGAAATGGGGGTCATCCTGACCAATGAAACGGGCGGCGTGCTGGATGCGCCGCTGACTGTTGAGGCCGATGTTGGCTGGGTTGGCTACGCCAATCCTGCCATTCAGCAGCAAATTGAGCCGCTGCTGCAAGCGGCACTAGCACGGCGTGGCTTGTTTTTTCAATAGGATTTGCAAGATAGGACGCGGACGAACACGGACGAACACGGATAAATTTGTGGCATTTTTGCTTTTTGTAGGTACCGACAATGCAGTTAGAAGACGTAGGGCAATTTAAGCGGCTTGTTGACAGCGAACGAGGGCGATTTTTTGCGGTTGAAGGCTCCATTTTTGTGGCGCGAGCACCGGGGCGGTTGGATGTGATGGGGGGGATTGCCGATTATTCGGGGTCGCTGGTGCTGGAGATGCCGATTGCCGAGGCAACGCTGGCGGCGGTGCAGTTGGACGAGGAGCCAACGGTGCGGATTGTGAGCTTGGGCGGGGAGCGGGTGGGAGAAACGGCCGTTTTTACCCTCCCTCTCGCCAATTTGCTGACTAATAATGAGCCGATTAGCTATGAAACGGCCGTTGCCTACTTTCGCCAGCGTCAACCGTGGGCCGCCTACATTGCCGGAGCCATTTTGGTGCTGATGCGTGAAAAAGGGTTGGGCTTTAAGCAGGGAGCGCGGCTGCTGCTCCATTCGGATGTACCCGAAGGCAAAGGGGTTAGCTCCTCGGCCGCTGTGGAAGTGGCGGCTATGCAGGCCATTACCGCTGCCTATGGCATCGAGTTGACTCCCCGCGAGCTGGCGTTGCTGTGCCAAAAGGTGGAAAACCACGTCGCCGGTGCTCCCTGCGGCATTATGGATCAGATGACGGTGGTGGCGGGGCAGCCCAATCAACTGCTGGCACTGCTGTGCCAGCCGGCCGAAATCCAGGGCACCGTCCCCATCCCCGCCGAGCTTAGTTTTGTTGGGCTTGATTCTGGCATTCGCCACGCCGTTTCCGGAGCCGATTATGTCTCGGTGCGGGTAGGGGCGTTTATAGGGTATAAGCTGCTGCAAACGGCCGTTTCCCACACCTGGGATGGCTATTTAGCAAACCTCCACCCGTCCGAATTTGAGCAGCACTACCGCCACCTGCTGCCAGAAACGATGCGCGGCGACGATTTTTTGCGGCAATATGGAGAACTGCCCGACACGGTGACGCAGGTTGACCCTGTCCGCACCTATGCCGTGCGCCAGCCCACGCTCCACCCCATTTACGAGCATTTTCGCGTCCAAACCTTTGCCCGACTATTGGCAGGCGACCCGCTTGCCAACGCACCCATGATGGGCGAACTGATGTACCAATCCCACGCCAGCTATTCGGCCTGCGGACTGGGGTCAGATGGCACCGATTTGCTGGTGGCACTGGCGCGAGCCACGCCAGGGGTTCACGGGGCAAAAATTACCGGGGGTGGCAGTGGGGGGACGGTGGTGGTGCTGGGAGAAACGGCCGTTATTGCCCAAGCCACCACCCACATCGCCCAACAATACGCCGCCCAAACCGGCCACACTCCCCACATCTTCACCGGCTCCTCCCCCGGCACTGCCCAATTTGGCACCCTCAGGTTCTAGGCTTTGTTGACTTTTCAGAATTTGAACCGCAAAGTTCGCAGAGAGCGCAAAGAAAGAGAAGAAAACAAGCAAAATCTTTGTACCGTTTGCGGTAAAATCTGCTTCTTTTTGCCAATTGCCCCGCCCCATCATCCTAACTGGTCAAAATTTGCGCCTCATGCGGCTGCCAGACCGCATAAACGGCATCGCCAACCTTGAAGCGGGTGTCATAGCGGCCACTCAGGTTTTGCACCCGCACAATCAAGCTTTCGCCATTGGGCAGCTTGACCTGATAGCGAATGTCGGTGCCGATGTAGATGGATTCAACGACCGTACCGGGCAAGGCCACCAGCCCTTCCCCCTGCAAATAGTCGCCAACCGTGCTGTTGGCAGTCGGGATGTTACCCTGAAACAGCCGCCGCAGTTCAGCGGCGGTGGTTCCCTGCGCCTGCAAATCGGCCACGGTTCCCACCGGATAGAGGTTGATTTTTTCTGGCCGAATGGCGAGGGTGACGGCCTGGTTGAGCGAAACGGCCGTTTCCGGCGGCTTCACAGCAATCTCATTCTCGGCCACGGTCAGACGGTAGGCGGGGGTGGTTTGGGACAAACGGCCGTTTAAGAAATTCGTCTCCCCAATAAAATCGGCCACAAACCGGTTGGCCGGGCTTTCATAAATCTCACGCGGTGCCCCCATCTGCTGAATCACCCCATCCTGCATCACCGCAATCCGATCCGACATGGTGAGAGCCTCTTCCTGGTCGTGGGTCACATAAATAAACGTAATCCCAAGCTGGCTTTGCAACTGCTTTAGCTCAAGCTGCACCTCTTTCCGCAGCTTCAAATCCAGCGCCCCCAGCGGCTCATCCAGCAGCAGCACCGTTGGCTCATTGACCAGCGCCCGCGCCAGGGCAATGCGCTGCTGCTGCCCGCCAGACAACTGCGTTGTGCGCCGGTTTTCATAGCCGCCCATCCGCACCAGTTCCAACGCCTCTTTCACCCGCCGCTCCCGCTCCGGCGCGGCCACCCGCTTGATTTTTAGCCCAAACCCCACGTTTTGCCCCACGTTGAGGTGGGGAAAGAGGGCGTAGTTTTGAAAGACAGTGTTTACCGGCCGTTTGTTGGCGGGCACATCGGTCATTGGCTCACCGGCAATGGTGATTTCCCCGGCCGTTGGGTTTTCAAACCCGGCAATCATCCGCAGGGTGGTTGTTTTGCCGCAGCCGCTTGGCCCCAGAAAGGTGAAAAATTCGCCGCGCCATATTTGCAGATTCATGGCATTAACGGCCGTTACCCGCTGCGCCCCCCGCCCCGCCGGAAACACCTTGCTCACATCCTTCAACTCAACCGCAACCTCAGCCATCACTTCGCCTCCCCTGCCCGGCGCAGCCGTTCAGACACAAAAATCATCACCACCGAACCCACCATAATCAACGCCCCCAACGCCACCACAATCGGAATCCGCCGGGGAAAGCGCAGTTGCGAATACATATAAACCGGCAATGTGGCGTTCGTCCCCACCACAAACACGCTCATTGCATACTCGTCAAACGACGTGGTAAACGCCGTCAAAAACGCCGCCACCAAGGCCGGTAAACTCATCGGCAAAATCACCTGTAGCTGCGCCCCCCAAAAGCTCGCCCCCAAATCCATCGCCGCCTCTTCCATGTTGGCCGGGAACCCCGCCAACCGCGACGACACAATTAGCAGCACAATCGGGATATTGATCACCACATGCCCCAACCCCACCGTCAGCAAACTTAGCTCCACATCAAACACCTGCCGATACAAAATCAGCAGAGCCACCCCAATCACCACCGACGGAATCACCAGCGGCAGTGCCGAAATCCCGATAAAAATGTTTTTGCCGGGAAACTCAAAGCGGTTTATGGCAATGGCCGCCATCGTCCCCAGCACCGTAGCCGCCAGCGATGACCACAACCCCACCCAGATGCTGTTCCACAGCGACTTCAAAAGCTCGCCCGCTCCGAATAGCTCCTGATACCAGCGCAGCGTAAACCCCGTCAGCGGAAAGCGCAAATTAGTTGAATCATTAAAGGAAAACACGATGAGCAAAAGAATCGGCAAGTACAAAAACAGAGCCACCAGCCAATAGTAAAGTGACCCCAGCGAAAAGCGGTTTCTCAGTTCCATGCTTTATAACCCCGCCAAATCCGAAAATTTGAACAGCCGTGCCGCGATCACCAGCGGAATCAGCACCACAATCAGCATTGCCAGGCTCATCAGCGAACCCAGCGGCCAATTAAGCGCCCGCACAAACTGGTCGCGGACAATGTTGCCAAACATCACCCCTGTCGTTCCCCCCACCAGCGAGGGGGTGACATATTCGCCAACGGTGGGGATAAACACAAACAGGAACCCGGCCACGACCCCCGGCAAACTCAATGGCAATGTGACCCGCACAAACGCTTCCGGCCGGCTGCACCCCAAATCATACGCCGCCTCATGCAAGCTGGGGTCAATGCGCTCCAATCCGGCAAAAATGGGCAGCGCCACAAACGGAATCCAGACGTAAATTAGCGTCAAATTCACCGCTTCCTGGCTGTAAATCAAAAACGGCATCCCTTCTTCGCTCAAGCCCAAACTTTGCGCCAGCGAAGCAATGGCTCCACTGCCCCCCAGCAGCACCTTCCAGGCCAAAATCCGCAGCAAAAAGCTGACCCACGCCGTCACAATGATAATGGTCAACAGCGTCATTTTGCGTTCCCCCGCCTGAAACGACAGGTGGTAGGCCACCGGATAGGCCAAGCACACGCTGATGAGCGAAATCCAAAACGACTGCACCACCGACCGCCACAGCAGCCCTTGCAATGCCCGGTCGCTCAAAAAATCATGGTAATGTGCCAGCGTAAAAATGCGGCTGGTTGGCCCAAAGGAACCCTGCCGAAAAGTGTAAACCACCATGATCAACAGCGGTAGTACAAACAACACCAGCATAAAAATGGCTGAGGGGGTGATCAAAATTGAAAGGCGACGGCGTTCTTCCATGGTAGCTAACTGGGGATTAGAGATTGGAGATTGATGAAGGTTCACAATCTCCAATCTCCAATCTCTAATCCCTAACCTCCCGCATTACTGCGATACTTTCACTTCATCCCAAATGCCAGTACGGATTTGGCGCTGCTCTTCGGTAATTGGTCGGTAAAAGCTGGTGCGTTCTTGAATAGATGCAGCCTGATCTAACTCCATAAATTCAACAACATACGGGTCAATGTCGGCCAGGGCGTTGGTGTTGGATGGGCCATACCAGTAGGTGTTGGCTAGAGCGGCCATGGATGAGTCGGCGATGGAAGCATCAATGTATTCATAGGCCAAATCAAGGTCGGCTGTGTTAGGGCTGATGCCAAATCCACAGACCCAGCCTAAACGTTTTTCGGCCGGCTGCACATATTCCACTGCATAACCAGAGGAGTCGGCGTTGGCGTAAGCATCTTGCCACGCATTGACCACAATCCAGGCATCGCCCGTTTGTGGCAGGTCATAGGCTTCCGTGTAGTCTGACCAATAGGTGAGGACATTGGGTTTTAGCTCAATCAATTTTTGCTTGATGAATTCATCATCTTCAGGGGTGGTGTTCCACGGATCAATGCCGAAGGCCAGGGCGGTCATGGCATAATTGGCTTCGCCGGAATCCCACAGGGCAATGTGGCCTGCGTATTGGGGGTCCCACAGATCGGCCCAGGAGGTTGGTACTTCTGGAACAAGATCGGTGCGAACCAGCATGGATTCATATCCCCAGTCCCAAGGGACAAAGTATTGTTTGCCATCAAATTGTCCCATCGCTGCCAAAGCGGGATTGACGTGTGACCAATTGCTTAATTTGGTGGTGTCTATTTCCTGAACCAGCCCGTTGTCCACATAGAGCTGCCACCAGGAGTTGCAAGGATGAACGAGGTCGGCAGCGACATCGGTTTGAATTTTGGCGTAGGCTTCAGCATCTTCGGCAAAGAAGATGTAGTCTAGTTTGTCGCCAAAAGTTTCGCCGTATTTTTCGACGAAGGGACCAAAGAAGTCTGGGTTTTCGGTGGCTTCGTAGCCAGACCATTCCAGAATGGTTAGTTTGCCATCCCCCTCTGCCTGTCCCCCACCACAGGACACTAGGAACATTCCTAAAAGAACAAATAATACACTTCGAGAAACAAAGGCTTGCAGTTTCATTTCCTCTCCTACGGTGAAGGATAGGGAGATAAGCTGATGCTAATGGCTCAGATATGTCTCCATTCAATCACCACAAATTGTGCTGCTACGCAGACAGACACCACAATAAACCTGATGAACTGAAATATTCTATTGGCTCGCGCTGATCATTTGAGAGGGCTGAAAATCTCAAACGCCCCATTGATAAAAATTCTTGATGATCTTTAGGTAAATAAACGTTTGGGTTGAACGAACGCCATTTATTTTTGAAATGGCACTGATGACATCGAGAAGATGGTCATTGTCACGGCAGGCTAATTCAAGCTGGATGTCGTAAGAGCCAGCGCAGATGACCACATAACCTACTTCAGGAAAGGCCGCTATTTGGTCAGCAATTTCGCGGATAATACTACCGTCTACTTCTAGGGCAATGGCGGCTACAACGGGCACGCCCATTTTGATGGGATCGGTGACAGCCCGCACTTTGAGAAGATTGCGATCCATGAGGCGGTTGGCACGCTGCTGAACAGTGGAGGGGGACAGGCCTAATTCCGAGGCGATGTCGGCATAGGCTCGCCGACCGTCTATTTGCAAACAACGAATGATGGCTTTGTCAGGCTCGTCTAATTCATCATGTTTACTGTTCATTTGCCATTTAATAATACGCCATTCCCACAATATTACAAGAAGAATCAGCAAAAAGTTTTTTGCCCGATTCGTTGGAAAAACGGCCGTTTTTTCACTGAATCAATGCTATTTGCGCCAAATTTCACAAAAATCACCACGTTTTCTTTGACGTTCTTTTTGCCCGGTGCTACACTCGGCTGCACATTTGTGATGATTGCCCTATGTAACGCTGACGTGAGCACACGCCGGGTAGGGCAGGCAAAAGGATGAACCGTATGGACTTTCAATTGAGCGAGCAGCAAAAAGCGCTGCAACAACGTGTGCGCGAGTTCTTGGAGGTGGAACTCAAGCCGCTGGAAGTGGAGGTGGAGCTGGCGGAGGGGTATTTGTCGCCGGAAAAACGGGCGGAGATTCGGGAGAAAATACGGCCGTTAAATGTCCATTCCTCCAGCTTGCCGCGCCGCGTCGGTGGCACCGAGTTCTCATGGGAAGACCAGGTGATCATCAACGAGGAGATTGGCAAGCTGACGAATGCGCTGGGCTGGTTGATTTGGGCACCGGCGATTGTGCTGAAGCACGCGAATGAGTATCAGGTGGAGCGATGGGTGCGGCCGGCCGCCGAAGGCAAGCGGGATGCGTGTTATGCGGTGACGGAAGAAAACGCGGGGTCGGATGCGAGTCGGTTGGAAACAACGGCCGTTCTTGACCCCACCAACCACTGGATCATCAACGGCACCAAATGGCACGTCACCTCCGGCGATGTCGCCGACTTTGTGGTGCTGCAAGCCGCCACCGACCCCAACATCGGCGATGGCAACACCCTCTTCATCATAGACCTAGACACCCCCGGCGTAGAAATCTTAGACCACCCCAAATACATGCACCACATCATAGACGGCCACCCCCGCTACCGCTTCAACAACGTCCGCATCCCCGATGCCAACCGTTTTGGGGCTGTCGGTGAAGGGTTAGCCATTAGCAAAGAGTGGTTTCTCCACGAGCGCGTCCTCATCGCCGCCCGCTGCTGCGGAGCCGCCGAGCGTCTCATCGAAGAAGCCACCGCCCACGCCCAGCAGCGGGTGCAGTTTGGCAGCCCCATCGCCGACTACCAAATGATCCAGCAAAAGCTGGCCGATTGCGTCACCGAGCTGGCCGCCGCCCGGCTGCTCACCTTCGCCGCCGCCCACGCCGCCGACCACGCCCAAAGCGAAGAAGATCGCAAAATTGTCCACGCCAAAGCCTCCATTGCCAAGCTTTATGCTTCCGAAATGGCCGGGCGCGTGGCCGACCACGCCGTACAAATCTTTGGCGGGCGCGGCTACATGCGCGACAACGTGGCCGAACGGTTCTTCCGCGAACTGCGCGTGGAGCGCATTTGGGAAGGAACCTCTGAAATTCAACGAATGATTATTGCTTACAGTCTCTATAAACGAGGTATAAAGAGATTAATCGAATGAGAAAATATCATGCTCAAACATGGAACAAAAACCAAACAATTGTATTCACGGGCAATGGAAGTCATGCCCTATGGTGTTAGCTCAAACTACCGTTTTTACAGTGCCGATGAAACCTTAGTCGTTGCCAAAGCCAAAGGGGCCTATATTTACGATTATGACGGCAACCGCTTTATTGATTATCGGCTGGGCTGGGGGCCTGTTATCGTCGGCCACGGCGATGAATTTGTTAACAACCGCGTGAAAGAAGCCATAGATTACGGCGTGAGCTTTGCCGGAACGCAAAAGTACGAGATCAGCGTTTGCGAGCGCATCATTGACCTTTGCCCCGGCGTGGAAATGGTGCGGCTGTGCAACACCGGCACCGAAGCCACCATGCACGCCATCCGGTTAGCGCGAGGCCACACCGGGCGCGAACTTATTTTAAAATTTGAGGGGTCGTATCACGGGGCGCACGACAACGTCATGTGGACAACGCAGGGAGCCGACCCCGGTAAGGTTGGCAATCGCCGTCGGCCGACCCCCGTCAAAAACAGCCTCGGCATTCCCAAAGCGATCAATGACCTCATTTTGACCTGTCCCTGGAACGACGAAGAGGTGCTGGGCGAGATTTTAGCCGAACGCGGCGAAGAAATTGCCGCTATTATTGTGGAGCCAATCCTGGGCAACGCCAATGGCCTCACCCCGCCCATCTCCTATTTACAATTTTTGCGTGACCAGTGCGACAAACATGGCATCGTCCTCATTTTTGACGAAGTGAAAACCGGCTTCCGCATTGCGCCAGGGGGAGCGCGGGAATATTTTGGCGTAATCCCCGATCTCTCTACCTATGCCAAGGCACTGGGCAACGGCTTTCCCATTGCCGCCATTGGCGGCCGCAAGGAAATGCTGTTGAAGCTGGCTCCCGGCCAAGTTTTCCACGGTGGCACCTACAGCGGCAACGCCGCCTCCACGGCTGCTGCCGATGCCACGCTGGAGTTGATTCAAAGAGGCGAGGTTTTTGGAAAAATCCGGCAAGTTGGACGCATGATTCAGGATGGGGTGCGGGAAATTTGCAGCCGCCACGGCGTGGCTGTTCGTATTAACGGCGCACCCGGCATGTTTGGCGTTTGCTTTACCGACCAACAGCCCAAAGATTGGCGCGAACTGCTGGCGCAAGGCAACTGGGATCTATCGGAAAAGGTGTATGCCTACATGGTGGCACATGGCGTGATGCCCGAACCACGCGGGCTGGAACCGTTCTTTCTCAGTGCGTCCCATTCCGCCTCGGATGCGGAGGAGACGTTGCAGCGGTTTGAGGAAGGGCTGACGCTGGCGTTGGCATAATGTTCAAGAAAATAGGACGCAGATTTCCCTGATTCACCTGATCATCAGAAAAATCTGCGTCCCATTACTTCTTATGGTACCAGTAAAGCAACGAAGCGGGCGGCGAGGCGGGGGAAGGGAGGCGCGGCTGGCACTGCGGCGGGAGGCGGCAAATAAACGGCCGGTTTTTGCCGGTCTTCTCGGTGGGCAATACAAGCCATTGGCGCAGCGCGATTTGGAAAAAATCCACCGGGCGGCGCTGGAAATTTTGCACAGTATTGGCATTGCCGACGCGACGGACGAGGTGGTGGCGATTGCGACGGGGGCAGGGGCGTTTGTGGATGGTAACGGCCGTTTATGCTTCCCTCCCACTCTCATCGAAGACATCGTGGCGGGCGCGGCGCGAAGCTACACCATCTACAGCCGCAACCCCAAACATGCCGACGTAGTGGTGGGTAGGCGGCACGTCAACTATGCCACCAGCGGCGAAGCCGTGACCATGCTCGACCTGAAAAGCCGCACTTTTCGCCCCTCGACGCTGCAAGATTTGTACAACTGCGGGCGACTGGTGGACACGCTTGACCATATCCACCAGTTTGGGCAAACGGTCATCCCCACCGACCTGCACGATTTGCGCGTGCATGATTTGAACGTGGCTTATGTGGCGGTGACGGCCACGGAAAAGCCGTGCGAGATGACGTTTCAGCAGGCGAAAAATGTGCGCGAGGCGGTGGCCTTGTTTGACATGGTGTTGGGGGGTGAGGGGCGGTTTGCGAAACGGCCGTTTATCTCCTTTGGCGGCTGCCCCATCGTCTCCCCCCTCAAATTTGGGGCCGATAATTTGGAACTGCTGGTGGAAACCAGCAAGCTAGGACTGATCAGCGACATCGCCATTGCCCCGCAGGCCGGGGCCACGGCTCCGGCAGCACTGGCTGGCACGCTGGCGCAGGTGACGGCCGAAGGGCTGGCCTGTCTCGCCATCGTCAACATGATTCACCCCGGCTGCCCGATGACCTTTGCCATCTGGCCTTTTGTGTCCGACTTACGCACGGGGGCGTTTAGCGGCGGCAGCGGCGAGGAAGCCCTGATGATGGCGGCGTGTGCCCAAATCGGCCGTTTTTATGATTTGCCCACCAGCGTGGCGGCTTCGATGAGCGACTCGAAGCTACCGGATGCTCAGGCGGGGTTTGAGAAGGGAATAACGGCCGTTACTGCCGGACTCGCTGGTGCCAATCGTGTGTTAGAGTCGGCCGGCATGGTCGGCAGCCTACTGGGCTGTTCGCTGGAGGGGCTGGTGATTGACAACGACATGCTGGGGATGGCGCAGCGGGTGGTGGCCGGGCTGGAAGTCAGCGACGAAACGCTGTCGCTGGATGTTATCCGCGAAGTAGCCCTCGGCCCCGGCCATTATTTGGGGCACCAGCAAACGCTGGCGCGGATGGAGACGGATTATCTTTATCCCGACCTGGCCGACCGTTCCGCCCCGGGCGTGTGGGAAGCGGAGGGGTCGCCCGATATGTTGCAGCGGGCGCAAGAACGGGTGCATGAGGTGCTGGCAACCCATTACCCCGACCATATTGACCCCAAGCTGGACGCGGCGATTCGGGATAGATTCCCTATTGTGCTGCCGCGAGAGGTCATGAGATGGAAAAAATAACCATAACGATCTAGGTTCTGTTGACTTTTCAGAATTTGAACCGCAAAGTACGCAAAGGGCGCAGAGGAAGAGGAGAAAATAAGGTAAATCTCCGCGATCTTCGCGCCCTCTGCGGTGAAATCCGCTTCTTTTTGCCAAATGTCAACACAACCTAGGTATCATTCCCGCGCACGCGGGAATCCAGTCTGACAACAAAGATGGATACTCGCATTCGCGGGTATGACAAGTTGGGGGCATGATGAACAAAAAACGATTGCGGCGACGGCAGCGGGGGGAAGGGAAAGAGGCGACTGAGACCAAGCCTGTTTGGGTGGGGTTGATGGGTGGTGGTTATAAGCCGCTGGCCGAGGCTGATTTGGCACAAATTTATGAGACAGCGCTGGCGGTGCTGGCGGAAATCGGGCTGGCAGAGCCGATTCCGGCGCTGCTGGAGGTGGTGCTGCCGCGTGGGTGTGTGTTGGGGGAAAACGGCCGTTTATGCTTCCCCCGTTCCCTCGTTGAAGCAGCCATCGCCCACTCACCCAAACAAATCATCTACCACGCCCCCAACCCCAACAACGACCAGGTTTTAGATGGCAACACGATGCTCTTTGGCACCAGCGGCGAGGGTGTCACCATTCTTGACTACAAAACGCGCCGCTATCGGCCGTCTACCCTGCTTGACCTCTATGACGCAGGGCGGCTGGTAGACCAGCTTGAGCATATCCACACCTTTGGGCAGCCGTTTATTGCCTCGGAATTCAGCCACGACCTGCTGACCCACGACATCAACGTGGCCTATGCCGAGTTGGCGGCCACCAACAAACCGTTTCATATGGGGCTTGGCACGGCAGCGCACGTAGATCGAATTATTGCGATGTTTGATTTGTTTGCGGGGGGCAAGGGGGAATTTGTAAAACGGCCGTTTTGCAGCTTTGGCGGCTGCCCCATCGTCTCCCCCCTCACCTTTGCCCGCGACAGCCTGGAAGTGATGATGCGCTGCGCTGAACTGGGCATCACCTACGACGTGGCCGTGGCTGCCCAGGCCGGAGCCACCGCTCCGGCCGCGTTGGCGGGTTGCCTCGTCCAAACCTTTGCAGAAACGCTCGCCTGCCTCACTGTCACCTACCTCATCAACCCCCAAGCTCCCATGCTTTTTGGCATGTGGCCCTTCATTTCCGACCTCCGCACGGGGGCGTTTACCGGCGGCGGCGCGGAGCAAACGTTGGTGATGGCCGCCACCGCCCAGCTTTGCGCCCACTACGGCCTCGTTTCCAGCGTTGCCAGCGGCATGACCGATGCCAATATGCCTGACGGCCAGGCCGGGTTTGAAAAAGGCATCTCCACCGTGGTCGCGGCGTTGGCCGGGGGCAACTCCATTTCCCCCTACCCCGGCGCGGTCGGCAGCCTGATGGGGTCGTCGCTGGAAGCATTTCTGATTGACAACGAGATGATGGGAATGGTAATGCGGGTGGTGCGCGGAATCGAGGTAGATGAAAGCACGCTCTCTTTTGCTGTCATCCGCGAGACGGTTAACGGCCCCGGCCATTATTTGGGCAACCCGCAAACGATTGACCTGATGAAAAGCGAGTTTTTGTACCCCACGCTGGCCGATAGGCGGGACACAACGACGTGGGAGGAGGCGGGCAGCCCAACCATTTACGAACGGGCGCACCGCCGGGTGCGAACAATGCTGCGGGATTATTACCCCGCCTACATTGCCCCGGAACTGGATCGACAAATTCGGGCGCAGTTTGATATTCGGCTGCCGATGGAGATGATGCGGGTGGGAAACGGCCGTTGGTAAGGCCAGCAACTCATAGTTGTACCAAAGCCTTATTTATGGCATAGTGTGAGGTATGGATGCAACACGCCAATACGAAATGCTTGCCAATTTACAAGCAGTCTTAAACCTTTATCTGGCACAGCAGCCAGCAATTGTGCTGGCCTATCTGTTTGGGTCTGTTGCCAGAGACCAGGCAACGCCATTGAGCGATATTGATATTGCGATCTTGCTTGATGCGTCCTTAGATGAAGCACAGCGATTAAACACCCATTTAGACATAGCTGTGGCCGTGGCTGACCTCTTGGGGGAAAAGGCACAGGTTACTTTGCTTAACAACGCCCCACCTTTTCTAGCCTACAACGTTATCCGTGACGGCATTTTGCTTTACAAACGTACAGAGGCAGAGCGTGTTGCTTTTGTCGTGCGAACAATGAAGCTCTATTTTGACTTTAAACCCGCCCTGGAATTTCACCAGCAAAAATTATTGGAACGCATTGAGGAACATGGACTTGGCTATCGAAAAGAGCGTGATAATGGAACGCTTGAAGCTGCTAAACGGCTACATCAACGACTTACGCGATCTTGAAAACGTTGATTTTGTCACTTACCAGGAAAACAAGCTTATTCACCGCACAGTTGAGCGAACGCTGCATTTGGCAATTGAAGCTTGTTTGGACATTGGGCAGCACATCATTGCCAACGAGGGACTACGTCCACCGGAAGATAACAAGACGGTTTTTGTTGTGTTGCATGAGGCACGCATTGTACCTGATGACTTGTTGGAGCATTTAACCCGAATGGCGCAGTTTCGGAATTTGATTGTTCATGATTATGCACGCATTGACCATGCAGCCGTTTTTGGTATTTTGAAACGGCATTTGGGGGACTTCGATGCGTTTGCCCAAGCAATTGTTATGTATTTGCGCTTAGGGTGACACAAGCCGATCCCTTTTATTCCCCGATATGCAATGCAATTCGTTCTTCAACCCGTTCTGCTTCGTTTAAGCGCAATAAGAAAACGGTTGTACGGCCAACGGCCGTTAATGGTTTGATGTAGTTTGAGGGGGAATCTGGCATCAGGGCTGCTGTTTTAAATAATTTAAGGTACGGGCTTTAAACATCGTCACCAAATGATTAATACGGTCATATTCAGCTAGTTCGCTTTGCTCAACGGCCGTTAACATACCCGCCCGATTCTTTTCCAATAAAGTGCTTACATGCGCCTGGATTTCTGGCTTTGGCGCAAATTGTGCCAACTCTTGCGGTGAAGGCTGGCTTATCAAAAAGTTCAGTACATCCCGATAGACTTGATTGGGTACGGGTGACAACTGCCCTAAGCCATAGGCTAGCACCTCCGGCAACCGATCCTCCACCGAAGCCAATTCGCTTGCTAATGTATCTGGAAGTTGAATCGTCATCTCAACCATTTCGTTCACCTTGCTTAATGTTTGATGGTATCTCCCACTTAGAGCAATCTATTAATCCTTCCAATAGCCACAAATTATGATTTCCGACCGTTATTGTACCATACCTTTCATCCTGCTTTGCTAAAGGATGGCACTTAATTAAGTTGGTCAAGATTGGTTCAATCTTCGGAGATTGAACCAATCTACAGACACTGCTGATGATTCGTGGCTTGTAGCGGCAACCAGCAACTATTTTCAGGTTCAGCAAATCTACGACCCATTACTTCTTCTGCAAATCACCCAAAATTTGCCGCGCCGCCAGTTGGCCGGGCGCACCCATTACACAACCGCCGGGGTGGGTGCCGGAGCCGCACTGGTAATACCCTTTGATGGGCGTGCGGTACTGATTCCAGCCGGCCGCCGGGCGGAAAAAGTACATTTGCGGGGTCAGAAACTCCCCGGCAAAAATGTTGCCCTCGCTTAACCCCACCTTGCGCTCAATATCCAGCGGTGTCACCACTTCGCGGTGCAAAATCAGGTCGTTGAAGTTGGGGAAGAAGGAGGCAAACGTCTTTTGCACGGTATCGCCCAGATTTTCCCGCTCCGTTTCCCAATCGCTGTCCTTTAGTTTGTACGGCGCATATTGCACAAAGCAAGACATAATATGCTTGCCGGGCGGGGTCATGTCGGGGTCAATCATGGACTGGATGCAGCAGTCGAGATACGGCCGTTTACTAAACGTCCCATACTTGGCATCATCAAACGCCCGCTCCAAATAATCCATGCTCGGTCCAATGTTAATAAAGCCGCGATACATATCGGTGCGGTTGGGCAATGCCGGATACGTTGGTAGCCCATTGAGGGCAAAGTTGACTTTGGCCGATGTCCCCTGGAATTTGAACTTTTCGATATTGGTCACTAAATCACTAGGCAGTTCACGCGGATCGGCCAACTGCAAGAAGGTGCGGCGCGGGTCGAGGGCGCTAACGATGGTATTGGCATACAGTTCGTCGCCGTTTTCCAGCGCCACGCCCACCGCTTGGCCGTTGCGGGTGATGAGTTGAGAAACGGCCGTATTTAAGCGAATTTCCGCCCCAAACGCCTGCGCCGCCCGCGCCACCGTCTGCGTAAAGCCCCCGTTGCCCCGCTTGTGGAACCCCCACTCGCCAAACGTGCCGTCAATTTCCCCCAGCGAATGGAACAGCAGCACCAGCCCCGACCCCTGCGAACGGGGGCCGACCTTGGTGCCAATGATGCCCGACGACGACAAAAACCCTTTGATGATGTCGGACTCAAAATAATCGTCGAGAATTTCCGCTGCGCTGCCCGTCAGCAACCGCGTCAACATCGTCAGCACCTTCCCGTCTGCCCCGCCCAAATGCGCCGCCAGCCGCGCCTTTCGCGCCACCTCTTCCGGTTCGTCGCTCAAAATGTTGGGCGGAATATCGCTCAACAGCGGTTTGAGCAGTTGGCACACCTGCCCCATCATGTGGCTGTAATCGGCATACGCTTCGGCATCTTTGCGCGAATGGCGGGCAATTTGATGGTAATTAAAGTAATCGTCCGCCCCAAACTGCAGATAATCACCGTTTTCCATGGGGGCAAAGGTGGTGGGCATTGGCAGCACCATCATCCCATGCTTCACCAACTCCAAATCGTGGACAATGTCGGGGCGCAGCAGGCTAATGGCGTAGGAAAAGGTGGTAAATTGGAACCCCGGCAGCAGTTCCTCGGTGATGGCCGCCCCGCCAACCAAATGCCGCCGCTCCAGCACAACGGTTTTGAGGCCGCTTTTTGCCAAATACGCCGCATTCACCAGCCCGTTGTGTCCCCCACCAATGACAATCGCATCATATTTTGCTATTTCTGACATGGTTCTGTTCCTGTGTAAATGGGACGCTGATTCTCCCGATTTTCCTGATAAAGAACGAGAAATCAGGTTTATCAGGTAAATCTGCGTCCTATTTTCATTCTTTGTGCTGGGCTATTGCCCATGTTCGCTCCTTCTTATTCCACAACGGCCGTTTTTCGCGCCGGGTTATAAAATGGCAAACGGGTAATTTGCGCCGGGAAATATTGCGAACGGTGCAGCACCTCCATTTCCACAAAGACCCGCGCCCCTGCCGCCGCCACGCCAGAGGCGATTTTGGCAATGGCAATGTGGCGCTTCAGCAGTGGTGAAAAGAGTAGGCTGGTGACATACCCCACGTATTCGCTGTTGGCGTTGACGTTGTAATCGTCGCTGTAGACGTAAAGGGTGTCTTGGTACAGCATGTCGGCTTTGGGGGCAATGATCCCCTGCCGGTTATGAATCTCCTCGTAAACTGCGGGGTCGAGCATCAGGCCGACCGTTTGCCAGCGGGCTGTGTTGTGGCTGATGGCGTGTTCGATGGCGGTGCGGCCGATAAACGGCCGTTTGTCCCCCGCCAACCCCTTCAACATCCACCCCAGCCCCAGCTCCTGCGGCGTTTCCCGTTGGGCATCCACCCAGGCAAACCGCGCCGAGGCAAAATCCACCCCAATCAGCAGCAGCCCCGCCTCAATTCGCGCCATACTCAACGCCCGCGACCCCATCAGCGTCAGGTTATACCCCTGCCCCACCTCCCGCAGCGCATCCCAAACCGCCAGCGCATCGTCACGCTTCACCCAAATCTCATACCCCAAATCCCCCGTAAACCCCGTGCGCGACACCACCACCGGCTTTTTGGCAATTTTCGTTTCGGTCAAGCCAAAATAGCGCAGCCCAGCCACGCCCTTGGTTAACTGGCGCAAAACCGCCAGCGAATGTGGCCCCTGCACCGCCAAAATGCCATACTCCTCGGAAATATCGCTAATTTCCACCTGTTGCCGCCCCACCAAATCGGAAAAATGCTTCAAATTCGGCTCCGCCGCCGTCAGCCAATATTCATCTTCGGCCACATGCAGCAGCACCCCATCCTCCAGCACAAACCCGGCATCGTTGCACCAAATGGTATACTGCGCTCGCCCCACCGGGCATTTCGCCACATCCCGCACCAGCACCCCCGACAAAAACCGGGTGGCATCCGCCCCCTTAATGCGATATTTAAACAGCGGCGAGCTATCAAACAGAGCCACCGCATTTCGCGCCGAAAAATATTCAAACACGGTTGAATATTGGTACTGGGTTGGGCTGGCATACCCTACCCAATTGTCCCAAAACATCGTCTCATTGCTCTCAACAAGACGGGGATGAAACGGGGATCGTTTTATCATACTCCTTACCTCTTTTTGGAGATTAGAGATTAGGGATTGGAGATTGTTGAAAGTTCAATCTCCAATCTCTAATCTCCAGTCTCATTCCTGGTTAATCGTGGGCAGCAGCTCCTTGTACACCTTCATAATGATGGATGTTGACGTGGAAACAATGCCGTCAATCGCATGAACCCGTTGGGTAATCACCTCCATCAAATGCTGATGATCGCGGCAGGTCAGCTCCGCCAGCAAATCGGGCGTGCCGGTAATTGCCAGCAGGTAGCTGACTTCGGGAATCGCTTTTAATTTATGGGCAACCTCTTCCAGCTTCCCCGGTCGCACAACCACGTTGAGAAAAGCCGAGGCGTTGAACCCCAGCTTCATATAATCGAACGTTGCCCGCAGCCGCAGCGTGTCGTCATCGAGCAGACGCGCCACGCGATTGCGCACAGTGCTTTCGGCCACGTTAAGCGTCTTGGCAATATCGGTATATGGTTTTCGCGCATCTTCTTGCAATGCTTGAATGATGGCAATATCTAGCTTGTCCACAAGCCACCTCTCTTTTTTGCGAAATTAGCAGAAATTTTACAAAAATATACGAATAACGCAAAATATTTGCGTCAAGAAAGCGAGAAAGGTTCTTGTGTTGCTTGGTCTATGGTAATCAAATACAAAATGAGGGTCACGGGGATTCGCAAAATCCCTGTGACCCTCTGTGGTTCTCTGTGTAATTTCTGGACGTATGCGATACGCCCTAACGGTGCTAGGAAAGTGTCTCGGCAGCGGGCAACAATTGCTCTCGCAGCAGCAGTAGTGCCAAGCCCCCCGCCACAATGTAAATCAGCGAAGCTCCGTTCATTAGCGGCAGCACACCGATGCGGTCGGCTGTGAAGCCACCCAGGGCACTGCCCACCACCATCAGCAGGTTGATAGTTGTGCCAAATGCACCAAAAATGCGTCCACGGTATTCATCAGGGGTGGCCTGCTGCAGCAATGTTTGCACGCTGACAAAGGCGGCAATGGCAACCACACCGACCAGCGTCAGCAGCGGCAGCACAACGCTCATGATGGGGAAATTAATTGCGCCTAGGATGATAACCCCGGACAAAGCCAACCCCCAGCCAATGACTTTGCCAGACGGCAGCTTGCTGCCTAGTTGGCCGATAAGCAAACCGCCAATCAGCCCGCCAATTCCCCGCGCCGTC
>JACKCD010000068.1 GCA_020634215.1 Ardenticatenaceae bacterium | reverse complement strand
GCGCAGAATGCGTCCCGCGCTGCTGGTGAAGGTGACGCGGGCAAAGAGCGGCGCGGCGCCGAACGCAATCGCAGCGCCACTCAGCAGCAGAAACAACACCGCGCCGGCGGCAAAGGCAGCGGAAAAACGAAGAGGGCGGGTGGGGGAACGGTCGTTGTCACTGCCCGCTTCGCGCGCCAGCAGCGTCATCAGCAAAGGGAAAGAGCAGGGTGAAAAGAGAGAAGCAACTCCGGCCAACGCCGCCAGCGCCAGCAGCGAGACGCCTGTCGCCGCCGACAAATCGAATCGCGGGTATAACACGTAGCCCACGTAACCCGTCAGAGCCAGCAGCAGGAGTCCGGCAACGAACAAAGGGTATTGCAAGCGTACATTCCGCGTGTTTATGGTTCTTTCCCTGTCTCTCGTTGTTTACTGGTGCATGGAGCGGTGCCGTAGGAACAAAAAACACAGCAGTCGCCAGGCAACGGCCGTAGCTTGGCGCCGCAACTGGCGCACATGTGAGATACCAGTCAATAGTTTAAGGGAATGTTTAGCCTCTCTTGGAAGCCACATTCCGGACAGGTTAACTTTGTTTGGGTGACAACTGCCATCAACTGTTCCCCGTTGATTGTGCTGATACAGTTCCCGGCTCTGCGCGTTCTCGTACCAGGTGACAAATGCAGTTCTTGCCATCCACATCATCAGTGGAAAAGGTTTGGCCCGGGCGGTGCAGGTCGCGCAGTTCTGCTTCCATGCGCTCTAATTCGGCGATGCGCCGACTGATTTCATCTGCTTTTTCTGCCGACAAATCCAATATTACACGACAGGGCGCTATTTTTCGGTCACGTAAGTCCAGAATTTCCCGTATATCGTCGAGCGATAAATCTAAACGACGCGCCCCGGCCACCAATTTGGCACGCTCTATATCCTTCTCATCATAAAAACGGTAGCCATTTTCAAGACGCTTCGGCGACGGTAACAGGCCAATCTCTTCATAATAACGAATCGTTTTTGCAGCCAGGTTAGTTTTTTGGGCAAATGTGTTAATCTGCATAATCAGTTCCTCGCCATATATGTTACACTTTCCAGTTGCTGGAAGGTCAAGTTGGGGCTTCTTAGCTTCAATCTATCATAGCATTTAGTTTTCAAGACAATATTTCCTTGACAAAAGAAATGCACATTGTTATATTGTGGTTCATATATGAACATATATTCAGGTATTGAGAAATTATGACCGATGAGAGAAATCTTGTTGTGGATGAAGAATTAGCCGGACAAATAGCCGAACTCTTCCGGGCACTCGGTGATACAAGCCGTATACAGATTATTGCGGCGCTAACCTTGAATGATATGAATGTCGGCGAATTGGCCGATCTGGTCAATATTAGCCATTCGGCCGTATCCCACCACCTGCGCCACCTCAGACAAATGAAATTGGTACGTACGCACAAGGAAGGCCGTCATGTTTTCTATAGCCTGGATGATGACCACGTGCGTGACTTATATCGCTGTGGACTGGAGCACGCACAGCATGGCTAACGGCCGTTTCTTTAACCTTTTATCCATTTTCTGGCTGTGCCTGGCTGCTGCCAGTTTGCTTGGCCATTACCTCGCTGATGCAACCAGTATGGGATGCGAGGTCAACGTGACCGCCACTTGCCAGGATGAAGATGGAACCAAAATCTTTCAGACGGCAGGTGAAAGCGGATCTTATGCGACGGCACTTCACGCTGGATTTAATCTACCTCCCAAACTTTCTGCCCCTCTCAACCCGGTGTTAACCCTGGCCACCAGCGTCCTTATCCTACCCCCTGTCGCAGTTAAGCCACCTGTCCTCTCGCCACCGCCCCAGTAGCCCTTCATACATCTTTGTTGATAAAGAATTAGACAGCAAGCAGATGGCAGCTCTGACTCGCTTGCTGTTAACCATGAAGGAGTTACGATGAGCGAACAAACGATTCAATTGGATATTCCCTTATTACTACCGGATATTGAGGATGCCCGTGATGATTGCCTTACTGACCTGGAACAGATGCTGGAAAACCATCGAGGCATTCACCATGTCCACGTCAACCACGATGCCGATCCCCCTCAACTTTGCCTGCACTTCGATCCCAATCTCATTTCCCTAGCGGCTGTAGAGCGAATAGCCCGGGATGCCGGCAGCAGCTTCACCCAACGCTACCGGCATGAAGCAATTCCCTTTACCGGCATGACCAGCGCCGATGCAGCCAATTCACTGGCGGGCATATTGCGCGACCTGCCCGGCATGTTGCACGCCAATGTCAACTATGCGGCTGGTTTAGCCTTTGTCGCTTATGACACCACGATTCTGCAGCGGCCGCTCATCCATAGAACGGTGCAGCGGATGGGTTACAGACCGCTCACCCCAACGATTCAAGCGGATGGTGAACCAGCAGAAAAAGCAGAAGTTGAAGAACACGATCATGGCAGTGCGCCAGCCTTCCTACCCCATTGGGTGCAGGAACGCTGGACGCTGATATTAGTGGCCCTGGCTGGCCTCTTCTTTCTCATTGGCTGGCTAGGTGAGACGTTTTTCAACCTGCCGGAGACAGTTGCCCTCGTCTTTTTTATACTCGCCTACATCGCCGGGGGTTACGACATTGCTACCCATGCCATTCCCGGCCTACTCAAAGGCAAGTTTGATACCGATGTCCTCATGCTGGCGGCTGCTGCCGGGGCCGCCTTGTTGGGTGAATGGGCAGAAGGGGCTTTCCTGTTGTTTCTTTTCAGCCTGGGCCATGCCGGGGAACATTATGCGCTGGACCGCGCCCGCAACGCGATTAACGCCTTGGGTGAACTGATGCCTAAAACGGCACGGGTCAAACAGGGAGATGAGATTGTTGAACGGCCGATAGAACAGGTCAAGATAGACGACATCGTGGTTGTCCGCCCCGGCGACCGTATCCCGGTAGACGGCGAAATTGTGCGCGGGGTCAGCGCCATTGACCAAAGCGCCATCACTGGTGAAAGCATGCCGGTGAACAAAGTGGAAGGGGATGAGGTCTTTGCCGGGACCATTAACCAGGAAAACGCCCTCGATGTGAAAGTAACCAAACTGGCGCAGGACAACACCCTGAGCCGGGTGATGCAGATGGTGGCCGAGGCCCAAGAACAGCAAAGCCCGACCCAGCAGCTTACGCAGCGTTTTACGGCCAAGTTTGTGCCCGCTGTCCTTATTTTTGTCGCCCTGGTCATTATCGTGCCTCCACTGGTTGGTTGGATGTCGTGGCAGGACAGCTTCTACCGGGCCATGCTGCTGCTGGTGGCTGCTTCACCCTGCGCCCTGGCGATTGGCACACCCGCCTCGGTGCTGGCCGGGATCGCCCAGGCAGCCCGCAATGGCGTACTCATTAAGGGGGGTGTTCACTTAGAGAATCTGGGCGGCTTAAGCGTGATGGCCTTTGACAAGACTGGCACACTCACCGAAGGGAAGTTCAAAGTAACAAACATCGTGCCGCTCAATGGCACGACTGTGGACGATCTGCTGCGTATTACCGCAGCGGTAGAGCAGCAATCCAATCATCCGCTGGCACTGGCTGTGGTGCGAGCGGCGCAGGAGAAAGCGTTGGATTTGCCGTCCGCCAACGGGCTGGAAAACGTGACCGGGCGCGGCGTGAAAAGTGAAGTCGGCGGTAAACCGATTCTCATTGGCTCACTCAAACTATTCCGCGAAACCAATGACCATGCCATGAATAATGAAGTGGTGCAAACGGTTGAGCGGTTTGAAAACGAGGGTAAGACGACAATGGCCGTGAGTGAAGACGGCCGTTTTCTCGGTGTCCTGGCCCTGGCTGACACGCCACGTTCCGGCGTGAGGGAAACACTGCAAAAACTGCTTGATCTCGGCGTGAAAAAGTTAGTGATGCTTACCGGCGACAATGACGATGTGGCCCAGCAAATCGGTAAAGAAGTAGGTGTCACTGATGTGCGGGCCGAGCTGCTGCCCGAACAGAAGTTAGCAGCAATTAAGATGCTTCAGCAGGAGCATGGCGATATAGCGATGGCGGGTGATGGTGTCAACGATGCCCCGGCCCTGGCAACGGCGACGGTAGGGATTGCGATGGGCGGGGCAGGCACGGCTGTGGCCTTGGAAACGGCCGATGTCGCACTCATGGCTGATGACCTGGCAAAACTACCTTTTGCAGTGGGTCTCAGCCGGGCTACTCGAGCCATCATCCGGCAAAATTTGGTCATTTCGTTAGGCATAATTGGCATCTTAATCGTCACATCCGTTCTCGGTGTGGTCGCTCTGAGTGGTGCTGTTATTCTGCATGAAGGCAGCACGATCATTGTGGTGCTGAATGCACTGCGGCTGTTGGGGTATCGCTCATGACCACAAATAAAGCTTTACGCTGGTATAACAAACTTTCGCTGGTTCATGATTTACTGAGCTTTCGGGATTGGCCTTATCGAGAGGTCAGAGAACAGGCAATTAATGCCCTTGATATACAGCCTGGTGATACTGTGATTGACATGTTCTGTGGTACAGGCATCAATTTTGGGTCTATCCTGGATGGTATGGGCCAGCATGGGCATTTACTAGGCATAGATGGTTCAGCCGGTATGTTAGCCCGCGCTCGCCAACGCATACAAAAAGCAGGGTGGAACCAGGCACAAATCACTTTACTAGAAAAGGATGTATTCGATCTGTCTCCCGATTTTGTCGCTGAGATCTTGCCACTGGAGCAGCCACCCAAGGTGCTTATTACGCTGGCACTGGGAATTTTTGCCAATTATGAAGCGGTATTTACAAAAATATTTAACGCGATGCCCGCTGCCACTCGCTTCGCTATTCTGGAAGGGTATTGTGGCGCAGACTCAAGGGGAGCATGGTTGCTTAACTTCATCGGTCATTCAGATTGCAGCCGACCCGTTTGGGAGCCAGTGAAGGCTTTAACAGATGAATATCAAGAATTATGGTATCCGACTAAATTTAAGTACATCAAAGGTTCATTTATCGTAGCTTCAGGAGTCAAAAGATGTTGAAATCGTTTTTGTTAATCTATCTCATTGTATTTTATGGTGCTGCCTTCTTTTGGCGAAGTTATCGTACCTGGCGAGCGACAGGCGTTAATCCCTATAGGCTTACCACTCAAACTGGTTTGGCCCGCTTTTTGGCCCGACTCTACAGTCTTGTATCCGTTGGCATCGTCATAAGCATCTTGCTGTTTAGTTTAGGGCCAGCCACCTGGTATGCCTATCTGACACCAGTGATTTGGCTGGAAACTGCAGTGATAACGGCCGTTGGTATAGTGTTCCTCCTTCTTGCCCTCATTTGGGTGTTGATTGCCCAAGCCCAAATGGGGACTTCATGGCGTATCGGTATCGATACGGAAAATGAAACAACGCTGATAACCCACGGTGTATTTCGCCTGTCACGCAACCCTATTTTTCTAGGGATGCGTGCCAATCTATTGGGGCTGTTCTTGGTGTTGCCCAATGCGCTTACATTGCTACTATGGCTTTTGGGTGACGTTGCTATTCAAATGCAGGTGTTTCTGGAAGAAGACCACCTCCAGCAGCAGCATGGCATGACCTACCAGCGTTACTGCTCGGTGACTCCCCGCTACCTAGGTTTACCCAGAGCAAGTGCGTAGCTAAAAACAGATAAACAGATATTAATGACTAGCATTATTTTAGTCACAATTGAGGAGTATAAAATCAATGACAGAATTAAATCAAGATAAAAGTACCATCTGGCGACATCCATACGTTTTGCTAGCGATACTGCTGCTGTTAATCGTAGGCGGCGGCATGGGCTATTGGCTCAAAGCCTCACAGATACCCTCGGAAAGATCGGCCGATGTTGGCTTTGCCCGTGATATGAGTGAGCATCACCGGCAGGCGGTAGAAATGTCATCCTTGCTTTATGATCGTACTGATGATGAAACCATGCGCATTCTGGCCTACGATATATTGATCACACAGCAGGCACAAATTGGCATGATGAGTGGCTGGCTGGATGCCTGGGGCTACCGCTGGAGCAGCATTGGCCCCAAAATGGAATGGATGGGTATGTCAGTTGAGGGTTTGATGCCCGGCATGGCCACCCGCGCCGAACTAAATCAGTTAGCAGCGGCTCAAGGCGTAGAGGCAGATGCCCTTTTCATACAGCTCATGATTCCTCACCATCGCGCCGGTGTCGTCATGGCGGAAGCGGCCGCAGAGCAAGCGAAAACAGAAATCGTGCGTAACCTGGCACAAGGAATGGCTGAGGCGCAGCAAGCTGAAATTGAATACATGCAGCAATTATTGCAGGAGAAAGGGTATGAGCCGGTGCCGGATGAACCGCTCATGAGTATGGATGACCAGTAGAAGGACGAATGAGGGATTGATCTTGTTCCTATAATAGTGTGCTTTCAACGGAGGCAGGAATCCAGGCATACCTGTCTCCATTTTATGTGTAGTGGATAATAATGGATAAAAATACATCACCGAAACAGACCAAAATAAAATTCTTACTACCTGCTTTGGGTGTTGCTGTTGTAGTGGGTCTGTTTTTCTGGTCAGGGAAGTTCATGACAACGGACACGGCCGCTGATGGAGTTGCCCGCATCACGCCTGCCGACAGCTTGAAGACACCTCTGCCGTCCCCTTCGGCCACAGTTGTGATGGCAGGCATTTTGGAACCGGCCACGCTAACGGCCGTTCCCACTGACACGTCTACCGCAACCCCTTCTCCCACCAACACGCAAACCCCTACAGCCCTCCTGCCAACGCAAACCGCTACAGCCACATCAACGCCAAGTCCAACGCCTATTGCCGCACAAGACCCGGCAGAAACGGCCGTACCCACAAACACCCCTGAACCCTGGCCTACAACAAACCCCACGCTGCTATTAAAACCGCCAGCCGAAATAGACAGTAGCCAATCCCATTTGTGGTTTGGTCGTCCAGTAGATGGAAACAATATACCTTCTGCTCCCTACCGGTTTGGTATGACTTACAACCAAAGGCTTGTCCCTCATCGCGCTGTAGACATTGCCAACGACCCCGGTACGCTGGTGGTGGCTATTGGTCCCGGCACGGTCTTTTATGCCGGGGAAGATATTGAAACGCTCTTTGGCCCCAAGGCAGACTTTTACGGCCGTGTCGTCGTCGTGAAAATGGATTGGCAGTGGGAAGGACGCACGATTTATACGCTGTACGGCCACCTGGAATCCGTCGCCGTCACCACCGGACAGGTCGTGAACCCGGGCGACGTCTTGGGCGGCGTCGGCAGCGCGGGGGTGGCGCTTGGCCCCCATTTACATTTTGAAGTGCGGCAGGATGACCCTTACGATTACGGCAGCGTGCGTAATCCGGAATTGTGGTATTGGCCGTTTAGCGGGCGCGGCGTCCTGGCTGGACGGGTGGTTGACGCCAACGGTTATTTTATGCCCGGCACGCGTGTCAATCTGGAGTGCAGTGACGGCACACCACGAACGGTAAATACTTACTGGGATCAAAATACCCCGCCTGATGATGTGCTGGTGGAAAATTTTGCCATCAGCGACTTACCAGCAGGCTCATGCCGCGTTTGGGTCGATCTGTTTGACGAAGTCGTAGAACAATTTGTTGAAATTCAACCGGCGGAGTTGAGCGTTGTGGTATTGCAGGCACGGCCGTAACGTATGGAAAAAAGGTGGCTATACATAATTCTACTTCTCTACAGCGCAATAGGGCTGACCTATGCTCTGGTCACGCCCGTGTTCGAAGCTTCGGATGAATTGTGGCATTATCCGATGATTCGCCATCTCGCCGATGGTAATCCGCTGCCAGTGCAAGTGTTTGACCCGGCGCTGGCCGGCCCGTGGAAGCAGCAGGCCAGCCAGCCGCCCCTGTATTATTATCTGGGCGCGGCACTCACCTTTTGGATTGACGCCAGCGATATGGAGCAGGTACGCTGGGAAAACCCTCACGTAGATAATGGGCTGATCACAGTAGACGGCAACATCAATTTAACCATCCACGATCCCGATTGGAACCCATGGCAGGGGACGCTGCTGGCTGTGCGCCTGGTGCGTATTTTTTCCCTGTTCTTAGGTCTGGCTACGGTCTATCTAACTTACTTGATAGCGCGTGAAGTGGTTCCAGACCGTCCAGAAATCGTCCTGGGCGGGACCGCCGCGACCGCCTTTCTGCCCATGTTCCTGTTCATCAGCGGCGCGGTCAATAACGACAATTTAATTATTCCCCTGGCAGCTTTGACGCTGTTTTTGCTGATTCGTGTGGTGGGCGGCCAGCCTGAAGCAGCAGCATGGCAATGGATTGGTGATAACCGGCAAACCTGGTTGTTGATTGGTGTGGTAGTGGGGCTGGCGACGTTGACCAAGATTAGCGGGGTGGGGCTGCTACCGCTGGTGTGGGGAACGGCCGTTATGGCGGCCTGGCAGGCATCGGACAGGCGGGTCACGCTCTCCAATTGTATGCGCTGGCTGGCTGCCGGAACCGGGCGCTGGTTGTTGGCGCTGCTGCCGGCGCTGATCATTGCGGGCTGGTGGTATGCGCGTAACGTTATCCTCTACGACGATTGGCGTGGCTGGAGCGCATTTATCGCTGTGCTGGGGCAACGAGCGCAGCCTGCTTCGTTGGCCCAGCTATGGGGGGAACGGCGCGGTTTTATGATGTCTTACTGGGGGCTTTTTGGCGGCGTCAATGTACCGATGGCTTCGTGGATTTACGCAGCCTTGAATACGGCTGTCATCGTTGCCATCGGCGGCTTTGTCATCTATTTGACTGCATCGGTTCGGGAATGGCGATCCACGAGCGGGTGGCGTTCCTTGCGCAGCGCACCCATCACAACCCTCCTTGAAGTTGTCCAGCGACATTTCCCTCTCATCATTTGCCTGCTGTGGGCAAGCGCCGTGATTTATGGCTTGATAGATTGGACAACAACCACATGGTCATCGCAGGGGCGCCTGGTTTTTTCGGCGCTGCCAGCCCTGCAATTACTTTTCGTTATGGGGCTGGTCAGATGGCTGCCACTGCGGTTTAGCCGTCTGTTGGTCGGGCTGCTGGCCGGGTTCATGGCCGTCATCGCTTTGCTGGCGCCGTGGGTATGGATTCGTCCGGCATACCAGCCGGGGCAATATGCACCACCACAGACCACTGCCATGTCGCCAATACAGGCAGAATTCGGCAATCGTCTGTGTTTAACTGGGTATGCAGTGACGGGGCCGCAAATGGACAATACGGCCGTTACGCTGGGCGACTTTGTGGATGTAATATTGACCTGGGAACTGCTGGCCCCCATCACCGATGATTGGAGTGTTTTTGTCCATCTGAATGACCAGGTGATTGGCGTTCCCATTGCGCAGCGTGATATGTATCATGGGCAGGGGTTGCGGCCGACATCGCTGCTGAAACCGGGTCAGGAACTAACCACTTTTTACCGGCTGCGGGTGCCGGAAACGGCCGTTTCCCCCGCCGAACTTGAGTTAACCGTCGGGCTGTATGATTTTGACACCGGGGAAAGGGTAATTTTGGACAACGGTCAAAATGCCTTTTTACTGGCGCAACTATCGTTGGCAGCCGCCCCCGGCCAATACCCCAACGCCTTGTCCATTAATTTTCACAATGAATTTGAACTGGTGGGATACAGCCCGTCATCGCGGCAGATACAGCCGGGGGAGCCGATTGACCTGACGCTATATGTGCGGCCGTTACGGCCGTTAACCACCGATTACACCTTTTTCGCCCAAATCTTGGCCGATGATGCCACTCGATGGGCTGCGGTAGACCTGCCGCTGCCTACGTCCCAATGGGCTGAGGGTGAGGTACAAACCATCACCCTGCCGCTATTGCCGACAGACGAAACACCGTCCGGCGTCTACCCACTTATCCTGGGTATGTACACCCGCTCTAATGATGGCGGGTTTCAGCGGTTGCAGCTTGTGGCTGAAGACGGCCGTATTACACAAGAAGATTTTCTGCGGTTGACATGGGTTCGTGTAAGTAAGTCACTGCATACAAACAGATAAAATAATACTATGAACCCATTTGCCAACTACTGTACTATGCCTGGTCCGTTCTATCTGTTGGTTTACCCCAATTGAGTTTGTTATAATGTTCACGATGTCTAAAATTGTGTTGGCAGTGATGGTAATGGTGTTGTTGACAGGCCCAATGGGCCTGGCCGATGCACCCGCGTGCCGGATGAATGATCTGGCGCAAGCGGCAGGTTTTGGCGATACAGACCCTTGCCCCAACGGTGACCAAATAGTCAATTTTAATGCCATCACCGTTCATTCCTGTAGCTGTTACACTCTGATATTACCTGATATCCTTTTAGATACAGTCGTCACCTTCCAGGCTCCCCTCTCTTTTGTGGCCGCGCTGCGACCGCAAACGGCCGTCCTTTCGCCTCTCACCCCACCCCCACGCACCATCTAGCAAAAACTCCTGCCTGACTTGTTCGCTTAATAATCTATTCCGGAAGCTCTATTTTGCGCTGCGCCGGGAACAAACCCAAGCCTGATGCCGGCAAACGTCGGCTATTCACAATTTTTAGAAAGGATAAACATGACAAAAAAATCAACCAGATCGGTGCAGGCACGCCGACAAGAGATGCAAGCCAGAAAAAAAAGGCAACGCATGGTGACGACCCTGGTCGTCATTGGCAGCCTGATAGGGCTGGCAGGCATTATGTTTTTGACACGGCAGATCACCCGCACCACCCCCGAAGATGTTACATTACCAGAAACCCTCTCACCACCGCCAGACGCCGACGGCATGGCCTGGGGACCGGCTGATGCACCGGTGATTGTAGAAGAGTATAGCGATTTTCAATGACCGTTCTGCGGGCGATTTGCCACTGACGCGGGGCGTCAGCTAGAAGAAGTTTATGCCGGCAGCGGCCTTGTCCGCTTTGAATACAAAAACTTTGCCGTCATTGGTCCGGAATCCATCCGGGCGGCCGAAGCAGCCGCCTGCGCCGATGAACAAGGCCAGTTTTGGTCTTACCATGATACGATCTTCGCCAACCAGCGCGGTGAAAACCAGGGTGCCTTTCGTGATGACACTCTCAAAGCCTTCGCCGCCGCGTTGGGCTTAGACGAAGCAGCCTTTAATGATTGTCTCGGTTCTAATCGATACCGTGAAGAAGTGCAGGCAGCAACGGCCGCTGGTCAGGAACGGGGTGTGAGATCGACGCCAACGCTGTTTATCAACGGCGAGAAGGTTGAGGGTGCCATTCCCTTTGAGCAGCTCCAGCCACTGATCGAGGCTGAATTAACTAATACGGCTTCAGAATAAGCGTAGACCATGAACAAGAGAAAAGTCTGGATATTTTTACAGGATTATGGTGGTATTTTGGCACTGATCGTGGCCATCACGGCAACGCTAGGCAGCCTTTACTTTAGCGAAGTGGCCGGGTTTGTGCCCTGTACTCTCTGCTGGTACCAGCGCATTCTCATGTACCCCCTCACGCTTGTTACGCTGGTGGGTATTATCAGGCAAGATGAGGCTCTTCCTTTCTATGTACTGCCTTTTTCCCTGATTGGCATGGGCGTGTCTGGTTATCATGTCCTGATTCAAAACGGCGTCTTCAGCCATCCAGCCACCTGCACGGTAGGTGTGCCATGCAGCTTACGCTACGTGAACTACCTGGGATTTATCACCATTCCCGTGCTGGCTTTAACTGCGTTCACGCTGATAACGGCCGTGATGATTGCCACGCATCGGGCGTTTTCTCATGAATTCTGGGATGAAGGTAACGATGCTGAAGATATGACGAAGCGGCACACCTCTTCCGAGAGCCAAGCCAAATTGTACAAGTGGGGGAGGATCTCAGGAATAGTTTTGCTGCTAATCGTTCTGGCAGCGCTGATTGCCTTTCGCGACGATGAGCCAGCAGAAAATATCTCGTCAACAGCCGCTCCAGCAGGTTTGGCTGCGGGCAAGGTGCTGTTCCAGGAGATCACGCTAGGGGACGCCCCCGGCTGCGTCGCCTGCCATTCCCTAGAGCCAGAAACAGTGATTGTAGGTCCTTCTATGGCTAATATCGCCAGCCAGGCAGCGGTGCGCGTGCCAGGCCAATCGGCCGAGGCGTATCTGCAACAGGCTATCGTCAATCCCGATGCCCATGTGGTAGATGGCTTCACGGCAGGCGTCATGTATCAAAATTATGAGGAAGCCTTGACCAAAGAACAAATAAATGCCCTGGTCGCTTTCTTGCTCACATTGGAGTAAAGATGATGTTTTGGAAAATGCGTTGGCTCTTCTGGTTCGGTCTGGCTCTGCTGTCGATATCCTGCCAGCCATATACGTTTAAGGGAACCGAATATCCAGAGGGCATATCGGCCGAGGAATTTACGCTAGCGACAACGGAGGGACGGTCGTTTCGCTTGAGTGATCAGCGTGGCAAGGTCGTCCTTATGTTCTTTGGCTTTACGTCTTGTCCAGACGTTTGCCCCACAACGATGGCCGAAGCAAAGCGAATTTTAGAAGGGTTAGGGGAAGATACTCAAAACGTCCGCTTTGTCTTTATCACCGTTGATCCGGAGCGGGATACACCAGAGCGTTTAGGTGAGTACGTGTCCAATTTCCATCCAGAAATTGTTGGTTTAACCGGTACATCAGAGGAGTTACAAACGATGTTTGATGCCTACGGCATTTACGCCGCGAAAGTTCCGCTGGAAAATTCGGCCGCCGAGTATACGATGGAACATTCCGCTCGCGTCTTCCTGGTGGATCAAGACGGCCGTTTACGCCTAAGTTACGCTTTTGGCACGCCGGATGAAGAAATTCTGCAAGACGTGCAATACCTTTTACAGTAAATGGAGAGAACTCAATGAGTCATCAGTTTTGTACACAGTGTGGTACGCCATTAGAACCAAATGCTCGCTTCTGCACAGCTTGTGGAACGGCCGTGTCTTCTCAAGATCAATCACACTCAAAACGCAGCAAAAAAACCAAGCAACGCTCTTCTTTTCCTTGGCTACCTGTGCTGCTAATTGTAGGGTCGACTATGATAGTAATTGCAGTTGGATATTCTCTAATTCCTGACAGTTCTCCGGCCATCGTTGACGTACCAGACGAACATGATGCCTCAGGTTTACCCTACCCAGATGTACCACGAATTTCTGTAGCAGAAACAAAAGAAAGGCTGGATAACGGAACTGCCGTTGTTGTTGATGTTCGTAGTTCTGAGGATTACGCTAAGTCTCACATTATCGATGCTTTTTCCCTACCTCTAAACGAACTTCAGAGCCGCTACCAAGAATTGGCATCGGATACGGAAATTATCACTTACTGCACCTGACCGAGCGAAGAATCTAGCGCCCGTGCGGCTGCTATTTTGATGGAACTTGGTTATACAAATGTAAAAGCCATTCGTGGTGGTTTAGATGCCTGGGAAAAAGCCGGTTATGCTATTGTTGGCGGCTCTTAATACACGGAGAACAACAATAATGCGTCAATTGATTGTTTCAACAATTTTGTTCTTTTTGGTTAGCTTGTCAGCCTGTGGCAATTTATCATCAGAGCCAAAATTAAGTATTGAGGACGCCTGGGCAAGAGCCCCAGCTATGGAGGGTGGCAACGGTGCCGTTTATTTCCGCGTTTTGAATGAGGGGGGTGAAGCGGATAGGCTATTGAGCGTTTCCAGCCCTGTCGCTACAGCCGAGATGCATCAGACTGTAGCCAAAGAAAATGGCACAATGAGTATGGAACCTCTGGATGCTGTGGAAGTTCCGGCTAGGGATGAAATTGAATTTAAGCAGGGTGGAATGCATATCATGCTCATTGGCGTAGCGGATCCGATGTCGATTGGTGACACGATACCATTTACCTTGCGCTTTGAACATACTGGTAACTTGCAAATTACGGTAGAAGTACGCCAGTAACAAGAAAAACATTCGTTACTTTTCATAAGAATGCTTGTAGTACTTAGCGTTGTTGTTTATAAATTGCTTATCACTCCGGCATTTGCTCACAATAGCCGTAATAATTGAATTTTTACAAATAAGGAGAAACAACTGCATGAAACGAATAAATGTGATGATGATGTTGTTATTGGTTTTGCTGCTTGTTGCCTGCGGATCAGGCGGCGATTCATCGGAAGTTCCTAATCCAGATGATGGGCCAGAAGTTATTGTTTACCGATCCCCGACCTGAGGCTGTTGTGGCGATTGGGTTGGCTATATGCGGGAAAATGGATACCGGGTTGAAGCTAAAGATATGGATGATTTGACCCCGATCAAAGCCCAGTACCAAATCCCTCAAGCATTACAATCTTGCCACACCGCCATCGTAGATGGCTATGTAATTGAAGGGCATGTCCCTGTTGAAGACGTCAATCGTTTGTTAACCGAAAAGCCAGATGTGATAGGCCTTGCCGTTCCCGGAATGCCAACTGGTTCGCCCGGAATGGAAGGGCCCAATCCCGTTCCTTTTGATGTGGTTGCTTTTACAGTTGATGGTTCTTTCACAATCTTTGCTAACCACACTCCGTAGTAAATGGTTGTTACTGTTTTGAATTAAACCAACTGTTTTAATTTTTCAATTTGCCTATCAAAGCCGCTTCACAAAAGAAGCGGCTTTTTGTTTTGTCCGCTACCTCCCCTAAACTCCTATTAATCAAAACGAAATTTTGCAGCCCGCTCATAGAAATGATAATATATCATTGTATACTGATATATTGATATTTAGGAGTGACACATGTTGCTAACGGCTAATAAAAAAGAACTGGCAGTGAGGAGTAAGCTTTTTCGTGGCTTTAGCGACTCCTCCCGGTTAAGTATATTGGATGCACTACGGGATAAACCGCTCACCGTAGGGGAAATTGTGGAAGCCACCGGCCTGTCACAATCCAACGCTTCTAACCATCTGGGGTGTTTGCGCGATTGTGGCCTGGTAGTGGCGGAGCAAAACGGCCGTTACGTCACCTACCACCTAAGCGACGACCGCGTTGGCGATATTTTGGCGCTGGCCGAGTCACTCCTGGCCGATGTAGCTCGCGGCGTGTATGAATGCACCCGCTATAACCAATAACAGACTTTTGTCTCATCTATGGAGTGAGTTAACAATGGATACCAGGTTTGAATTGAGAGTCGGCAATCTCGACTGCGAACATGACGCCGCCACCATCGAGCGCGGCTTAACTAATTTCCCCGGATTAAACCAGCTAAAGGTTTACCCAAAGGCGGCCAAAGTGTCGCTAACCTTTGACCCGGAAACTACGTCGCCGGAGGCGCTGAAAGAAAAGCTAGATACAATGGGCTTCCCGCCACAGGCCGGATTGTCCATGCCGGAGCAACCCAAGCCGTGGCGCAACCCCAAGGTGTTAACGGCCGCTGCGTCGGGCGTGCTGCTGTTGGTGGGCTGGCTGATCGGATTGGCCGGTGCGCCGGAGCAACTGTCGCTGATTATCTACCTTGCCGCCACCCTCACCGGCGGCTACTACTTTGGCCGGGAAGCTTTGGAAGAACTGATTTACGAACGCGAAATCGGCATCGAGCTGCTGATGGCGATTGCCGCCATCGTCGCTACCGCGATGGGCTTGGCGGCCGAAGGGGCGATGCTGGTCTTCCTTTACTCCATCAGCGAAGCGGCCGAAGGCTACACCGAGGAGAAAACCCGCTCGGCCGTGAAGGCGTTGATGGATTTGGCTCCCAAATTTGCCCTGGTACGGCGCAACGGAACTGAGCAAGAAATACCTGTTGAAGAAGTGGTTGTGGGCGATGTGTTCATCCTCAAGCCCGGCCAATCCGTCCCCACTGACGGGCAAATCCTCAGCGGTGAATCCAGCGTCAACCAGGCACCCGTCACCGGCGAGAGCGTACCGGCGGAAAAACAGCCGGGCGACCCGGTTTTTGCCGGGAGTATCAACGGCGAAGGCGCACTGGAAGTGACAGCCACTAAAGCGTTTGCCGACAACACCATCTCGCGCATCATCCAGATGGTGGAGGAAGCGCAGGAGCGCAAAGGGCAGAGCCAGCGATTTATTGAGCGATTTGGAGTGCGGTACAGCCCTATTGTCCTGCTGATTGGTATCCTGCTGGCCGTCGTACCGCCGCTGCTGTTTGGCGCGGATTGGACGACGTGGCTGACACGGGCGACGGTGTTTATCGTCGCCGCCGCGCCTTGTGCGCTGGTCATTTCTATCCCCATCACGCTGGTGGCCTCGTTGGGTACGGGCGCACGCCAGGGTGTCCTGATTAAAGGCGGGATGTACGTCGAGGAACTGGCTAAGATTGAAGTGGTGGCAATGGATAAGACGGGAACGATTACGCGAGGCGAACCGCAAGTGACAGACTTCGTGCCAATGAACAATGGCACAATAAATAATGAACAAATGCTGGCGCTGGCAGCGGGGATTGAGGGGCGCAGCGAGCATCCATTGGCGCGAGCTGTGGTGCAATATACCGCCGCGCAAGGCATCAGCCCGGTTGAAATTAATGATTTCCGCGCGTTGTCCGGCGCGGGGGCGCAGGCGGAATGGAACGGTAAACGGGTCTATATCGGCAGTCCGGCGCTTTTCCAGCAGAAGCTGGGGGTTGATTTGGAAGCATTGACGGCCGAAATCACGCGCCTGCAAGCGGAAGGGAAGACGGTGGTATTGTTGGGAGACAAAACGGCCGTTTACACTCTCATCGCTATCCGGGATAACATCCGGGAAAATGCACGCCAGGCCATCGCCAACCTGCACCGGGCCGGTATCAAAAAAGTGGTGATGCTCACTGGCGATAATGAACGCACCGCCCAAGCCATCGCCCAAGACGCAGGCGTGGATGCCTTTTACACTGACCTGAAGCCGGAAGACAAGGTAACAAAAGTGCGTGAACTGGCTGCTCGTTACGGCCATGTGGCTATGGTTGGCGACGGCGTAAACGATGCCCCAGCGCTGGCCGAAGCCACCGTCGGCATTGCCATGGGCGCGGCGGGGACGGATGTGGCGTTGGAAACGGCCGACGTGGCCCTCATGGCGGACGATCTGGAGAAGCTGGTTTACGCCCTGAATCTGGCGAAGCGCAACCAGAGGGTTGTGGGGCAAAATCTGGCCTTATCAGTTATTGTTATTAGCATCTTATCATTAGGGGCTATTGCCGGTGTATTAACCTTACCGGCGGCTGTGTTAGGCCACGAAATCAGTGAATTTGTCGTCATCGGCAGTGGCCTGCGAATGCTCAGAACCTGATTAAATTGCATACCGATTGCATCTACCCTCCATCAAATCTCCATCACTCTTTGATAACCTACAAGGCATATTCAAATAACATAGTCTCGAGGATATTTAATCGAGAGAAGGCTGGCAACTTGTTAGCCTTCTTTACTATTGCATTGGAGAAAACGCATGAAACAAATATTCTTAATTCTACTCCTATCGGTAATTTTAGGGGCGACTGCATGTGGCGCTAACCCGGATACGACGGCCGTTGTTGTTTCCACCTCACCCACAGAACAGGGCGCAGTCTCAGCCGTACAATCAAACACAACAAACCGTGACTCACTCTCACTCTACGCTCAAAACTGCGCTGCCTGCCATGGTCCAACAGGGGCCGGGACAACGGTCGCGCCACCGCTAAATAGCGCCGAACTGCGCACACGACTAGACGCCGCCGCCATACGCGCCACTATCAGCAACGGCCGTCCTGGCACAGCCATGCCGGTCTGGGGCAACATTCTGTCTGCCGCCCAAATAGATGCGCTGGTAGAACTGATCCGCAATTGGCCCGAACTAGATGAGGCTTCCTTGGCACAGTTGCAAGAAGAAATGGCTAAAACGACAGCAGGACCCGGCATGATGGCGCAAGACATGATGGGTCCAGGCATGATGAATAGTCACATGGATTGGCAGGTGGAAGCGACCCCTGGTCCTGGGGAGAATCCTACCTGGGGACATCATGGTGGGAATGGCGGCCACGGACAATGGCAGGGAGACACTTGCTGCGGCTGGGGGATGATGGGACCAGGAAACTAAGGCATAATACCACCTATGACAACCATTCTTGTCGTTGATGACGAACCGGAAGTTATTCGTATCAGCCGGGGCTACCTGGAGCAGGCCGGCTATAAGGTGCTGGCTGCGAGTGATGGCACGTCAGCCCTGGCCGTGTTTCGTCAAAATAAACCCGACCTGGTGGTGTTAGACCTCAACCTGCCAACGCCACCTGGTGGTCAGCCAATAGATGGATTGGCGGTAGCGCGTTCCATTCGTCAAACACCAGCCCCATCTGGACAAACACCCATCATCATGCTGACAGCCCGTGTAGAAGAAACAGATCGCATTATTGGCCTGGAATTAGGCGCTGATGATTACGTGCCTAAGCCATTTAGCCCTCGTGAACTGGTGTCTCGGGTACGTGCTGTGTTACGCCGGACACAAGCAACTAGTTCAACACCGAGCCAAATAAAGGCCGGACCGTTGACCATAGATTTGACTCGTCACCTTGTTAGCCTCGATGGTAATGAAGTAAATCTGACTCCCACTGAATTCGCCTTACTTCAGGCTATGGCAACAGCACCGGGGCGTGCTTTTACCCGAAATCAATTAGTAGACTCGTTAGGGCCAGATTATGACGGACTAGAAAGAACAGTGGATAGCCATATCAAAAACCTACGAGCTAAAATCGAGCCAGACACAACCGCCCCAATCTTTGTCCTGACCGTGTTTGGCGTAGGGTACAAATTCAATGACGCGATTTAATCGTCTGCGCCTGGGATTATTTGCCAAACTCATGCTCGCCTTTCTGGTCGTCATCGTGGGCGGCGGCCTGTTGGCTATTAGCTTGACTCGTCGCACCTTGGCCGGTGAATTCACAATCTATACGACCACCAATCAGGAGCAGCAAGCAGAAGCACTGGCACCGCTCTTGGGTAGCTATTATGCTGGTCAGGGTAGTTGGCTTGGCGTAGATTCACTTTTAACGACAACGGGCGAAAACACGATGGGTAATATGATGGGAGATGGGTCTGATAACATGATGGGCGGCATGATGATGGGCGGTAGATGGCAAGAGCAAAGCGACATGGCTTGGTGGCCTGGGATGTGGACGATGAGTAATCGGGTGCTGGTGGTGGACAACAACGGCCGTATCGTGGCGGACAGCACGGCTGAACTAACAGGCCAGCAACTGCAAACCGAGACGTTGCAAGGGAATGGCGCACCGATTATCGTGAATGGGCAACAAGTGGGCACTGTCCTAGTCACAACCGGTATCCAATCTGCAGAGCAAAACACCCACTTTTTACAACACGTAAATCAGTCTATTTTTCAATCAGTACTGGCAGCCAGTGCTGTCGCTCTGCTTTTTGGCGGACTCATTATATGGCGGGTGGTACGGCCGTTACGCCAATTGACGGTGGCTGCACAAAACATGGCAGATAACAATATGGAGCAGCGAGTAAACATTCCAATTGGGGATGAAATCGGGGATCTGGCTACCGCCTTTAACCAGATGGCAATGAAGCTTTCTCGTGCTGAAGCTTTACGGCATCAGATGACTGCTGATATAGCTCACGAATTACGCACCCCAATAACAGTCATTCAAGGAAACGTGGAAGCCTTGCAAGATGGCGTTTTCCCCCTAACGATTGAGGCGCTCGACCCGATATTGGATAAAACTCACCTTTTGGGACGGCTGGTTGAGGATTTACGTCATTTATCATTAGCCGAAGCTGATCAACTTTCTCTTGATTGCCAACCAACCAAGCTGGGAACACTTATCCACCGGACGGCAGAGTCGTTTAGGTCAGCGGCCGCAGACCAATCAATCAAAATGATATTGCAGAATTTGGAAATTGAGGCAATCGTAAACATTGATGAGCAGCGAATAAAGCAGGTGCTCATTAACCTGCTCTCAAATGCCCTGCATCATACACCGGCGGGTGGTTCAATTACGCTTTCTTTGGCCAAAGAGAGTGATGATGTACTGGTGTCTGTCCGAGACACTGGTTCAGGCATTCCAGCGGATTCTTTACCTTACGTTTTTGAACGATTTTATCGTGTGGATCAGGGACGTACCCGCGCCGCTGATGGCAGCGGCAGCGGGTTGGGATTGGCCGTAGCCCAAGCAATTGTTCAGGCACATGGCGGTAAAATTGGTGTCAACAGTTCAATTGGACAAGGCACGACATTTTGGTTTACGCTTCCCATTTCCTAAATACGGCGCGCTATTGGCCCTGAATGGCCTGCTCTGCCTGTTCTTGAGCTGCTAGAGTTTGGCACGTTCTCTCGATACTAGGTCACATGAAAGTGGACACATTTGGTACACCCTACATCGGTAGGGGGTAAGCCAAAAACGGCCGTTTCAGTGAAACGGCCAGAGAAGGAAGAAAAACACAAAATCAGCCATAATTCTCTCCAAAAACGCCGCAGAAGAGCGCAGGAGAGAGCAAATGGAGACCAATCACCCCTTTTCCCAGTTACAACTACAGTTTATCGACCCCATCCAACACGATTACGAAGTCATCCGCCCCATCATCTTGTTCTCCCAACCCGTTGCCGAACGAAGCCATGAAACGGAGACACCGCGCAGCACCGTCAGCGATAAAGCGCGGCGATTCGTTATCGGCGGGATGCTGGGACTTGTCGATAAACGGTCACAAACGAGCCAGCAACAAGAAGTTGGCTATCCAGACCCCATCGCCAACCACATTCTGTACCTCAAACAACTTTATCCACCCATCCACTATCGAGAAATTGTCCGCATTATCGAGAACAAGTTTGGTCACAAGACCAACCACAATAAGGTAAAGCGGTTTCTGACAGGCAACCCAGTTCCTGTTCAACTGGAAATCCCATTTGTCACCTTCCATGATTTTGATGATGCTTATGAAGCTCGTTGGACAGTGGTGCGGATGTTTTACGAAGGCTGGAATAAAAAGAGCATCGCCAACTTGCTGAAGCTTTCACGGCAACATGTTACCGACCTCATTCAAGCCTTTGCGAAGGATGGCTTTGCCGCCTTGGAAGATAAACGAACCCGACCAACTAACCATCCCGATAACCAAATGACACTTCCTTTTATGGAACAGGTCTTCAAAGCCCAGCTTGAGTATCCAGATCTTGGTCGCTTCCGTCTCCACGGGGTGTTGGAACAAGAAATGGGTGAAGATACGCCCAGCGAGACTACCGTCGGCCGTGCTATGAACCATAATCGTCTCTGGCTTGGTGCGCCTCATCCCCTCAAGCAAGAAGCAGAAAAGAAAGAACCAGCCGAATTGCCCTATGAACCACGCTATCATCACCAATATTGGTTCATCGACATCCGCTACTTGGTCAAACAAGAAGGGAACTGGGTCTACAGCGTCTGTATTATTGAAGGGATGTCCCGTGCCATTCTCGCGGGAATGGCTTCCCACTACCAAGATGAGTTGGTGATTCTCCAGCTTTTACACACGGCTGTGAGCCATTACGGACGACCGTGGGGGATTGTCTCTGACAACGGCTCCGTCTTCACAGCCGATGCCTTCTTACGGGTTCTGGATGATTTAGAGATTCAACCCTGCCCCATTGAAAAGCGGCAAGCGTGGCAGAATCTCATCGAAGCCCAATTTAATGTCCAACGTCGTTTGGCGGATGCCAAATTTAAGCAAAGCGAGACCTTTGCCGAGATACAAACGCAACATGCCGCCTTTATTCAGGTATTCAATACCACACGCCATTGGGCGCATCGCCAGCGCACCGATGATTGTTTGACCCCTATTTCTGTCTTGGGTGGTCGGCTCGGTCGAGCGGTAACAGCCTCACAATTGCGTCAAGCCTTTCGCCAGCTACAAGTTTCTCGCGTTGTGAACCAGCATGGGGCTGTCAGTCTACAACGCTTTTACCTTTATGCTGAACGTGGTTTGACCAAGCAGCCTGTCACCGTTTGGATTTACGAAGACCGTCTCAACATTGAATACAAACAAACGCTCTTGGCTCGCTATGAATGTACAGTGGCACGTAAGCAGAACAAAATTACAGCAGTAACTGACCCCAAGCTCTACGACACCCCTTTTCGCTCACCCCAGCAAGAACTGTTGGTCTTAGATGATGAGCAATGGCTCAAGGTGCTGGAACGCCCACCTTATCACCCACGCCAGCCGCAACGATCCCCAGAGGCGACACAACTATTCTTGTGGGGGGCGGCATTGACGCTTTTCTTATGGCTCTTTTGGCTCTAAACTGTGCGTATGCACAAAAACAACGATTCTAACTGTTTGTTTGCTGTTATTACGGCTCAAGAAGCTGCCCAACTTTGGGGCTTGTCGCGCAATGCGGTAAGTGATGCTTGTCGGCGCGGTGCTTTGCGCTCGCGTCGCTCTGGTAAAACATGGCTGGTAACGATTGAGGATATGCTTCGTTACCAACAGGGCCGTTACTGGCCTGACAACTTCCCAGTTGAGCTACAACCAGCTTTAGAGAGTGCTTTAGCCCAAATGGAGCGGGATGAATAGCTCTTATACTTACACTAACTGCTTATACCACTGGGTTACTGTTTCCTGTGGCTCTCTTTCCTGCCGAAGTAGCGTGTACCAAATGTGTCCACTTTCATGTGGCCTAGTGTCTTCTCTCAGTTGTGATCACGAAAAGTGCGGGGGAGCCCAGAATCACTGATCGTCATGGGCCGGAATATGCTGCAAAACCTGCTGCACCCAGCAAAAAGGCAGCTGCATAGATGTCAGGGTATGTTATTTCTAGAACAGGTGTGGGGGTCAGGAATGTGCCTACGGTTCTACTTTGCCAAAACACCCTGCTTCACTGTGGCCGCTGACTTACGGCTCGGTGATAGTTAGCTTCCCCACCATACCGGCCGCAGCATGTCCAGGAACCACACAGACAAACGTATAAGTACCGGTCGGCGGAGCCTCAAAAGTCAAGGTCGTTTTTTCGCCGCCCGGCACAATACCTGTATTGATGCCCGCCAGCGCATCTGCTTCGCTGAGGTTAAAAGGGTCAATCGCCTCTGCTGCTATGATGAAATTATGATCCAGATTGCCTGCATTCTTAAACGTCAATTCAACTGCGGATTCAGCAGGAATGGAAGCTCTATCGGGGGTAAATTGAAGCGTGTCCAAACCGTCAACTTCTAAAAGAACAGGTGCGGCATTTTTTGCTTCGGCAATGCTGCCGCTGCAAGCAGCCAGCAGAAACGAGGCGCAGGATAGGAGAAAGAAAAGGATAAACTCTCGTTTGTTATTCATTTTGTTGATTATCTTCTCGAGTAGCTTTTACAATGATTAAAATTTCACCAGGAATGCCGTCAAATACATCACCAGGATACCGGCCGTTAATCCGGCAAAGTTGAGCCAGGAAACGGCCGCTTCGTTCCGTTTTTGGGCATCATTTATCAGCAGCTTACCTACTTCCCAGATAACTTGCAGAATCGCTCCTGCGCCTAAACTGAGGAATAAGGTAGCCAGGAAAGGGTTGAACGCAAAGCCACCAATCCAGGTGCCAAGCATGGCAGGTGCGCCAGCCAACAAAGCGAGTAAGATGAACGTGCGTATTGGTGGCCGCTCTGTCTGCGTTAGTGGCGCGGCAATGCCAATTCCTTCGGTAATGTTATGCAGCGTAAAGCCAACGACCAGGAATGAACCGAGAGCGGCCGCACCGGTAGCAAAAGCCGCGCCAATTGCCAGCCCTTCGCCGAAATTATGCAGACCAATACCCAGAGCGATAAAGGTAGCAATGGCTAAAGGCGATCCGCCACCCTCTCGTCGGCTGACAGCCAATAAGACACCCAAAGCAAATAAGGTACCAAAAACAACAATAGGAATCCCTTGAAAAACACCCGGCATCTCCTCGGCAATCTCCAACGCTTCTAACACCGTATCTACAAACAAAAAGACAAGCAACCCAATCGTCAAGGCCAGAAATGCGTTGACCCATTTACGGTCTATGCGCCGCAGGAAAGGGTACCAAAGCATTCCCAAAGCTACAGGAATAACACCGACGTAAATGCCCAACAGCCCGTAGGCAACAAATGTCGCCGCGCTGGTCTGTGGCGATTGAACGGCCACATCTACTTCAGCTTCAAAGGTGATGCCGGTTGCCGTAATCAAAACAATGGGCAAGGGTTCACCATCCACCCAGGGATAGTTCAGGTCAATCGTGGCTTGCTGCAAGCGTCCCAGTGTGTTATCGGGTGTAATCTCGAAATTCCAGTAGGCATCATCTACCAGCACTTGAGCGATGGTGACGGGATCGGGGCCGCCGTTGATGACACTGAGTTGAATACGGCCGTCTTCGGGAAACAGCACGCGCTGCACCGTCAGCTCTTCCAGGGGTGGAAAGGCCCCGGTAAAAAAAGCCAGTGGATTCAGGAGAAAAAATAAAACAATAAGGGCAATGACCAACACGAGTGGAAAAATGGCTAAGGCCCACTTAGGCACTCGGCTTGTTAAAGTAGTGGCTGTTTGTTCCATAATAATCGTCTCCTAAGCTCTTACGTCAAAAAAGCTCATCCAGCCTAACTCGGCAAACTCACTTTGATGGGCGTGAAACATATAAAGTCCTGGTTCAAAATCAGCAAAAGAAAATTCCAGGATGCCGCGCTGCGCCTGGCACTGCATGATAGTGTCCACCGTTGTCAATGTTGGTTTAAGCGTCGTACCGTGATCGTAATAATCAAAGAAGTTTGCATGGATGTGAATTGAATTGATGGGATCAAATTCAGTCGCATTTATCAGATATAGGCGTTGTCGCTGATCCCGTTGAATGGGAATTGGGGAAGCCATGCCATAACCAAAAGCAATAGAATTAGCCGCATACACTTCATTGTCACCGTCAAAATTGGTATCAAACCCATTCATGACGATAACCATCTCGTTAACAGCCTCATTTTCTGTGTATTGGTGGTTTCGTGTTTTAGCGATCTCTTGTTCCTCGCCGCTATATTTCTCGGGGTCAGGATCAATGATAAACGCCCCATATAAACCCTTGTGTATATGGCGTTTTAGAGGGACGGCATGACAATGATACAAATGGCAGCCAAATGGCTTAGCTTCAAATTCATAAGTGAAACTTTCACCCGTATTGATCATGCCTCGCCCTACGCCGGGGATACCATCCATAAAAGCGGAATGAATCCCGTGAAAATGAATGGTATGGGGATGTGACCCGGCATTAGTAAAGTTCAGGCGGAGTAATTCCCCTTCTACACAGCGGAGTGTTGGGCCTGGACATTGCCCCACAACACGACTAGCCCGTCGGGAAGCAGCACTGGTTTCACTGCCATAGACCCAACCTGGGAAGTAGATACCGGGTGCGATCTCGAACTCCTTATCTATGGCTACGAAGTTCCACTCACGCACGATACGGCCGTTTTCTTCCTTCACTTCACCATAATCAAAATCCGTCAAAATCTCATGCGGATGAAAGCCGTTGGCTTCATGGTCAACTTGTCCGACGACGCCTGCGCCCCCATGATCATGTATATTGCCATCGTCACCCTCTTGAAAGGGGGGTAGGGCATTAGCTGTGGCTGGCTGTGCTAAAGCTCGCAGTCCAGTGATGCCTGCCAATCCCGCCATGCCAATACTGCCAGCTCGCAAAAAATCACGCCGCGAAACACCTTTCTTCGATTCATCCATCGTCTAATCTCCTACTGCTTTTTGATATAAACATTGTCGGCGGCTTTATGACCGACAACAATTTGCTCATTATTAACTTGGGCTGTGATAGGTCCATCAAACGGAGTTACTTTCGTTACTTGTATGTCTGTACCAGGCATCAAACCTAGCTGCTCCAAGTAGCGCAGTAATTCACTGTTAGTATCATCATCAATACGTGACACAATCCCGCTATCACCCTGGGCTAACTGCGTCAACGGTTGACAATCTACCTCTATCATCGTGCCATCTCTAGCGGGGATAGGCTTCCCATGCGGGTCAAATTGAGGGTGATCTAGGAGAGCCGCAATCCGTTCTTCAAGCTTTTCGCTGATAACGTGTTCTAAAGCATCTGCTTCTTCATGTACTTCATCCCAGCCGAAACCCAATTCCTGTGTCAGATACAACTCAAGCAACCTATGATGGCGCAGCATTTCCAGTGCAATAACCTGGCCTTCATCTGTCAAGGTAACCCCATAATGCTTGCGATAATGAACCAGATCGCGGTCATATAACCGTTTTACCATATTGGTTACGGATGAAGGCCGCACCTGGCGTGCTTCTGCAATACGCGATGTACTCACGGGGCTTTCAGTTTGCTCCAACAAATAAATCGTTTTTAGATAGTCTTCTATTGCTTGTTGATTCAAACACCTGCTCCAGGAAATAATTTGACAAACAAATAACAAAGCACAGCATCTACATAAATAATAATTTAGTTATGCCTAAAATTATAATTATAAGACTGCATCTGTCAAATTCGGATGGGCGAACAAGGCTGAACTGATCGACAAATACGGTACTCTATTCAATTTCGGTTCATTCAGAAATTATTGTTGGAGAAAGGATATGAGCCGATGCCAGTTAAGCCGCTCATGGATATGGGGGGGCAATAGAAGGACGAAAAGTTTTTATCTTAGTTGAATATTGCGTTGTTTGATTGTCAGAAAAACGGCCGAACACTCTGAGTGTTCGGCCGTTCCAAAAAAGAGGAAGGATAGTTTTTTAGCTGGTCAATTCAACTTCACCCGCTTCAGCCGCAGCGAATTGCTCACCACGCTGATGCTCGAGAAAGCCATCGCCCCTGCCGCCAGAATCGGGCTTAGCTGGCGCAGGAAGTCAGGAGCCCAGGTAAAGGGGGCCAGCACCCCGGCAGCGATAGGAATTAGGGCTGTACAGACGATGTGCCTGAGGGTGAGAGCAAATTGTCGTGTATCCGCATGCGCCATTTGGCCTATTGAGGACACGATCAGGCCCGAATCTCAAAATTACGCATCATCCCCATATCTTCATGTTCCAGATTGTGGCAATGGTAGATAAACAGGCCGGTGTAGTCGCCAAATCGGCGCAGGACTTTGACCCGCTCGCCGGGCATGACCAGGACGGTATCTTTCCAGCCTTCGTCGACAAACCCCTGGCTCAGGGTGTCCCAGGCCGCTTTACCGCTGTCGTTAATCTGCCGCTCGATGACCTGAAACGATTCGCCGTGCATGTGCATGGGGTGGGGGAGGCTCATGTTCATCATGCCCATTCCCCGGCCCATGCCGCCGCCGGCGCTGTCATTGGCAAATTCCCAAATCTCAACGGCATTCAGCGGGATGAGTTCATCCTCGGCAACG
>JACKCD010000067.1 GCA_020634215.1 Ardenticatenaceae bacterium | reverse complement strand
GGAACTGCGTGAGTTAGCAAAGGCGCACAAGGTCGGCTTCCAGCCCGGTTACGCTTTTTCCAGCCAAGACGGGCTGCGCGACTATGTGCGGCTCTGTTTTGCCTTTTATGACGAGGCGCGGATTGTGGATGGGATTGAGCGATTAACGGCCGTTTTCCGCCAACCACTCTAACCCATGCAACCCTACCTCGCCGTCGCCGCCGGAGGAGCCATTGGAGCCACTCTCCGCTTTGCCGTTGCCCAGCTTGCTCTCAACCGCTGGGGCAGCAACTTTCCCTGGGGCACCCTTGCCGTCAACTTGGTTGGCTCGCTGCTCATTGGCCTTTGCTGGCAGCTTTTTGAAAAGTGGCAAATTAGCCCCAACCAGCGCGTTCTTCTTTTTGTCGGCATCTTTGGCGGCTTCACCACCTTCTCCAGCTATGCTCTGGAAAGCCTACGGCTGCTGCAAGAAGGACGGCTGCAAGTCGGCCTCATCTACATGGTTGGCAGCAATCTGGGGGGATTAACGGCCGTTTTCCTCGGCTACCTCATCGGCCGGCTTCTCGCTCGATAACGGCAAAATCCCATACTGGTTGGCTGTTTTAGGAGGAATGGCGCAGGCCGGGGTGCTGCCGGGCAAGCGATAACGATTGTCAGCAACCCAGCGGTAGCCCCAATTTTGTAGCTGTTTGATGCCGGGCAGGTAGTAAAGATAGGTAAACGGTCTGAGCCACCATAGATGACGCAGCAGCCGGTTAACCGCTTCGGCACCGCCAGATAAACGGCCGTTTTCCCAAAACCACACCTGCGTCATCCCATCCTCAGCCGTCAGCCCCAGTGTCGCCAACTGCTCTGGAATCATTTGCCAGGGGCGCACATCCACACGCCCCGGCAGCCACGTCTCCACGAGACGCGCCGACTTTTCTCAGAAGCCGCAGTCACCATCATAAATAAGGAGAGGTTTGTTGATCATAATCGGTAGGATAGTGGGGTTGAGGACAAGTAGCAAGTGGCAAGTTGCAAGTAGCATTGGCAAATCACTTGTTACTTGCCACCTGTTACCTGCTATAATCTTGACCCATGACAACCACAACACCTACCAAAACACAAGTCTGGATTAGCGCCATGCGCCCGCGCACTTTGCCGCTGGCGGTAGCGTGTATTGTGCTGGGGTCGGCCCTGGCGGCGGCCAACGGCCGTTTTCGCTGGTCGGTTCTGCTGCTGGCGGTCTTAACGGCCGTTCTCCTGCAAATCCTCTCCAACCTCGCCAACGACTACGGCGACTCTGTTCACGGAGCCGACAGCATCAAGCGAGGCGGCCCCCAGCGTGCCGTGCAAAGCGGCCAAATCACTCCCGCCACCATGCGCCGCGCCATGGGGCTGTTTGCCCTGCTCTCTGTTTTGTCAGGGTTGGCACTGCTGTGGGCAGCCTTTGGCAGCGGCGGCGCGTTCCTGTTTGTGATTTTTATCCTGCTGGGGGCGGCGGCCATTGGGGCGGCCATCACCTACACGGCGGGAAAACGGCCGTATGGCTACGCTGGGCTGGGCGACCTCATGGTGCTGATCTTTTTTGGCTGGGCGGGGACGATTGGCACCTACTTTCTCCACACCTTGGTTTTTAACCCCACTATCATTTTGCCCGCCACAAGCTGTGGCTTGCTGGCGGTGGCGGTGCTAAACGTCAACAATATCCGCGACATTGAATCAGACCGAGTAGCAGGTAAGCGGTCAATCCCGGTGCGGATTGGGCGGGCGCAGGCGGTGCGCTACCATTGGCTGCTGCTGGCCTTGGCCATGCTCACGGCGTTGGCCTATGTGCTGCTCAACTTTGCCAGCGTGTGGCAATTTTTGTTTGTGCTGGTTACACCACTGTTGATCAGGAACGGAACGGCCGTTGCCCACAGCCAGCCCTCCGCCCCCATGAAGCTCAACCCCTGGCTCAAACAGATGTCGCTCACCACCCTTGCCTTTGTCATCCTGTTCAGCCTCGGCCACTTATTGGCTGCCTAACAAATGTCATTTCGACGACTCCGCGAGGTGAAACCCCGTTCCTTTACCAATCCCGTTACCAAATAGGAGCGGGATTCCTTGGAGGACCTCGGAATGACACTATTGGTAGGGGGAGTATGCAATTGCCTTTGGCCTGAACAAAATGCTGCCGCCGCGTGAAAATCTTGTGTTATAATGCTGCGTTTGCGCCTTTACGTAATTTGAAATGTAACTCACGCTTGCTTGAGTAGGGCAGATACTAAACTAACACAATAGAGGATTTCTATGCAATCACCTGCACCCCAACGCACGCTCAAGGATTATTTTGGCATCGTTTTACGCGGCATTCTCATGGGTTCCGCCGACATCGTTCCCGGTGTTTCCGGCGGCACCATGGCCTTTATCCTGGGCATCTACGAAGAACTTATTGACTCGATTCGCACCGTCGGCCGGCCGGAATTTCTCCAGGCCGTCTTCCGTTTTCGCATCAAAGAGATATTCCAGATTTTAAACTGGAAGTTTCTGGTAGCTTTGGCGACCGGTATTTTTATCGCCATTCTCACCCTGGCAAAACTGCTGGAATCGCTGCTGCAAAATCAGCCCGTTTACCTGTGGAGCTTTTTCTTTGGGCTGGTGTTGGCCTCCGTTCTTGTGGTCAGTAAACGGATTTCTGCCTGGAACCTACCGCTGGTTGCCACGCTGGCACTGGGTGCCCTAGGAGCCTACGTTTTGGTGGGTCTTGTTCCGGCGCAAACTCCCAACGCCTGGTGGTTTTTGCTCATTAGCGGCGCGGTAGCAAGCTGCGCCATGATTCTGCCCGGTATTTCTGGAGCCTTTTTGCTGGTACTGCTGGGCAAATATCAATACGTGCTGAGTGCCGTCAATGACCGCGATCTGGTAACGATTGCCTTGATTGGCATTGGGGCAGTTCTGGGTTTGATCACCTTTGCCCAAATATTGGGCTGGCTGTTTAAACAGTACCACGATTTTACCGTGGCGGCATTGATGGGGTTAATGGTGGGCAGCCTACGGAAGATTTGGCCGTGGAAAGAGGAGGTAGACTGGCTGCGCGATGCGGCTGGGCAAATCATTCTCAACAGCGACGGCCACAAAATTGTGGTAAAAGAGCTAAACATTTTGCCCGATTTTGGTAGCAGCGCGGGGTTGACCCAGCTGGGTATTGCCATTGGGCTGGCGCTGCTGGGCTTTGTGGTGGTGATCGCCATTGACCGTTTGGCAGCGGCGCAGGAAAATTAGCTGGAAGAGTGGGAGATTAGAGATTGGAGATTGACCTGTTTTAATCTCCAATTTCTAATCTCCAATCCTCCATTGAATAGCGAGGAGAGGTTGTTTGTCACATTCTGCCAAGCGCATTGACGCTGTTATTTTTGATTTAGATGATACGATTTTGGATTGGGCTGGGCTAAATGGTAATTTTGGCACGGTGAACCAGATGCACGCTGGGTATCTGTATGACTATTTAGCAACGGCCGATTTTCCATTACCCCCCAAAGACGACTTTTTGCAAATCTTTAGAAACACCGTCATCGAAGGCTGGCGGGTGGCGAAGCAGACGTGGGCGGGGGTGCGGTTTGAGCGGGTGGTGGTGGAGTCATTAACGGCCGTTAATCTCGATCCCAGCCAGCTTGACATGGACGAACTGATGCAGGCGTACCGTTGGGGGCCAATGCCCGGCGTGGTGCCCTTTGCCGACGCGGAAGCGACGCTACTGGCACTACGGCAGCAAGGGTACAAGATTGGCCTTGTCACCAACGCCATGCTGCCCATGTGGATGCGCGACATTGAGCTGGCGCATTACGGGCTGCTGGATTATTTTGATGCCCGCATTACCTCTGGCGACACCGGCTACATGAAGCCGCACCCAGCCATTTATTGGCGAGCGATGGGGCTGCTCAATACGACCCCAGACCGGTCGGTCTTTGTGGGTGATCGGCCGGAAAACGACATTGCCGGAGCCAACGAAGTGGGGATGGTGAGCGTGTTGATGTCGCCCGACCATTTGGACATACCGCTAAATGGCGTGGAACCACATTATACGATTACTAGGCTAGAGCAGTTGTTGCCTATTTTGGCAGGCATTTGATAGGTAGTCGAGGATTTTTGAAGTTAACAAGTACATAGATAAACCTGTCATTTCAAGGTCTGCTGAGGAGTCCTGTTGAGGATAGCCAAGGGAACGGGATTTCTCCTCGAAGACTCGTCGAAATGACATGGTTTTTAATTGTTGATATTCAGCAACCTTCGTTACCAACCGAAGAGAAGAGATGAAAAAACCAGGAAGAAATGATTTGTGCTACTGCGGTAGCGGCAAAAAGTATAAGCAGTGCCATTTGAAGCTTGACCAGGAGGCCGAGCAGGAGAAGCGGCAGTTGGAGCAGGCGGCGCAATTTTTGCGGCAGGATTTAATTGAATATGCCCAGGATGAACGGTGGGAAACGGCCGTTTCTGCCGCTCTTTCCCACTATTGGGACAACTACTACGACGCTAGCAACGGGGAAGAAATGAGCGACTACGAAGCCGACCGCTTCTACGACTGGTTCATGTTCGACTACCCCATTCCCGCCGACCTGCTCGAAGACGAAGAAGACGACCCCGAAAGCGAACCCATCACCCGTTTTATCCAACTCTACTACGTTGAAAGCTACGACGACCTTTCCCAGCCGCAGCAAAAAGTGCTGGAAAGCTGGCTGGATGTGGGCGCGGCTGGAGGGTATGAACTGGTAAGCTACGAAGGGCAACTGCTGCAACTGCGCGATTTTGTAACGGGCGAGGCTGTTGAAGTGTATGAGCCAACGGGACACGGGCAGGTGGCCGTGGGCGAAATTATTTTGGCGCGGCTAGTTCCCGTGGGGGATCGGCTGGAGTTTAGCACTGGGGCGGCGTATTTGCCGAAGGACGAAATTGGCGACATTGGCGACAAGCTGGTCGCCGCCAAAGTTGCCTACCTGGCCGACCATCCCGATGCCAGCCACACTGACTTTATGCGGCTGTATAACCATTTGCTGGTTCACCACGCGCTGGCCGAAGCCAAGCGAGTGGGTCGCCCTCCCGTAGACCGGCTTGACCCCAACCGGGGGCAAATTTTACAAAAAACCATTCAACGGTTCAGCCGCAGGGGGCGGTAGTAGGGCGTAGGGTGTGGAGAGTAGGGAGCAAACGCCCTTCGCCCCACACCCCACTCCCCACCTCTTAATCAACCATGACGCAAAACCTCCTTGTTCGTACCCAAAAAACGCCCCTGCGCGGTACCATTACCGTGCCGGGTGATAAATCCATTAGCCACCGCGCCGTGATGCTGGCGGCGATTGCCGAAGGCACCAGCATCATTCGGGATTGGCTTCCGGCTGGGGATACGTTGGCGACGTTAACGGCCGTTCAGCAGCTTGGCGTTCAGGTCGAAATAGACCAAAAATCCCCGCTGGCGTGGGATTTGCAAATTGAAGGGCGCGGGCTGCACGGGCTACAGCCCCCCACTCAGCCCCTTGATTGCCGCAACGCCGGTACCTTTATGCGGCTGATGGCGGGCATCCTGGCTGGGCAGACCTTCCCCTCAGTGCTGGACGGCAGCTACCAGCTTCGCAAACGCCCCATGCGCCGCATCATGGATCCACTGGCGCAAATGGGAGCCAAAATTAGCAGCAACAGCGGTTTTGCCCCCATGCACATCGAGCCAACCCAGCTAAACGGCTTTGAATTTCAAATGACCATTGCCAGTGCCCAGGTCAAGAGCGCGGTGCTGCTGGCCGGGCTGTATGCGGAAGGGACGACGCGGGTGATTGAGATTGGCCCCAGCCGCGATCACACGGAGCGGATGTTGGCGGCGATGGGGGTGGATATTACCTGGCAGGATAATTGGGTGGAGATGCGGGGTAAACGGCCGTTGCAGCCCCTCGACATGGCCGTGCCTGGGGATCCCTCCTCTGCGGCGTTCCCCATTGTAGCCGCAACCATCGTTCCCCATTCGGAAATTACCGTTACCAATGTAGGCATCAACGCCACGCGCACTGGCATTTTGGATATGCTGCGCGGGATGGGAGCCACTTTTTCCCTGCTGAACGAACGGGTTAGCGGCGGCGAGCCGGTGGCCGATATTGCGGTGCGTTTTAGCGAGCTGCACAGCCACACGATTAACGGGTCGGTGGTGGTGCGGGGAATTGATGAGCTGCCGGTTTTGGCGGTGGCGGCTACTCAGGCGGTGGGAGAAACGGCCGTTTCTGATGCCGCCGAACTGCGGGTGAAAGAAGTAGACCGAATCGGCGTGCTGGCTGGGGAACTGAAGAAGTTGGGTGTTGCCATCAGCGAACGGCCCGACGGGTTCACTGTCACCGGCCCCTCCCGCCTCTACGCTGCCGAAGTAGACAGCCACGACGACCACCGGCTGGGGATGTCGCTGGCGGTGGCTGGCCTTGCCACCCACGGCCTCACCCTTGTCCACGATGCCGCCTGCATGGCCGATAGTTTCCCTGGCTTCGTGGAAACGATGCAGTCGCTAGGTGCTAACATGGAGTTGATTGAGTCGTAGGGTATTAATTTGTGGTATGATTAACAAAATTTGTTTGGCATAGTGAGGAATAATGTCATGCCTGTACTAGAATTTACCTCCGAAAACCTGCCCACATCTGAAGAATTTCGCCGTATGCTGAGCCTGAATGATGCAACTTACGATCCTTTAGAAGAGCTGCTCCGCTTGGAACGCGATTTAGCAAAGCTGGAGCAGACACACGGGCTTTCCTCTGCTGAGTTTTATACGCAATATCAAGCTGGCAAGTTTGGAGATGATCGTGAATTTATTTGTTGGGCTGGCCGCTATACACTGTACTTGCGTTTAAAAGCAAAAATATCCAAGAGTTTAGAGCGTATTATGACCGCAGAGACTGTTCTGTTCTAACGCTATGCGTCTTCGTCGTTATTTAAACAGAATTTATGATACCCTTCGTATTCGTCAAGAGATCCGCATTGTCTCCCTTAGAGTAGAAGAGATAGAACCTAATCAAGAAGGATTGGTTGAGGCTCGGCTACAGTTTTGGGATGGCTCGCAGTTGTATATAGATGAGGTTCTTCTGGCACAGGGGAGCCTTTTAGTGAAAACACCCTATGCTTATCATTACCAGGATGCTCAAAGTAATCTGATTTTTCGTTACGATGATGCACCTCATCACCCTCATCTTTCGACGCACCCACATCATAAGCATACACCACAAGGTGTAGTTGAAGCGAATCCGCCGGATATCGCTGATGTGCTTAAAGAGATAGATGAGTTGTTATACGGGGCTTCTTAGCGTTGTCTATACTTTACCTTGTTGCAACCCCTATTGGCAATTTGGCCGATATTAGCCTGCGGGCATTGGAAACGCTGCGGGCGGTGGATTATGTTGCCAGCGAGGACACGCGCAAGACGGGGCGGTTGCTACAGCATTTTGAAATTAAGAAGCCGCAAATTGCCTTTCACGAACACAATGAGGAAAAAGCCGGCCGACGCATCATCGAACTCATAACAGCCGGGCAGTCGGTGGCGGTGGTGACAAACGCCGGTACGCCGGGCGTGTCTGACCCCGGCTTTACGTTGGTGCGGCGGGCGATTGAGGAAGGGTTGCCGGTGACGATGATTCCGGGAGCAACGGCCGTTATTATGGCTCTCGTCTTGTCCGGCCTGCCCGCCCACTCCTTCACCTTTCGCGGCTTCCCTCCCCGTAAAAGCGGCAAACGACAGCGTTTTCTGGCCGTTGACCAAGATTCCCCCCATACCCTCATCTTCTACGAAAGCCCCCACCGGCTGCAAGGCTTTTTGCAAGATGCCATTGCTGTGTATGGCGACCGGCCGGCAACTTTGGCAAACGAACTAACCAAACTCTATGAATCCGTTCAGCGCGGTAGCTTGTCGGAACTGCTGGCTTTTGTGGCTGCCAACGAGCCACGCGGTGAGTATGTGGTAGTCATTTCGGGTAGCCAGTAAGCGTTTTTAAACCCGTTCATTCACCAGCCGCACAACTTCCCGCCGTCGCGCTTCATCAAAACGGCCGTTTGTCCGCACCTCAATAACCCGCGCCCCTGGTTCTGCCACCGCCGTCTGCAACGCCGCTACAAACGCCTCGTGCGTGTTGGCTTGAGTGTAGCCCAGCCCATACATCCCTACCACCGGGGCAAAATCCAGTCCGTGCGGGGTCGTGAACAAATCGGTGAACGGCGGTTCAATGCTGGCTACAGGCAGCCGATTAAAAATGCCGCCCCCGTTGTTGTTCAGCAGCACAATCGTTACATTGTCCAGCCCGTGCTGCCGCACCGCCAGCAGCCCATTCAGGTCGTGGTAAAAGGTGATGTCGCCCACCACCAGCACCGTGGGTGCGCCGCTGAGGGTGGCAATGCCCAACGCCGTCGAAACGTTGCCGTCTATGCCGCTGGCTCCCCGGTTGCCAAAAACATGGAGCCGCCGGTTGTGGGGTTGCCCAAATTGGTCAAGATGACGGATGGGGAGGCTGTTGCCCATAATTAAACGGCCGTTTCGTGGCAGCAACCGCACCACCTCTGCCACCACCGTCGCATCAAAAAACGGCTCGGCCAGCAGCGGGCGCAGGGCCGCCCAGTGGCGGCGTTCGCTCTCGGCAATGGTTTTTAACCAAGTCGTGGGGCGACGTTTGGGCAGTTGGGCGGCAAGTTGGGTGCAAACGGCCGTTTCGTTGGCCTGCAAAAACGTTGTCACCCGGTGGCTGTCGTCCGCCCACACCCCGTTTTCGCGCACGTGAACTAGATGCGCCGGGTGAGCGTTGTTGAGGTAATCGTTGAGCCATTTGGAGGTTGGCACCTGCCCAAAGCGAATCACCACGTCGGGATGTCCCCATGGGTTGCGGTTTCCGGCGAGAACGGTTTCGTAGCTGCCAATAACGGCCGTTTGCTCGTCAGCTGCCGACACCCAACCACCAAACCGCACCCCCGACAGCGGATCGGCCACCAGCGGGTAGCCGCTGGCCTGCGCCAACCGCGCCACCGCTTCAGCAAAACCCCCGCCAGGGCAGCGCGGCCCGCACACAATCAGCCCCCGCTCATATTGTCCAATTACCTCCTGCAAAAATGCTAGTTGCCCCCGCGACGGCATCACCTCCCCCCGCTCGATCACCGTCTGCGCCCCCACCGCCAACTGATAACCGTTTACTGCTAACTGATTACTGTCAGGTTCAAGCGGCTTGCGAAAGGGAAAATTAACCTGCACCGGCCCCTTCCGCAGCCCGTTAGCGGTGGCATAGGCACGAACGGCCGTTGTTCGCACATTCCTCAGCGCCAATTCACTCGCCCCCGCCGTCGGCACATCCATATCCACCGCCCACAGCACATGGTCGCCAAACATTTTCACTTGGTCAATCGTTTGATTCGCCCCGCTATGTCGCAATTCCGGCGGCCGATCCGTACTCAGCACCAGCAGCGGCACCTGCGACATATGGGCTTCGATGATAGCCGGATAAAAGTTGGCGGTGGCGGTGCCGGAGGTGCAAACCAGTGCTACCGGGCGGTCGCTTTCCAGCGCCAGCCCCAGGGCAAAAAAGGCGGCGCTCCGTTCGTCCAGGTGCAAATACACCTTGATGTCGGGGTGGGCATCGAAGGCCAGCGTCAGGGGGGTGGAGCGGGAACCGGGGGCGATACAAACGGCCGTTAACCCCGCCCGCGCCAGTTCGTTGACAAAGGTGACGGCCCAGGTGATGTTGGGATTTTCCAATTGGGAATTGGGAATTGGGAATTGGGAATTGGGAATTGGTGTCATGGGCGAGGCCTTTGTTTATTTTTGGCGGTTCTGATGCTGGCATGGATGATGCGGCATAGCTCATCACATTCACTAAACACGCTGGGCAAATTGGCTGTGGCTGGCATGTTGCTGCCAAGAATAATTTTGAGCCAAATCCGCGACTCGTTGAGTTCTTTTACACACAGTTTGAGCTTGTGGATAAAATCATTGAGGCTTTCTGCGCCCCGTGCTTCAGCATAATGGGCAGCAGGGCTGGTGCCGCTCCGCAAAAGTTGCCCAGCCAAATGATCTCCCGCTCGTGAGCGTGGCATCTTGTCGGTTAAATGCACGATCTGTACGGCAAAATCAACCAATCGCGCTTCAATATCATCACCTTTTGTCATACTACGGCCTCTCTTCTCATTCTCAATTCCCCATTCTCAATTCCCAATTCCCCATTCCCAACGCCTCTAGCATGGGTCGGAATTTAAGCGCCGTCTCGTCCCACTCTTTTTGCGGAATGGAGTCACTGACGATGCCGGCTCCGGCGTAGAGCCAGACCCGCTTTTCCTGCGCCACGGCTGAACGGATGGCAACGGCAAAGGCACCGTCAAGATTGTGGTCAATCCAGCCGACGGGCGCACCATACCAGCCGCGTGTCACCGGCTCGGCTTCCTGAATAAACTGCATCGCAAGGTGGCGCGGTGAGCCGCCGAGGGCGGGGGTGGGGTGGAGAATTTCGACGAGAGGCAGCACCCCGGTTGCCTGCCGCAAAGTGGCGGAAATGGGGGTGTGAAGGTGCTGGATGTTGCTGAGTTGCAAGACGGTAGGCACGTCAGGTGCGTCCAGACAGTCGGTGAGCGGCTCCAGGCGGCGGCGAATGGAGTCGACGACGATGGCGTGTTCGTGCCGGTCTTTGGCGCTGTTGAGCATTTCTTGGGCGAGGGCGGCATCGGCAACGGCCGTTTTTCCCCGCGCAATTGAGCCAGCCAGCCCCATCGTGGTGAGGGAACGGCCGTTAACCCGCACCAACAGTTCCGGTGTCGCTCCATAAAAGGCATGAGCCGGACGCGGCTCAAACAAAAAGCGGAAACTGCTGGCATATTTTTGCGCCAAAAAGTCCAGCGCCCCATCCACATTCACCCGTTCGCCAAAGCGAATCTCGCACACGCGGGACAGCACCACCTTGCTCATCGCCGTTGTTCGCGTCCGTATTGTCGCCTCGTTGATCATTTGCTCCCACGCCGCAAACGACATTGGGTAATTGACCGCCACAGGTGCGGGCATTTGGTTAACGCGGCTTCGCTCAGCCAGCAGCAGTTCATACCGCGCCGTTAATGCTTCGTGTAGCTGCGGAATAAGCGATTCCAGTGCCTCGTCTGGCTGCAATTGGGCGTTGATGGTTAGCCACGATTCATCCCCCTGTTGCACCAATTGGTAGTGGGGCAACACAAAGTGCGCGGGGTGAAACGCCGCCCAGGTGTTGTCGGGGGTAAAATCCTGGCGAAAGGCAAAGCCGCCAAAAAGGCGAGGTGCCGCCAGCGGAGCCTGCTCATTTAGCACCAGCGTGTCGCGGAACAGTTCCCGCGCTTGTCGTGCAATGGATTCATACCGGCCTTCGCCCCAGGCAAATAGCTCCGTTGCCACGCCAAAACCAGCAAAGGTAATCTGCTCGCGCCCATCTTCCCAATAAAACCGCTCATGCCCCTGCGCCCGGTGCAGAAAATCGGCAGCAGTAATGCCGGGGCTGGGTAGGCTGTAGCTAACTAGGCGAGAGTAGGGTGTAGGGAGTGGGGTGTAACGACTCCCTACTCCCCACTCCCCACTTTCTACATGCTTATTTCTGTTCATACCCCACACTCCGCAGCAGCATTGGCAGCAATGTCTGCATAATTCGCTCTGGTTCCGGGTCGCCGGTGTGAACCCAGCGGATAATGACTTCGTAAATGGCACCCATCCAGGCATAGGCAACGACCTCCACGTCCAGCGGGGCGATGTCGCCTACGGCTACTGATTCCTGCAAATTGATGGCGATGAGGTTGGCAAACCGTTCGTTAACCTCGTTACGCTTTTTCTCAAAGGTGTTGCCTAACCCGGCTGCCTGCACCAGCAAAATTTTGGCCGGCCGTCGGTAGCGGCCAAAGGTGTTGAGGCAGGTTTCCAACGCTACGCGCACGCGCTGGATGCCCTGCGCTTCTTGCACAATGGCTTCGTTGACGCGCCGCTCCAGCAGGTCGGCAAATTGGTCTACCAATGCCAAAAAAAGCTGCTCCTTGTTGGGAAAGTGAAAGTAGATGGCTCCTTTGGACGTGGCCGATTCGTCAACGATTTCATCAAGCTTGGTATCGTAATACCCTTTGCGCGAGAAAATGTTGAGAGCGGCATCGAGAATGCGTTCGCGGGTGTTTAGTGGGTTTTTGTTATTGGTTAACATTTGCTATTTTCGAATTGTCCCAATCGGCAAACCGACTGGTCAGTCTTGTTTTGTGCTAAAAAATATATGCAATTCACAACTTTCAGAAGTTTTTGAAAGTTCAGGATGATTGTAGCATGGGAGAGGGTGACGGGCAATATTCACGATATTGTCACAACAAAACGGCCGTTTCTTTCTTATCATTAGCGTGTGGTTCTGACTGCTCGTTGTTGACCACTGATTGAGCCTGGGGATATATGGGAATGTTGAAAGAATCATTAGGTTGTTCAAGGTGCAAAGTTGGAATCAGTCATGATTACGCCCATGGTCGAAAGGCCAACAGAAACGGCCGTTTTGCCAGACAAAAAAATGGTTGAAGAATCAAATCTGGTACGGCAGGCATTAGATAAACAGGTGCGCGACAGCTTACGCTTGGTGTCGCTGGGCGGTGCGCTGGTTTATACGCTGCTGACCCTGGCGCATATGGCACTGCTGCCCCCGCGCACAGCGCGGATCATGATTCCAGTGGCGGCAGGAACGGCCGTTTTTCTTTTTGCCCTTCGCTTCCTGCTGGCACGCTGGAAACCTCCTGCTGTCCTTGCCCATCCCATTGCCGCTGGCATCCTCTCGCTTTTTTCCCTCAACAGCTTACTCCATCTTTACCTGACCAATGAACCGCGCCAAACCACCAACATCCTGCTGGTGATCATGGGTGCCGGGTTGTTTTTACTGTCTGACCGCTGGTTTTTTGCCGTTGAGATTGGCAATTTGCTGGCGTGGTTGCTGCTTGTCATGGTTCTACCTGTCTCAGGCGAGTGGGTGCATTACGCGCTTGCGCTGCTGATGGGGCTGGTTGTGGCGGGCATTACCTTTCGCCTGCGGCAGCGGGCACTGGTTCGTTTTGTCCGGCTGCGCTTTCAAGATCGAGCACAGCAGGAAATGCTGGTGCATCGGGCGCGGCAGTTGGAGACGAGCATGGAGTTGGGCAAGCGGATTACCTCTATTTTGAACATGAGTGAGCTGCTCGATGAAGCCGTGGAACTGATTCGGCAAAAGTACCAGCTCCGGTTTGTGGCGGTCTTCTTGCTCAATGATGTTGGGGATCAGGTTCAGCTGCGGGCTGGGACGGGGCGGGAAGGGGCACTACTGGGCTATGAGCGGTTTGAACTGCAGGCGGATGAGACGACATTGGTGGGAGCGGTGGCGAAAAACGGCCGTTGTCTTTGGCTAAATAATATAGATGAACCTTCACAATACGCTGCGCTCAATGTTGTGAATGGCGCAAAGGCCGAGTTGGTACTGCCGCTGCAAATTAGCGGCGTGCGGTTAGGCGTACTCGATCTGCAAAGTGACCACGTAGATGCCTTTGTCGTGGCCGACATTCCCTTTCTGGAGATGTTAGCAGATCAAATTGCTGTGGCTGTTTACAATGCCTATGTTTACCAGGGAGAACAATCCACCCGGCTGCTGACGGAAAAGATGTATATGACGGGGCGGGCACTTTCCGGCACACTGGATCGAACAGAATTGCTGGATCGGGTGCTGGAAAATTTGTCTCATGTGGTGTCGTCTCACCGCACGGCCATTTTGCTGGACAATGATGGATCGCTGACGATTGTGGCTGATTTGGGTTTTCCTGATTCGGGCAATGTGGATGCGCTGCGGATTCCGATTGACCCCACTGAGAATGAGTCGGTATACGGTTGGATTTACCGGCACAAACGGCCGTTAGCTATCCCCGACGTTACCCAGCGAGCCGATTGGCACCAAGTAGACAACATTGCACCCACCCGTGCCTGGTTGGGTGTACCGCTGCTGCAAGGCAGCGAGGTCATTGGCATTTTGTCTCTCGCCCGCGCCACCCTGCAAAGCTACACTGAGGAGGAAATTCGGTTGGCGACTGCTTTTGCCGAACAAGCGTCAACTGCCCTACACAACGCCAATTTATACGGCAAGCTATCCCATTTTAACCAGCAGTTAGAACAACAGGTCAAACGCCGCACGGCCGATCTGCGCGATGCGGTAGACCGGCTAGAGAAGCTCGACCGCACCAAGTCCGATTTTATTAGCGTGGCCGCCCACGAACTGCGAACGCCGCTAACGCTGCTGCGCGGCTACAGCCAAATGCTGCTGCGTGATGAGGCCATTGCCAGCAACGATTTCCACCGCGAGATGGTCACCAATATTCAGGCTGGTGAGGCGCGGCTGGAGAAAGTGGTAAACGCCATGGTTGACATGGCAAAGATTGATAACCGCGCCCTCGATCTTTACCCTGAACCCGTTTCAATGCCCGACATCTTGCAGCGGGCACTGGTTGAACTGCGTGTGCCGCTGCGCGAGCGACAGCAGCAGCTTAATATCCTGGATATGAGTGACCTGCCCGCTCTTGAGGCCGACCCCGACGCACTGGTAAAGGTTTTTTCTCATGTTATCGGCAACGCCATTAAATATACGCCTGATGGCGGCACCATTACCATTTGGGGCACACCGCAAATGGCGGCCAATGGTGTCGGCAACTATGTACAGCGGGTGGAAATTGTGATTCGTGACAGCGGCATTGGCATTGATCCAGCCTATCATGACCTGATTTTTACCAAGTTTTACCAGACGGGTGAGGTGACGTTCCATTCGACGGGGCAAACCAAGTTCAAGGGGGGCGGGCCAGGATTGGGGTTGCCCATTGCGCGGGGGATCATCGAGGCACATCAGGGTAAGATTTGGGTGGAGAGCCGTGGTTATGATGAGAAGCGATTGCTGGGTAGCGAATTTCATGTGCTGCTGCCCGTGAAGCAAAGTCGAGAACCCAGCCTGGTAGCAGTCTGAAAAGACATATTGCCTTAACACCCCCTCCGCAGACACAAGATCAGCTTTTTTACGTACCGCATATCAAATTTTTTAATGTTGTGGTCTCGGAGAGACCTCTGTTTTGTTTCCTGTCTGAATCGTGAAATAATAGGCATATGACAGAACGTAGCGTCTATATTGCCTACACGGGCGGTACGATTGGGATGAAACAGCTGGATGGCAGCTATCATCCTGTGGCTGACTATTTGCAGACGCAGATGGTGGCGAATCCGCTTTTTCAGCATCCCGACTTGCCTCATTATACCATTCACCAATATCAGCCGTTGCTTGATTCGTCTGATATGGCTCCCCACGATTGGTCTACCATTGCTGCTGATATTTGCGCCAACTATGGGGCGTATGATGGGTTTGTAGTGCTACATGGCACCGATACCATGGCTTATACTGCTTCGGCTTTGGCGTTTATGCTGGAAGGGTTGAGCAAGCCAGTTATTGTGACTGGGTCGCAAATTCCGCTGTGTGAACTGCGTAATGACGCGCAAGAGAATCTGATTACTTCGCTGTTGCTGGCGGCAAACTCACTGACGGTGCCGGAGGTGTGTTTGTATTTTAACGGCCGTCTTTTGCGTGGCTGTCGTTCGGTCAAAGTCAACGCTGATGGCTTCGATGCCTTTGACTCGCCCAATGAAACTCCCCTTGCCACCGTGGGAATCGAACTGTTGTTTAACAAGCGTTTGCTAAAGGATGTTCCCCATCCCCAGCAAAGTGAGCTAAAATTTAAGGCCATCGTACAGCCCCACGTGGGGTCGCTGCGGCTTTTTCCCGGCATCTCCGCTCACGTGCTGCACAACATGCTGCAGCCACCGCTGCGGGGACTCGTGCTGGAGACGTATGGGGCGGGCAATGCCCCAACCCACGATCCAGCACTGCTGGCGACCCTGGCTGAAGCAGCGGCACGAGGCGTGGTGATTGTGAACTGCACCCAATGTTTGCGTGGAACGGTGAACCTGTACAAATATGCCAATGGGGCAACACTGGCGCAGGCAGGGGCAATTAGCGGTTATGATATGACAGCGGAGGCGGCATTGACCAAGCTGGCTTATTTGCTCAGCGTATGTGATGATGCAGATTGGGTGCGGCAGCAGATGCAGCAAAATCTGCGGGGTGAATTAACGCTGCCTTGAGGCGGCAAACGGTATTCAGTTGTCAGTAAACGGTTGTTGGCTGAATGACTGCTGCTGAATAATGATTGCAAAGAGCCAGCGACTAATTATTGCAACGGAGTATGGGTATGTTGAAAGGTTTGTTTGTGAAAGAGAAGGTGGCGGGGGAAAACGGCCGTTTTGCCAACACCCCCCTCATCGAGCTGCGAAACGTCACCAAAGCGTATGAAACGCCGGCCGGTGACTTTTTGGCATTGAAAAACATCAATTTGACCGTTGAGCGCGGTGAATTCGTGGCTGTCAACGGCAAATCGGGCAGCGGTAAGACCACGCTGGTGAACATGATCACCGGCATTGACCGCCCCACCGCCGGTGAGGTCATTGTTAACGGCAAGCCCATTCACCACTTGAGCGAAGGGGCGATGGCTGAGTGGCGTGGGCGTAACGTGGGCGTTGTCTTTCAATTTTTCCAACTGCTGCCCATGCTGACCAACATTGAAAATGTCATGCTGCCGATGGATTTTGCCGGGATGTACAGCGGGCAGCGGGAGTGGAAAGATCGGGCACTGCATCTGCTGGACGAGGTGGAGATTGCTGAACATGCCTTTAAGCTGCCCAGCGAAATTTCGGGCGGGCAGCAGCAGCGTGTGGCGATTGCCCGTTCGCTGGCAAATGACCCACCTATCATTGTGGCCGACGAGCCAACGGGGAATTTAGACCAGACGACAGCGCAAAATGTATTTTCGCTGTTTCAGCGGCTGGTAGAGCAGGGGAAGACGATTTTTATGGTGACGCATGACCGCGATTTGGCGGAGCGGGTGAGCCGTACCATTACGTTGACCGATGGCGAGATTGTGGAGGATTCGGCCGGCTCACCACCGTCCGGCTCGCCTGTTGGAGATTGGAGATTATGAACCTTCATCAATCTCCAATCTCCTGTTTACCGCCGTTCCACCACCCGTAGCGTCACCACATTCCCGCGCCGCGTCAATTCCACCAAATCCCCCGCATTGAGGTTGGCAATGATGTCGCGGTCAAAGCCGTAGGCGTAGGGAATGTTTTCCAGCGAGCACGCGGGGGCACTTTGCTGATCAATTTCGGTGTTGGCAATGGCGAGGGGGGCTTTACCCCGATAAAACAGTTCCAGCAGAACGTAGGGGGCAACGGTGGAGCCGCTTCCTTTGGGAAAAATGGCAATTTTACCGGCCATGCTTTGGCCGTTGGCAGGGTGGCCTGGCTCCTCAATAACGGCCGTTTCCCGGTTCACAAACCCCAGCAGCGTAATCGGCGTGTCGGTCACAAACGCCTCACCCGTTACCGTAAAATCCCCCTGCGACGGCAGCCCGTGCCCGCTGGCGGCAAAGGCACCGGTTGCCTCTGGCTTGTCGCCAGCCGCAGCTTTTTTTACGGAAGCCGCCTTCTTCGTGGTTCCGGCGGCAGCCGGGCGCGTTTCGTCAATCCCCCAATCCCCTGTTGCCAGCCCCACGCAGTCGGCCAGCGGCATGACGGAGGTGGGAATGCCGTTTAGCCCTGACTTGATGTAATGCTCGGCTTTCATGGAGTTGGTGAGGACGTGTTTTACCCAGCTTGGGTCATAGGGAACCACTTCGGGGCAGGTGTTTTCCAGCAACAGCGCCCCGCTGCGGCGAATTTGGTCGGCTATGCCAATTTTTTCAGCGATGGCTTTGTTGGCCGAGGAGGTGAACACCCACAGTGGCGGGGCATCGGGGGCGACGGTCTTGCCCGCTAACGCAGCGGCCACGGCGCGTATTTCCCCCACGGATGCTTGGGGGCAGCCGATGACGATGAGAGAAACGGCCGTTTTGGGTCGCAAATCCTCATACCGTTTTGCCAACTCCGCTGCACCAAAGGTCAACGTGGCCTGAAAATCGGCATCATCGGGAATGGGTACCACCCCTTCGATGTAGAGCAGCGGGCAGCCATAGTTGGCGGCGGCGGCGGTGAGGGCTTTCTTTTGTTCGTGGTTCAGGTCGGCCGGCAGCCCACGAATCACTGGAATTGGCCCATACGGCGTGCGCCAGTGCGGCTGCCGCTGTCTCCCAATCCAATCTCCCAACAGCGAAAAATCAGTTGGGTCGCTGAGCGTGGTCGTGACGTAGACATCCAGGTTTGGGCGACGCGCCGCCTCATGCAGCAGCCCGTATTTTGGCGAATAACCTGTTAGCGCACATGCCAATGCCGACAGCCCCGACTCGCGGTTGGTAATTAGCCCGGTGTAGGAATTGCCAAAGCAAATGGCGTTAGATTCTGCCCAAGCTGCCTCCCCCTCAACAACCACCCCTTCCCACTCATAGGGGATGCAAGATTGGGTTGGCTCAACGCCCAGCTTGGTATAAAGCGTTACAATTTCGTGGTTGTGCTGCAAAAAATCAGGAGCCACAATCCGCATCTCGTCAAATTGCGCCTCATCGCAGCCGGCCGAATTGAGCGTGGTTGGCACCGCCATGCTCACCCCTTCCTCGCTGCCCAGCCGCGCCAAAAAGAGTCGCAGCCCTAGCCCCCCCGTTAGCGGCGATACGCCCGACAGATGGGCACTTTTGATGGGTACAAGCTCTGTGGCTCCCGCCGCCGCCGCCATATCCAGCAGCAGCCGCATTGCCATCTGTTTTGCTAACCCACGTTCCCCTGCCAGCATCGCCCGTTGTTCCTCATTTAATGCTATATCCATTCTCAATTCACCATTTTTTATAATAATTGTTGCAACTCGTAACCACAGCCCAGCAAATTAGCAAATCAACCAGACATATGTCATTCCGAGCGAAGTCTTCGGAGCGAGGAATCTTTCACCGCAAAGAAGGGAAAAATTCCTCGGAGGACCTCGGAATGACACTTAACAGTCTCTATGCCGCCAGTTCTACCCCTTCGTTGGTTAGTCGCTCTTGCACCAGCCCCAGCAGACGGGGGCGCATTTCTGCCGCGTGGCCGTAGCGGGCTTTGGCGGTTAATGTGAGTTCGATATATTGTCCCATCGTCCCTGTTTCGGTGATGATATGCCACGGTTCCAGTAGGTTTGGCAGCAGAATGACGGCCTCTTTACCTAATTTTTCCAAGATAAAGATCGCCTGATTTAGATGCTGGCTGGGGATTTTGAGCGTTACGTTGGCAATGGAAAATTGGCCGCGACTAAAGTTGCGCACTACGCGCACCTCGCCGTTGGGGACGATGTATTGTTCGCCACTGGTGCCGCGCACAACGGTGGTACGCAGGTTGACGGCTTCGATCACGCCCTGCACGCCAATGCCGGGCATTTCGATTTTTTCACCCACGTCGAAGGTATCTTCAAAGATGAAGCTGATGCCGGTGAGGTAGTCGCTAATTAACGGCCGTAAACCCAGCCCAAACGCCGCGCTAAACAACCCAATCATCCACACCAGCGTATCCGAGGCAATAAACAGAGACAAGGCAAACAGCGTTGCCACCAAAAAAACCAGAACGCTGAACGAGCTTGACAATAGCCCTTGCAGTGTCTTGAGTCGTTCTGACCGCAGCCGTTCCCGCTTGCGCGAAAAGCGGTCGAGAAAGAGTAGACGCTTGGCCAGGTGATAACCAAGCCGGTGCAGCAGCCAAGCTACCAGGTAAAACAGCAAGATTTGCCCCAGTCGCTGCCAAAAGATGGGTAAGCTGGCAAAGAGGGCGAGTAAATTAGCAATCATGCTGACTCGCTCGGCTGGTTTTGGCTGGTTTGGGGTCGCTTTTTGCCTTCAAGATAATGGTCGAATTCGCGGTTGGTTTCGTAGGCAAAATCAATGTCCCAATGGTTGGCAAACTCCCGCAAAATATCTTCATAGATGGCGTTTTCGCTGTTGCGCCGCTGCCGGGGGGCCACCAGATAGCGCATGGTGAGCAGCACGCCGCTGGAGGCAATTTGCGTATAGACGATGGGGGAGGTGGTGCCGTAGGAGATGACAAAGCGGTTGGTGATACGGCGAGCGTGTTTTTTCATGTCCTCACTGACATCGGGGGCGTGGCGGCTAATGATCTCTTGCAAAATCCCCTTCGCTTTTTGCCAGTCGCTTTCATAGGTGACTAAAATTGGCATTTCGTTCCAAATGTAGGGAAAGCCCTGGCTGTAGTTGGCAAAAACTTCCTTAAAGACGATGCCGTTGGGCAGGTGCAAAATGCGCCCAGTGGTTTGCTCGGCGTCAATACGTTTGCCAATTTCGAGCATACTGAATTGGAAGAGACGAATGTCAATGACATCGCCAGAATCATCGCCAATTTGGATGCGGTCGCCAACGGCAAACGGCCGTACCCACATAATAAATGCCCAGCCAGCTAGGTTGATCACGAGGTCTTGCAGCGCAATGGCGATGCCGGCCGATAACAAGCCTAAATAGGTGACGACTGATTGCATACCCACCAGCCAAGTGCGCCCCACCAAAAAGATGCCGAGAATAACGATGATGTACTGGGTTGCCTTACGCCAACTGTAGAGGGTACGGTTGCTTTGCGTCTGGCGGTTGATAAAACGGATAGCTAGGGTGTGGAGCAGCCAAAGGGCAATGATGATAAGGATGGTGCTGGCAAGTTTAGTGATCGTTTCGGGCGAAACGTTGGTTATGCCTTGCAGGGAGTCAGTTGCTGTTTCTATCATAGGAACTTCTACTGAATGGTTAATTTCGTAACGGTGTCGGGATGTATAAGCTTGACGGGAATCTTAGCCTGCTGCCGAATGGCAGCGGCGAATTGTTCAATGGCATCATCCCCAAAGACGTTGGCTGTTGTGCCACGAGGCGTGCCTAAAATAAGCAAATCAGCCTGGGTGTCTTGCAGGAATTGGCTGATTTGGTCGGTGGTACGGCCGTGGCGGATGCAAATTTCGGTATCCAGACCGGCGGCGCGGGCGCGGTTTTGGGCAATTTGCAGCAAGGTTTGGCCCATCCAGCGGAGTTCGGCGGAAACGGCCGTTTCCAGCGATTCATCCACCCCGGCCAAACTATGAGGATCGACCACATACAAAAACGTCAGCGCCGCGTTTTCCGCCTGCGCTTGGGCAATCGCCGCCAACTGCGCCGCCCGGCTGCCCTCGCCGCCCCGCGTGGCGCACACCAATTTACGCATGGACGCTCCAAGCCGGATAGGACGAAGACGAACGCGGACGAACACGGACAAATCTGCGAAATCTTTGAGTGTTACTCTTTTTCATCGCCTAATCCTCGGTTAGCCTGAATCAACTCCAAGGCCGCTACCTGATCATTTAGCTGTCGCGCCAGCGCGTGCTGTACCTCTTCACCCACCAGACCCCGCTGCGCCGCATCGGCCAGGGCACTTTTTTCCGCCCGCAGCATGTCCAACCGCGCCTGCAAATACATTGCCTGCTCCAGTTCGGGAAACTGCTGTAGGTGAACGCTCAAATCCGCTTTATGGCGCACAATGTCGGCATCATAGACTGCATCCATCGCTTCCCAAATTTCCGGTGACAAAATGCCTTCCTGCCGCAGCCGCGCCAACTCAGTTTTACCCGCTTGTTTGGTGTAGAGCAATGTCTGCTGCCGCTGTTGTTCCACCTGCTGCGGCGACTTGTGACCCAGCCCCAACCGCTTGATGAGTTGTTCAATGCTCAGCCCCTGCACGAGCAGGGTAAACAGCACCACGCCAAAGGTCATGACCTGGAGTTCGTTGGCGAGTTCGGGGCTGAAGGTGTCGGTGAGGGTGAGCGCCAGCGCCAGGCTGATGGCACCACGCAGCCCGCCCCAAAACATGACGTGGCGGTAGCTGGTGGGGATGTGGTTGCGGGGCTGTAAACGGCCGTTAAGCCACCCCAACGCATACACAATAATTGCCCGGCTGACCAAAATCGCTAAGACGGCCACCAAAATTGGCACCAGATTGGGCGTAAGCTGGCGGAAAGCAATGCGAATCCCGATGAGTAAGAAAACCAGCGAGTTGACCACAAAGGTCAGAAACTCCCAAAAATTGTTGAGCGTAATTTTGGTCGTGGGGGACGTATTGTATGAGCCAATGTTGCCGACCATCAGCCCTGCTGCTACCACGGCCAAGATGCCGCTTAGGTGCAGCCCCGGTACGTTAATCAGCTCGCCAAAGGCTTCAGCCATCAAAAAAGCACCAAAAGCCAGCGCCACCGTTGTCGCCGTTTCAATCAGATGGTCATCCACATTTTTCAGGATGATGCTGGAAACGATGTAGCCCAGCACCAGCCCCACCGCCAACCCGCCAAACGCCACCATGATAAATTCCAGCAGTGCTTCGCTGAGAGAGAAATATGTGGTGCCACCGTTGGCACTGGCCGCACCCGCCGCCACGGCGATGTTGAAGATAACAATGGCAACCCCATCGTTGAACAAGCTTTCGCCCTCGACCAAGATGGTGAGCCGCTTGCTGACCCCCAAACTGCGAAAAAAAGCGATGACGGCCACGGGGTCGGTGGCGGAGATGAGTGCCCCAAAAGCGATGGCGGCTGCCCAGGGGATGTTGAGAATTTGCTGCACCATGCCGCCCACGATAAAGGTGCCGATGAGCGTACCTACCAACGCCAACAGCAGCACCGGCAGCAGGTCACGCCGCAGCCCACCCCAGGGCAAATGGAGGGTGGCCTCAAAGAGCAGGGGCGGCACCAGCAGCGCCAAAATCAGCTCGCTGCTAATTTCAAATTCGATGAGGTTGGGGAAAAGGGAGAGCAGCAACCCAACCAGCACCAGGGCAACGGTGTAGGGGAGGCGAATGCGGCGCACAAAAATGGCGACGAGGGCGGCGATGGAGAGCAGGATCACAAAGCCTAGCTCTTGCTGGATGAGTGCGCCTTCTTGGGCCAAGTAGCGTAGGTTCATAGAAGGCAATTATACCATATATGGGGAGTAGGTTTTGGACGTTTGCTGGACGAGTGGGAAACGGCCGTTTTGCCGCACCGATATACCCTAAACAAAAAGCCTATGCTTACCGTTTAACGTAGGCGGCAAGCATAGGCTTCCAAATGCTAATCAGCTCTGAAGCGTGCTAATGCTACGGCATAATACCCTGTAGTGTTGGCTCTTGGAGCAGGGTACAGTTAAAAGTTCCTTGCGTAATGGTGCCAACCTGAATGGTAAATTGAACAGCTAATGATGCACCCGAACAAGGGCCGCCAAGAGAGGTTAACGTCCCACTATAGCTGCCGGCCGGAAGATTTGCCCAGTCGGAAGTGCCCACGGGAAAGGTGTGTGATCCCAGCGCATTCACGTCAAGCCGCAGTGACCCGCCGGTATTGTTAACAATCCGCAGCGTTCCCACTGGTTTTGGTGTTGGCGTGGGGGGCAAGGGTGCCTTGTTGATGATAGGTAGATAGTTGAATTCATCCTTGGGACCACCGCTGGTGGTGCAGGTGTAGACGCGCACGTCGTCAACAAACCAGCCATAGTCACCCACGCTGCTGTCGCTGCCAATGCGGAAGCGGAAGCGGACGTTTTGCCCGGCCAGCGGGCTGAGATTGAGGCGGCTGGAAAGATAACCGGAACTGTCGGCGACGAAGGCAGAACGGCCGTTTAACGGATTGCTATTGCTTGCCAACGTGCCATTGTACCCATTGTGCGTGAACAATGAGCCAGCATCATTCCAGGAAGTGCCGCTGTTGGTACTATATTCCACCACCCCGCCATCAAAGAAAGCACTACCTGCGCTGTTGGATTCAAAGCCATAGGCGTGGTCAAAGCGCAGGAAGGTGTTGTTGGTGATGGCAATATTTTTGTTGAGGAAAATACGGCCGTCGGCAGCGCCATTTACATCTTCGCCCCACAAATGGTTTTTGCCGCTGGTGGCATAGAATGACCCAGCTTGCCACAGTGCTGTGCCGTTGACCTGCCAATTGCTAAAACCCGACTCGAATTTATCTTCAAACAGGTTGACAGCGACTTGCCCAGCACCACAGACAGGGGCTTCTGTGGCGGCACAGTTAACCGGGTTTTGGTTCATCTCAACGGCGTTGAGCGCATTTTGTACCGACTGCTTCTGGCTGTTATTAAAGCCAAGATTGATGCTGGCCTGAATCAGCGCATCGTACAGATCCGCATAATCGGCTGCTGACGTAAGCAGGTTGGTTTGTGCTTCATAATAAAGATCAGCAACGCGGGAAATGCCTAAGCCATTGACGGTGACACCGTTAAATGTCCCGCCATCCACCATCAAAAAGACAGCTTTGTTGTTAACGCCGCTGTTTTGATGCACACCCCCATTGTCATGAGTGGGGGCATTTAGCTGCGTTTGCTCACAAACGTAGATGGGAGAGCGCATACGGTCGGGGTCGTTAAACGCAGGCGGGTTTTTCATGTCGCGGATGGCACCAAAGCCAGGGACATCTTCACCCATTTTCCAGCGCACGCTGTTATTATCGGTACCCGCGCCGTTAGTTTGGTCTACAAATTCACCCCATGTGTCCGATAAGGATTCGTTGATAGCTCCTGATTGGAACCAGTAGAACAGGTTTGAGGTGAACTCGGTAAAGCCGTGGGTGAGTTCGTGAGCGACCACATCATCGGCGGCGGAAAAGCCGTTGCCATAAACCATTTGCTGGCCGTTCCAAAAAGCGTTGGCATAGGGGCAACTGGCGGCACTGGGGCAGTAGCGGGTGGTGGAGATAAGCGTCATGCCACTGCCATCCAGGCTGTCGCGGCCATGTTCGTTGGCAAAGAAGTTGTAGGTGTGGCCGGCGTAGTCATAGGCGCGGTCTACATCGGTAATACCGGTTGGCCCTTGCCCTTCGGTACGCACGGGGCCGTTGCCGGGCAGCCCCAGGGATGGGTTATTGTTGTTGTCGTAGTGGATGCGGTTGCGGGCGTGGGGGATTTGGTTGAAGTTGAGGGCGATGGCTCCCGTTTGGGCATCAATGAGCATGAGTTCGCGGATGGGATCTAAGTTGAGGCTGGTGACATCCATGCGCCAGACAAGGCGGCTGAGGGGCAAGCCGGGGCCACCTAAAATAGCTGGGTCGTATATCCATAGTTCGGGTTGGGTGGTGGTGAGGGTGTTGGGGTCAACTTCGTAATCTTTGCTGACTTTGGAAACGGCCGTTTCCACCGCATCCCCCTCCCCAATCGCTGATGCCGTCTCCAATTCTAACGCGGGCAAAATTTCGCCATTAACCGATAAAACCCCGTGTTGGGCATCCGTCTGCACAATCAGCTCCGCCCCAATGACAGGGATACCCTGGTAGACCTGCTGAAAACGGGTGAAAGAACGGCCGTTTTCCACCGTCTGCCCCTTCATCACCACCAGCTCATCCTGGCCGTTTTGCAGCCCAAACAGCGAACCATAGCTTTGCAAAAAGGCGCGAGCCGCCATTTCCGGCGAAACCTCGGCCGCATTGGGGAACGTTTGGGCAATGGCATGATCGGGGGTTGTACCCAAAAAGCGCACCCGCCCCGTTTCCCGGTGATAAGAAACGCGCAACTGCCCGCCGCTGCTCTGGCTAAGTTGGTTGAGTAGGGTTTCGGGAGATTGTTGCCAACTGGCTGGCGCGGCCAAGGTAAGAGAAATAAGGGTGGTTAGCAAGGCAAAAACGGCCGTTGCTACCCCCAAACGGCGCTGCTTAAAACGATACATTTGATAGCCTCCATATAAAAATTGGGAACCTATTTTGCGCCAAGCAGTTCAAACGTTTGTTCAAATGCCTGACGGCCCTTTACCTGTACAAGCGGAAGCGCCCGCACGTTCACAAACTCAGACACATGCGTATAAACATCCTGGCTAATGATAATTTGGTCTGGCTGGGCCGTTTCCTGCAGCCGCTTCGCCAAGTTCACCGCATCACCAATCGCCGAATAATCTTTCCGCAAATCGCTCCCCACATTCCCCACAACGGCTTCCCCCGTGTGAATCCCCACCCCAAAATGAAGCTGCTCGGCGGCCGGCAGCCGCTGCCGATGCGCCATCAGATTTGCCCCCATCATCACTGCTGTCCGTACTGCCCGCTCCACATGATCTGTCTGCGGGTTCAGCGGCGTGTTAAACAGCGCCATCACCGCGTCCCCAGTAAACTTATCGGTCAAACCCTGATAAAAGGTAATCGCCTGCACCGCCTCGGTAAAATACCCGTTTAGCACCTGAATCAACTGGCGCGGATCAAAATGTTCGCTGTAGGTGCTAAAGCCACGAATATCGGCAAACAAAACGGTGATGGTGCGGCGCTGCGGCTGCTGAGCGGCATCAATGTCGCGTACCTTGTCCACCAAGGCCGGGGGCAAATAGCGACGCACGCTTTCCAGACGCTTTTTCTCGGAAATATCGTCCAGTACCATCGCCACACCCAGCGTAGATTCCTGGCTGGTGTTGAGTAGCGGCGAGAACGTCATGTTGAGCGTAGTGGCACTGGGACGCTGCTGCACGGCCACATCCATCTCCAAATTGTGAATGCCACCGTTGCGCTTTACGTCATGAATGACGCTTTCAACCGGCAAGCTAAGCGCGGTGAGTGCCTGAGCGTAAACTTGATGCACCACCGAACTAGCTGGAACCCCCAAGATTTGCTCGGCGGCGCGGTTGTAAAGGGCAATGCGGTCAGCATCGTCAATGGTGATGACCCCGCTGGCAATGGACTCAAAAACGTTGTCCATCAACGTTTTCATCTCGGTAATTTCAGACAAATGGTTACGAATTTGGCGAAAAAGACGAGCGTTTTCAATGGCAACAGCTGCCTGGTTGGCAAATGCAGCCAGCAGGTCGCGGTCGGTGTCGCTAAATAGCCCAGATGCCACGCGGTTGTCGGCATAAATCACGCCAATGGAGCTTTCTTTGAGTTTGAGGGGAACGCAGAGGATGGAGCGCAGGTTGTAGCTGATAATGCTTTCCTGGGCTGAAAAGCGAGCATCTTCTTGGGCGTTCATCGTCACCACCGGGTCGCCTGACTGCCAGACGCTGCGAACAATGCTGCGGCTGATTTCAAAGGAGGCAGAGCGTTCAATCGTCTCTTGATCCATGTTACGAGCCACCTGCACCTCTAATTCGCCACTGGCTTCGTTTAGCAACAGCAGGATGGCACGTTCGGCCTTGGTAAGGCTGATGATGGCATCCATGACAATGCTGAGCACGTGGGTGAGATCAAGTGAGGAGTTGATAACGGCGCCTACTTGCTGCAGTGCCCGCAGTTGGTTGCGCTCTTTTTCCTGGGCTTCAATACCGC
>JACKCD010000066.1 GCA_020634215.1 Ardenticatenaceae bacterium | reverse complement strand
TCCATGCAGCCATGCACATACGCCTTGGCGCGGTCGTCGGAAGCGACCACCACCATGCCCGTCGTGGCATTGACGTTTTGCTTGGTTCCCGTGGGGTTGTTCATGCTGGTGTAGGTCGTTGAGGCGATAAACGGAGTACCTACGTCGGCAATGTCAAAGGTGATGTTGTCAAGGCTGGCTTTTTTGTAATAAATGCTGTCGCCCAGCGACGTGTCGCCGGATCGAATGCGGGCGAAGATGTAGAGTTCGCGGTTGCTGGTGTCAATGAGCAGCAGCGGGCGGGTGGGGACAAAGGTGCTGTCCCACACCTGGTGTGATGTCCAGTCGCCAGGGTCGGTGCAGCTGGTGGCGGTGCTGTCGCACACCAAAAGCTGCATCAGCTTGGCGTTGAGCGAGGTTTTGATCATGGCAAACAGCCGCCCGGCGTTGTCGGATTGCAGCGATTTTAAATTCATGTGGTCGTCGCCAGAGGTGGAATAGGGAATGGTCGTTACCCATAGATTATCGGCCGTTCCGTCCTTGTGGGCGGCAAAGTGCATGTCAATCCCGCTTTTTTGGCGGCTCCACATCAGGCCAATATAGCCGTCAAACGCCACCACCGAGGAAAGGTCGTCGCTTTTGACATCGGTGCCATCCACGGGAATGACGTAGGGCGTGGTCCAATCGCTGTCGCCACCGCCGCTGGCGTTGCTGTGCGCCACCATCACGGTGGCGTTTTCGACCCAGGTAGACCACAACATGCCGGTGCTGTCTTTGCTAATGGTTAGGGCTTCGGTCTTGGCCTGGTTGATTTCAAAGGGGTAGCCGCTATCGAGGGTGTAACTGCCGCTGCTGTAGCTGTAGCGGTATAGTTCGCCCCGCTCGCCAACTCCGGCTGTGGCACCGGTGGCCGTCCAGATGTGGGAGACGATGTAGAGTTTATTGCCATCGGCCAAGGCATCGGCCAGGCTGGCTTTGCGGTCGTCAATGGCAACGCCGGTGTTGCTCCAGGTTTGGGTATTCCAGTCGAGCTTGTGGATGGTGTAGCTGTTGGCGCTGGTGCTCCACATCACCCCCCACCAGGAGCCGTCATGATACCAAAGTTTGCTTTCGGGTTTTTCGGCGGTGGTGGAGCCGTTGCCACCGGTGCCGGAGGGGTAGGTGAAGTCGAAGAATCCGGCGTCGAGGGGGGTGGCGGCAAAAACGGCCGTTCCTCCCGTCAGCAGCCAGCCCGCCAGCAATAATCCAATCAATCCAATCGTTTGTTTTGTTTTCCGCAACGCCAATACACGCATGGTCTGTTTCCTCTACACAATGAAATACTAAACACAAACCATATGCGCCGGTGCTTACTGTGGCACTTACGAAAATGGGTAGAGACGCAAAATTTTGCGTCTCTACCGACTGTGTAAAAATTGTATGTAGTCGCCTATCCCCCGTGCGTCCAATCGGTAAACCCCATGTTTTTGCCCGTGTTGGCGGGCAGTTCGGCGGCAAAATTGGTGCCGTAGGCATGGTTGAGCAGCCACAACTGCCATTCATCGTCGGCAGCGGCCGGCCAGCCAATTTGGTAGAGGAACTGGACGGCGCGGAGAAGGGCGCGGTCTTCCCATTCCCAGGCGGGGTAGCCAGCGCGGTGGAGCAACTGCGCCTGCACCATCGCTCCTTGCAACGCCTCCCACGGGTAGTTGGTGTCGGTGGGCGGCCAGGTAAAGGAGCCGCCGCGCCGCATTTCCTCCGGCAGTGCCCCACCAATGGCATGGCCTTCTTTGACACAGCCTACCGGGTTGATGGCAACCGGATTGTCAGGGTCGCATTGCCAAGACGTGTCGCTTTGGCTAAAGCGAAAATCGGCGTAGGCGGTGCGGTCGCCCAGCCACCCGTGGAACACTTGGGCGGCGCGATCCAGTTCGGCCGTGTCGTTAAGGTAAAGGGCAATGGCGATGCGGGTGGCTCCGGCGTGGGTGCCCCAGTTGTTAGGGCGGCGTTCGTGGGTGCGCTGAATGGTGTCGTCGGGGTCTTGGTCGGCATCCACCACCTTGGTTAGCAACTCGCGCAGCTTGGCGCGAAAATCGGTATCGAGGTCGGGGCGGTAGCTGGGCAGGTTGATGACGTCGGCGGCGATGATGTAAGTGACGAGTTTACGGCCTACGGATAACGGCCGTCCCTGCGGCAGTCCATCAGAACCAAGATTATCTTCGGTGTTTTCGTAGGTAATCACGCGAATGGCTTCCACAACCTGGTCACGGGAGGTGGTGTTGCCGGTGCGGGCGTGGACGAGGGCTTTGGCGAGGATGATAACGTTGGTTTCTTCGTCCTGGTTGCTGAGGTCGGGTTTAACGGCCGTTCTGCCCGCCTCCTCCTTCACCTGTTCCCAAGCCGGCCCGCTGGTCGGCAGCGCCATGATTTCTGAGCGAGACAGCCACAATCCGGCCGGCTGGCGCACTTTTACCAGCAGCGGCAGATAAACGTGGTTATTTTGTTGGGCAGAGAGGGAAGAGGGCAGTAAAAGCAGGGTAAGCAACAGCAAAAATAGATAAGGGATCGTTTGTTTCATTACCAATACTCCAAAAAATAAGGCATCCAATAATTCGGAGCCATCTTAATGGAAATTTTGGCTGGAAACGCAAAAACTTACCGACTTCTCAAGTAAAAAGGGGTGTCTGCAGCTGCAGACACCCCTTTTTTGTTTAATTCCCCGGCTGAATCGCAAAGGTAAATTGTGCCGTTCGGTTGGAATCTGCCGAGGCCACAACATTGGGGCCACAGCTATTGACAGCCACCAGGATGTAGCTGTACAAGTTGCTGCTGTTGATAGTGTGGCTGTAGTTGCTGTCGGCTTTGTCAATTACCGCACAATTGTTGGCAGCGGTACACGCGCCGCTGGGGATAAAGTTGGGGTCATTGATGCCCCATCGCAGTTGGAAAGAGTCGGTGGCACTGCCACTCCAATAAACGGTTTGGGTAGTGTTGCTGGTGGTGATGTTGGTGATGGAAACGGCCGTTGCTGGTGAACAAACAGCCAGCGCAAGCGGCACGGCAACGGTTGGATTGTTGGCATCATTGCTTGCCACACACAAATTGGCACTGTAGTTCCCATCGGCCAGGCCACTGCTGTCAAACGTCACATCAACTGTGTCACTATCACCGACAGCCACCGTGCCGCTGCTGCCCGAAACGGTGATCCAAGGAATGTTGGCAGGGGTGTCACAGATGGCGGCACTTGCTTGCAAGGTACTTCGTGCTTCAGAAGCCGTGTTGTCTTCAAACAGTGACCAATTCAGCGCACCACTGCCGGTATTGCCAATCGTCAAGGTTTGAGTGGATTGTGCGTCTGGCTGCTGACCATCGCTCAGGCTGGTGGGGGAGACGTGAATGGTGGCTTGTGACTGGGGGCTGGCGACAATGAGAAGCTGGGGCGGGTTGTTGCCTTCGGAGGAGCTATAGATGGCGCTGTTGCTACTATTGCTGCTGAGGCCAAAGCTGAAGGTGCCGTTGCCAGAAACGGCCGTTGTCACATCCCATTCCACCCACTGCCCTGTCGTCGTCGAACCCACCGAGTCCAGCGGTGTTGCGGGCAGCGTGGGGGCGTTGTTCCAAATCAGCCCATCTTCTGTCCACGCCGCGCTGTTATCAGCATAGCTGTTGGAAACCGCATAGATCGAGCCGCCATCGTCGCTGGCATCGGTCACATACAGGCGCAGGATGGCACTTTGCACGCTGTCTACCAGCCCGGCCACCTCAAATTTAAAATAGCCGTGGTAACGCGGTTCAGAGGTTTCACGGATTTGAATGGTACTAGCCGAACCGTAGTTGCTGGTGGGGCTGCTCGATTTAACGTGGGCATCATCAATAACTGTAAACAGTTTGGGGCCATCGGTCACAACGATGTAGTCTGTTTTGACCTCATCATCGCTGCCGGTAGCATTGCCGGCCGTCAGCGACACCGTGTAGGTTCCCGGCGTAGTGTAGATGTGGCTTGGATTTTGCTCTGTTGAACTACCGCCATCACCAAAGTCCCATGCCCAACTGGTTGGGTTGTTGGTAGATTGATCGGTAAAGTTAACCGTGAGCGGGGATGCCCCAGCCTGGGTGTCGCTGCTAAAAGCGGCCGTTGGTGCCGGTGGAGCGGTCACAACGATATAGTCGCTGCGTATTTTCGTATCATCGCCTTGGCTATTGGTCACGGTCAGACTCACCTCATAGGTTCCAGCCGTGGTGTAGATGTGGCTCGGGTTTTGCTCTGTTGAGCTATTGCCGTCGCCAAAGTCCCACAGCCACGTGCCAGCGTGGGAGGATAGGTCACTGAACTGAACGGTGAGGGGCGTAAACCCGGAAGTTGGGGTGGCGGAAAAATCGGCCGTTGGCGACGGTGGAATAAAGACCGTCACGTAGCTGTTGCGCGTCTGCGTATCGCTGCCACTGCTGTTGCTCACCGTCAGGCTCACGGTATAGGTGCCGGGCGTGCTGTAGAGATAGGTCGGGTTTTGCTCGGTTGAACTGCCGCCATCACCAAAATCCCATGCCCAGCTAGTGGGCTGGCCAGAAGATTCGTCGGTAAAGGAGACGGAAAGTGGCCCGGTACCGGATGTCGGTGTACCAGAGAAGCTGGCCGAAGGAGCCACATTGCCACTGCATTTGTTGATGGTAAAGCTGTCGAAGATGTCGCCGCTATCAAACGTATCGGTATCGCTGTAAGTACGCTCAACTGCCGAAAATTCAATATTGCAGTCATTGACATCAAACATGACAAAGTGGTAAAGCCGCGCCCGTTCTGCCGTGCGCGTCGGCCACGGCGGGCTACCGACGCTGCCCAGCCCAGTGCCCCCTCCGCCGGTAACCACATAGAAAATACCGCCATCGTCAATAGTGGTTACTTGCCCACCTTTCAGTGGCTTCATACGTTCATAGTAATGGCGGTCTCCGCTGATCACAATGTCCACATCATATTGCTCAAACAGGCTGACTAAATTGCTATGCGACGTGCTGCTGCCGTAGTAGGGTGGCTCGTGAAAGACAACAATCTTCCAGAATTTGTTAGTTGCTGCCAGATCGTCGCGTGCCCAGTTATATTGGGCACTGCCATTGCCGTTCGGGAATTCACCAGTCATGACGGTAAAATGGGCGTTGCCATAATCAAACGAGTAATAAACTTCCCGTTCGATACTGTTGCTGCTGCCGTTAAATGGATTGGCAAAGGAATCGGCAAAGGATTTGGCCTGGTTGTAGTCATAATCATGGTTACCCAGGGAAGGTGCTAGCCAAATTTTGTCGAGCAGATCTTGATAGATGTCAAAATGTTTAAGATGCAGGTCTTTGTAGCTGGCAACAGAGTAAACCATGTCGCCAGCATGGACGATGAGATCGGGCTGCACCTGGAGCAAACGGGCGGCCACGCCACGCTGCCCATCGCTGGCGGCACCGCTGTCGCCAAAGGCGGCAAAACGGAAGCTGGTTTGGCTGTTAGACCGTGCTGAACGAACGGTACTGCCTCCCAGCTCAACGCCATCGGTAAAAATCTTATATTGGTAAACGGTGCTGGAGTTGAGGCCGGTGAGGGTAGCCTCGTAGAGGTAGTAATCATTGTAGGGGGCACTGTCGCTGCTGGTGATGTGGAAAGGAACGGCAACGGCCGTTTGTGCATAATTCCCCGCCCCATACGTGACCTGACTCGTGCCACTCTCCCTAGTCGCCCACTGGATCACCACCGAATCGACCGTCAGGTTGTGGACGGTGGCTTTTTGGATCAAAGTAATGGTAGCTGCCCGCGCCCGTGGCGTGCTGCCCAAAGATAGCACAGTTACAATCAACAAGAAGGCAAAGGAAAGCAAAAACGGTCTTCTTTGCCGAAAAGAAGGAAATGAGAACAATGAATCACGGCTGATTCTCATAGGAAAGGCTCCTCTTGGCTCCAAATATAAGACTAAAGTTTGCGATACAACAAAGTGATTAATGTAAGCTGCGTTATCAATAGCTCATGCAACGATGCCAAGTCGCAAAGCAAAGCTGACAGATTTGATAGCATGAAATAATTCATCATGTTCATGGACTACTTCACACACCATGCCGCCTACAGTTTTGCACATCAAACTTACGTCCCTGCTTACTAAATGTAGCCAAGAGGATGCCTAAACCAACGCCACCTCAATCGCCTCATGCAGCGTCCGGCAATCTATCACTTGCAGCCCGGCGGGAAATTCGCCAGAGCGGCGGCGAATGCGCGGCACCACGCAGCGTTTGAAGCCTAGCTTGGCTGCCTCCTTTAGCCGATCTTCAAGCTGCCCCACCGCCCGCAGTTCGCCGCTCAACCCCACTTCGCCCACAAAAGCCATGTCGGCGTGGACAGGTTTGTCCTTGACACTGCTGGCAATCGCCACCGCCACGGCCAAATCGGCGGCCGGCTCCTTGATTTGCAACCCGCCAATAACGTTGACAAAAAGGTCTTTGTCGTGAATGGGCTGGCGGACGCGGCGCACCAGCACCGCCGAGAGCAGCAGCAGTCGGTTGTAATCAATACCATTGGCGGTGCGGCGGGGGTTGGCAAAGGTTGTAGCACTTGCCAATGCCTGAATTTCCACCAGCAGCGGCCGGGTGCCTTCCAGCGTGACAGCAATGGTGGAGCCAGGAGCATTGGCCTGTCGTTCGGCCAGGAAGGCTTCAGAGGGATTCGGCACTTCGACCATCCCTTTTTCAGCCATTTCAAACACGCCCACTTCGCTGGTTGCGCCAAAGCGGTTTTTGACGCTGCGGAGCAGGCGGTAGCGGTGGAAGGGGTCGCCTTCCAGATACAACACGGTATCTACGATGTGTTCTAGCACGCGGGGGCCGGCAATCGCCCCTTCTTTGGTGACGTGGCCGACCAGAAAGACGGTGACGCCGGACGTTTTGGCGAGTTCCTGAAAGCGGCTGGCGCATTCGCGCACCTGACTAACGCTGCCGGCCGATGATTTTAGCTCCTCGTTGTAGGTTGTCTGAATACTGTCTACGATGAGCATGACGGGCTTGTTGTCCTCGACGTGGTGAAGAATGTGAGCCAGGTTGGTTTCGGTAAGCAAAAAGAGGTCGTTAGCCTGTAGGCCAAGCCGGTCGGCACGCATTTTGATTTGGCGGGTGGATTCTTCGCCAGAGACATAGAGGGTGTTGCCGTGCTGGTTGGCAACGATGGCGGCGATTTCGAGAAGAAGGGTGGATTTGCCAATGCCGGGATCACCGCCAACAAGGACGATGGATCCGGGAACGAGACCGCCACCCAGCACGCGGGCGAATTCCGCCAGGGGCAGCGGCAGCCGCTCTACACCGTCGGCGGTGATGTCGGGCAGGCGTTGGGGTTTGCTGCTGGTGGCGGAGAGGCGTTTGGGGGTGGAAACGGCCGTTTCCGGCACCACCACCTCCTCCACCATCGTATCAAACTCGCCACAGCGCGGGCAACGCCCCATGTAGGATGGAGTGGTGCGGCCACACGATTGGCAGACATATTGCACTTTTTGTTTTGCCATCAAGACACCTCTCTGCAATTAGCTGACAGTCATCTGCATTTCAGCTAAAATCAGGCCATAGGTTTGTTCAAACCTTTGGGAATAAACGGTAGAAAACGGAATGTTGCTGTCGGGTTTGCTGTTTTTTCATGCCTTTGTAACCAGTATTGTAACCGATAGCCCCTATACTAGCGGCATTTTCCGTCTAACGGCCGTTCATTCTAGCACATGATGGCAGACACAAAAACGTGATCAATTGGCAATCTCTCTTCTTCAATAGCTTCTGGATCGTTGGGCTAGCCCTTCTGCTGGCAGCTTTTAGCTACCATTATTGGGTTGCCCAAACAACACAACTGTCTCTTAAGGAGCAGTTAAACACCCAACCTTTTCAACAGCTTTTTTGGCTCAGCTTTGTTTTGGTGGGCATTGGGCTGGTTGGCACCAGTACCACCTGGTGGGAAAGCGGGATATGGTTGTTGTTTACGCTGTGGAGTGTTGTTAGTTCGGTGCAGTTGTGGCGGCAAAAACGGCCGTTATAATAGCAATAGGCACTTGTGTAATATGGAAATCAAACAATACATCGCTCTCATTTGGCATTGGGCCTGGCTGATCATTCTGGGTGCCCTGCTGGCTGGGGCAACCGCCTTTTTTGTTAATCGCCAAACTACCCCGGTCTACAGCGCGTCCTCTCGGCTGCTTATTGACGAAGCCCCCGGCACCAATTCTGGCAACGAATACTCCCAGGTGTTGATGGAGCAGCGACTGGCACTGACTTATGTCGAGTTGATGACCACTCGCCCTATTCTGGAAAAAACAGTAGAAGTGCTTGACCTGCCGTTTAACAGCGGCGTGCTGGCCGGCATGATTGCGGTCTCGGCTCCACAGGACACACAAATCATCAACGTCAGCGTGCAAGACACTGATCCAGAACGCGCCGCTGCGATTGCTAACACGCTAGGCGATGTGTTTATTGCCGAAAACCAGGCGCGGGAAAGTTTGCGCTACGCTGAACCGATTCAAAATTGGGAAACGCGAATTAAAGAGTTGGGGGATGAGCTTGAGACGCTGGAGGTTCAGATTAAGGAGTTGGAGGGAGCAGAAACGGCCGTTGAGCAAGCCGCCCTCTCTCGCCTGGAAACCGAACGCAACGAAGCCCGCATCCGCTACACCGATGCCTTTAATAACCTCAACCAGCTCCAGCTTGACCAAGCCCGCGAAAGTAGCAACGTCGTCCAGATTGAGCAAGCCATTGCCCCCACCCGCCCCATTCGCCCGCGCACCCTCACCAACACCATGCTGGCTCTCATCGCCGGGGGGATGTTAGCACTCGGCATTATTTTCTTCATAGACTACCTTGACGACACCATCAAAACGCCTGACGACATTCTGGAAGACACCAGCCTCTCTACGCTTGGCGCGATTGCCAACATCAAAGGTGCTGAACCAAGCGAACGGCTTGTCGCTCAAGCCCGTCCCCGCGACCCCATCTCGGAGGCGTTTCGCGTGCTGCGAACAAACTTGAATTTTTCAGCCGTTGATGGCCCGCTCAAAAGCGTTCTCATCACCAGTTCCTCCCCTGGCGAAGGCAAATCAACTACTACCGCTAACCTTGGCGTGGTAATGGCACAAATGGGCAAAAAGGTACTTATTATAGATGCCGACCTGCGCCGCCCCACCCAACACAAGCTTTTTAGCCTCAGCAACAATCGCGGCCTCACCACCGCCATTCTCGACAGCGAATCACCGCTAGGCTTCCATCTACAGTCAACCAGCATCAACGGCCTAACCCTTCTCACCAGCGGCCCCATCCCCCCCAACCCAGCCGAACTGCTCAACTCTCACCGCATGGCGCAGCTTATAGAAAATTTGCAAAATGAGGCCGACATCCTTATTTTTGACACACCCCCTACGCTTACCGTCGCCGATGCTGCCATTTTGGCACCCCAGGTTAATGGCTGCTTGCTGGTCGCTAACATGGGTGAGACCAAGCGCGAAACGTTTTACCAGGCGGCAGAACGGTTGCACAAATCGGGGGCAACAATCTTTGGTGCCGTCATCAATCGGCTGAAGCTGGGGCAAGGAGGGTATGGGCAATATTATTACTACCATTATTATGGGGCTTACGAATACAATCAGAAGCCGCGTTCGAACAAAAACCAGCCAATTGTCCGCTTACCTAAATGGCTATTGGGCAAAAGGTAGCCCGTCCACATCTATAAGGTAACAGAGCAGCAAAGGCAGATCTCTTTGGAAACGCACAACCCTTCTTCGACAAAATGGCTGCTGCTCATTGGCAGCCTGTGGCTGGTTCTGGCCGTAGCACTCCTCATTTACCAACTTGTAGCACCCCCTAAGGTCAGAATTACCTGGGAAACGGCAACAGAACTGCAAACGGCCGGTTTTAACCTCTACCGCAGCACCTCACCAGACGGTGAATTTGAGCAGGTTAACCGCGACCAACTCATTCCCAGCCAGGGCACTACCATCTCTGGGGCCAGCTACACCTATGTAGACAGCCAGGTAAAAGCGGGCGAAACCTATTATTATCTGCTTGAAGAGATTGAATTAGATGCCAGCAGCAATCGGTATGAAGAAGATATGTTTACCTACGCCGTGCCCCGCGTAACCTGGTGGGCGGTGGTGCTAACCGCCATCAGCCTGCTAGTAGGGCTGGCCTTATTAATTACTGGCTTTCGGGAAAGTAAAACGTGACAAACCAATCACCCAAAATTGAGCTTTTATCAGAACTCATCTGGCGCGAGATGGACGGCAACGCCGTGGTTGTTTCCCCGCGTGACGGCAAGGTGCGGGTGCTGAATGAAGTTGGCACCTTTATTTGGCAGCTTTTGGCAGAACAAGTCCCTCGCGCTGAGATTGTGGTGCATCTCGTTGAAACCTATGAAGTTTCTGTGCTTCAAGCAGAACAAGATTTAGATAAGTTCATTAATGATCTCCTAGTCAGAGGTATTTTAAAATACAATTGAGGCTAAATTTCGCCCTGACTGTTTGGCGGCTGTGCCAGTGAAGTGCCGCGCAACATGGTTTTGTACAGGAAAACAGGTATATGAAGAACTTAATTAACTTCTTTTGTTTAATTGTCGCTTTTGCTTTTCTGTTGACACCCACACAAGCCAGTCAGGCCATTAGAGAGCAAACGGCCGTTTCTCCCACCACCCAAGCCACCACCCACAGCACCACCAGCCAGGAACTCATTTTCACCCTCACAACGCCGCCGGTGCAAGCGATAAACGGCCGTTTATCCATCCCCGGCCTCAACCAAACCATCACCGACGCTGGCGCACCCGCCTTGCCCTACTACACCACCCTCATCGCCCTCCCCCCCCAGGCCAGCGCCACCGTCACCGTCACCCCTAGCGATCTAAACCACACCCAGGCTGGCTTTGTGCCGCCAATGGCAGTGCCCGAATTAGCCAACTCTGCCGCGCTGCCTAGCAGCAGCGACATGCTCGACAGCACCGTTCTGACAAGCGGCTTAGACAGCAGCCCCGACCCCGCCATCTACCAAAGCAACGCCCTCTACCCCCACACCCTCTACACCGTTTCCGAGCCGATGATGTACCGCGACGTGCGGCTGGTACGGCTCCAGCTATTCCCACTGCGCTACAACCCGGTCAGCGGCTGGCTGCAGCAAAGCCAAACGCTGCGCGTGGCTATCTCCTTTGACGGCGGCATCGTACCCACCCAGATCCCCATGGCTGACCCGGCGCTGGAGGTGCTGAAAACGGCCGTTTTCAACCCCCAACACCTGCAAGCCTGGCGGCAACTGCCCGCCAACGTCGCCCAAACACCCGCCACCGAACTCCCCATTGGCGTAGACACCTTCAAAATTGAGATTACCGAAGACGGCCTTTACGACATCAGCTACGCCGATCTTCAGGCAGCGGGCATGAACGTCGCCAGCGTCAACCCCCACACCATCGTCATGCTCCAGCGCGGCCAGCCCGTTGCCACCCAGTTCGTGGGCGACAACGACAACCAGTTTGAGCCAGGCGAAGCGGTTCGCTTCTACGGCTGGGCGTTTAACGGCACCCGTTTTGAAAAGCTTTATGCCGACACGAACATTTTCTGGCTGTGGGCGGGGGGAACGGAAACGGCCGTTTCCAGCCAACCCAACCACGCCAGCCAACCCGGCTACAGCAACGCCACCAGCTTCCGCGACCACCTCACCTTCAGCGACGACGTTTACTACTTCTCCGGCTGGCAGCTTGATTGGAACCAATCCCCCAACGAACCCGACATGTTCTTTTGGCAATATATGGAGCATTCGGCGGCCGGCACAACGACCACCGTCCCCATCGAACTCCCTTACCCCGCCAGCAGTGCCCCCGATGCCATTGTCACCGCCGAAATCATGGGGCGCAAACACCCCAGCATCCCCAGCTACAGCTACGACACCACCCTCTCGGTCAATACCCAGGCCACCGCCAACACCACCACCCAAATCGCCCCCCTCAACCACAACATCAGCCACACCGTCCCCGCTGCCGACCTACGCAACGGCAGCAACGATGTTCACCTAACCTTCACCTCGGCGCAGCCCACCAGCAGCATTGCCAGCTACTACCTCAACGAAATTCAAGTCGAATACACCCGCCAGCTTCGCGCCAGCAGCGACGAACTGCTCTTTAACAACGACAGCGGCCAAAAAACGTTTCGCGTGCAGGGGTTTAGCGATGGCAACAGTGGCAATGCGCTCGTTTGGAACATCAGTAACCTGTACCAACCGGCGCAAATCCCGCTGGGTGCCGGGCAAGTGGTGGCCGAGAATGGGGCGTTTACTTATTTAGTAGGGGGGGAAAACGGCCGTTATTTCGCCACCACCACCGCCAACATCCACACCAGCCCCCCCATCAGCCGCTACCGCCCCAGCAACCTAGACGCACCCGGTCTGGCTGCCGATTGGCTCGTCATCACCCACAGCAACTTCGCCGATGCTGCTCGCCGCCTCGCCGCCCACCGTGCTGATGTCGCCTACGGTGGCCTCCGCACCCATGTTGTCACCATTCAAGACATCATCAACCAGTACGGCTACGGGCTTCACACCCCCGAAGCCATCCGCAGCTATTTGCGCCACACCCTGTCTAGCTGGAACGTTGCCCCCCGCTACGTCCTGCTCTTGGGTGACGGGACTATGAACCCGCTCCACATCGCCTGCCCCACCCCGCCCGGCACCTGCAACACCTGGTCCACCACCGAGGAAAACTATATCGCCACCGAATTTGCCTTTGTAGATCGCTGGCAAGGTCAAATCATCTCCGACCATTCGCTCGTCCTCCTCAGCGGCGATGATGTAGTTGCTGACATGGCAATTGGCCGCATCAGCACCCACACCCTGGCCGATGCCAACGCCGCCGTGGACAAAATCATCCGCTTTGACCAGGAAGCTGCCGCCGAAGCAGACTGGCAGCAAAACATGCTCTTTGCGGCCGACAACGACGACCCTGGTGCTGGCTTCTTCTGCCAAGAAAACGAAGGGGTTGGCAACCACGTCCCCGACCGCTATCAGCAAACTCATCTTTGTTTTGACGAGGGTGCCATTAGCGGCGACCAGCCCACCCCTGAACAAACCGATGCTTTCCGCGACCTATTGGCGCAAAGCCTCAACAACGACGGAGCCGCCATCTTCAACTATCGCGGCCACGGCTCCCCCACCACCTGGGCCAGCCCCGCCATCTTGTCCACCGCCAGCGACCACCTCAACTTCTGGCAAAACTTTGGCAAACCCACCTTTGTTCTCTCAGCCGACTGCTGGGATGGGCATTTTGCCTGGCCGGCCATGGACTCACTTAGCGAAACGTGGATGCGGCTGGACAATTTGCGTGGCGTGGCTGCCCAGTGGTCATCTGCCGGGCTGGGGCTTTCTTATGAACACACCGTTTTACACACTGGTTTTTATGATGGCTTGACCGAAGGTCACCTGTCGCGCATCGGCGATGCCATTCTCTATGCCAAGCTGGGATATACTGCCCTTGACCTGGCTGATTCAGAACTGTATAGTTTTACGTTGCAAGGTGACCCGGCCATGCAGCTATTTCAAGCTGAGTACCGGCTGATGTTGCCAATCATCGCACGGAGATAGAGCTGTTAGCAATGCAGAAAACAATTTTTGTAATTTTTCTGGCTTTGGTTGTTGTCTGGAGCGGAGCGGTTATTAAGCCAGTCAGCGGCGAGGAGCCAATGGCGGTGACGTTGGGTGATTTCGCCCTAACGGCCGTTTCCTACAACAACACCATCCATGTCCGCGCCGACTGGGACACCCAATCGGAGCAGGACACAGCCGGGTTTATTCTCAAGCGCGGCCAGGGGGGTAACTTCACCGCCATCAGCCCCATCATCCCCGCCGTCGGTGACTTTTCGCAGGGAGCAGAGTACACCTACACCGACACAACGGCCGTTTCCGGCCAAACCTACGTCTACCAACTGCTGGAAATCACCACCAGTTCCGAAGAACACGTCATGCGGGAACTTACCTTCACCGTGTCGCTATCACCCACCAACACCCCCATCCCCCTGGGCGGCGGCAATAATAGCGGCAACAATAGCCAGCCTACCGCCACGCCACAACCCACCAACACCACGGCTGCCACCAATACGCCACGTCCTACGGCAACCAATGCAACGGCCGTTCCCACCAACACCCCACAACCCACCGCCACCAGCCAACCAGCCTTGCCCACCGCCACCAATCAACCCTTCATCGTCCCCTCCCTGCCCACCGCTGCCCCCCCGGCCAATGGGGGCAATAGCGACGGCGGAGCCAACAGTGGCAGCAACTTCATCGTGATCGCTCCCACACTAGTGGCCCAGGAATTTGGCGCACTTCCCATCCAGGCAGCCGAGCTATCGGAAGAGGTGACAGGGATGATTGAGGCTGATGAAACGGCCGTTACCTCCCCTGCCGACCAACCCACCGCCGACCAACAAGTTGACCAGCCCGTTGCCATTGCCCAAAACAACGCCGCCCCCGGCAACGCCGCCACCCCCATCATCATCGGGCGGAGACTGGTTCACCCAGTTCCCCCCATCAAACCGACCCCCAGCCACGAAGCGCGCGGCTCAGCACCTTCTATTTGTGGGGCTTCATCGCCGCCATGATCCTGTTTAGTGCCGCCGTTCTTGGTTCCATCATTCTCTCTTCACCCGCAAGCGAGAACCGGCGACCGGCAAAACGCGCCATTCTCACTGGCAGCTTCCCTCATCGCCGCCATCGCTGCGGCTGCCTTCTGGCTGTGGCCTTCCTCCTGCTCCCGCCTGTTGGCGAAGGGCTTAGCGGCATCGTCAAAATCCTCGTTGACCACGACGGCGTGTACCGGGTTCACCTGCGACGATTTGGCGCAGGCTGGTTTACGCTGGAAACGTGGAGCAACAACCTGCGGCTGCGAACGGGCGAAACGGGCTGTTCCTCACCTCCTCCACAGCGACAGCCCCATCTTCACGGCTGCTTCCCCACCAACCGCTACACCGCCCAACGCCCTTTACCTGCTGCTGGAAACCGGCCACCCCGGCACGCTCATCAGCCAGCGCTCTGTCACCCAAAACGAAGCCTCCCTGACCGTCAGCGAAATTCGCCAAACCCTTTTTCTGGAAGAAACCACCCTACGCCGCCGCCGAAGCAACCAGCCAGGGCATTGACCTCTGTATTGGCAAGAAATTCCCCAGCAAAGCAGCCTGCCCGTCACCCTCAACCTCCTAACCCAGCAACGCGCGCCAGCCGAACTGCGGCTGCAACTGCGCGGTGTCACCCACAACCCCAAGTAGAAGACGACCACGACCTCGATTTACGGCTCAACGGACAGCCCTCACCACCGTCCGCTTTGACGGCCAAACCGTCTTCACTGACACTATCCCATCCCCAGCGGCCTGCTCAAACGGGCGATAATGAGCTTTTTGCTCGATAACACCCCGAAGGCGCCTTCCTTTTGGATGTGGTGCAGCTTTAACTGCGGAACTGATTCCACGCCACGCCACCAATTCACGTTAATGACCGCCTCCAGTTCAGCCACAAACCAGCGGCTCCTCATCTTCATTACCGGCTTCAGCGGCGACCCCATTCTGTTTCGACATCACCTAACCCCAACCAACCACAGCAGCTTACTGGCACGGTGAAAACGGCTGTTTCCTCACCGTCACCCTCCCCAGCAACTACATCCCGTTGCTTACTCGTCGGCTTCCTGTAAAAACCAGCCAGCATCGAACCCGTGCGCCAATCCACCTGGCACGACAGCAGCAACCAGGCCGACCTGCTCATCATCACCACTGACCAGGCTTACCCCCCGGCACTAGCATCACAATAGAAGCACGGCAAGCCGGAAGGGCTGGCCGTGCCGCCGCTACCACCGCCGAAATTTACGATGCCTTTGGCGACGGAGCCGCCCTGCCCGAAAGCCTTCAAGCCTTTGTGCGCTACGCCGCCACCCACTAGCCGAACCCCGCCCGCTACCTTTTTTCTCGTGGGCGATGCCACCTCTGACTACTGCAACTACTCGGCCTTACCCCGAAAACAGCGTTCCTTCCCTCACGCCCTGTCCAATTTAGCGGCGAAACGGTCATGACTTTCGCCTGGCTGACGGGACGACGACGCACGCCCTGATTTGGCCGTCGGTCAGTTTTACCGTTCCACGGTGGCTGAAGCGGAAGAGTTGGTGGTAGCACGGACATTGGCGTATGAGAAGGAAACGGCCGTTAACTGCATCCTTTGCCACCGACGGCACCGCTGAACTCTAATTTGCCCAAATTGCTCAACAACGTCAGGACAATAGCGGGTCGACACTACTACCGTTTCCATTCAATCTACTTCACTGCCAGGCGAAGTCACCGCCGCCTGAACAGCGGCGGCTGGCTCACCAGCTACGTCGGCCACGGCAGTTTCACCCCAGCAAGGGCGGACGACGCATTCACCCTGATGCCGTCAACGACCCAACCGCCACCACGCCCCCCATCGTCATCCAGCTAACCCGTCTGGCCGGGCCTCTTGCCCACCCCCCAGCAAACCTCCTTTCGAAACGATGTTGCGCTGCTGTGGGCCTACTTCCCTGTGCTGCTGGTTGCCGCCACCAGCCTCACCCTTTTCCACTCCACCAGGAGCCGTTTGCCACCAGCCTCTACTAACAGTTGCAAGACCTGGCCGTCAGCCGCATGGGTGGAGGTGCTCATGGCTAAACTGTCGCTGGATGTTGATGCAACAATGAGGGGTTGCGCGAGATCAGCGACACCTTTGCTTTTTTGGCGACCCCAGCGCCTACATCGTGCGCCCTGAAGGATAAATTTGATGTTGGCCGAAAAACAAAACCGCCCCCCCCCACCCTCGGCCTTCGCGGCGGCTGCTGTGGCAATGGCTTAATCTGGCTGCTGGCGTTGGGATTAACGGCCGCTGGTCTCGGTTCATCGCCCGCAACGTCTCCCCTGGCCGACATCGGCGACACTCCTCATCCACGCCCACTTTGGCTACATTTTGCTCGGCTTGGCTGGTCATGCTGCTCACTGTTCGATCAAAATTGGCGCTGGTAACTGCTGCTGGCAACCCAGACACACCCCATCCCCCCTTCATGCCTTTTGAAGCCATGACACTCGGCCAATACGTCAACCTCATCATCCCTTCCTCCGCCTCGGCGAAATCGCCCGCATCTACGCCCTGCACCAGCAAACGGAGATCAGCAAAAGCCCGCGCCCCTCGGCACCCTCGTCGTCGAAAAAAACGCTTGATCTCATCTTCGCCGCCACCATCGTCATCATCCTCGTCGTCCTACCCGGATTTTGTTGGCAACCCCAGCACCCTCGTCGGCACCATCGCCTTCTTTTTGCTGCTGGTTCTATCTGCTGGCCTACCAAACGCGCGCTGGGTCATCGGCATATCGCTGCGCTGGCTTTTTTGCCAAACTGCCCACCGCCGCCATCGGCCAGCGGCTGCCCGATGTCGCCGTTGATGGCCAGAAGGGGCTGGCCGCCCTCCGCTGCAGCCCACGCCTGTCGCTGGCTGCTCGTTGGCTCCTCCCATCATCGTCGCGCTGCTGGCCGCCACTTTACCGGCCGTCCTTTTCCAGCTTTTTTAATCTGCCGTTTGCCTGTTGAAGGTGCTCTGATGCACGTCGTCGCGTCGGGCGTTGTCGTTTACGCCGCCCAGCACCCCGCCAAAAATTGCGTGTTCAACAGGCCGCCGCCGCCCTGTTGCTGCTCAGCCCTCAACGCCCCAACGAAGCGGCCGGTGGGTTATTCGCTTGCTTCATCTGGTGGTCATGCTGCCGCAAATCATTTTGGGCAGCATTGCGGCCACGCGCACCCGCTGGCGGTGGTCTATTGAGAGTGTTCAACTTCTGGCAGAAGTTGAACTTTTAAGACAGGGGTCTTTGTTGTTGTTCCCGCTATAATGCTGCGGCTACGATTGTGTAGCCTGTGTGCAGGCGTTGCAGCAGCAAACATTGACGGAGCCGTATGAGATCATTGTGGTGGATGATGGCTCGACGGACGAAACGGCTGTTCTTGGCCCAGCAATGTGGTGTCACTCGTCATCAAACGGCTGCGTGGTCGCCCTGCCGCCGCCCGCAACAGCGGTCTCCGCGCCGCCAACGGCACCACTGTTCGCTGCACCGATGCCGACTGCATTCCCGCACCAGACTGGCTACGCGAATTAACCGCCCCCTTTGCCGACCCTGACCTCATCGCCGCCAAGGGCAGCTATGCCACCCACCAACCCCAGCTTGTCGCCCGCTTTGTCCAGCTTGAATATGAAGACAATACGACTTCGCCGGCGCGCAGTGGCAGGCCACCATTGACTTTATTGACACCTACCTGCTGCTTCATTGCCGCGACGTGCTGCTGGCAACGACGGCTTTGACGTGAGCAGTTCCCGTACCTCGGAAGACCAGGAGCTTTCTTCCGGCTGGCGGCGCGGGGTTACAAAATGGTGTTCCAGCCAATTCACGTTGTTGCCCACCGCCACAGCCACACCCTCGCCCGCTGCTGTTCGCAAAAAGGCAATCATCGGCTATTGGAGTTTCCAAGTCGTCCGCCGCTTCCCGCAGCACGGGTCAAAGATTCCTGGCCACGCCGCAGGTGATGAAGCTGCAAATGGGTTGATGGGCCAGCGTTTGCCACTCCTGCCCTGCTGCTGCTCACGCCGTGGCGGCTGCTCACGGGTGGGGTGCTGCTACCTTTTTGCTCACCACTCCCGCCTTTGTCGCCAAAGCGTGGGCAAAGACCGCCGTCGCGCTGGTCTTCGCTGCTGCTGCTGGCCGCCTGCGCTTTGGCATTGGGCAGGCTACGGCTGGGGGGCTGGCTTTACCGGCAAAACCCGCGTGGCAGCACACCGCGCCCAACAACACCTTCTTTGATATTGTGGGCAGCGTGTTTGGGTTATTATTAACGGCTGTTATGATCCCCATCCTCGCTCTAGCCATCAAACCTCGACTCACCTACTTCGTCATTTTCCGCCAGCAGCGAGGTAAGCAAGGGGGACGGCCATTTACTCATAAATTTGCCCATGCACGCCAACGCCGAAACGATGGCTGCTGAACAACCACTGTCTCCCCGAACTGCCGCCCAAGCGGCTTGACGACCCCTGGCCTCATCTATGTCGGTCAAGCGTCGCGCCGTTGGAGCCTGGACGAACTGCCCCAATTTTGGAACGTCCCTCAAAGGGGAAATGAGTTCGTTTTACCTTCGCCCTGAAGAGCCTGGTGGCTGGCGCAATTTACAACGATTAAGCACCGCCGCCGCCTGGCTGTCAAACCTGGCATCACCTACTCGATGCAGGTCAGCGGGCGCGGCAAATTGTCGCTGATCAGCGGGGTGCAGTTGGAATTGGCTTATATTGACCATTATTCGCTGGGCGCGACTCCGCTGGATTTTGCTGCAAACGATTCCGGCGGGTGATCAGCGAGGGTGCTCGATGAGTGAAGCCGTGGCGCGCCACAACGGCCGTTTTTCCCAAATTTACCCATCCTGGCCTGCTCGCTCCACCGCCCTGCTCGTCTATCTGCTCACGCTCGCGCCTGACCTGACCTGGCGCAGTTACGGCGGCGACGGTGGCGAATTGATTTGCCGCCAGCGTCACCCTGGGGCGTGCCGCACCCACCGGCTAATTCGACCTATGTGCTGCTGGGCGTTGTTTAGCCTGCTTCCCATCGGGCACAATGGTTTTATCGCTTCAACCTGTTTTCGGCGGTGGCGGTGGCGGCGGCGGTGGGATTAACGCCGTTACCTCCGCACCCACTTCTCCTGCACCACCAGCCCGCCGCCAGCCCCACCTCGCCTTTCGCCCCCCGTCTGCCAGGCCACCATTACTGAGGTCTACGGCTGAATTTGTTAGCAGTGGCGGCGGTGGTTTGGGCGGTGGTGGGAAATTCAGCCGTTGTTCCAAACCACCTCCTCTTCGCCCTCGCCTCACCACCCACGCCACTCGCTGCTGCTGCTGCCGCTGGTTGGTGGCGCATTTGGAAGAATTAACCGCGAAAATTTAACTTCGCAGAGGGCGCAGAGGACGCAAAGGAAGAAAAAAGAAAGAAAAGCCATGTCCAAAATCGTGACCAAAACCGAGTGTCATACTTCGCTTTCGCGGGTATCCACACGCCACCCAACTAGATTTTCGCTTGCGCGGAATGACATCTGACAGACACAAAAAACCTGCGCCCTTTGCGCCCTGCGGTTCAAATACCCCCTCCGCGTTTGTCCGCGCGTTCGTCCGCGTCCCATATTCTTCTTGGTTTCCATAGGTCTCGTTCCCCCCTGGGCAATGCCTTCCCTGGCTGGCACGCCCTGCCAGCCCCATCGTTTGGGGGGGCACCAAACACGGTGGGCGGCCAGGTGGCTGGTTAGCGGTCAGTTTTACCGCCCCAACCTGTTCGCTGCCCTCTCCCTGCCCGATTCAACCCAGCGGCTGGCGGATTGGGGCAATTGCTGGCAGTGCAGTTTAGTTGGCTGGGGCTGCTGATCGTATGGGGACAGAAACATGTCATTTGACGAGTCTTCTGAGGAGAAATCCGATACCCTTTTGCCAATATCAACAGGATGCCTCGGAAGACCTCGAAATGATACGGGTATAATTTTGCCCACGTGCTGCTGCTGCCCACCCTGCTGCTGCTCACCTTCCCCCTGGCCGCTGGGATGGAGGGGATTTCACGCAAAGGCGCAAAGGCGCAAAGAGTGGATTCCCGCCTACGCGGGAATGACAAGTTGTTAGCAACCGTATTACAGTTTTGCCTGCCGCTTTTTTCCCTTGTTGGCTACCTGGCCCAGCCACTGGCCGAACCCGTTGCCCTGCGGCCGGCCGTTGCCGAAATTTTTGCCCAGGCTCCAGCCAACGCCATGCTGCTTACCCCCGGCGATGCCACCATTTTTACCCTGTGGTATTTTCACCACGCCGAACAGCAGCGACCCGATTTACTGCTGGTGGACAGCAATTTATTCGCCTTTGACTGGTATCGCCAGCGGCTGGCCGACCAATATCCCCAATTGCGCCAACTGACCCATGACGATTTGGCCGCTTTCCAACAAGCCAACCAGCCATTTTGTACCGTCCAACTCAACCCTGCCGCGCTTGCCTGCACCGATGGGACGCAGACGGACGATGGAGGACGAAGGACGGAAGACGAAGCAAGCAAGCCATCGTCGGTCGTCCGTCATCCGTCGTCGGTCGTCGGCTCGCCATCTTCCCGCATAAAACTATGACCACACCCCCCTTCCGCTCTTCTTCCCGCCCCTTTCGGCTCCTGCTGCTGGCCGGGCTACTGCTGCTTTTGCTTTGGTTTGGCCTAAAAGGGTGGCGCATTTACCGCGCCAGCCAATCGCTGCTGGGGCGGCAGGCGGAGGCGGAGGCGATTTTGGCAAACGGGGCAACCCAGGCCAACCCCGACGCGGTAGAGGCGTTGGTTTTGGGGGTGCGGCAGGATGTGGTGGTGCTGCGGGACGAAACGGCCGTTTTTCTCCCCCTCACCCCCTACCTCGACTGGGTTCCCAAAGTTGGCCCCACGCTGCGGGTGGCTCCCCAACTGATGACCATGGCTGATGCGGGAACGGAAACGGCCGTTTACGCCATCACCGGCCTCAAACCCGCCCTAGTTGCCCTGCAAGCCCCACCCACCCCCGGCAGCAGCCGCATTAGCGACTTAACGGCCGTTCTCCACAACGCCAAGCCCGCCATGATCCTCGCCGGACGCTCCTTCGACCGCTTTGTCGCCGCCCGCAACCAGCTTGGCGACCCCGCTGCCCTTCCCTGGCGGCTGCAAACGGCCTTGGTCCAGATGGACGAACTCATTGCCCTCGGCCAAATCGGCCTCAAGCTCGCCCCCGTGCTGCCCAACCTGCTCGGTGCCGACGGCCCCCGCCGCTACCTGATCATGGCGCAAAACGAGGATGAACTCCGCCCCAGCGGCGGCTTTATCACCGGCGCGGGGCTGCTCACCATTGACGGTGGCCGCATTCAGGAAATTGCCTTTCAGGATGCTAACTTTGTCAACGACTGGAAACTGAAGCCCTATGCCCCGCCACCCGCTCCGCTCTATAATTTTATGGGGCTGGATATGTTCCTCTTCCGCGATGCCAACTTTTGGCCCGACTTCCCTGCCTCGGCACAAAAAGCGTTGGCACTCTACAGCTACGGCCAAGACGTGGCCGAGCCGGACGGGGTGATTGCCATTGACCAGCATTTTATGAAGCTGCTGGTGGAAGCGACCGGCCCCATTCCCATCCCTGACTCCGGCGATGTAATCAACCGCGACAACATTATTGATACGATGCGCGGGGCGCGGGATATTAAAGAAGGGCAAACGCTGGGGGAATGGATTTTGAACCGGAAGGCGTTTTTGGGGGTCTTTGCCAACGCCATTCGCAACCGGATTGAGCAGGATTTTGGCAGCATGGATCCGGTTTTTTTGGTGCGGAATATGGTAACGGCCGTTCATGAAAAACATCTCCAGCTTTATATGAAGGATGAGGCAATAACGGCCGTTTTGCGCGACCTCGGCTGGACGGGCAGCTTGCCCCAGCCCAACGGCAGCGATTTTCTGCTGGCAGTGGACAGCAACATGGGGTACAACAAGGTCAACGTTTATATTAGCCGCAGCCACCAAATTCATGTGGCCTTGCAGCCCGACGGCAGCAGCCACAATGCCGTTACCTTCAGCTATGGCAACAGCGTCCCTGCCGACAACGCCCCCTGCTACCAAAGTGTCAACGAAGAGTACAAAAATGCCGAAGCGTATCTGGCCGTAGCCGAGCAATGTTACTGGAACTATTTGCGGCTCTATGCCCCGGCAGGGGCGCAATTGACCCAGGCCACCCGCCACTTCATCCCCGGCAACACGCTGTTGAGCGGGCAAGATTGGCAGGGGCAAGCGACCGCCAGCACAGAGTTTGCCGGGCTGACTACATTTGCCAATTTTATGCTGCTGGGCAAGGGTGGCACGGCCGATAGTAGCTATAGCTACAGTGTGCCAAACGTGGTGCAAACGGTTAATGGGCAGCAGCAATACCGGCTGGAGGTGTGGAAACAGGCTGGCACGCTGGCTGACCCGCTGACGGTCAATGTGACGCTGCCCGCTGGCACGCATCTAACCAATGCTACGCCTGTGCCAACGGCCGTTTCCGACCAAACGCTCACCTTTACCACCACGCTCGATCAAAATCGTGCTTTTGTTGTTGTCTATGAAAATTAAACGTTTGCCCAAAACGGAACCAAAATAAGGGTTTTTGTAAGCAAAAGGAACATAATACCATTATGTCTAATCAAAAAGTAATCACAGGCTTTAGCCTGCTCATCTTTCTGCTAATCGCACTCCTGCTCCCCCACCCAAGCTGGGCACAAACGATTCCCACCCGCACCCCCACCCCCAATCCCCGGCAGCCCACGGCCACGTCCCAACCACAACCACCAGCTACCGCAACACCAGGTAGTGGTGGCAACCCCACAGCCGTGCCGCCAACGGCGACTACAAGCAGCGGCGGGGGCGGCCAAGACCCGACCCCTGTGCCGCCAACGGCAACAACGAATGCTGGTAACATAACCCCCACGGCAACGGCCGTTTCTGGCAGCGAAACCAGCGAACCCACGCCGATTGACCCCACGGTAACGGCCGTTTCTGAACCCGCCGTCCCCACGCCAACCGCCACCTTTGTCCCTATTGGAGCAGATGCCACCAGCGAAGACGGGTATCCCGCCCCACCCTCGGCCGACCCCGTGACCGCCGCTTACCCGGAACCGGCCGAGGCCGGCGAGAGCGACCCCGCCCAGGCACTCAGCGATGGCACGACGACGGTGATTGGCAGCGATGCTGTGACCACTGAGCCGGAAGAAACGGCCGTTTCGCCCACCCCGGAAGAAACCAATCCCGCTCCTAATCTGCTTCCCATCGTCGGTCTGGTACTGCTTGCCTCTGGTATATTTGGTCTCATCTTTTGGCGGCGACGTCACGCCGAAGATGAATGATAGGCTAACCACTTTATTTATTGGTATAATCAAACTATGACGACACTTGAAATCAAATCGAAATTACCGTTAACCGATTTGTTAGAGAGCCTCCAACAACTTGAAAGTGACGAGTTAGGAGAAGTTGCGGCAACGGCCGTTCGCCTACGGGCCAACCGTCGTGCAAATGTGCTTCCAGAAAACGAAGCACATTTGCTGCAACAAATCAACGGAACATTAACGCCTAGCCAGCAAGAACGAATGAACTTGCTGATAGAAAAGCGGCAGCAAGAAACGCTTACGAAACCAGAATTAGCAGAATTAATTCAGTTGGGCGATCTCATAGAAGAAATTCAGGTTAAACGGCTAACTGCTCTGATTGAGCTGGCAGCCATTCGCAATGTCTCGTTAGCAAACCTTAAGAAATCGCTTAATTTTCCCACAGCCTAACAGCGTGTATGCCTCGCCCAACCGCCGCTCTCAAAAAGATCATAATTGAAAGAGCTAACAACCTCTGCGAATATTGTAAAAGCCCAGCCGATTATTCCCCCCAACCCTTCTCTATTGAGCATATCTACCCCGCTAGTGCCGGTGGACAATTCATTTTGGACAATTTAGCCTATGCTTGCCAAGGGTGCAACAATCACAAATACACCAAGACACATGGCATTGATCCATTAAGCGGTGCAGAAGTTCCGCTCTTTCATCCCAGACAAGATATTTGGCTCACCCATTTCGGCTGGGGTGAAGGTGGTTTAACTATTATCGGCCTTACGGGAATAGGACGAGCAACCGTTTATGAACTGCACCTCAATCGGCAAAATTTGGTGAATTTACGCACCCTGTTACTTTTGGCGGATCTACACCCTCCCGACCCATAGCCTTGAACAAACCGTTTCGTTTCCTCATCTTCGTCGTCCTCGCCTCGCTTGACAACGCAGCGGCGGGTGTTGTGCCACCGCTTTACGCCGTCATGGCGCGTGATTTTGCCACCAGCGAGGCGCGATTGGGGAGCGTAACGGCCGTTTATATCCTCATCATCGCCCTCTCCGCCGCCACCATCGGCTACCGCAGCGACCAGGGGCAACGCAAACAGTGGCTCTTTTGGGGTACCCTTGTTTGGGGTACGGCAATGGTCTTGAGCGGGCGGGCACAGACAGTCAACAGCTTTTTTCTCTGGCAAGCCATAACGGCCGTTGGCATTGGCGGCGTTAGCGCCGTTGGCTTTAGCGTGGTCAGCGACGTGGTGCCGCCCGACCGACGCGGCATTGCTCTCAGCCTATGGGCGATGGCGCAAACGCTGGGCGCGGCGTTGGGAGCCGGGCTGGCAACTATTTTTGGCGGCAGCAACTGGCGGCTCCCTTTTTTTCTCGTTGCCGCCGCTGGCTTTCTTTTTGCCGTGCTCTACCTGCTGTTCACCACCGCCACCCGTCGCGGCGAGGCGGAACCGGAATTAACGGCCGTCTATGCCACCGGCAAAAGCTACGAATACCGCATCAGCCGCGCCGACCTACGCCAGCTTTGGTCACGCCATTCCAACCGCTGGCTGCTGCTCCAACGCTTCTTCCTCGCCCTCGCCCTCGGCTCCACCATCTGGATTCCCCGCTGGGCCATTGCCCGCGTACAGGCCGAAGGGTATGGGTTGGGCGATGCCACCCTCATCGGCAACCTCTTTGTCTTTCTCTTCAACATCGGCGGCTTTCTCGCCATCCCCGCCGGGCATTTGGGCGACCGCTGGCAACAGCGGCACCCGCTGGGGCGGCTCAATTTGGCACTCATCGGGCTGCTTGGCTCCATCCCTTTTTTTATCTTGCTCTATTTCCTCCCCCTGCGCGGAGTCATCATCCCCACCCATGGCTCTCTCTTCGCCGTCATTTGGGCCATCTTAGTTAGCCTCTTCACCAACGGCTATGTGGCACTGGCCTTTGTCGTCGCCTTCTTTGGTGTCAGCCTTTTTGCCGCCGAGCCACCCAACTGGGCCGCCCTCATCACCGACCTCAATCTGCCAGAACAGCGCGGCACCATTATTGGTCTCAGCCGTCTGTTTAGTGCCACTGGCAATGCCCTTAGCGTTACCCTCGCCGGGCTGCTCATCACCCGCCTGACCGCCCACTTTGCCCCCCCCACCAACTATGCTGTTGGGTTAGCACTGTTTCAACTGCCCCTTCTTCCCGCCGCCGCCTGCTACTGGTTTATGCGTCGCACACTGCCAGAGGAACGAACGGCCGTTCGCGCCCTCCTTGCCCGCCGCGCCCAGCAGATTACAGGCATCGGGAAATGATGTACAATTCGCAGGCGGTAAAATGCCGATGATAGTGAGGTAACAACCATGACTATAGAGACATTGGTACGATCACAAACACAGACCAAACAGAAATTTATCCCCATTGACGACCTTTGGCAGGTCACGGTTGCCCAATATCATGCCATGATTCAGTCTGGCGCACTAACCGAAGACAATTCCATTGAACTTTTGCAAGGGTGGCTCGTACAAAAAATGCCCAAAAAACCAAGACACAGCACCATCACCAGAATCATCCGCAAGCACCTAGCCAAATTACTGCCCTCCGGATGGTATGTTGATTCTCAGGAACCACTGACGACCAGTGACAGCGAGCCAGAACCAGATGTGATGATTGTTCGAGGAAACGAGACAGACTATCTCTATCAGCATCCTGGGCCAGAGGATGTTGCCTTGGTTGTTGAAGTATCCGATGCTACGCTCAACCGTGATCAAACGCTAAAAAAACAGCTCTATGCGGCAGCCGCTATCCCAGTTTATTGGATAATCAATTTGCCTGACAATCAGGTAGAAGTCTATTATCATCCTTTTCTCGGCTCAACTGGGCCAGATTACCGGCAACGGCAAACATATCGCCAATCGGAGTTTGTCCCCGTCTGGATTGGGTCAGAAACTGTCGGCGAAATCTCTGTGGCGCAGATTTTCGCTTCATCCTGAAAACGGTAAACGCACTTGAGAAAACCTAGCTTTACCCGGTCAGTTTGTCCAAAATCAGCGGCACCACCCCATCGGCAATCGCCCGTACTTCGTCATCCGTGCGGTCTTGAATCGGGTGCGGCACAAATACGGCCGCTGGCTCAAAGCCAAGTGCCACCGATTGCGCTGCCGCAGCGTCTATAAACGCTGTCGAAGCCACAAATACCCCCGGTATCCCCATGCTTTCCAGTTCCGTGATGTCGTGCACACTGCACGTCGTGCATGACCCTCAATCGGCCAGTGCTTCAATCACCGCGTCACAATCTTGCACAATCTGCTGCCGCAATGCCGCCGGAGCCACCCGCGCAAAGGTGGGCTTGCGATAGCGCCGCACTGCCACCCCCTGCCCCGCCAGATGGGTCTCAAGTTGATCCAAAAAAATACTGCCCCGTGCCTTAGAAATATCCAGCAGCCCCACCGTCAACCCGTCCAGCGAGGCCGGCCGAGGCAGTTTTTCCCGCTTAATTGACCGCAATTCGGCCGTTGGGTCTAATAATGTGGTCATTTTTTCTCCAACTTTACGGTAATCAGTAACCAGTAAACAGCAATCAGTAATGGCACACTGATTACCGATTACTGATTACCGATTACTTATCTAAAGCTAGCACCTCCGTCACCGTCTGCGTTCCCTTGCTGCCGGTGGCAACCCAGCCGCCAATAACAGCAGAAAACATGCCGGCCGGACCGCCAGCATGAACAATGTGCATACCATTGGGCGGAAATTTAGGAACGGCCGTTTCCCCCGCAAACTGTTCCGGCAATCCCTCGGCAATCCCATTTGCCCCACGCACCAGCTCGCTGCCGGGGCGCAACAGCAATTGGTGCAGATCATCCAGCAGCCGCTGCCGCGACCAGCCCGCCTGCCGAAACGTTCGCCCATGCTCCGGCGACACCACCAGCAGCACCTCCGAGGCCAACGCCAGCTTTTCGTGCGCCACCGTTTTCAGCGTGGCAGCAAACGACCGCGCCAGCGATTCCGGCGTGCGCGAAAGCTGGTCTACCACCGCGTGAACCCCATCCCCGGCAAACAGCGTCACTGCCGACTGCCCCGGTGCCACGCCCCGCGACACCGCCAGCGGCTCCCACGGCGAATCAGCTTCATTTTCAGCAAAACAAAAGGTGTATTTGCCCGGCGTGCCCAGCACAGCGCGGTCAATTTCGCCAGGGCGACCGCCGCCCACATTGCGAATCACCAGTTGCAGGGCGCGGCCAATGGTGGCATTGGCGCGATTGCCCTGCCCTAACACATTAACCCCGCTGTTCATGCCAATCTGCCGTGCCACAGGGCCATTGACGATGACAACTGGGCTGGAAAAGTAGGTGGTGGCAAGGATACCGTGCATACAAAATTCATCGCGGAGGGCGGCAGAAACGGCCGTTAATACCACCGGCATATACTCAGGCTTGCACCCCGCCAGCACCGCATTAATCGCCACCTTTTCCACCGTCAGCGGCACCTTATTGGGTGGCACCAGCCCCAGCACCGCTTGCGGGTCGCGGGTCGTCCCTTGCAGCATCCGGTAAACCCGTTCTTCGGTGGGCGGCACTACCGGCAGCCCATCTGACCAGCCCTGTTCGTAACAAAATTCGATTTCGTCGAGCAGCGGGGGCACTTCAACACGACGGGAGGCGATTTGAGCATCGCCAAAACGGACGGCCAGCTTTTCCGGCATCCCCGGCTCTACGCTTTTGGAGCCACAACCGGGGCGGTGGTCGGGCAGTGTCTCACCGAGGTCGGCAACGGCCGTTAATGCCCGCCAATTTTCCTTGTTCCACCCCTCCACCCGCACCGTTTCCTGCCCCCCGGCCACGCGCAGCAGCGTAGGGACAATTTCGATGTTGAGGTGGTAGGAGGCTTCGAGAGTGGTGTCGGAAACGGCCGTTAGTCCCTCCGGGAACGTGGGGTCATCCTGCACATATACCGTCAACGGCACGGGCTGCACTGCCAATTCACGCAGCACTGGCACCACCATTTCACACGTCGGGCAATCCCGTTTGACAACTACAACCAAACCATCGGGTGGAGAAAAGGGCATACGCCGCCTCCCAGATAAGAAAAAGCCGCTGGTGGTGAGCCAGCGGCTTTTCTCAATCAACAAAACAACAGGCTCACAACCCAGAAACGAGGTTCCCGGCTGCAAGCACAACAAACCCAAGCACCACAAACCAAAACGCCATGCTAGTAACAACTGGAATGGTCACAATGGTTCCAAGCAAGCCCAGAACCGCTAATACAACAGCAACATAAAAAGTCGTGTTTTTGGGAGCATTTAGATTCATACCTTCCTCCTGTTTTTACTCCAAATGCGAATTATTTATCAAAACACCCCTGTGTTCAAAAAGTTACTCCATTTTGCTATCAGAGATCAGATTGCTTGGCAACTCATTTTTACATTGTCCTCACTCCCACCCCATGATAAAATGCTAGGCGTTTTGTGAAAGATTACACAGAGGTTTTTGATTCATGCTAAAAACACACAATTGTGGTGAGCTACGTGCAGAGCACGCAGGCCAGACGGTAACGTTGGCCGGATGGGTAAATCGTCGCCGCGACATGGGCGGCGTTATTTTTATTGACTTGCGCGACCGGGATGGAAAAACACAGGTCGTTATTGATTCAGGGCGCACGGCCGATGGCTTTGCCAAGGCGGAACAAATTCGCAATGAGTATGTGGTGCAGGTGACGGGGGTGGTGGGTAAACGGCCGTTAGGCCAAGAAAACCCCAACCTTGACACTGGCGACATTGAATTGCTGGCCGAAAACGTCACCGTCCTCAACCCTGCCAAAACCCCGCCCTTTATGATTGACCGGGACGAAAACGTTGAAGAAAGCTTGCGGCTCAAATACCGCTACCTTGACTTGCGCCGCGAACGGCTCCAGCGCAATCTGATCATTCGCCACAAAGCCATCAAATTTATCCGCGACTTTTTGGACAAACGCGGGTTCCTCGAAATCGAAACCCCCATTTTGTTTAAATCCACCCCCGAAGGTGCCCGCGACTACCTGGTTCCTAGCCGCGTCCACCCCGGCAAATTCTACGCCCTGCCGCAAAGCCCGCAGCAGCTTAAGCAACTGCTGATGGTGGCTGGGTACGAACGATATTTCCAAATTGCCCGCTGCTTCCGCGACGAAGATTTGCGTGCCGACCGCCAGCCAGAATTCACCCAGCTTGACATGGAGATGAGCTTTGTCGAACGCGACGACATTCTCGACCTGCTCGAAGCGCTGATGATTGGCATGGTCAAAACCGCCAGTCTCGTCCCGTTGGCTTACGAACAATTCCCGCGTATGAGCTACGCCGAGGCGACCGAACGGTATGGCACCGACCGCCCCGACGTGCGCTATGGGATGCTG
>JACKCD010000065.1 GCA_020634215.1 Ardenticatenaceae bacterium | reverse complement strand
TTCCTGCCTCCCTCGACGACATGATGCCCACCCGTCTCGGCAACTACCTGCGTGCCGCCGAAACCTTGCCGCGCCATAAATATGGGCTAGATGCCGTCATCTGCTGGCCTCGGCTCTGGCTCCTCCTCCCCGACAACACCCGCCAGGATTTAGCCGGAGCCAGAGCCGCCCTCAACCAAGATGTCGAATGGTTTACCTGGGCGCTGCTTTTTGCTATTTGGGCAGCACTCACCTGGTGGGCACTCATCCCTTCCATCGTTGCCATGATCCTTGCCTACCGCGCCGCCCTCCAGACCGCCACCCAATACGGTAGCCTCATCGAAGCCACTTTCGACGTTCATCGCACATCTCTTTATCAAGCCTTGCGCTTCCCCCTGCCTACAACGCCAGCAGAAGAATTGGTACGTGGCGTTCAATTGACGGAATATTTGTGGCGCGGAGGCAGTGGAGAGACACCTAAGCTGCTGCCGGTACCAGCAAAGAAGGAAGATTAGCTGGAGGGAAAGGTAGAGGTGGTAAAGGAACGGAAGCACAGGGGAGCGGAGGAGACTGAGCTTGTCAAAGCCGTGGTTGCCGTTTAAGTAGGCTCCAAACCGATTACCGTTTACCGATTACCGTTTACTGATAGACTTAGGCTCATGGAGCGACGGCATTCATGGTTGGTGTTTGGCCTTTACGCGGTGCTGGCGGTGGGGATGACCTGGCCGGTGGCGGCGCGGTTGGGCAGCCACATCCCCGGCAGCGAGGGGGATGCGTGGGTGCATTTGTGGACGTTTCGCTGGGTGCGGGATGCGCTGCTGGCGGGCGGAAGCCCCTTTTTTACCCACCGCCTCTTTTTTCCGGCGGGCGTGTCGCTGCTGTTCCACAACATCGCCTGGGTCCATATCGCCGCCTGGCTGCCGCTGCAAGCCATTTTTGGGGAAGCCGCCGCCTATTCGCTGGTGTTTTTGCTCATCTTTGTCGTCAACGGCTGGGCCACCTTTTTGCTGGCGCGAACCGTGACCCAATCGCCAACGGCCGCTTTTATTGCCGGTCTCATTGCTGCCTTCTGGCCCTACACGCTCTCGCACCACAACCACCCGAATTTGATTTTCTTTGGCTTTGTGCCGTTGGGGATGGTGTGGTTGGGGAAAGGGAAGATGGAAGACGGAAGACGGAAGACGGAAGAAACGGGTCCTCCGTCCTCCGTCCTTCGTCCTTCGTTCTCTTACTGGCGTGATGCGGTGGTGGCGGGGCTGCTGCTGGGGTTGGTGGGACTGTCGCGCTGGCAGGTGTTGATTATGGCGATGCCGCTGCTGGGGCTGTGGGTGGTGCGGAGTTGGTTCTACAAGGGTGAGAATCTGAACGGGTGGGGAGTGGATTCCCGCATTCGCGGGAATGACAAGGGGGCGGGAGTGGATTCCCGCGTTCGCAGGAATGACAGGGTGATGGCGGGGAGGCAGGTGATGTGGCTGCTGCTGTGTGGGGCGGTGGCGGTGGGGGTGATGCTGCCGCTGGCGTGGCCGGTGGTGGTGGGGCAGTTGGGGCGGGCGGATTCGGAGGCGTTGTTTGTGGAGGAGCCATTAGAGCAGACGGATTTGCTGGCGTATGTGCTGCCCAGCCGGTATCAGCCGCTGTGGGGGGAGGCGGCGTTTAAGCTGTATGATGGGCTGGGGGTGAACCGGACGTTTGTGGCCTTTGTGGGGTATACGGCGCTGCTGCTGGCGCTGCTGGGGGTGGTGGGGCGGTGGCGGCAAAGCTGGTTTTGGCTGCTGTCAACGGCCGTTTATCTCCTCCTCGCCCTCGGTCCCACGCTGCTGGTAAACGGCCGTTCCCTCACCCCCCTGCCCACCGCCCTCATCCAAGATTTCTTCCTCCTTCGCCTCGTCCGCTCCCCCGACCGCTTTAACGTGCTGCTGGCGCTGCCGGTGGCGATGTTGGCGGCGTGGGGGGTGGTGTGGCTGGAAGGAGTCGTGGTGGGGGGGGGGGGGGGGGGGATAAAAAGCACCCCCCCCCCCCCCCCCACGCTTCTCTTAACGGCCGTTCTCGCTCTCCTTATCCTCGCCGAAACCATCGTCACCTACCCCACCTTTGCCCTCGATGTGCCACGTTGGTATGGGCAGTTGGCGCAGGAGCCGGGGGAATTTGGCATTGTGGATATTCCCATGCACGACCGTTCCTATGACAAGGAATATATGTTCCAGCAGAGCGTCCACGGCAAGGGGCTGGTGGAGGGGCATGTGTCGCGGCCACCGACGGCGGCGTTCGGTACCATTGAGGCCATCCCGCTGCTGGCCGAGTTGCGCCAAAACAAGGACGCGCTGCCGCGCCAAACGGCCGTTTCCCACCAGCTTGCCCTGCTGCACCAGGCCAATTTGCGCTACATCGTCCTGCACGACAAATTTTTAACCGCCGAGCAGGAGCAGGTTTGGCGGCGCTGGCTCCACGTGCCGCCCGTTTATGAAGATGACGAGCTGGTGGTTTATGCCACCTTGCCGCCGCAGCTTGGGCGCGATTTTGCCCTGGCGCAAGTGCTAACCCGCCGCGACGGGCAGCCGGAAATTGGGCTGGTGGCGGCGGAAATTATCTCTCCACCCCCGGCACCGGGCGGGCTGGTGGAGATGGTGGCGCATTGGGGGAGTGGAACGGCCGTTTCATCTGACTATACCCTCTGCCTCACCGTCGCCGCTGCTGCCGAGCCGGTGCTGGAGGAGTGCCAACCGTTGGCTCCCGACTGGCCGACGGCGAATTGGCAGCCCAGTGAACTGGTGCAAACGCGCCACACCTTTGCCGTTGACCCGTTTTGGCCGTCGGGCGACTACACGGTGATGGCGAGTTTGGGTGGGGAAGAAACGGCCGTTCTTGCCACCTTCTCCCTCACCGCCCCTGAACGCCGCTTTGACCTGCCACCACTGGCAAACCCCACCGTGTTTGCCTGGGATGACCAAATCGCGCTGCGTGGTTATGACCTGGTGCAAAGCGAGGCTGCGCTGACGCTGACGCTCCATTGGCAAGCCCTGCGCCGCCCGGCCAAATCATACAAATTGTTTGTCCATTTGCTGGATCCCGTCACCCAAACGGTGGTTGCCCAGGCCGACTTTGTTCCCCGCAACTGGAGCTACCCCACGAACTGGTGGGAAGCGGGTGAGGTGGTGATGGACGAGGTGGGGCTGGATTTAACGGCCGTTTCCCCCGGCAGCTACGATCTCCTCGTCGGCATCTACGACCCCGACACCGGCCAACGTCTGCCGCTCACGCCCTCTTCCGCGAATGATGCGGCTTTTTTGGGAAAAATCGGCCGTTGAGAAAAAGAATAGAACGCAGATTTACCTGATTGACCTGATCAAAATCAGGAAAATCAGGTAAATCTGCGTCCCATTTTCTTCACTCTGCCACCGGCCGCCACAGCCCGCGCAAGCTCACCCCCGCATACAGCAAGCCTCCCACCAGCCCCGTGCCAAAGCGCAAAAAATAAAGCGCCAGCGACATCGCCAGCGCCGTCGGCTCTGCCACCCCAATCGGCACATACAAAAATTGGTACAGCCCTTCGCGCACCCCCAGCCCGTTAAACGAAATCGGCAGCAGCCCGATGATGGCGATAATCGGCACAAACAGCCCAAAGACGGCAAATGGCAACACCACGGCCAACGCCCGCGCAATGCTGTAGTGTGCCAGTACCAGGCAAAGGGTAAATGGTAGACTGACGGCCAGCGATTGCAGCAAAATAGGCAGCGGATAGCGGCGCACGGTGTCGGCTAACGCTTCCAGCTTGTTAAATTTGGGTAGCTTGCGAACGGCCGGAAAACGGTTGGCTAATGCAGCCACTGGCTCTGCCCAGCGCATAAGGCCCAAGGCCAGCGGGATGGCGATGCTAATGAGGGCGATGGTGAGAAGAACGATAGGTGGCAAGGCCAAGGGTGCCGCACTCAAAAAGCTGTTCCATGCCAATGCTGCTAAAGCAATCAGGCTGCTGCCCAGCAGCCCCACAATGCGGTCCATCAACACCGAGCTAAGGGCTTCTGCGCCGCGTCCATAGCTTTGTCGCAGGCTCACCACTTTAACCACATCACCCCCAAAGCCGGAGGGAATGAAGTTGTTGGCGAAGAAGCCAATGAGGTAGAGGTAGAGGAGGTGGGGAAAAGACGGCCGTTTATTCAGCGCATGAAGCAGCACATACCACCGATACGCTCGCAGCCCCACGCTCAACAAAAACAACCCAAACGCCAGCCCATACCACCCCCAATCAAGTGCTGCTAACTGCTCAACCACCGCTTTCCAACCCACCAGCCAGAACAGCAAAACAAGCAGCAGCAAGCTAATAATTAATTGGAAAATCGTGCCCAATTTGCGCTCTTTTTTCATAGGCGAACGATTATAGCACGAACCCGCTAACGCAAAACTTGATTATTTTTTCAGCATCGCTATACTACGTTAACCCAAGATGAGTATCTTGGAGCTAAAAGACCGTACATTCACCTATGTAATAACTCGATTTTTAATGGAAATGAGCTTGAAAACATACCAAAAGCATAGCAATTTGCTCACTTTTCATAACCCTGTCTTTTTGTTTGCGTCTACGCAAACTGTCAAGCATCCCCCTCAAAAATGCCGAAAAATATATTTTGGGAATGTAAACAGAACGATTTCCCCAAAATACATTTCTAAACATTGATCCATATAAAAGATGAAGGAGGTGATCAATACCCATAGAGTGTAAAGTCAAAAAGCCGATAGTTAAAAGTCATATGTCTTAATAAGAAAATTTTTGAATGGAGGAGAATTTTCCGCAATGAATGTAAAACGTTTTGCCGTACTTGTTGGTGCATTAGTCCTGGGTGGGCTATTGTTGGTTGCCTGTGGTGGCACCGAGACCGTTACCGAGACCGTGGAAGTTGAAGTAACCCGTATTGTTGAAGTAGAAGTACCTGCTGAGGGTGGTGGTGCTGCTGAGCCTGTTACCTTTGCTGGTGGTGGTGATACTCTGCAACAGGTATTGGATCGTGGTACTTTGAAATGTGGTACCACTGCTGGTGCTTCCCCCGGTTTTGCCTTCCTCGAAGCTGACGGTACCTGGTCTGGTCAAGATGCTGACTACTGCCGTGTTATTGCTGCCGCTGTTTTGAGCGACAAAGACGCTGTTGAATTCCGTTCGACCACTGGTACAGACCGCTTCCCGGTTCTGCAATCTGGTGAAGTTGATGTTCTTGTTCGCCAAACTACCTGGACGCTTAGCCGCGACACCTCTTTGGGCTTCAACTTTGTTGCTACCATCTTCTACGATGGGCAAGGTATGATGGTTCGTAAGGACTCCGGCATTACCTCCCTGGAAGGTCTCGATGGTGGTTCCGTTTGTGTAGCAACTGGTACGACGACTGAGAAGAACTTGGCTGATGTCTTCCGTCTCTTGGACATTCAGTATGAAGCTGTGGTGTTTGACGATCAAGGCGACACTACCCGCTCTGCTTTTGAAGAAGGCCGTTGCGATGGCTACACTACCGATAAATCCGGTCTCGTTAGTTCCTTTGCCTTGTTTGACAACCCGGATGATTACATGATTCTGGCAGAAACGATGTCCAAAGAGCCACTTGGCCCGCTGGTACGTCATGGCGATGACAACTGGTTTGACATTGTTCAGTGGTCTGTTTTCTGCACCTTCCAGGCTGAAGAGCTTGGTATCACCTCTGCAAATGTTGACGATATGCTTGGTAGCGATGATCCGGCCATCCTCAATACCTTGGGTGTAGAAGGCGACTTAGGGCAGGCCATGGGCTTGAACAATGACTTCTGCTACCAGATCATCAAGCAAATGGGTAACTACGGCGAGATTTACGACAAGAATCTTGGCCCCGATACCCAGTTCAACCTGCCGCGTGGCGCGAACTCCTTGTGGACCCAGGGTGGCTTGCTCTACTCCCCGCCGTTCCGTTAATTCATTTTGGTGAATTTATAGAGGGGATAGACATTATAGAAATGTCTATCCCCGTGCCGGGCACTTTCGGCCTAGCCAAAAAGTGCCCGGTGCTAGGTTCTTGGTTCCTTAAAATAATACGCTTTGTTTACTTCGCTATTGAGCAGCCAATGACGTAGGGAAGAAGGGTGATAAACTTATGGGTCAAATCTCAGCAACCCCCAGTCCCCCAACATCTAATTCGCTTATATCACGTATTGCGTCTTATATATTCGACGTACGTTTTCTAGGTGTTCTGGGGCAAATCGCATTTATTATTGTCCTTATTTTGGGTGCGCGTACTCTGTTTTCAAACTTTGCTGGTAACGCCGCCAAATTAGGTGAAGCCCAGTTTATTTGTCGTGATGGTACTTTCTCCTATCGGTGTGCCTACGACTTCATGGAGAATGAGGCTGGCTTTGATATTTCTGATGCCCCTCTCGATTATACCAACACAGATTCGTATTGGTGGGCGTTTTATAACGGTGTCCTTAACACGTTTCGTGTTGGGTTGCTTGCTGTTGTGGCCACAACCATTTTGGGGACACTAGCTGGTATTGCGCGACTATCTGAGAATTGGCTGGTTGCGAAAATAGCTTTAGCGTATGTCGAGATCATTCGCAACACCCCTATTCTGATTCAACTCCTACTCATCTATTTTTCTATTATCCTAGCGTTGCCTGATATTAAAGAGGCTATTCAACCGTTAGGCTTGCCCATATTCCTGTCTAACCGAGGCTTAAATTTGCCTTGGCCTCTCTTTATGTCTTCGGCATCCACTTGGATTGCCTTTTTGATTTTGGGAGCGATCCAATTCCAGGTTTTGTGGATACTTTTGGGAAAACGGGAAGAAATTACAGGTCATAAGAGCAATCGTGTTGTTTGGGGCATTGTGGGTTTTGTTTTGATTGCTTTGGTGGGTTGGTTTGTTTCCAGTTCGGTGGCGGATAACGAGGGTTTGCTTGTTGCCAAGGGGAGCCGTATTCGTGATATTGGCGATATTGAAAAAGTGATGCTCTCACGAGCGGGGGTTAATCACATAGATGAGTTTAGCGCGCTTTCGGAAGAGCAGCTTGCAGAGGTCGCACTTAAAATTTGTGTGCTGCGTGATTCTCCTTCGGAGTCTAATTTTACGAATAAATTGCGAGCACTGAATATTCCGTATGATGTGGATCGGGCGGGGTCGCCCGATCGAGCCACGGCCGATTTTGTAGATGGCAAGTGTGAAGTTTTTGCTGCTCCCAAATCTATCCTTGCCGCTGAGTTGGCTACACTGGAAAATCCTGGTAGTAACTTAATTGTGCCAATTCAAGAAACTCCCATTGTTTGGCATATTCCTCATTTTGAGGGTTTTAATGTGCTTGGTGGTTATACCATGACGGGCGAGTTCTTTGCTTTGTTTGTTGGGTTAACTATTTTTTATGGCGGTGGGCTGGCAGAGGTTGTGCGGGCTGGTATTTTGTCTGTGTCAAAGGGGCAGACGGAGGCGGCGCGTGCGCTGGGGTTAAGTGAGGGGCAACGTTTGCAGCTTATTGTCCTGCCTCAAGCCTTGCGTGTCATCATTCCGCCGCTCATTAGTACCTACCTCAGCTTGATGAAGGATACAAGTTTGGGGCTTGCCGTGGCGTTTCCGGAAATGTATCTAATTTCGCAAACTTTGCTAAATCAGTCAGGGCGGGCTTTGCAAATTATGATCATTATTATGCTCGTCTATTTAATGATTAGTTTGACGTTCTCGGTTATTTTGAATTGGTACAACAGCCGGGTTGTCTTTGTGGAGCGTTAACCCATGACAACATTAACAAATACGATTGAAGAAAGACGCAAAACATTTTTTAAACGGTTCAACTGGCAATATTTTCTCCAAGATAATCTCACTGGTTCCAGATGGTTGACCATTTGGGTGGCATTTATCACGTTGGTAACAGTGGGGGTTTTTGTTGGGCAGCTTGGCTCAGCACCGGGGTGGACGCTTATTTTAACGGCCGTTTGGGCAGTTGGCATTTTGATGGTTGTTGCAGGGGAACTGTTCGGCCTACATACGTCCTTTTCTCGTTGGCTCAAAGATAATCTCCTCAGCTCCATATCCAACACGCTAGTAACGCTCCTGATTATCTTGCTGGTTGCCCAAGTTGTTAGCGGTATTTGGCAGTGGGGCTATGTTACAGCCACGTTTGACTCAACCCGCACGGCACCAGATCTTCGTTCAGAAGGTGCGACTTGGGGCGTGTTGTGGGGTGCCCGTAAATTGATTTTAACGGGAACCTTGGCACCTGAACACACTTGGCGTGTGATTTTAACAGGGGCAATGGTCTTTGTTTTGTGGCTGATCTCTTTTATTGCCACACGGCCGACCGTCAAAACCTCAATGGGGTATTTGCAGCGTATTAGTATCACGCTGTGGTTATTGGCACCTATTGCCTCCTATATCTTTTTGGCCGGCTTAGAATATCACGAACCATTTATCAACATCAGAACGTTGTTGACAGGGCTAGTGATTGTTGTCGCCTTTATGGCATTGCTGTGGTTCTTCAAGGTCATTAAACTCGATCCCGTTTCCATCGGTTTGTGGGTTGCGGCCTGGCCTATTGGCTACGTGATTTGGCAGCTTATTGCCCGCACCGGCATTTTCCCGACCATTAACGTAGATGAATGGGGCGGGTTGCTGCTCACGGTCATTTTTGCCATCTTCGTCAACATTCTTTCTTTCCCATTGGGAATATTGTTAGCCTTGGGGCGGCGGGCAGATGTGCAAGGGATTCCCGTATGGATCGTCTGGCCGATTGCCCTCATTGCTACAGTTTATTTACTGTCAACCAGCACCCCGGAACTATGGACAACCTCACGCAATAATGTTGAACGGGCATTGGCCTTATGGCCTTTGCTCATACCGATTGCGGCCTATTTTTACCAGCGTTCTTTCCAGGGCAATATGGTACAAGCCTTTAGCGTTTTGTTTATCGAGCTTATTCGCGGTGTCCCTTTAATTACACTGCTTTTTATGGCGATTGTAATGGCCCCATTCTTCACAGCTTCCGGTAGTGCCATCAAGAACTTCTGGGCTGTGATTGTGGGCTACACTATCTTTTCGGCAGCATATATGGCAGAACTGGTGCGCGGTGGTCTGCAGGCCATTCCCAAGGGTCAGTATGAAGCGGCTGACTCGCTGGGTTTCAACGTGCTGCAGAAGTACCGTTTTATCATTTTGCCACAAGCATTGCGTATTCTCATTCCGCCGTTAGCGGGCTCTGTCATCGGCACCTTTAAATCATCTTCTCTGGTTGCCCTTGTGGGGATGTTTGACCTGGTAGGGATTGTTCGTGGCATTATTGGCAACGGGCAATGGCTGGGTCTACGTAGTGAGTTGTACGCCTTTTTGTTTGTTTTATATTTTGTTGTAAGTTCAGGTGTTTCCTGGTACAGCCGTCGTCTGGAAAAGAGAATGGGGTTGGGTACCCGCTAATTTGAGGAGAAAAACGTCATGGCTATGATGCAAGGTCCGTCTGTGAGTAACGTTGAAGATATTGTTGTTTGCCGCAACGTTCATAAATGGTATGGTGAGTTTGAGGCACTAAAGGGTGTTGATCTGGATGTTAAAACGGGCGAGGTGATTGTTATTCTAGGGCCATCTGGTTCTGGAAAGTCAACGTTTATCCGCTGTTTGAACCGTTTGGAGGAGCATCAGGAAGGGCGCATTATTATTGATGGGATTGAATTGACCCATGATTTGCGGAATATTAATGAAATTCGTCGTGAAGTGGGGATGGTGTTTCAGCAGTTTAACTTATTCCCACATTTGACGGTGATGGAGAATATTACGCTGGCACCCATTCACGTGCGGAAGTGGTCGCGGGAGCGGGCGGAAGAACTGGCGATGCAGTGGCTGACGCGGGTGGGTATTCCAGAACAAGCGGAGAAATATCCAGGGCAGCTTTCGGGTGGGCAGCAGCAGCGGGTGGCAATTGCGCGAACGCTGACGATGCAGCCGCGCATTTTGCTGTTTGATGAGCCAACGTCGGCGCTTGACCCGGAAATGATTAAGGAAGTGCTGGACGTGATGCGTGATCTGGCGCGGGGGGGGTATACGATCTTGGCGGTGACGCATGAGATGGGTTTTGCGCGTGAGGTAGCGGATCGGGTTATTTTCTTTGATGCGGGTCAGATTGTGGAGACGAATCATCCGAGTGAGTTCTTTACGAATCCGAAGGAAGAACGGACGAAGTTGTTCTTAAATCAGATTTTGCATCATTAATCTGGTTTTTTAGGAAGAGAATGTGAGAGAAGAAACGGCCGTTTTACAAAACGGCCGTTTTTTATTCCCATGCCACATGGGGTCGTAGCTCACGACAGCGAACCACCAGCTTGTCCACCATGCCGTGACGACGGCAATAAGCCACCAACTCCCGTGCCGAGTCGCCCAGCGTTTCCCCAGCAACCTCTTCATGGTTGATCCCAAGGTCGAAACAAAGATTACGTAACTCACTTTGGTTGAAATAAATCATGAGCTGATCGCGGAGCTTACTCAAATACATGCGCTACATGCCTCTACAGAATAGGTCGCTACTGCTGACAATACAATAAAGAACTTATGTTCTAATATTAACGAAAAATGTTGTTTTGGCAAGTAATGTCACAGGAAAAACGGCTTGACACAACCCTTTCTTGGGCTACACTTTCTACTGAATTTTGTGATAGAAGTAAGAAAACTGACCTTTACTACATCAAGAAGGCAGAGAATTTATAAATAACCTTCTTTGTTAGGAGAAAACGATGGGTGAATTAACGATTAAAGTCACTGATGAAACTTTTAAGGCCGACGTGCTGGATTCTAATGTTCCGGTACTGGTTGATTTTTGGGCCGAATGGTGCGGCCCGTGCCATATGATTGCTCCCCATGTGGATGCGATTGCTGAAGAACTGAAGGGTAAGTTGAAAGTAGCTAAAGTAGATATTGATGAAAACCCGGCTGTTCCTGGCCGTTATGGCATTGTAGGCATTCCAACCTTGATGCTTTTCCAGGGCGGAAAAGTGGTAGAGCGCGTGACCGGAGCATTGCCCAAAGGGCGTATTTTGGCGCAAATTACACCCCATTTGGAAGATTCTAAGCATCATCATCAGCACAAGCACTGATATTGCTTTCCCTAAATTGCTTTTTTTAACAAAAGGCTCGCTTCATGAATTAACGAGGCGAGCTTTTTTATTTTTGGTATTTGACGGATTTAGCGGAGGAAAAAATGGAAGTTGCAATTATGGTTGAGGGGCAGCATGGGCTGACGTGGGAGCGGTGGCAGCGGGTGGCGCAGGCGGTGGAGGATTTGGGGTTTGCTGGGCTGTATCGCTCTGACCATTACACCAATGCCAACCCGCCCGACCTGGATTCGCTGGAACTGTGGGTGTCGCTGACATGGCTGGCAAGTCACACCAAGCGCATTGAGTTTGGGCCGTTGGTCTCGCCCGTTTCCTTTCGCCATCCGACGATGACGGCTCGGATGGCGGCGGCCGTGGATGATTTATCGGGCGGACGGCTGATTTTGGGGTTGGGAGCCGGCTGGCAAGTACGAGAACACAATAACTATGGCTGGGATTTACTGGACGTGGCTCCCCGTTTTGCCCGCTTTACCGAGGGGCTGGAGGTGATCACCCAACTGCTCACCAGCGACACGCCGGTTGATTTTGCCGGGGACTATTACCGCCTGCAGGAAGGAATTTTGCTGCCACGCCCGCAGCGCAAGGGCGGCCCACCCATTTTGATTGGTGGTAATGGCCCTTTGCGGACGCTGCCGCTGGTGGCGAAGTATGCCAGCGAGTGGAATGGGGTTTATATTCCCCCGGCAACGTTTGCCGAGCGGAGTGGGCAGTTGGATGCGCTGCTGGTGGAAAACGGCCGTTCTCCACAAAGCGTCCGTCGCTCCCTCATGACCGGCCTCATTTTTGGGGCAACCACGGCCGACGTGGAAGCCAAACTCACCCCGCGCAACCTCACAGCCGCCGCTGCCCGCGCCCGTGGCGTGGCCGTTGGCACCCCCAACGAACTGGTGGCGCAACTTGGGGAATGGGCGGCCGTTGGCGTGCAGCGCATCATGCTGCAATGGATGGATCTGGATGATATGGATGGGTTGGAGCGGTTGGGAACGGCCGTTTTGCCGCAGGTAAGATAGTCCTACAACCACGGCCAAACCAGATCATTTGCCGACGTGGGAGGCTGGGCATTGGCATACAGCTCCCACGTCTCCACATGCGTTACCGTTTCGCCCGGCGCAAGCTGGTAAAGCGGAGCCAACGATTCTAGCTCAATGAATTGGTGATTGACGTAGATTTCAGCATTGCACCCCATGTCGGGGTGGGCCAGATTGGGCTGCACCGCAAACCGTTTGCAAAACAGTGTGCTGCCGCAAAAATAGGCTAGCCAGCCGTGGCGGTTGAAGCTGCCGAGCTTGAACGGGGCGTTGACCACATCGGTCTTGATGAGAATGTACTCGTTGCCTAACTGTAAGCGCGGGTCGTTGAGATTGCTGTAGGGCCAGAAAATGAGGTTGCGGTTGGGGAGCAGGCCGTCGGGGTCAATGGAGCCAACTTGCTGGGGAAAAACGGCCGTTCCGCCCAACCTCATCTGTGTAATTGCCCAGGGAGCCAGTTCCACTTGCCATACCCCTTCATTGGTCAGCCGGTGGGTCAGCGTGACAGCGGCGCGGTTCGGAGCAAAGGCGATTTCGATTTGCTTGCGAATGCCTGTGGCCGCTTCGGTGGGCTGCGTCAAAATTGCCCCGTTGACGGTGCGCTCCAAAGTGAGGCCGGCATCATCGGGGACATAGGTACGGTTGAACTGTTCGGGAGCGTGCCACAGCCGATGACCACCGCGAAAATGGTAACGGCCGTTTACCGTATCAGCAAACCCCTCTGGCACTTCTGCCAGCAAATTGTCGCCTGATCCGGCCAGATACAGCCCCACAATGCGCGGCCCTGCCTCCGCCAGCACCTCTAGCCGCAGGTGGTCGTTGCCAACTGTTTCAATGGGTAATCCGTAGAAAGTTTCCATAGTCGTAGTTTACACTGAATGAGATTGGAGATGAAAGATGAAACGAGTTAGCCAATCTCTCAGCTCCAAAATTGACTTATTTGCTGGTCAGCATCACATACACCCATGTCGAGGTGAGGAAGCTTGGTGGTGGCGGTGATAAACGGCCGTTTGCCCAAACCAAGCACACGGCATCATTGTGGTTGCCTTAGCCATCGTTTTGGTCAATGACCTCTTCTGTCAGCTTCTCAAGCTCTGCCAGCGACATTCCCCGGGCTTTTTCTACCCGTTCAATCCGCTTCTGAAACTGCCCCAGCGCATAATCTATAAAAACGTGCTCATCAAATCCAAACGGGGCTGGATTATAAACGGAAAACGTTTCGCCGATAATCCCTAACGCAGGAATTAGCAATGCATTCATCGTTTCCTCCACCACCGTCCACAAGCTATCATCGGCCGCAATGAGGCGCGACAGCAAAAAAATGCCGTAGGCGATATGGCGCGATTCATCTTGCTTGAGCAGCTCAATACCGCGCCGTGTGCCGGGCAAAATGTTGTTTTGCGTCAGGGCAGCGAAGTAGGCATGGTAGCCCGTTTCAGCCAAAATGCCTTCCACTACCAAATTATAGGTGACGGCCGCTCGCGCCTGTGCCGTTGGCGAACGGTCTTCGTGCAATGCTTGCAGGGCAGTGGGCAATGCCTCGTAAAAAATTTCGCGGTAGCTGCTGCTTTGGTAATGCGCCAGATCAAAGTTGGAACCAACAACTTCGCTGAGGAAGCGGTTAAAAAAGTCGGTGTGTTTGGCTTCTTCAAAGAGGAAGGTGGTGAGATACATCTCTTCTTCCAGCCGTCCCTCGGCGGCGATGGTCATAATAAGGGGGAGCAGATCGAGGGTAACGGCTTCTTCGCCCGCTTGAAAAAGGGAGGTGAGACAGAGCAACAGGTCTTGCTCAATGGCCGTTAATCCCGCCCAATCCACAACATCCTGCCGCAAATCAATGTCGCTAGGGTTCCACACCCCCAGCCGCTTGGCTTTTTCATACAGTCTCATCGGTGGCGACTGCCGCCACAACCCTCTGCTAGTGGTCACAAATGTTTCACGCATGTTGTTCTCCCGATAATGGTACGCAGATTAGTCTGCTGTGTTTGGGTTTGTACTCCTACTACGTCCATTCCCTTGCCCATAGTTTAACGCAAAGCTCTATACAATCCAGCTTACATCTTTACGCAGCTTGCTAAATTTTGTAGAATGCCCGAATGCAAGGAACCAAGGTTGGGTTTAAGGAGCATGTATGAATTTTCCCCAATGGATGAAAGCTGTTTTTTTACTTTTGATTTTATGTATCGGTAGCTGGCTGCTGTGGAACGCACAGCAGCCAACCTTGGAAGGGGCGCAGCGGCAGCAAGCGGTGAGGATGTTGGCATCGGCTGGGCAAGCGGCGGGTGGCGGAAGAGAGTGGGCGGGAGAAACGGCCGTTTCCCACGCCACCGTCAACCTTCAAACCCTCCAGCCCGGCCAATACGCCCCCGACAGTCCCTACGCTGTCTGGCGGCGCAGCCCCGATGCTAACAATGAACAATTGCGTAGCCCAGCCGAAATGGCCGATCTGGCCGCAGCAGCAGCCAGGTTATCGCCTAGCCAGCAGGTGCAGCAGCCCAACACCGTTGCCAAATCTCCCACCGTTGGGCTTGGGTTCCCCTCCATTGATGTCAATGAGTGCTGTGGGGGTGGTGCCAGCGCCCCGCCCGACCCCGAACTGGCGGCCGGCCCCAACCACCTCATTGCGGCCGTTAACGTAGCCTTTGAAATTTACGACAAGAGCGGCAATTCCCTGGTTGGTCCCATCGAGTTTCAGGATTTTTTCACCCCACTGGGTGGAGAATGTATTGTTGATGGCTTTTTTGACAGCATCTTTGACCCCAATGCCCTGTACGATGAATCGGCCGACCGCTTCATTGTGGGGCTGGACGGCAACGGCAACAGCTACTGTGTGGGCGTTTCCAAAACCAGCGATCCCACCGGCGAATGGCACTTGTACGAATTTCCAGCCAATGTCAACGGTAACTTTTTTGATTACCCGCACGCTGGCGTTGGCTTTGATGCTATCTACATGGGCGGCAACCTGTTTGCAGGCAACAGCTTTGCCGAAGGGCGCGTTTGGGCGTTTGACAAACAGGCCATGTATAACGGCCAGGCCAACCCCGCCGTTGTCACCCATTCCACGGGTGACGACGACACGCCGCAGCCGATTAACCTCCACGGTTTTGCCCAAGGTACCTGGCCGAGCAGTGGCCCCCACTACATCCTTACCGACCGCAATTTCACTGGCGAGACGTATGAACTGTATAGCTGGGACGATCCGTTTGGCAGCAACACGCTGACCGACGAGGCGACGTTTGATTTGCCTGCCATTCATGGTGTGGCGGTAGGGATGCCTGTTAACGGTGTGCAGCAGGGCGGCGGCGGTGGTGGCGATATTATGGGCAATGATTTCCGACCGCTCGATTTTGAATATCGCAATGGTTCTGGCTGGACAGCAATGACCATTGCTTGTAATCCGGGCGGTGGGGCGGTTAACTGTGTGCAGTGGGCAGAAATTAACCTGGCTTCGCAAACGGTGGTGCAAACGGGGGTGTTAGGCAGTAACAGTACGTTCCGCTATTTCCCTGACGTTGCCGCTAACCAGTGTGGCGATGTGGTTGTGGGGTATAGTCGCTCCAGCAGCGGCAGCTTTGTCGGGGTCTATGCGGCCGGCCGTGAAGCTGGCGAGTCACTCGGTCAGCTAGGCGGCGAGGTGGAAATTAAAGCCGGGGAGCGCAGCTATCGCTCGTTTAATGGTGATGGTCCGCCCTATCGCTGGGGGGATTACACGGGTATGACCATTGACCCTGATGGCAAGACGTTTTGGTATTTGGGTGAATATAGCAAGAGCCTGAATAATCCATTTAATGTCTTCTGGGGTACCTACATCGGTAGCCTGAGCTACCCTGACTGTGATGGAACGAACCCAACTGCCACGCCAACCTCTACGGCAACCGCAACGGCGACAGCAACCGCCACAGCAACCGCCACGGCAACCGCAACGGCGACCGCGACCGCGACGCCAACGGCTACGGCGACGCGGGAAGTGGTGAAATACCCGCTGTATTTGCCGGTTATTCGTAAATAGTTGTGTGGTCGAGGCTTCAACAGGTGGAAGCCTCGACCACATGGTGTGTGATTTGCCTCTTTGAGGGCGGCTGCATACAATCTCTGCTGTCTGCTTGCCTGAGCAATTTGTGGAGGTTGGCTGTTTTGTTTGTCAAAAAGCTGTTTGGTTGGCTGGGAATAGGGCTGCTGTTGGTAGCGTGCCAAGAGGTGGTGGTGGTGCTGCCAACGGCCGTTTCTCCGGCAGAAGTTGCGGTGGCGGCGGTGGAAACGGCCGTTCCCACTGTTCCCGTTACCTGGACACCACCCGCTGCGGCCGATACCTCTACTCAGCCTGCTGTTGTTGCCCCAACCACCGCATTAACCAGCCAGCAGCCCAAGGCCACATTGTTCATTCCCACTAATACACCTATTCCAACTGCCACTGCGACGGCGACGGAAACGGCCGTTCCGATCACTGCTACGCCTATTCCTGTACCCGCTGCCACAAACATTCCTCCACCCGCCCCTACCGGCCGGCCCACTGGCCCCAACTTGCTACCTAATCCCTCCTTTGAGGAAGGGCACTACAACCTGAATGGCATTCCGGAGCTACAATTGCCCAACGGCTGGCTGTTTGAATGGGACGAAGGCCCAACAGGTTACGGCACCGAGGCTTGGGATGTGTGGGTACGTCCCGAAACCCGCGTACTTTCCGATGCCTTTCTGCCAGTCAGTGAACATCCCCTTTACATTTGGGACGGCATTCACACGGTTAAAATTTTTAAAGGGCAAGGAGCGATTAGCTACCGACTGCTAACCGATGTAGCACTTCAGCCCGGCACCTACGAGCTAAAAATCTCTTATTTCCCCGACTTAGTGATGGGTTATAGCAACGGCCAAAAGCTCTATGCTGACGATCCCGTTGCCGGAGAAATTTATCTTATTGCTGATGGCAACACCACAGGCTGGATTTTTCCCACCTTTGGGCAACGTAATATCACCGTTTTGACCTTTACCGTAGATCATCCCCATGTGGTGCGTGTTGGCTTTGCGGCACGAGGGCGCTTTGCGCTCAACAACAATGGCTGGTTTATGGATGATTGGTTTTTGCGTAGGTTAGAGTAGCAGCCTGGCGCAACTTTTTTGTGCCGGTAACGTATAGCGTCATGTGAAGAATTGATTCACACCATGACAAACTATTTATCCGACAGGAGCGGTATAAGCGATGAGTGAAGAAACAACTCCCAGTGTTGAAGAGATTAAGGAACGGTTGAAAGTTGAAATTCCGGTTGAGGAAGACACGGTCACGAAAGCTTCAACCGAAGCTGCCAGCGAGATGGACATTGTGGAAGAGCTGCGTGGCTTGGGCAAGCAGTTTGCCGACACGCTGCAAACGATGTGGAACAGTGATGAACGGCAGCGGGCGGAAGCAGAAATCCGTGATGGCTTTAAGTCGTTTGTGGATGAAGTGGACAAGATGATTGGTCAGGTGCGCGAGAGTGCTAACGCAGCCAAGATGAAAGAAGAAGCGACTAAAATGACGAACAAGGTTGAGTCTAGTGAATTTGGTCGCAAAGCGCAGAAGAGCATTGTGCAGGGGTTGCATTGGCTAAGTACGGAGTTGGGCAAATTGGCAGATCAATTTACACCACCGGAAAAGGAAGCCAAGGCTGAGGAAGCACAGGAAGAGTAGCCTGATCTTTGGATGGTTAATTGAATGTTGGCAAAACGGCCGTTTTTTGTGGAAAACGGCCGTTTTTTCTTCCCCCAAATTTTCACGCCCGGTCACGGTTGACCCACCCCGCCACACCGTTTATAATTCCCCTCCGTGGGGAAAGCGCACATTAAAAAACAGGACAACATACAGCTTGCTGACGATGAACGTTGGATGCAAGAAGCCCTTATCGAAGCCGAAAAAGCCGCTGCTGCGGGCGAAGTTCCCGTAGGCGCAGTTGTTGTGCTGGAAGGTCAAATTATCGGTCGTGGACACAATCGCAAGGAATGCGACCAAGACCCAACCGCACATGCTGAAATAATTGCCCTGCGTGAAGCCGCCGACACAGTAGGCAATTGGCGGCTGTTGGGCGCAACGCTTTATTGTACTCTTGAACCTTGCCCGATGTGCGCGGGGGCCATGATTCAGGCAAGGTTACCCCGGTTAGTCTATGGTTCCCATGACATTCGCTTTGGTGCCGATGGTTCCATTGTAGACGTGCTGCGAAATGAGTCGTTTAATCATCGCGTGGCAATTACGCGGGGGGTGCTTGAAGAAGAATCAGGTGTTTTAATGCAGCAGTTTTTTCGCAGCTTGCGTGAAAAGCGCAGCAAATGATGTGGTTTTGTTAATAACGTAATTGAATAGTTGATATGGAGAGGTGCCAGAGTGGACGATTGGGGTACTCTCGAAAAGTACTGTGGCTTTACGGTCACCGTGGGTTCGAATCCCACCCTCTCCGCCTGATAAAAGGACGCATATTGCGTCCTTTTTTGTTGCCATATGGGTGAACGTATCTTATGCTTGCAGCAGGTTTACAGATTATGAATGAGTATCAGAAATTTCGAGAGCAGATTGACGAATTTATGCAGCATCATCCGCAGGCACCGCTGGACGAAGCGCAGCGGCTTTATTTTCGAGGGCTGTTTTATTATGAGCCATCGCCAGCCTATCTGGTGATGGCCACGGTCACGCGGTTTTCGGCACGCGAGCCATTGGTGGAAATGGAAACCAGCACAGGAGATCGCCGTCGTTATCGGCGTTGGGGGCGGGCGCATTTTACCATTGACGGGGAAGCAGCCGCGCTGACGATCTATGCCAATCCGTATGAAGAGGATTTTTTCCTGCCTTTCCGCGATGCTACCAGCGGCAAGGAGACGTATGGTGCCGGCCGTTATCTGGATAGCCACCGTCCTGGTTTGCGGCAGCTAGGGGAAGGGGAGATCGAGATTGACTTCAACTGGTGCTACAATCCCTATTGCGCGTATAACGAGGGGTATAGTTGCCCGCTTCCTCCTCGTGAAAACTGGCTAGCGATTCCGATTCGGGCGGGGGAGAAGGTATTTCATTCTTCCTCCAGGTGAAGTTGATCACTTTACACAGCGAAACCCTAAATAATCTGGGGCAAATGATTTTGTTCTCGGCCATACTTGGCCGTTATAGACAATGATGTAGGCATTCTGCTCATTTACCTCTGTTGCCGTCCACCAGTAGATGACTGGGGAATAGATATTCCACAGCGGCGGCTCTTTATCTGGGGTGGTGGCGTAGACAGCTTCTGCACGCTCTGCATTCCAAACACCACCACTATTCTCCCCATGTCGAGCCAGCGAGCGCACTGCTTCATCAACCGTTGGCAAGCGCCAGATGTCCTTTGGCTCGGCCGCCAGGGTCAAGCCGTCATTCGCCAGATAGCGACACACGTGCTGTGCTTCTTCCCAGCTTTCACCTTGGCGCGGCCAGCCCGGCCCATCAGGCGCCCAAGTGAGGTTAACGCCATTCCCTAGTACTAGTTGAGCTTGCAGATTTCCATCATTAAGGCGTTGTGAGACACGGTAAACGGGTTCAATGCCAAAGATGATGAGGGTCAGCAAGGGTAGGCTAATGGTCAGGGTGATGGCGAGTTGGCGCGGTTGAGGGCTACCGTACCAGTAGAGCGCTCCCAAGCCAAGCAGAGGGAGAATGATGAAAAAAACGGCCGTATTGCTGAATACATTAAAAAACCAGATGGCTGCCACAGCTATAATCGCGTGTAGTCCCGCCCCAGTGCGTGGCCAAACAATGGCAACTAACGTCACGATCATGAAGATCAGCATCGGGCTAAGATATTGGGCAAACATAAGCCCAACATTTGATAGCCACGATTCGTAGTACCAACCTTCGTGGAAATTTTCAACAATGCCCCAAAATGACCAGAAACAGGTGACAGCTATTGACAAGCCAACCGCAATCCAGCCTGTTACGTTATGCTTGTTATAATGTTTCATTCGGGTTGCTCAAGCATTCAAAAATTGCCTTGCTCATACCTACTACGAAAATTTTGGCTGCCTCTGAGCTTCGGTTTGTATGTGGGTTTCAGACGGGTCGCTGCCCGATAATATAGCGAAACGAGAATGTTGCTGACAATAAAGGTTGATACGGCCAGCGTCATATACTTCAATAAGGAAGGCATTGCTGTGTTGAGAAGGAGCGTAGCAATCACGCCTAGCACGATGACATGAATGATGTAGACGTAGTAAGAATTCTGGTTCAGCTCACGCCAAAGTGCCCCCGTCTTATCAAAATATCGCCAGAAGGTTTCAATCATCACATAAACCATGCTGAACAATGAAAGTTGAAAGCTAAACCATATGACCACCCGGTCTATTGTTTGGGAAACTATGAAATTGCCGGGGCTGAAGAGGGGAGACAACAAAAAGATGATGTAAACCAAAATTGGAATTGCAGAGAGTGTAGAAACAGTGTAGTAAAGACGTGGGTTTTCAGGTTTGGTGTCAAGTATCTTCAGCCTATAGGAAAAGATGCCCAAAAGGAAAAACATAAAGTAGGTCAGCACCATTTCATGCTGAAAGTCGAGGAAGGGGGTGAGCGTCCACCCACGAAGGTTGAAAATATCCATGCCAAGGCTGTAAACAAACCCAATTAAGAATGCACTGAATACAGCACTTTTTAGAGAAAGGTTTGGCATCCTGATATTTGCTTTGGAGAAAAGCAGATAAAGGAGGTTGAATACAAACAGCACTGGCAAAAACCATAACCAGTTTTGACTGCTAATATTGCCGTTGCTAAAGTGGAAGTAACTGGTCCAATGTTCTTGTGGCAGGCTTCGGGAATACAAATAAATGACCTTGTAAAGCGGGATGAGCGTCAGAACAGCAATGGCCCAAGGTACAATCAGCCTGGAAAGCTTTCTCTTGATGAATCCCCATACTTGTCTTTTTTTCAAGGAGGGGGGTGCCAAATACCCAGAAATGAAGAACAAGGTAGACATCACAAAAATATCTGTGACAAGGCCTATCAGCCCGGAAATATTGTTGATGGCAGGATCGTCTACAATCCAGAAAGAAGCCCAAAAACCAGTTGCTTCATAAACTCCGCCCGCATGATAGAGGATCACTAAAAAGATAATGACCGTTCTGAGGTTGTCCAGGAAGTGAAGCCGCTTTGTTTCGCTAGTAGATTTTTCCTTAGTAGTCATTGTAGTAACTCCTTTTCGAGGAAAATGATGACTGATCAGATGTTGTGATCCGCCATTATTTTATAATCCTCCTATTGTTACGCGGCGGTGGCGAACCCAATCGCCCCCAGCACCATTCAAGGATGGCAGGATGATCCCCCGCGAGGCCATTTTAGTACCGCGGCTTTCTAAATTTGCGGGGTCAAAGTGCTTGAAAACACGGCCTGCCATCCCTCAAATTCAGGAAGTTACGGTACTAGCGCCAATGGCAACAACAAAGAGGATGACCCCCAACATAGCAAGACAACCCTGTCGCTAATGCCACTGATGTGAATGAAGGTACCAAGTTTGGTCAAAGCTGCCACTGGGAGTGAAAGATGCTTCCAGAGGGTGTATTGGTGGAGGAGATTGGTGAGAACGTGCCATCTACCCATGCTACGTGCGTTAGAGAGAGGGTGTAGACTGACTTGTTGGTGGATGGCAATAATGCTAAGACATGAACTGGAGTTAAGCCTGTAAACCTTGGGGCACTGCACCGTCTGTAATAATTTTACACATGTAAGAACTGGCTTATTACCAGAAACTTGCTATTCGGTATCGCTGAAGCGGATGCGTGTATGAGTGTAGGGTTTGTTTTAATGACCTGTTGTTCTGGGTCAAACTCTTCAATGTACTGAAATGTGTATTAACCCAAAATAACTGTAGCTAAGCAGGCATATAGGCGTAAGTGAACAAGATCATGCTGCATGAAGATAAATGTCATTCATGGCGTAGGCTCTCCGTTTAAAGTGGAGAAAGAAAACGGCCGTTATTTCCCCCGTCTTTCCAATTCATCCAGCCGTGTCTGCAAGACTGCTATCTGTTGCTGCAAACGGCTAATCTCGGCCAGCAGTTCGCTCGTTTCCGAAATCTGCCATCCTTGTTGCTGACTGCGTAACCACGCCTGCTGCTCGCGTAGCTGTTGGGCAACGAGTTGGTTAAAGGCATTTTGCTGCTGCAGAAGAGGACGTACATGCCATTTGGCAGCCACGCTGTTCCATGCCTCGCGGAAGCGGACAATTAGAAAGCCAATGATGGGGGTGTTGGAGGCAAACGGCCGTTCTTCAACCACCGCCTGAGCCTCCAACTGAACCAGGCGATCATCTTGCTCCTGCAACGCCAGCACCCGCTGGGAAAGCGTTTCCAGAACCCTGTAAAACGGCGCGGCTTCTTCCCCCCGCTCCTGGCAGATGGCCGGGATTTGCCCCCGTATGGTGCGATAAACGAGCAGCATCATTGTTTGCTGCGCTTTGTCCAGCTTGCCAAGCCAGTCATGTTCGGCGGCAACCGTTTCCGTTAGCAGAGACGTTAGCGGTTGGTGTTTGAGCAAATAGCGCCAGCGCCCGCTGTGGAACCGCTGCGTGTAGCTCAGGCTTTCTTTGCGTGTCACGGCTGATTCAACGTGAATGCCATGTGCTATTGGGGCGTAGACGACGCGGAACCCGGCTTGCCTGGCTTTGGTGCAAAAGTCGGTGTCTTCAAAGTAGAGAAAGTAACCTTCGTCAAAATGGTTAACGGCCGTTAACGCCTCCTGCCGAATCGCCATCGCCGCCCCAATCACATATTCGACATCCCGCTGGGCATCGTACTGGCCTTTATCTTCTTCTAAAATACCAAAATGACCGGGCATGGCCTGTGGCGGCGTTAAATAGCCGCCGGCGTGCTGAATTAGCCGCCCGCCTGGGTAGTGGAGCTTGCAACCCACAATGCCAATCTGTGGGTCTTGCTGCATAACCAGTGCCATTTGGCGTAGCGCGTCGGGTGCCAGCACCACGTCGGGGTTGAGCAACACGGCCATATCGGTTTGTAGCTGGCGCAGCGCGACGTTGTTACCAGCAGCAAAGCCGAGATTGGTTTTGTTTTGAATAATGGTTGTTTGCGGGAAATGGGTTTGGACAAAGGCCACGGAATCATCGGTAGAGGCATTGTCAACGAGAACCGTTTGGAAGGTGGGGTAATCTTGATCGGCCAGGGCATGGAGGCAGGAGGGGAGGTAGGAACGGCCGTTCCAGTTCAGCACAATCACCGTTAGCGAGGGCAGTGGGGGCATTTTATGCAAACCTCCTGACTGGCCGCAAGCGGTGCCAGGCCCACAGAACGACTGTGACCCAGGCGGGAATGGAGCTAATCCGAATCAGCAAATCGCCTGTTTCTTGCCCAAACAGTTGAAAAGCCCACGGGTACATATGCAGCCCATAAAGCTGCCCCAGCAAAAAAAGCGAGCCGGTGAAGCTGTAGAGCCGCAGCCACCATATGTCGCCACTTAGGATGGCAAATGGCACCACCCATAGCAACCATTGAATGCCCATGCCAACCGACACAGCAAACTCAGTCAGAATGATGGTGACAAGGGCGTTGAGGGCGGTTTGGGAGCGGGTGAGCCATAACGTCAATAGACCGGTGAGGAGCAATAACGGCCGTTGTAGAACTAGCAGGCCATCGTAAATCGGTTGCAGCGAACCAACAAAACGGGCGGCAACAGCTACAATGGCTGAATGCCCCCAGTACCCAGCCACGCCCGCATGGGTGAGGGCGCGGCGCAGCATGGGGGCGGGGTCGGCCGCAAAGATGAGGATGTAGAGGAGGGTAAAGGTAATGGGAATGGCGGCGGCGATGAGGGCGTAGGTGAGTTTGCTGCGCCAGTTTGGCAGCCGAATAAAGGCAATGGGCAAAAAGACAGCGGGCCAGGTTTTGTTGAGAATCGCAAAGCCAAGCGCAGTAGCAGAGCGGTTTTGCTGCTCGAACTGATAAAAATACCAGGCCAGCAGCAGCAGCAAGACGGCCACGGCGTCAAATTGGCCGTGGTAGGCGGTGACGAGCAGGGAAATGGGGTTGAGGGCGTAGAGCAGGGCATAGTGGTGGGCGGTTTCGGTGGTTGTTTGGCGGAGGCTGGCGCGGAAAATAACGGCCGTTATGCCCGCATCAGCCAGCAGCCCCGGAAGCTTGATCCACACCACAAACGGGACAAAAGTGTGCCGTGCTGCCCACAAGGCCGCTCCGATCAGATACATTTGCATGGGCAAGTAGGGGTGTCGCCCAAACGCCTCTGATGTGTATACCTCCTGCCCTGCTAAAATGGCCCGCCCCACCAGCAAAAAGGATTCGATATCGTAACCTGCCCCTACTGGCAACAGCACAATGGGCAGCAATCTGACCAGAAGGGCTATTGCCAGCAGCCAGCCGAGAGCGGCTGTTTGTTTGCCAGCTAAAAACTGACGCAGCGGTTGCTGCCCCCAGTAAAAAACAGCCGCGCAAAGCAGAAACCAGCCAAATGCCCAACTGGTGGCAGGGACGGTATCGAGCCACATTTAGCGACGGGTCACCAAAGGTAGATAGACAGATTCGGGGTCAATAAAGACCACACCCTGCACCACATTGTCGTTTTTAGATTCGTTAATGGCGTGGGTGCTGTCTATTTTTGCCCAGTAACGATAGGTACCGGGCGTTAAATCAAACCAAGTGGTGGTAGCCTGATAGGTGTGGCGGGCGCAGCCGCGTAGGTTGGGGTCAATGGTTTGGCTGCCAATGACCTGCGTCAGCGCTGGGTCTTTGAAGAAAGTGACCAGGAAAGGGTCGGTGATGCTGCTGTTGCCATTGTTGTGAAAATCGGCCGTTAGGGTGACCGTTGCAGTACCGCTAATAGGGTCACTCTTGGCGATGGCGGCGTGGGCACGGCTGGCTTTGAGGTTAACGGTGAGGGCGTGGCGCGAAATTTGGCTGTCCATGTTTAACCCAACGCCAGTGAAGGCCGCCATGCTGCCGGGAGCAAAAATGGCGTAATTTTGCTGGAGTAAATTGCTGGAACCTCCGCTGTGTTCTGGGGGGACGACAAGGCTGAACCAGAGCCACTGCTGTACAAGCCGGTAGCTGTCGTTGGGATAGCCGAGGTTGGGATCAACGGCCGTTTCCAAATAATCAAACGTCGCATTCATAAACGCATTGACCCGTGCTTCGGTAAAACATTTGCCGTTTTCATCCTGCAAAAAGCATTGCGTGGGGTTAACTGGGTCATCATAATCCACAAACGGATAAAGCTGCGAATATTCTGACAGAATAAGCGGCTTGTTCTGCTCCCCGTGTGCCTTCATCCAGGTGCGGAGCGCGACAATTTGCTCCTTAAAAATAGGCAAGCTGTCGTGTTCGGCACGGCAATACACGTCCGCCTGTGAGCATAGCGCCGGGTTCGCATTTAAGGGGGCTTTCTTGGCTAAAGCTGGGTCTGTCCCTACGGCCACACGCCCATCGCTGTTGCCACCGTCCCAGGGGCGAATTTCTGACAAGATGTAAAGGTGGAAAGTCCAGACGTCAACCGGCATGGGTTGGTTAAAATAACCCACATAGGCATCCCAAACCAACTCTAGATATTGCAGCCGTCCGGGGGTCATCATGGACAGCCCGCCAATGCCAACCTGGGCTGACGGGTCGCGCTGTTTGATGAAGTTGTAGGCCGTGTGATAGGTACGGGCATAGACGCTGGGGCGCATGTCGTCTTGCACTTCGGAAACATCTTGCTCGTTGCCAATCAGCCACAACGCGCCGGGATTGGCATCAATTAACGCACCTAAGCCGCCGTTGGTGAGGGCGGGAAAGGTGGAAAATTGCGCCAGGGCTTCGTTGGGGTGCTTGTCTTCGCTGACACGAATGACGTGGACAAACTCAGCCCCGTTTTGTGGGGTTTGGGCGAAGGGGGCAGCCTGGAAAGAGAGGTACCAACCTGCACCCAAGGTGTCGATCCACGGGACGTGGTCTTCCCCAATGGCTGCCGTGCCATAGCGACAATTTGCTTGGTCTACGGTGGCAGAAACGGCCGTTTCTGCCATACCTTTCGCAACGGGCAAAGCCAACCAGCTTGGCTCAGCCCAATTGCTGGCAAAGACAAGCACGGCAAAGATAACGGCAACCAGGAGCGTAGGCATGAGCCAGGGGGTTGTGTCATGGCGGTTCGATGGTGAAGGGGGTTTGTTCATGATAATCTTTTCCTCATCGGCAGTTAGATTTGGGTGGTTGATGGTTATTGCCACTTGGTGGGAATGGCGATTAGGCCGGTGGCAGCGGAGGTATCACCCTCTACGGTAAAGTTGTGTTCGCGCATGGTGATCAGATGGGTGTGGTCATAAACGGCCGTTTGCAGCCGATAAACCTCTGGCAGCAGCGGGAGGGCTGGAAACAGCACCGACATGGTGCTCGTTTTGCCAGGGCTTGGGGGTGGCAATGGGCGCTCGTCACGGTACACCAACACGCGCTCGTCGTGGTAGATGGCAACTTCTAACCGGGGAGCATCAAGCTCACCGTGCGTTGTGTAGGTGATAGTAGCCTGAAGCATCTCGCCAGTGTGGAAGCAGGTCGTGGTTTCGTGGTTGTTGTTGGTGAGGGTGATGGTGTCGAATTGGATTAACGGCCGTTGATTCCCAACCGTCAATCCCTCTCGTTCGCGTTTCATTGGCCCAGTCACTTGCTCCAGGTCATAATGCGCCACATATTGCGGCAGCACCTCATTCACCGATCCAGATGCACGCATTTGCCCCTGTTCTAGCCATACCAGATCCGTACAAATATCGCGCACCGTCCTTGCATTGTGGCTTACAATCAGAATCGTTGTCCCCTGCTCCTTCATGCTATAAATACGCTTGAGACATTTCTCCTGAAACGATTGGTCTCCCACTGCCAAAATCTCATCTACAATTAGCACGTCTGGCTCCACATGTACCGCAATGCTAAAACCAAGCCGCATAAACATCCCTGATGAATAATGCTTCACCGGCATGTCCACAAAATCGCCTAGCTCAGAAAAATCAACGATTGAATCCAGACATGCTTCTACGTCCCGCTGGCTCAACCCTAAAACCGAGGCGTTCAAAAAAATGTTTTCTCGCCCAGTCAGATCATGGTGGAACCCGGCTCCCAACTCTAACAAGGCACTAACCCGCCCCCGCACCACAATACGGCCGGTAGTGGGGCGCAAAATGCGGGCGATAAGCTTGAGTGCCGTGCTTTTGCCGCTGCCGTTGCGCCCAATCAGCCCCATGCACTGACCCGGCAGAACCTGAAAGCCCACGTCCCGCAGTGCCCAAAGGTCGTCGCGCTTGCGTGGTGTGCGCGGCCGGCGTGAAAAGGTAGACACAATCCCTTCCAGCACGGATTGCGGGGTGTCGGCCGAAAAATCAAACCGCTTGCCCACCCCTCGAAACTCAATAACAGGTTCTATACTCATGCAGTTACCATTGCCCTAGTTGATCTAACCGATCCATTTTAGCGCAATTGCCGGAACTTTTCACCCCTTGCCAACCTTTCCGGGATGTGTTAGCATACGAGGCCGTAGTTGAGGTGTCGCCAAGTGGCTAAGGCAGCGGACTTTGAATCCGTTATTCGCAGGTTCGAGTCCTGCCACCTCAGCAGGAAAAAGGATTGGGTACATAACCCAGTCCTTTTTTTATTCTCCCTTAACTAGCTTCTTAAGCCCTGTATCGTAAAATGTCGCCTAAAAGCAAGCATATTATTGGAGTGAAAAATGACAATAGCTGTAATGATCCTGGCTGCGGGGCAAGGTACCCGTATGCTTTCAAAGAAGCAGAAGATTTTGCATGAGGTTGGTGGGAAGTCAATGGTGGCTCATGCGTTTGCGGCCGCGCAGGCGGTAGCATCGTTGCCGCCACTGTTAATTGTGGGGCCAGGTGAAGATGGGGTGCGTTCGCTTTTTGGCGAACGGGCTGAGTATGTGGTGCAGCCGGAGCAGTTGGGAACGGGTCATGCGGCGATGATGGGGAAGGGGGTGTTAAACGGCCGTTCTTCCCAAGTCATTGTAACCTATGGCGATATGCCCCTGCTGCGTAGCGAAACCATGGTTTGCCTGGCGCAAAAGCAGGTTGAAACAGGTGCTGCCGTCGTCATGCTTTCTGTCATGGGCGAACCCACCAGTTCCTTTGGGCGCGTAGTGCGTGGCGATGGTGGGCGTGGTTCCGTTTTAGAAATTGTGGAAGTGGCCGAAGCCAAACAGCGCCCCAACACGGCCGACATTTTAGCAATTCGGGAGCTAAATGCCGGGGTTTACTGTTTCGATGCCCAATTTTTAGTGGGACAACATTGGTGATTTACCCTTACGTCGGGCGCGGAGCGGGCATGAATATTATCTAACCGACATGATTGGTCTGGCTGTGGCGCAAAACCGGACTGGTGGAGGCGATTGCTGTTAGCGACCCCGACGAATGTTTGGGGGCGGGCACGCGCAGCGAGCTGGTGGATGTAGAAAAGGCGTTCCGGCGGCGGGCAAACGGCCGTTTATTGGCGCAGGGGGTGACGTTGATTGACCCAGACACCATTTACATTGACCAGGACGTGAAGTTGGGCAGGACACCATTATTTGGCCCAACAGCTATGTGCAGGGGCAAACCATCATTGGTGCCGATTGTGTCATTGGGCCAAACACCATTGTGCGTGATGCGCGGATAGGGGATGGGTGTGTCATTGAGCAGGCGGTGGTTGAGGGGGTAGCCTTGGTCGCAGCAACTCGTGGCTCCATTTAGCCACCACAAGCCCTGAAACAAAAAATAGGTCACCTAAGTGACCTATTTTTATTTAACCATAAGGAGAGTTCTACTAAAAATCAGACGGTTCTTGGGGCGAAATCATGGAGACGGAGATGAGAATGATGGTGGCGAGTGAGACACCAGCGAAAAAGATGTAGAGCATTGCCATGATTTTGTACCTCTTTATCAAACACTTCATTAAATGATAAAGAATTATTGGCGCATTTGACCACGATGTCAGTAGCCACTTAGTACTAAGGAATTTCCTGACAATGGGTCTACCGTTAAAGCGTCATGGCAGTTGTGCGGGAAACTTCCGGACGAGGGGCTGCTTTTTTTACAGGTACGCTCTCAAAGGTTTCGGGGGTGCTTTCCCACTGTGTAACCTGCGAAGATTTGACACAAGCAGCAACAACAATCACAGAAGTAACGATAGAAAGAATAACGAAAATAATAAGTGCTGTCATCATGATATTTATCTCCAAGTTAGCCGTTGTGATTACTACGTTTGCGGCTCCTATTTTACCGATACATTTCTTTAATTAAGTTTGGGATGGTTACTGCTGACTCCCACGTCAAATTTCTAAGATGGCGTAATCGTAAGGTTTTTTGCAAGGTTTGTCATTAGTACGGATGGGTCATTAGGTTATTGGTGAGTGCTTTTGAGCGATAAATTCACGCTTTTTTGACGCTCTTCTTGGGCCAAACGGCCGTTTTCCACCCTCTCCCACGCCTCTGCCCGGTCTTCATAGTAGATCGCCTCATTTGGAGCCAACTCAATTGCCTGCGTATAGCTGTTGATTGCCCAAGCGTGATCGCCTAGAGCGGCAAAAACGCGGCCACGCAGCCAAAAAGCGGTGTCATCGTAAGGCGATAGCCTGATTGCGTCATTAAAATCAGCCAACGCAGAGTGATATTGGCGGAGTTCATAGTGGGCAATGCCGCGAAAGCGGTAGGTGTAGGCTTCTTGCGGGTTGTGTTGCAGGGCGGTGGTGTAGTGGGAAACGGCCGTTTTCCATTCCCCCTGCACCGCTGCCACATGCCCCAATGCCATATACACCTCAACCGCTTCCTCCCCTTCCCTTAAGGCTCTTTCATACGCCTCTCTGGCAGCAAGAGATTCCCCCTGCCGCAAAAACGCATTGCCCTGCTCAAGATACGTTGTCATCAAGCACTCATCTTTGGGACGCAACAATTGCCCCAGCTTTGCGTAAAGAGTAAGCAGTGGCATGCAGAGCGTTTGTTAGCTGCGCCTGCTGCCACCATGATGTGATAAAACATGGAGATAAGTATGACACAAGAACAAGAATCAGGCCGTCTGATTATTACCGAAGAAGATGTGGCTCCCTTTGTGGCCGAAAAACAAGCAGCCGGGTTGCGTGAACATGCCAATCAAGTAACACAGCAGGTGTCGGACACGGCTCGGCAGGCGTGGGAGAGCGAAACGCGGCGCAAGATGACGGGCAAAGTGCGGGATGGCGTCTCGGCGGCTGCCAACAAAAGCAGCCAGTTTGTCCGGGACAAGGTTTCAGAGGCAGCGGAAAGACAGGCTCGGGAGACAGTAACGGCCGTTCAGAACCGCATCAAAGAAACCGACTGGAAAGAAGAAGCCCGCCAGGGAACTGTGCGCGGTCTGCAATGGCTCAGCCAACAGCTTGCCCGCCTCGCCGACCGCTTCACCCCTGCGGAGAAGAATGGTAATCGGTAAACAGTAACCAATAATCAGTGTTCAGTACCGATTACTGATTACCGATTACTGATTACCGATTACTGAATACTGATTACTATAAAAATTCTCCCGATTCGTCACCTGATACGCCGCCCCCTGTAGCCAATCCGGGCTAATCTCCACCCCCCAGCCGGGGCCGCTGGGGATTTGCACCTGGCCGTTGATGGCTTTGGGCATTGGCTCATACAGCCCAATTTGCCACGGATAATAATCGTCCCCTTCGATGGAAAACTCAACATAGGGGCCAGCGTTGGGAATGGCTCCCATGACGTGGAGGGTGAAGACGGTGACAAGCGACAGGTTGGCGGTGTGGGGGGTGAACGGCAGCCCCGCCTCCTGCGCCATCTTTGCCACCCGCAGCATTCGCGTCACCCCGCCAATATAGCAAATATCGGGCTGTACAATGTCAAAGGCACGGGCATTGATGATGCGCTGCCACTGGGTGACAGAACAATCCTGCTCGCCTCCGGCCACCTGAATGGCTAACGGCCGTAAAGCTTCCGTCACCTGCGCTGTCCACTCAAAATGCCAGTAGGGGCATGGCTCCTCATAATGGACAATCCCATAATCATTCAAAAAACGGCCGATTTCAATCGCTTTTTGTGGCGTATAGCAGCAGTTGGCATCCACCAGCAGCGTGGCCTCATCACCCAGAGCACGGCGAATGGTGGGCACAATCGCTTCGGTGCGCCCCGGCCATTCGTCCTGGTCATGCCCCACTTCCTTGCCAATGCGAAACTTAAAGGCAGTATAGCCATGCTGCTCGCGCAATTGCAGAAACCGTTCCGCCTCGGCCTCCGGGGTAATGTCGCGCTTCATGCTGCTGGCGTAGACGGGGAAGTGGCGCGGCGTGCCGCCCAATAGCTCGCAAACGCTCTTGCCCGCCACCTTGCCGCGTAAATCCCAAACGGCCGTATCCAGCCCCGTTAACGCCCGCCGCACATAAGAGCCGGGAAATTTGAATTCCAGCTCCACAATCTCGTTAACCAGCGTCTCCAATTCGTCGGTGTCGCGCCCCAGCGCGTAGGGAGCCACCTGCCGGTGCAGTACTTGGGCAGTCAAATCGGCGTGGTAGGTAGAA
>JACKCD010000064.1 GCA_020634215.1 Ardenticatenaceae bacterium | reverse complement strand
GCCATTGCCCAAGCCGGTGCTGTTGCCATCGAAAGAGCAGTTGGTGACAATAATTTGGCCGCTCAGGTTGCGGATCGCGCCGCCAGCACCCAGAGCCGAATTGTGGCTGAACAAGCAGTTGGAAATGCGAATCGTGCCGCTGGTGTTGTCAATGCCCGCCCCGGCAGCATAGGAGTTGTTATTCAGGAATTGGTCATATTCTGACACCACAACCCCCTGCTCGGCGTTGTTGATGGCTCCAACGGCACCGTTGCCGTTTTGATAGAGATTGCCACTGCTTCTGACCGTGCCGCCATTGTTAAAAATTGCCATGCCTATCACGGCGTTCATGCCTGTGAAGCGACTGTCGGTAACGGTCAACTGCCCCATGTCGTTAAAGATGCCACCACCACGGTAAACGCCCTGATAATGGCTAAATTGGCTTTGGGTAACGGTTACTGTACCGTTGTTGTTAAAAATAGCGGCACCATCCGTGGCGTTGTTATTGAGAAAGTCCACGTTGCTGGCTTCCACGTTACCGCCATTGTTGTAAATGCCGCCACCCTGTTGGGTGGGGATGGGGCCGTTGGTGTTGTTGTGCAGTGCCGCATTTTGCAGCTTAAGCGTACCACCGTTGTTATAAATGCCAGCACCCTGGGTACCGGTGCCGTGCTGTAGGGTAACGTTGTTGAGTTCGGCATAGACACCGGGCTGCACCACCACGACGGAACCCAGGAAATAGCCGTCAATGATGCTGGCGGCCGGATCCACACCGTTGATGATGACGTTGTGGTGCAGGGTGAGGTTTTCGGTGTAGGTGGTGGCTGTAAGGTTGATTTCGGTGCAGTTGGGGTCATTAACGGCCGTTTGCACCGTCGGATACGTACTACTGGGCACCGAGCAATTGGCCGCAAATGTTGGTGCGGCACCCCATAATGCAGCCCACAGCCCGACCAAGACAAAAAAAAGTTTGTGGGATGTTTGAATAAAAGATAAAGACTTCATTGGATTTCCGTTCCTCTTGTATAAATTAGTACTAAGGTAATGGTACTATGGTACTAATAATAAAGAGGGATTGTTAATAAACGGATTACAATCCAATGAGGTCAGCCCCTTACAACAAATAGCTTGTACTACAAACCAGAACGATGGTCATGCTGCTTACGTTTCTGGTGGGGCAAAGAAAACCAGGATGTTGAGCGTTTCCTCAATGGTGTGAAAATAATGTTCGTCGTGAGCGGCCACAAAGACGATGCTGCCAGGCTGAACCGGTTGGTTTTCCCCGGCTACATAAATTTGCCCGCGTCCGCTGATGATGTAGTACACTTCATCTTCGTTGTGCGGCTGCTGCGGATCTGTAGCACCTGCCTCCAAGGTATAAAGTCCCATGCTCATCGAGGGGACGCGCAAAAATTCCAGATACAGCTTGCCAGCATCAGCCCGCTGTTGGATGAGGTTGTTGGTTTCAAAAGCAATCATCTTGTTGGGTCATTGGCTCCGTCGTCCAGACCGAGCTAATGTTTAGTTGAAGGAAGCCAGCAGGGTGTTGCGAGTGTGAGGGGAGATGCAGGAAACGGCCGTTAAAAAACCCTCCACCTCCTCCACCGCCCCTGCTGCTGCCAACTGTCGCCACTGCCATAGCGCCTCGGCAATCTCTGCTCGCTGCTCCAGCAAATAGTTAAATTGGGCATCGCAAGCGGGGATGGGCGGTGGATAAAAGGAAATTTCATTGGCAATCCGCTGCTTTTCTGCCAGCAACAGCTCCTCCACCACTTGCCACATCGTTTTTAGTTTAGTTACAGACATCTGTTATCCCCTGCGGAAATGGGGCGCAGATAAACGCAGCCAAACACGGATAAATCTGTGCAATCTGCGCAATCTTTGATTTACCGCCCCATCGCATGATATTCCGGGTTGGGCAGCATCCCCGTGGCCGAAGCCAGTCGGTTGGTGAAGTTGTACATGGCCGCAATTTCGGCAATGTCAAAAATCGCCTGCTCGGAAAAGCCCACGCTTTTGAGGTGTTCAATATCGGCTGGGCTGCAATCGCGGGGATGGTTGGTAATTTTGACGGCGTAGTCGAGCATGGCCGTAGTGCGCTCATCTAAACCAGCGCGCTGATAATCAAAGGTGATGCGGTCACCCAGCACCGGGTTTTCCAAATGACGGCGCAGGTCGGCACCGTGGCTGACCAGACAGTATAGGCAACCATTTTCAGCCGACACCACCACGCTGATCATCTCTCGCTCCGCCAATGATAGCTCAGATTCCCCCTGGGTTAGCTCGCGGAAATGGTTGAACCAATGGCTAAAGTGGGTGGGGCGGATCATATAGCCGCGAAAAACGTTGGGCACAAACCCTAAAAATTCATATGCCTTGCTAAACAATTTGCGAAAGCTGGGGTCAAGCTGCTCGTCATTGGGCAGGTTAAACCAGCTAATTGGCTCGTCGGTTTCCATAAAGTTGATCATTGTGACACTCCTCTTAAAAATGGGACACGAACGAACACGGACGAACACGAAGAATCTGTGAAATCTTTGATTTTTCTTCTTCGTGGTGTGCCACTGCTCATGGTGTCTCCTTGGTCAATAGGACGCAGATTCTCCTCATGCCTCTCTCTTTATCAGGAAAATCAGGTAAATCTGCGTCCTATTTTCATTTCTCTTAATCTCCCAGTCTCGTTTCCGCAATTATACCGGTTTTGGGCTAGAATGGGGGAATGGATGCAAAGCAGAAGCGATTACAGGGATTGTTGCGGCAAATAGTGCGGGTGGAGGGGCGGTTGGTAGGGCTGCGGCGGCAAAGTGAACGGTTAACGGCCGTTCGTCTCACCCTCTTCTTTCTCGGTGGCGTCGGCAGTGGAGCTATCTTTATCACTCTCGGTGCCGCCGTTTGGGCAGCCACCTTCCTCCTCTTTTTCGTGCCCTTTGTCGCAGCCGTGGTTGTGCATCGGCGGCTAGAGCGCAGCCTGCGGCGGCATCAAGTGTGGCTACAGCTAAAACAGCATCAGGTGGCGCGAATGCGGCTTGATTGGGCGGTGCTCCCGCTGCCCACCGTGGCTGACCCGCCTGCTGACCATCCGTTTGCCCGTGATTTTGACCTGCTGGGAGCGCGTTCGCTGCATCATTTGCTGCAAACGGCCGTTTCCCACGAAGGTAGCCAGCGCTTGGCCGACTGGCTGCTTAACCCCGTTCCCGACCTTGCCACGACCCAGCGGCGGCAGAGCCAGGTGCGCGAGCTACAGGCCAAACCGCTGTTCCGCGATAAGCTTGCCCTCAATGCCCGGCTGCTGGAGGCCAAAAGCGGCGGTTGGGCCGGGCGGCCCCTGCTTGACTGGCTGCAGCAGCCAACCGTACCGCCGCAGACGCGACCCATTTTGTGGTTGCTGGCCGGGCTGGGGCTGCTCAATTTGGGGCTGCTGCTGGGCAACGTGCTGGCGGGATGGGGGGCGTGGTGGGTTGCCCCTGCGCTGCTCTACGCCGCCATTTTTATGCTGGCCTCCCGCCGTTCGCAGTCGCTGTTTAAGGAGGCATGGTTTGTGGAAACGCGGCTGCGGCAATTAACGGCCGTTTTCCACCTCCTCGAAACCTTTCACCACGCTGGCCCGCTGGCCGAATTGGTTGCCCCTTTGCAAACGGCCGAAAAACGGCCGTCGCACCTGCTGCGCCGCGTCAGCCGCATCGCCGCTGCGGCCGGCATTCAAAACAACCCCATGCTGTGGCTGCTGCTCAACTTTTTCACCCCCTGGGATCTCTATTTTGCCTATCGGCTAGATCAGGCGCGGCAAACGCTGGCCGAACTGCTCCCCGGTTGGTTGGACTGCTGGTACGAATTGGAAGCACTGGGTTCTCTGGCAAACTTTGGCTATCTCAACCCGGCCACAACTTACCCCACGTTTGTGGCCGCCAGCAGCAAAGCGAGTTGCTTTGCCGCCACCCAAATTGCCCACCCGCTGTTGCCTGAGGCCGGGCGCGTGGGCAACGATTTTTGCATCAAGCGAGTGGGGCAACTGTTTATCCTGACTGGCTCCAATATGTCGGGCAAAAGCTCGTTTTTGCGGACGCTGGGGGTGAATTTGTGCCTAGCCTATGCGGGCGGGCCGGTGCTGGCAAACAGCTTAACGACGGCACTTTTTCGGCCGTTTGCCGCCATCCGCGTCACCGATTCGGTGGTGGATGGCTTTTCCTATTTTTATGCTGAGGTGCGGCGGTTGCGGGCGTTGTTAGACGCGCTGCAACAGCCCGACGCACTCCCGCTGTTCTTTCTGATTGACGAAATTTTTCGCGGCACCAACAACCGGGAGCGGCTTATCGGCAGCCGTGCCTATATTCAGGTGCTGGTGGGGCAAAACGGGGTGGGGCTGATTGCCACCCATGATTTAGAGCTGGTGCAGTTGGCCGACGAGATGCCCGCCATCGCCAATTGGCATTTTCGGGATGAGGTGGTGGCAGGGCAAATGGTGTTTGATTACACCCTGCGTCCTGGCCCATCGCCCACCACCAATGCCCTCAAAATCATGCGGCTGGCGGGGCTGCTGCCAGAGGGGAGCGGGGAAATTTGGTTGGATTAACGGGGGGCTTCATGGTGAATGCCCATCACGAAGAAGAAAATAGGACGCAGATTTACCTGGTTCTCCTGATGTCTCTCTCTTTATCAGGAAAATCAGGAGAATCTGCGTCCTATTTGCAAGGGTGAGCTTGATCGGTCACGCAATCTGCGCCAAAATTTGTGCCACAATGGGTTCGATGGTTTGGACGGGGCGGCTGTTGGCGGTGGGCGGGGCGAGAATGATGAGTTCGACACCGCATTCGCCGCACAGCGTCAGCAGCATCTCTAAGCCGGAGCGGGAGAGGCGGTCGTGGCTGGAAAGCACGACTCGGTGGAGCTTGTTGGCGCAAATGGCTTTGATGAGAGACACCAAACCGGGCAAACGGCCGTTTTCCGCGCTGGCCGTGTCAGAAAAAACAAGCGGTTTCCAGCCCCGTTCCTGGCAATAGGCCGCGAGCCGTTGAAGTTGCTCGTCAAGCTGGTTGGCTTCGGAAACATCCATGACGCGGGCATAAACGGCCGTTGTCTCCCCCACCTTTCTCTCTTCGATGGGCTGCCCCACCAGCCGCTGCAATTTTGCCAGGTCATAGCGCCGGTGTCCGGCCGGCGTGCGTTCCGCCTTCAGCTTCCCCTCCACATCCCAGCGCCGCAGGGTGGTAATAGACACGCCCAAAATCTGAGCCGCTTTTGCAATTGAAACATTCATAAGTTTATCTCGCCAATATCGTGTCAACGGCCACAATTTTAACCAGTTGTGCCCCTATAAAACCAGTTGCGCCAAAACTGCATACTTGTTGCGCCGCATTTTGTACCATGTCCCCAATCGCTTCCCCGGAAGCCACCGCTTGGGGGAAGGCATGAGAGGTGTCTATGACTACAACAACAAGACGTGGCTTTTTGCGCGGGCTGCTGCAACCGCCATTTTCGCAAAGTTTGCCAGTGGTGATGGTGGGGGGGAAAACGGCCGTTTCTGCCGACCCCATCCACCACCTCCTCAACCGCATCAGCTGGGGGCCACGCCCTGGTGAAGTGGCGCAAGCCCAGGCGGTGGGCTACGCCGCCACGCTGGAGAGCCAGCTTGACCCCGACAGCATTGACGACAGCGAGGCCGAAGCGCGGCTGGCCGACATCCCCATTTTGCACCTGAGCCGCCACGACATTTACCGGTTGGAAAACGATTACCGGGTGTGGCAAATGCTGCTGCGCGGCATGATTGCGCGGGCGGTCACCAGCCGCCGCCAACTGCTGGAGCGGATGGTGGAGTTTTGGTCTGACCATTTCAACATTTCGGCCGAAGGGTTTGCCAACGAGTACGTGGCGTTCCAGCGGGACGTAGTACGACCGCACGCGCTGGGCAGCTTCCGCGATTTGCTGATTGAGACGGCCAAAAGCCCGGCCATGCTGCAATATCTCGATAATTATGTTAATTTGGCCGAGCATCCCAACGAAAATTATGCGCGGGAACTGCTGGAACTGCACACGCTGGGGGTGGATGGGGGCTACACCGAAACGGACGTCAAGGAAGTGGCGCGGGCGTTTACCGGCTGGACGGTAGCCAACAAGACGCGCACGGGCTTTTATTTTGAACCCTACAATCACGATACCGGGATGAAACGGGTGTTGGGCCACACGCTGCCGACCGACCGGGGGATTGAAGATGGCTTGCAGGTACTGTCAATCTTAGCCAGCCATCCGTCAACGGCCGTTTTTCTCAGCCGCAAATTGTGCGTTCGTTTTGTCAGCGATAACCCGCCCGATAGTTTGGTGGCGGCAGTAACGGCCGTTTGGCAGCAAACTCAGGGCGATATTAAGGCCGTCTTACGAGCCATCTTTTTGTCCGACGAATTTTTGCAGTCGGCCGGGCAAAAACTGCGCCGCCCGCTGGATTTTTTTATTGGGGCACTGCGGGCGACGGGGACGGAAATTCGCTATCAGTGGCTGCTGGAAGAGATGCTCAACGAACTAGGGCAGCCTCCCTACGGCTGGCACCCGCCCAACGGCTACCCCGACGTGGCCGGGGCGTGGAGTTCATCCGGTGGGCTGCTGGCGCGGTGGAATGTGGCGATGCGACTGACGCACGGGGCATACAGCGACAGCCAGGATTTTGGTTATGGGCTGGCAACGCCGCTGCGTGAGCGCATTGGCGAGCCGCAAACGGCGGGGGAACTGGTGGATGCGGTGGCGGCGCAGGTGTTTGGCGTGCCGCTGGCCGGCAGTGACCGGGCGGCGTTTGTGGAGTATGTGGCGGAGGGTGGTGGGGAGGAAACGGCCGTTTCCCCCCGTCTCCTCGGCCGCAAACTAGGCAGCCTCTACGGCCTCATGCTGGCCTCCCCGCAATACCAATGGCGATAAATAATTGAGCATTGGGAATTCAGAATGAGGAATTGGGAATGATTAGTTCTCCATTCTCAATTCTCCATTCCCAATTCTCGATTCTGGAGCAGAAATCATGAACAAAACTGGTTTAAGCAGACGCGAATTTTTACAGGCAACGGGTGCGGTGGGGGTGTTGGGAGCCAGCCGGTCGCTGTTCCCCAACTGGATGCCGCGCATGGCGTTTCGCTCACAGCCCAACTGGTCGCACCCCGGCGATGTGCTGCTGTGCGTTTTCTTGCGCGGCGGCATGGATGGACTAAGCGCGGTGGTGCCGTATGGCGACGGAGCGAATTATTATGATGCCCGCCCCACGCAAAGGGTGCTGGAACCGGGAAGCGGCTGGGAAGCGGCGCTGGATTTAAATGGCTATTTTGGCCTCCACCCCAGTCTGGCTCCTCTCAAAGAGCTATACGACGACGGCAGCCTTGCCATCGTCCACGCCACGGGATCCATTGACCCCAGCCGCTCCCACTTTGACGCCATGAAGTTTATGGAATACGGCACGCCGGGAGAAAAATATGTTGGCACCGGCTGGATTGGCCGCCATTTGCAGGCCGCCTCCTGGCTCAACGAATCGCCGTTTCGCGCCGTGGGGATGGGGCTGATGATCCCCGATTCGCTGCGTGGCTCGGTGTCGTCGCTGGCAATCAAATCCATCACCGATTTCCACTTTAAGGGGCGTGAAGACGAGGCGCGGCGGCTGCAGCAGCAGTTGGCGCAGCTTTACACCGTTGAAGCCCCCACCGACCTGCTGGGGCGGCAGGCGGGGATTGTGTTTGACACCATCGAGATGCTGCAAAGTTTGGACGCGGCCAACTACCAGCCGAGCAACGGCGCGGTTTACCCCGATAACGAGTTTGGGCTGGGGCTGCGGCAGGTGGCGCAGCTGATCAAGGCCAATATTGGGTTGGAGGTGGCAACGGTTGACCTGGGCGGCTGGGACACGCACGAATATCAGGGGACGCTGGACGGTGGGTTTGATGATCTGATGGGGATGCTGGCGCAGGGGTTGGCGGCGTTTTATGCCGATGTGCAGGAGCAGATGGGTAACGTGACGGTGGTGACGATGAGCGAGTTTGGGCGGCGCGTGGGGGAAAACGCCAGCGCGGGCACCGATCATGGTCACGGAAATATGATGTTTTTGCTGGGCGGCGGGGTGAACGGTGGGCAGGTGTTTTCCCGCTGGCCGTCGCTGGCCCCGGAAGCATTGGACGATGGCGACCTGGCGATTACGACGGATTATCGCTCGGTGCTGGCGGAGATTGTGCAAAAGCGGTTGTTAAATACGGCCGTTTCTGAAGTCTTCCCCAACTTTACGCCGGAAGATTTGGGGCTGTTTCGGAATCGGTAATCGGTGATCAGTTATCGGTGATCAGTTATCGGTAATCAGTGACCGATTACCGATGACCGATTACTGATTACTGTCAACACGGAGTAGGTATGAAAAAATTAATACTACTAAACATTTTGGCAGCGTTGCTGCTGGTGGGGTGTGGCGGGCAGTTGATGGCAGAAGATCGGGTGGTAGAGGAGGAGCCGGTAATGGTGGTAGATGGGGAGATGGGGGAGGAAAATGTGATTTCTGCGCCATCCTCGGAGCCATCCATGACCAGCAGCATGGCCGCGCCGCAGATAAACAGCATGATGGCCGAATCGGGGATGCAGCCAGCGGCGGCCAGCCGTCCCCTCTCGCGCCAAATTGCCCAGGTTAGCGGCAGCAAGGAGGAGCAGGTGATTGCCTTGGCGGCCGCGCACCCGCCCATTGCCGAGGTGCTGGCAACCTACCCTGGCTGGGTCGGTTACGCCTCTGCTGACGATGAGAGCGAGGTGACGTGGTATGTGGAGTTTCACTCGGCTGAGGACGAGTGGCTGGGGGATTGCCACGTCAATTTGGAAACGGGCGAGGTGTATGATGTCTACATGCCCCGCGACCTGACCGATGAGGAGTTTGCGGCGGGGCGAGAAAAAATTGAGGCATATATGCAGAACAGCCCCGAAGCGGCGGCTCTGCTGGGTGATTTTTCCCTGTGGGATCATGACATTTGGTATGACAAGTGGGATGACAACTGGCACGCCTGGTATAACTATGGTCTGGACACGTGGGAGTTTGTTTTCTATCTTGATGGCGATAGCGGCAGCGTTTGGCTAGATGATTATTATGACCCCAATGTGCTGAAAGGGGATGAAGAAGCAGCCTGGAATCGGCAACAGGCGGTGGAGTTGGCGTATCAGGCACCGGGGATTGATGAGGCGTTGGATGGCTACGACAACTGGTACACCTACGCTTCAGACCAGGGGGACGGGCTGTGGACGGTGGAATTTGCCGCCAATGACCAGCTTTTGTTCTCGGCGCTGGTGGATATTGTGAATTGGCAGGTGATTGAGGGGAGTCGGTAAACGGGAATCGAGATTGGGAGATTGGCGATTAGAGATTGACAAAGCGAATCTCCAATCTCTAATCTCCAATCTCTTTGTTGGCAACAGCCTTGCCACCTCTGATAAAATAACCCTATGATCACAGCAAACAGTTTGACAACGTGGGTGCGGCGGGATTGGTTGGGATGGAAACGGCCGTTTTTCCTCATCACCCTCACCACCCTCCTCACCTTCCTCTGGGCGTTGTTTGTCCGCGCCAGCTTTGGCGTTGCCTCATCGTGGCAAAGCCTGAGACTGCTGGGCTTTAACCCTTACTACGTTGGCATTGCGGCGCAGGAACTCATCATCCCACTGGTGCTGGTTTACTTTTTTAGCCGCACGCCGCTGTTCCGGCGGGTTGTCACCAGCCACAGCGTAGCCGCCGACGATTTTTTGCCGCTGCTGGGGGCGCTGCTGCTGATTCAGGCACTGGCCTTTCTTTACCGTTTTGGCCTCATTTCGCTGATCCATGAGCAGGCGACGCTGGGTTTTTTGCTGGTGGTCATTGCCGCGCTGCTGGGCGGCTGGCGCGTGGGGTTGGGGGTGGGGCTGCTGACGATGCTGGCGATTGGGCTGGTGGAGTACGTGGGGTTTGACGGGCGTGACGTGTATGCGGTTAGTGAGTATGTTGAGTATTTTGTGCTGAAGTATATGGGGGCATTAACGGCCGTTTGGGTCGGTCTCGTCGTTGGTTTTGCGGCCGAGCAGTTGGGCGAGCAGCGTTTTCGGCCGTTGGTTGCCCTGGGCGCGGCACTGGCGGCAGAATTGGCCGCTTTTGGCTTTCTCTTCCTCACCCTCGACTACTTTGATTACTACGTCGAACGCTTTATCCCCGGCACCGCCATGACCGTAGTGGGGATGGCCGCCTTTTTGCTGATGGTGCGAGCGGTGCAGGATGAGGAGAACCGGCGGCGGGCAGAGGCAGCGCAGTTGGAGCTGGCGCAAACCAATTTGACGCTGACGCAAACGCAGTTGGCGCTGGCGCAGGCGGAACTGCGGGCATTGCAAGCCCAAATCAACCCCCACTTCTTTTTTAACTCGCTCAACACCATCCGCTACTTCATTCGCACCGACCCCGACGTGGCGCGGAGTTTGCTCATCAAGCTGTCGGAGATTTTCCAGCGGGCGCTGAGTGCGGGGGAGACGGTGGCACTGCGGGAAGAAATTAGCCATGTGGAGGCGTATTTAGCGTTGGAAAAGGCGCGGCTGGATGAGCGTCTGCAGGTGGTCTGGACCAATTTAGCCAAAAATTTGCAGGATCACCCCATTCCAACGCTGGTTTTGCAGCCGATTGTGGAGAATGCAGTGATTCACGGGGTAAGCAAAAAGACGGAGGGCGGGGTTGTTCACATTGTGATTACGCGGGTAGGGGAGGAACTGCTGTTGCAGGTGGAGGATGATGGGCCGGGGTTTGACGTAGCGCGGTGGCGGCGCGGCCCACAGCCGGGCGAAGAGCCGGAACCAGCGCGAACCGATACGGGGACGATGATCCCCGGCATCCCTGCCCCTTCCATTGGGCTGCGGAATGTGGATGAACGGCTGCGGCTGCTCTATGGCGAACCATACCGCCTGGCGATTGAGTCGGAGCCGGGGCAAGGGACGCGGGTGATGATTCGCGTGCCGTTGAAGCGGGAATAGGACGCAGATTTTCCTGATCTACCTGATTATGGCCTGGTCGCCAAACGCATCTGTTTGCCTACCATATCAATCAGTAAAATCAGGAAAACCTGCGTCCCATTAAACAATGCAGATTTTGATTGCGGATGATGAAAAACCGGCGCGGGGTGAATTGCGCTATTTATTGGAGCAGCTGGAGGAAACGGCCGTTTTCCACGAAGCGCGGAACGGTCAGGAAGCGTTGAACATCGTTGCCCAACAGCCGGTAGACGTGCTGTTTTTGGACATCAACATGCCTGATTTAAGCGGCGTGGCGGTGGCGGCGGCTATTGTGGAAAACCCAGCACTGTGGAATGCGGGGCGGGTGCCGATTATTGTTTTTGCCACTGCCTACAGCACCTACGCCGTGCGGGCATTTGAACTGGCGGCACTCGATTATGTGGTGAAGCCGTACAGCGAGCAGCGGTTGGCGCAGACGATGGTGCGGGTGCGGCAGACGCTGGCAACGCAGGCGGAGCGGGTGGAGAAGCAGTCGGCGTTGAAGCGGTATGTGGAAACGGCCGTTTCTGCCACGCCGCTGACCAAAATTTGGGGGGAACAGGAAAACAAAAACAGTCTGCTGGTGGATTATGGCGACATTTTGTGGCTGGAAGCCGACGGCAAGCGGGTGACAATGACCACCAAAGCCGGGCAAAAGCTGCTGCTGCGCTACTCCGTCAAAGAACTGGAAACCCGTCTGGCTGCCCACAACTTTGTCCGCGTCCACAAAGCATACCTGGTTAACCTAAACCACGTGGCCGAAGTGGTTCCCTGGTTTTCCGGCACCTATGTGCTGCGGATGGCCGATGCCGCCCGCAGCGAAATTCCCCTCTCGCGCCAGTACAGCAAACAGCTTAAAGAGCTAATCGGCAATTTTTAAACTGCGCCCCTTTCCGCTACAATCCAGCTATCGGACGTGTCTATTGTCATTTCGAGGCCCTCCGAGAAATCCCATGATTATTAGCCAAGTGAACGGGATTTCTCCTCGAAGACTCGTCGAAATGACATGTTTTGGTCGAAAATTGATTCATTGATTGATTTGATCTCATAGATTGAACTAATCTAATGTCCAAAACATTATCTGAATGTTGATAGAAGAGGACAGAAGGCGATGCAAGAACATTTATTAACTGAAGAACATCGGATGTTTCGTGAAGCGTTTCGCAAATTTGCGGAACGGGAGATTGTGCCGCACCAGGAGCAATGGGAAAAAGACGGGATTGTTTCCCGCGAGGTGTGGCAAAAGGCGGGTGCGGCTGGCTTTTTGTGCATGGATGTGCCGGAGGAATATGGCGGGTTGGGGGTCAAGGATTACCGCTACCATGTCATTGTGGCCGAAGAACTGGCGCGGGTGGGCGAGGCTGGGGCTGGTTTTGCCCTTCATACCGACATGATTGTGCCCTATATCACCAACTTTGGCAGTGAGGCGCAAAAGGCACGCTGGCTGCCGGGGCTGGTGTCAGGCGATCTGATTGCCTCGGTGGCGATGTCGGAGCCGAATACGGGGAGTGATTTGCAGGGGGTGCAAACAACGGCCGTTAAATCCCCCGATGGCTCCACCTACACCGTCAACGGCCAGAAAACGTTCATCTCCAACGGCATTCTCAACGACGTGGTGGTGGTGGTTGCCAAAACTGACCCTGACCAAGGGGCGCGTGGCATCAGCCTTATTGTGCTTGAGCGCGGCATGGAGGGGTACGAGCGCGGGCGCAATCTGGACAAAATTGGGATGCGCTCTCAGGACACCGCCGAGCTTTATTTTAAGGATGTCAAGGTACCGGCCGAAAATTTGCTGGGGCAGGAAGGCCACGGTTTCTATTACCTGATGCAGGGGCTGCCGCAGGAACGGCTGGCTATTGCCGTCGGTGCCATCGCTGCGGCCGAGGTAGCACTGGAGCAAACGATGCAATATTGTCAGGAGCGCACCGCCTTTGGCCGTCCCATCGGCAAATTCCAGAACTCGCGCTTTAAGCTGGCGGAAATGAAAACCGAAGTCGAAGTTGGGCGCGTGTTTGCCGACCACTGCGTGATGCTCCACAACGAGGGCAAGCTAACGGTGGATAAGGCGGCGATGGCAAAATGGTGGCTGACGGATCTGGAGTGGCGGGTAATTGACCAATGTTTGCAGCTTCACGGTGGCTATGGCTATATGATGGAATATCCGATTGCCAAACATTTTATCAACGCTCGCGCCCAGCGGATTTATGGCGGGACGAACGAGATTATGAAGGAAATTATCGGCCGTTCGCTGGGGTTTTAGGTGTGGTGGCTGGTGGTTGGTGGCTGGTAAACCAACCACTAGCCACCAGCCACCAGGAACAGATATGATGAATAAACAGATTTCGCTGGCAGACATTGAGGCGGCGCGGGAGCGGCTGGTGGGGGTGGCGCTGCGTACCCCACTTATTCGGTTAAATGTGGAGGATGCCCCAGCGGAGATTTATTTGAAGCTGGAAAATTTGCAGCCGATTGGTTCGTTTAAACTACGCGGGGCGGGGAATGCGATGGCGTTGGCTGCGCCGGATAAGCTTCGTCACGGGGTGGTGACGGCCAGCGCGGGCAATATGGCGCAGGGGGTGGCGTGGTGTGCGCGGCGGCTGGGGCTGCCCTGCACTGTCTTTGTGCCCGACCATGCGCCGCAAACAAAGCTGGATGCGATTGCGCGGCTGGGCGGGGTGGTAAAAAAGGTGACGTTTGACGAGTGGTGGCAAATTATTGTTAGCCATGAGGTGGATCACCTTGGTTTGTTTATTCATCCGGTGAGTGAAACGGCCGTTATTGCTGGCAACGGCACCATTGGGCTGGAAATCCTCGAAGAGCTGCCCGACGTGGATGCCGTGATTACCCCCTATGGCGGCGGTGGTCTTACCAGCGGCGTTGCCTCTGCCATTCGCGCCCGCAAACCCGACACCCGTCTTTTTGCCGCCGAAGTTGCCACCGCCGCGCCACTGGCTCCTTCGCTGGCGGCTGGGTCGCCGCAGGAAGTGGTCTACCAGCCTAGCTTTGTAGACGGCATTGGCGGCAAGAGCGTGCTTTCGGAAATGTGGCCGCTGGTGAGCAGCCTGGTGGATGGGTCGCTGGTGGTTGAACTGGAAGCAGTGGCGGCGGCGCTGCGGCTGCTGCTGGAGCGCAACCGGGTGCTGGCCGAAGGAGCCGGGGCGACACCCGTGGCGGCAGCGCTGGCTGGGCTGGCTGGTTCAGGCAAGGTGGTGTGCGTCGTTTCCGGCGGCAATCTGGACAGCAGCAAGTTGATTAAGATTTTGGCGGGGGAGTTGCCATAGGATGCCTATGTTAAAACCCCATAGTGATGCCTGGTATGACCGTTTAGCGACGCTGCAAAGCGGTTATTTTTATCCGTGGCGGTCAACGGTGCCGCCATATAATGGTGAAGATACTTTTCTGGCGATGCTTGACGACCTGCTGGCACCTGACAAGGATGTGCTGGAGGTGGGGTGTGGGCATGGGGCGATGGCGCTGGATTATGCGCCACGCTGCGGTAGCGTACTGGCGGTTGATCGGGTGCCTGCATTTATTGAGCTGGCGCAGCAGGGGGTGCGGGAGCGGGGTGTCGCCAACGTAAAGTTTGTGTGCGATGAGGGGTATGACGTGGAGGTGCAGCGGCCGCGCATTCCGGCGGCGGATCACTCGTTTGATTTGCTGATTTCGCGGCGAGGGCCGCTGCACTGGGTGGAGGACGCCAAGCGGGTGGGGCGACCAGGGGCGGTGCTGCTGATGTTGAATCCCGTTCACGCGCCGCTGCCGGAATGGAACGATTGGCTGCCGCCCGCGCTGCAAGTGACCCCGCCGCCAGACTACACGCGCCGCCAATCGGTGGAGCGGTATTTAGGGCTGGGTGGTTTACGGTTGGAAAGCTGCTGGTCATTTGACGTGCCGGAATGGTTTGATGAGCCGCTGGAGCTTTACCGCAAGCTGACGTTTGGGCTGCCGCCGGAGGAAGCACCAGGGTATGAGGTGATGGAGACGGTGCTGGCGCGGATTTTTAGTGAGTATGGGGAAAACGGCCGTTTTGCCCAGCGGTTTTGTCGTTTTCTTTGGCAAGCTGTGGTCAAATAATCTGCATGGCTGAACTGCACACACAACTTCCTGTTTCCGCATCCAACGAGCCGGTTTACCGCCGTAACTTTGTCTATTTTCTAGTCGATAATATCCTGTTCGCCGTGGCGATGGGGATTTTAGGCACCACCACCGTCATCCCTGACTTTGTTCGCCGCCTCACCGACTCTGAAGTCTTGATTGGGCTGTCGGGCAATCTTTTTACAATCGGCTTCACGCTGCCACAATTGTTTATAGCCCGCTATATCGTGCGGTATGCTCGTAAAAAATGGTGGTTTGTTGGCCCCAACATCCCCGTGCGCTTTGTCATTTTGCTTTTTGCAGGTTTCATCTTTTGGTTGGGGTCTGAACGCGCTGGCCTCATCTTGCTGGCCTTCTTTATTTGCTACAGCGTTGCCGCCTTTGGCGATGGCGTGGTGGGCGTTCCCTGGGCCGATTTGGTGGGAACCAGCCTGGACAACCGCTGGCGGGCGCGGATGTTTGGCTTGGCCTCGGCTATTTCGGGCATCATCATGCTGCTGATTGCGCCGTGGATTGGCAATGTTTTGGGGGAAAACGGGCCGGGCTTTCCCAACAACTATGCAATCCTCTTTGCGGCATCGGGGCTGGTGTTTGTGATCTCCATTTTGCCGGGGCTGCTGATTCATGAGCTGCCGGGGGGGAAAGTGGTGGAGAAGCTGCCGTCATTGGGCGAATTTCTGCCGGAATTGGGCGGGCTGCTGCGGAATGATCGGCCGTTCCGTGCTTTTATCCTGGCGCGTGTGCTGACCAGCCTGCTGATGATGTCGGCTCCCTTTTACATTGGTTTTGCCACAGTGGGGTTGGGATTATCGAGCGAGGTGGCCGTGCCGGTGCTGCTGGCGATGCAGACAGTGGGCAGCGTGTTAGGCTCCTTGTTTTATGCCTGGCTGGGGGCACGCAACAATTTGCTCTATATCCAGTTGGCGTTGGTGAGCGCGGCACTGCTGCCGTTTTGCGCGTTGCTGGCGGGGACTGTGGGTGTCTGGGTGCTTTATGCTGGCTTTTTGCTTTCGGGTTTGGCAGCGGGCAGCAATTTGTTTTTGAGTTTTTTGAATTGGCTGGTGGGATATGCGAACGCGGATCAACGGCCGATTTATGTGGGGTTGTCGAATACGATAACGGCCGTTATTTCCTTCATCACCCCCTTTATCGCGGGCACCATTGCCCAACAGCTTGGCTACCGCCCCCTGTTTGCCGTCTCGCTGGTGATGGCCTTTTGCGCCTTGTTTGTGACCATACGCTTTTTTCCCAAAATGGAGATTGGGGATTAGAGATTGGAGATTGAAGACGCTCACTTAATCTCCAATCTCCAATTTCCATCCTGCCATGTCTTTACCTGAACTCATCATTTTTTTTCTCGTTGTCTTCCTGCTCTTCCGACCCATGCAGGCGGCGTGGCTTTTTGTGCGACCGCCCCGGTTGCGCGTGGCTTATCGTTCGCCAGAAGAGTGGGGCGCAGCGTATGAGACGGTGCAGTTGACGACAGCAGATGGGACGCAGTTGGTGGGTTGGTATTTGCCGTCACGCAACGGGGCGGCGATTTTGCTGCTGCATGGGCATGGGGGCAATCGGCTGGCCTTGACGTTTCATGCCCAAGTGCTGTGGCGGGCGGGGTTTGGGGTGCTGATGCTTGATTTACGGCGGCACGGCAACAGCGGCGGGCAAACATTTGGCCTGAATGCAACGACGGTGGGGGATGTGCAAACGGCCGTTTCCTACCTTAGCAAACGACCTGACCTCAACGTGGCCGGGATTGGTGTGCTGGGGGTTTCCGTTGGCGGCACGCTGGCACTTCATGCTGCCGCCCGCACCGTTGCCATTCGCGCCGTGGCCGTGGATGCGCCCTCGCCGGTGCTTTTTGCGGATATGCCGCCGCCAAGTAACGGGTATGAACGGCTGGTGGCGTGGCCGCTGCAAGCGTACTACATGGCGGCGCAGCGCTGGTTTGGCGGCGGGTCGGATTTGGCGGGAATAACGGCCGTTTTGCCCCGCCTAGCCTCCCGTCCGCTGCTGTTTATTGTCGCTGGGCAGGGGCGTGGTCCCCAGCTGATGCGCCACTGGTTTGAGGCGGCTCGGTTGCCTAAGCAGCTTTGGGAACTGCCACAGGTGGCACATGGGGTGGGGTGGCGGCAAGAGCCGGAGGCGTATGGGGCGCAGTTGGTGACGTTTTTTAATAAGGCACTGGCACATGTGGACGGGAAATCGGGTGAGGTGCTGCTGCCGCATTGGGAGGAAACGGCCGTTGTGACCAGTGCTGCACCGCCGCTTGACCCCGATGTAGCCTATGAGGCCACCGTGCCGATGGGGTGGGTCAACTGGGTGGGGCTGCTGCTGCTGCCAGCGGTGGGCGTGGCGTTTGGCTTGCCGTTTCAATGGGTGTGGGGGCAAAACCTGTGGCTAGAATTGATTCGGTTGCTGCAAGAAACGTCGCTGTTGACCATGTTGGCCGTGCTGTTGGCAAGCATTGTGGCACATGAGGGGCTGCACGCGCTGGGGCTGGTGTGGCTGGGTGGGGTGGAGAAAACGGCCGTTTCTTTTGGCTTTAGTTGGCGCACGCTGGCTCCCTTCACCCATTGCCGCGCCCCGCTACCTATCAGCACTTATCGCCTAACCGTGGCGCTGCCCGGCTTGCTGCTGGGCGTGGTGCCGGGCGTGGCAGGGTTGCTGCTAGGCCAGGCGATACTGCTGCTCTTTGGCTGCTGGATGGTAGTGGCGGCCAGCGGCGATGTGGCGGTCTTGTGGGTGACGCGCCATGTTCCGCCATCGGCAACGGTGCGCGATCATCCAACGCAAGCCGGTTGCTTGGTGCTAAAGTAAAAAATGATTTCATAGGTTGCTCTTGTGTCCAAACGTTGTAAAATTGTCTAGGTATTGTCAATATATTGCCGTGCTTCTTTGGACGGCAACCAGATGGAGTAATGCAGATGGCAAAGCAACGATTGCAGGTGGGCGATGCTGCCCCGGCTGGTACGGCACTGGATATCCACGGAGATGAGGTGTCACTGGCGACTTTGTGGGGGGATGGCCCGACCTTTTTGACCTTTTTACGCCACTTTGGCTGAATTCACTGTCGTGAATGGTTGGCTCAGTTGGAGTCACAAAAAGAGGACATTGCGGCGGCGGGGATGCAGATTGTGGCAATTGGCCTGGGGCAGCCCAAGCACGCCGAACGGTATTGTGGTCAGTTGGCTCCCAGTGTGACCTGTCTGACAAATGAGGAGCCGGATTTGAACCGCGAATATGGTCTGACGCGGGGTAGCTTGCTACAACTGGTGGGGCCGGCCGGGCTTGCTAACGGGGCACGGGCGTGGGGCAAGGGATTCCGCCAGGGCAAATCAACTGGGGATGAGCAAATGCTGCCCGGCACGTTTGTCATTGATAAGGTTGGGATGGTAAGGTATGCGTATTACAGTGCAAATGCCGGGGATCATCCGGAAATAACGGCCGTTTTGCGTCAGGTTGCCCAACAGATGTAGGCTGGCGTGTAATAACCTTTCCTTTGCCTCAACCAGGATATTTGGTTGAGGCTTTTTTGTTTCCCAAAATCGCTCTAAGATATATATAAGAATTGGTGGACGCACCCAATTTTAGGAGCCATAATTAGTTTCACGAATTTGTCACCTTTTTTGGCGCGTTTGGCTCTTATCATATAGACAGCAAACGCTAGGTAGAGTTTAAAATGCAAGACGTAGCAACCTTGGTGATGCAGGCGCGAGCCGCAGAGCTAGATCGAGACAAACGACATGCAGCTTTTGCGGAACTGGTCAACCGGTTCCAAAATATGGCCTATCACCTGGCCTTTGGTGTGCTGGAAGATGTCTATATGGCACAGGATGCAGCGCAGGAAGCGTTTGTGGCAGCCTACCAAAGTTTGGAGCAACTGCGCGAACCGCAGGCGTTTCCCGGCTGGCTAAAGCAAATTGTGGTTACACAGTGCCACCGGCTGCTGCGGACGAAGCAGGTGCCAACAAACCCGTTAGAATTAACGCCGGATTTGCCGACGCTGGGAATGGAACCAGGAACGGCCGTTGAGCAGATCGAATTACGCAACAAAGTCCTAGAAGCCATTCAAGCCCTGCCTGAAACTGAGCGTGAGGTGACAAAAATGTTTTATTTAAACGGATACTCGCAGCAAGAAATCGCCGGCCGACTGGAAATCCCCGTGACCACCGTCAAAAAACGGCTGCAATATGCCCGCGAACGGCTCCGGGGGATCATGCTCGCCATGTTCGATTCAATGGCTCCCGTTCCCCAGCCCCAACCCGCGCTGGCCCCCATTCCCGTGACCCGTCAACCTTACCAGCCGCCGCGTTCCCGGCGTGAAGTCTATTAAATAATAGAGTCTATCGTCTTATTCGGTTGAAATGAAGCCCATTTCCGCCTACAATGTTAGGCAGAACGAACCAAAAGACAATAGACAACCCATCTCGATAACAACCTACCCAAGCCGCTTGGGTGTATCTTTTAGGAGTAAAACGTAATGGAAGAACAGGACAACAACCGCCCTTCAATCCCAACATGGGTGTGGATCCTGGCCGTGTTTGCCCTCATTTTGGGTGTCCAACTCTTTTTAAGCGGCCGTTTTAACGGCCCCGAACAAGTTGATCTCAAAGAGGTCATGAACAGCATTCAGGCTGGTCAGGTCAAGGAAATTTCTGTCATTGGTGATCGTTTGCAGGTGACGATGAAGGACGATAGCGTGGTGTCGGCCTACAAATACACCCGCGACAGCTTGGCAGAAACTTTCCAATATTATGGCATAACGGCTGAACAGCTTCAGCCCGTAAACCTCATTGTGCGTGACCAATCGGCACGCAACAACTTTATCACCATTCTCGTTTCAGTGGGGCCAGTGCTGCTGCTCATTTGGATATTCACCCGTGGTTTTCGGCAAATGCAGGGTGGAGGAGGCAACAGCATCTTTGGTTTTGGCCGCTCCAAGGCCAAAAACATCAACGATGCTGACCGCCCCACCGTCACCTTTGATGACGTGGCCGGGGTGGATGAGGCCAAGCTGGAACTGGCCGAAGTGGTGCAGTTTTTACGCGAGCCAGAGAAGTTTGTTCAAGTAGGTGCCCGCATTCCCAAAGGGGTGCTGATGGTTGGCCCTCCTGGAACGGGTAAGACGCTGCTGGCGCGGGCGGTAGCTGGCGAAGCTGGCGTGCCGTTCTTCCACATTTCCGGCTCCGAATTTGTGGAAATGTTTGTCGGTGTGGGTGCCAGCCGTGTACGCGACCTGTTTGACAAAGCCAAGCAAAGTGCCCCTTCGATTGTGTTTGTGGACGAAATTGACGCTGTCGGCCGGCAGCGTGGTGCAGGCTTGGGCGGCGGGCACGATGAACGGGAACAAACCCTTAACCAAATCCTGGTGGAAATGGATGGTTTTGACAATGACACCAACGTCATTGTGATGGCCGCCACCAACCGCGCCGACATTTTGGATCCGGCACTGCTGCGTCCTGGTCGCTTTGACCGCAAGGTGTTTGTGGATTTGCCTGACGTGCGCGGCCGTGAGCTGATTTTGAAGGTTCATGCGCGGGGCAAGCCAATTGCCAAAGATGTGGATTTGACCGATTTTGCCCGTCTAACGGCCGGTTTTTCCGGTGCCGATCTGGAAAACCTGCTTAATGAAGCCGCCATTTTTGCTGCCCGGCGTGACAAGCGCGTTATTGGTCTGCTGGAATTCCAGGATGCCTTTGACCGCATTGCCATTGGCCCGGAAAAGAAGAGCCGCGTGATGAGCGAGGAAGACAAAGAGATTGTGGCTTACCACGAAGCCGGTCATGCCGTTGTCAGCTTCTTCTTGCCCAACACCGACCCGGTGCAGAAGATCACTATTGTTCCCCGTGGGCGTGCTGGTGGCTATGTGATGCCCTTACCGGCTGACCGCATGGTTTACACCCAGGATTTCATTCTGGATCGCATTGCGATGGGGCTGGGCGGGCGTGCTGCCGAAGAAGTCTTTTTTGGTCGGATTACTACCGGCGCATCCAGCGACCTGCAAAACGCCACCCGCAACGCACGAGCCATGGTGACGCAGTATGGCATGTCGGACAAGTTGGGGTTGCCCATTTATGGCGACGAGTCGGCTGACCCGTTCCTGGGGCGCTACTATGGCGGTGGCGGTCGGGATTACAGCGAGGATGCGGCCAAGGCGATTGACGAGGAAGTACGCCGCATTTTGGGTGAGCAGTACAACCGGGCGATCAATATTATTGAGGATAACCGGGAGCGGATTGAGAAGCTGGTAAAGCAGTTGATGGAAGTAGAAACGCTTGACCGAGAGGGGTTTGAGGAATTGATGAACCGACCACTGCCCCCAAAAGCCAGTAACGGCAGCGGCAGCCCTATCTTGCCTACCGAACCGTATATTGAACCGTCTTCGACGGATTAAGCCAAGTTTCTGAGGTCTCAAAGACCTTGAAGGTTTTGGTATAATAGCCCTCTTGTTACCCAACAGGAGGGCTTTTTATTTGATGGCGTTACCAGAACATGTGGCGGCTTTGATTACGGAGCCGAATGTGCCAGCTTGGGTGTCACAGCGTCAGGCCATGCGCTATGAGTTGGCTTGGCAGGAATTAGCGGAAGAGGTGGTTGTGCAATTGCTGGCACAGCCAGATGCGCCTGATGGTTTGGTGTTGGCAACGGCGCGGGGCGTGCAGTCGGTTTGGGTGGAGACGGATGCGCTGCGGCCCTTTTTTGCCCTTTCTTTTGCCGACGGCCGCCGTTTGGTGGTGGCGGAGCGGATTTTGCCGCTGGCCGGGGGGCCGAATTTGCGGGATGTGGGGGGATATGTGGGGGAAAACGGCCGTTTTATCCGTTGGGGTGCGATTTACCGTTCAGGCACGCTGCATAAACTCACGACAGCCGATCTCGATTACCTGGCTCATCTGGGTATCAACACCGTTTGCGATCTGCGAACGCGGATGGAAGTTGCCAAACTGCCGGATCAGCTGCCGCACCCCTCCCCGCGCCACATCAATTTGGCGTTGGAAAGCAAAGACGGCCGTTTGCGCCGCCTGTGGGATTTATGGCGACACCGCAATTGCTTTGATGACCTGCTGGCGATTGGCTACACACGGCTTATTTTGGAGCAAAACGCCCCGCGCCTGAGCATGTTTTTACACCAAGCCGCCGAAGCCAACGGGCTGCCGCTGCTGGTGCATTGCACTGCCGGAAAAGACCGCACTGGGGTGCTGGTTGCCATTTTGCTGCTGCTGCTGGGGGTGGATGAGGCTACGGTGCTGGCCGATTACAGCCTAAGCAACTACTTTTACCACGATTTTCGCCGTTTGCTGGCGGAAGACATCGAGCAACTGCTGCGTTTTGGCTACGATCCCGTGCAGTTGGAGCCATTTTACGTGGCTGACCCGGCAATTTTGCGGCGGGCATTGGCCTACATACGGCGTAAATATGGGTCAATAGCGCGGTTTGTGATGGATGTGGCGGGGGTGCCACCGGCGGTGCTGGCGCAGCTGCGGGCGAATTTGCTGGTGTGATCAGGCATGGAGATTGGAGATTAGAGATTGGAGATTCAAAATCTCTAATCTCCAATCTCTAATCTCCAATCTCTAATCTCCGTTCTACAACAAGGAGCGCAGGTCGCTGTGCTGGGGGTTGACGGGGAACAAACGGCCGTTTCGATACAACTCCCCAAATCGCCCAAGATCCATTTTTTGTACCAATGTCGCCTGCGCCAACTCTTGCGGCAAATAGCTGTGAAAGCGGCCTAGCTCCAGCAGCGGGGTGAGCCGCTTGCTCAGGTGGCGGGCTTCGCGCTCTACAAGCTGTTCATCCCAGGGGGGCAGGGCGGCCAGGGCAAAGGGAACGCGCAGACAGAGGTCGTTTTGCGGGCGAATGTGGGGGGCGTTGAGAGAGGCAGGGTGGTGGGCTTGGAGAACGGCCGTTAACAACGCCCCATACACCCCACCCCAAAAATGAAACAGCCACATGCCGCCGTCGTCGAGCATCATTGGCAGTTGGCCGGAGGGAATGCCCAGCCAGGCGGCAATGCCCTGCGCTTCGGCCAGCGGCACGGCGAAGGGGGCGGTGACAAAACGCAATGTTTCCTCCACATCATCCCGGTTTCCCTGCTCCACGGCAAATTTGTACCGGTCGTGCCATTTGACGCGCATCGGCCGGCCGCTCATGAGCAGCGTTTCCCCCTTGCGCCGGGGACGCTCCATTTGCGCCAGCGGTTTGCCGCTGTAGGCATCCACAACCGTCGCCCACATCCGTTCGCTGCCAATGTTGCTGTAGAGGTCGTGGTTGTCAAACAGGGGTTGGAGTTCGCGGCCGGGGAGCCATTCGCCTAAACGGCCGTTTTGCAAAAAGCCATCCTTCACCAACTGCGCCAAAATTTGCTCCAGCGTTGTGTCCGGCACCTCGGCCGGGGCAATGCGGCGCAAATCGGCCAGGCGAATGCTGCCCGCCGGGCTTTGTTTGAGCAGGCTAAAGCTTTGCTGCACTAGCACCGAGGGCAAGAAGCTGTAGCTGCCGCTGGTTTCAACCAGCCCCGCCTCGGCCATTTGCAGCAGGGCGGTGAAGCGGATTTCTTCCAGCGGCGAGCGAGCCAAGCACAGCACCTGAATTTGGTCGCTGCGGCGGCTGCCGCGCCCAATGCGCTGCAAAAAGGAGGTGAGGGTGGGGGGCGGGCCGATGAGGGCAACTTCGTCAATGGAGCCGATATCTATGCCGAGTTCGAGGGTGGATGTGGCGACGCAGACGGCGACGCTGGCGGCGGCGAAATCGGCTTCGACTTCCTGGCGCAGCTTTTTGTCGAGGTTGGCGTAATGGCTGAAAACGGCCGTTTCATAGGGCAGATGTTGGCGCAAAAAAGCGGCCGTTTGCTCCACTTCGTTGCGGGTGTTGCAAAAAATGAGCATTTTGGGGGAGGGGCGCTGGGCCAGGGCGATGACCAAATCGGCGAGACCCATCATGGCAATCATGTCGGCCTGGATGTGGCGGCCACCGGCGACTTCGATGATGGTGGCGTGGGGCAGGTAGCGGCCGGCCACGCCAGCGGGGTCGGGGACGGTGGCGGAAAGGGCGATGCGGTGCAAGGAACGGCCGTTGGGGTTGGCAAATTGGCGAATCCACTCAATCCGCTCCAGCAAGCAGCGCAAATGGTCGCCGCGTGGCTCCCCGTCAAACAGGTGAATTTCATCCAGCACGATGGCATCCAGCGGCACAAAAAGGCGTGGGTTGCGCGTCAGCAGCGAGTCGGTGGATTCGGGGGTGGTGATGAGCAGCGTGGGCGGGGTGGTCAGCGGGCCGGTGTCGCCCGTTTTCATCGCCAGCGACAGCTTGAGCGAGGTGGTAATGGGCAGTAAGCGCTCATACAGGTCGCGCACCAAGGCGCGGGTGGGGCAAATGTAGAGCAGGCGCAGTTCTCCCGCTGGCGGCTTTTGCGGCAGCAGCCGTTCCAGCAGCGGCGCAACCACGGCCTCGGTTTTGCCAGAGGCGGTGGCGGCAATGACCAGGGTGTTGTCTCCGGCAAGAATGGGGGGGATGGCTTGCTGCTGAACGGCCGTAAAATTCCCGTGCCGGGCAAAAACCACCGGCCAGGTGTGTTTCAGTTGTGTTTTTAGTTCACCTAGAATCGGCATCTTCTTGACATATTGTTGCCCTCACCGATTGAGTCAGTCGTTACCTTCGATTAGTATAACACAGCTTAACCGGCAACCATGATGAGGTTAGCGGCGTTGCCAATGCCGTTGCCGCCGGTGGGGGCGGTGGCGTTGTTAGCGGCGGTGGCAATGATTTGGCAGTGGTCGGCACTGCTGCCGACAAAGAAGCCGTATCGCTGCCAGTGGCCGCGCCCGCCTTCGTTTTTGTCATAGGCACTGCAGCCGATGAGCTGGATGTGGTTGCCCCAGGGGATGTGGAAGCCGTCGTAAACGGCCGTTTTATTCACCTCATTCCAACTGTTAGAATCCGCATGGCAGCCAACCAGTGAGGTGGGGCCGGTGGTGATGTAGAAGCCGTGCTGGGCGTTGTCCTGGGCTTCACAGGCGGAGAATTGGCCGCGTGGTTTACGAATTTGCCAGCCAGAGAGGTCGGAGTACCAGCTTTTGCAGTTAACAAAGTGGAGATTGGTGCCGTTGACAAAAAAGCCGCTGCCGCTGCTGCTGCCGCATTCGCACTGGTTGAAGAAGTTGTCGGGGCATTCGACCAAAAAGCCATGCGCTTCGTTTTCGCCTTCGTTGCCTACGTTGAAGACGCGAACGTGGCTGATTTGGCAGCCGCGCATGTGGGTGCCGGTGATGTGGAAGCCGTGGTCTTGGGTGAGAGTGATGTAGAGGTGGCTAAAGGTGTGGGCGGCATCGGGGCCTTCGGCAAAGTCGTCTTTGCGGGTGATGTTGTAGTAGACGCCTTTGACGTTGGCTTGGTTGTTGTAGCGGTTGCCGTGGAGGGTGAGGGAGAAAACGGCCGTTTTTTCCACCCCATCATGCACCGGCTCAACCAATGCACCAGGCGTGGTACCGTCAAATGCCGCCCAACTGCCAAACGCCTTTAAAACAGTCGCCCGCCCCTTGCCAGCAAGCGTTACGTTGGCGTTCAGCCGAACGGCTCCCGTGCAGTTAAACGTGCCTTCACTAAGCTGCACCAGCCCCCCCACGCTGCCCAAATCTTGGATGGCTTGGTTGATCTCTTGCTGATCGGCCGTTCCGTCGCATTGGTAATGGGCAACTTCTTTGAGGCTATCGGGGGCATTGGCCGCCGCCACCAAGATAGATTGAATGCCGGGCGCGGTGCGGACGATAGGTAAATAAACTTGCTCAGTGGCGGTGGGTTCGGCGGCGGCTCCCACGGAACTGCCGAGGGCGGCAAGGCCGAGGTTGTGGAGGAAGGTGCGGCGGTTCATGATGTTTCTAAGAATCCGTCAGCTTTTTCTGGATGGCAATTTGGTCGCGCTCTAATTCGACCAGCTTGTCGGCAGCGGCTTTTTGCCGATGGTAGGCAAGGATGAGCCAAATGGCACCTGGTACAACGGGCCAGATCGTGTCAAGCAGCGGGGTGAGAAGGAGTGCGATGAGGGTGAAGAGCAGGGCACTGTATTTGGATAGCTGGGCAGTGAGAAAGGCGCGTTCAACATAACGGATGGTTGCGGCCTGTTCAAGCAGATCGTTTTCTAAAGCTTGTTTTGCTGGTGATTGACTCATCTTTTCTTTTTATCTCATCTGCTCGCGGAGTTCGGCGAGGAGGGTGGCGACATCGTAATCGGGGTGAAGGTGGAGGAGGTCGTATAGTTCGACGGCGAGGCGGACGGTGCTGCGGATGGACAAACGGCCGTTTCTCATCCCCAACGCCAACTCCTCCGCCGCCCCACGCCGCACCTGCCGCTGCCGGTCGGCCGGCTCATAGCCATACGCCAGCGCGTGGTAATGCAGCGCCTTTTCCAAAAACTGCCCAATCTCCTGCGGCGTGTGGTGCGGCTCCAGCAGCAAAATTTGCTCGGCATCCAGCCACTCCTCCAGCGGCATTCGGTTGTCGCTGTGGGTGACGGTAAAGAGGAAAAAGAGCGACTGCCCTTGCCCATACGCCGGTGGGTACGCCCGCCAGCGGTGCTGCGGCAGCGAATCGGCAGTGATGCGGTTTTGCTGTTCCCGCAGGGCGGCATAGATCACCGCGCTAAAAAACTGCCCCGCTTTCGGCCGTTGGTACGGGCGCAGCAGCGAATAGCTTTCCGCTTCGTCAATCAGCACACACAGCCCGCTGTAGTTTGCCAACCGCGCCAGGGCGCTAACCCCGCTCAACAGATAGGCAATTTGGCGGGCGTTGTTGCCGACTTTATAGATGGAGGGGAATTTGCTGCCGCGAGGCATCGCCTTGTTCATCGTTGCCACGCGCCGACCACCCATCAGCCACTCTTGCCACCGCTTGCGCTGGCGCGACGAGGAGGTGTTGTTTAGCGCTTCCAACGCCACAACCAGCGGGTCAAGCTCGGCGGGGGAAAGCGTTGCCAGCTTTTCCCGCACCTCTGGTTTTAGGCCATGCTGGGTGAGCAAGGGAGTCAAACCGCGCTCATCGGTGTCGGGGTAGCGCAGGGTTTGCATCAGGCTGCTGTAGATATCGAAGGAACGATGGGGCGGTAATTCTTGTAGATCTAAGCTGGTGGTGGCGACCAAAAAATTGCGCGATAGGGCATCTTGCGCCGTGAGTTCAACAATGTGGCTTTTGCCAAACCCATATTCGCCGACAACGGCAAACGCCGAGCCGCCCGTCTGGTGTGCCTTGTTTAGCCCGGCAACCAGCGTTTTGCGCTCGGTTTTTAGCCCAATGGTGAGGTCGCGGACGTGTTGGGCGGGGGCAATGCCGGTGCGAAGGGCTTCAATGAGCTGCCGCGCCTCAAACTGGTTTTGCGGCATGGGGGTACTGTCGGGGACGATAAAAATGGGGGCTGGTTCTTTCATAACGGGTTCATTTTGGCCGCTAAATTCGTGGCGGGGGCGGCGGAAGCGTAGGCCGCTGTCGAAGCGCACCAGCCAGTCGTTGCCGTTGCGGTACAGGGCCACGATTTGGCCGGAGCCGAATTGGGGGTGGTGGACGAGTTCGCCGATCATAGGGATTGGAGATTGGAGATTGAAGATTGGAGAGGGTGAACAATCTCCAATCTCTAATCTCTAATCTCTTCTTTTTAAAACGGCCGTGTTTCGCCGCCGCTTAGTTCATCCACCTGGCCGCGCATGATTGACATGGCCTCTTCTTCGGTGAGGGTGTGTTGCTGGCTGTGGTGTTGGCGGGAAAGTTCGGTGACGAACGCTTTGACAAAGAGGCGGCGGTGGCTGACATCGAGAAATATGTCGCGGGCGACGTTGGCGAGGATGGCGGCGTTGGCGTATTGGATGGCATGGTCAAGGGTGGCATCGAAGGCCATCTCGTAAATGGGCAGCAGCTTTTCGCCGATGGCGAGCATGAGGGCATCTTCGGCTAGGTCAAGGTGTTCGAGGCTGATGAGGGGGCTGAAATGGTTGGTGCGGGAGAAGCGGCCGGGGGCGCGAACGCGCTGTTGCAGGGCGGGGTAGCGCGGGACGACATCGTTGATGAATTGGGGCGGTACAGCGTAGACAAACATCGCTCCGGGCATGTCGTCGCGGGTGCGGTCTATGACTTCGCGCAGGTTGTCGGTGGCGAGCTTTTCTGCTTTGCCGCCGATGCTTGCCATGCGGTCTACTTCGTCGAAGAGGAGGAGGAGGCCGCTGTAGGAGAGGGCGCGGATGATTTGGGTGAGGGAGCGCAACATGCGGAAGGCGTTGGGGCGGTTGATTTTGCCGGTGACACCGATTTCGCGCAGGGTTTTGGTGTCGGCGGGGGTGGTGGATTCGCCCATGAGCCAGCGGGTGAGGGCTTCGAGGCGGGTTTCTTGGTCACGGATGCGGGCTTCGAGGTAGGCAATAACGGCCGTTTTATAAGCTCCACTGTCCACCACCGTCTCCTCCAGCGTGTCCACCAGGGCGCGGTAGTTGGGGTGGTTGGCCGTTTCCAGGCTCGGTTCCTCGCCAATGATGCGCGTCAACGTGCCATCCAAAAAGCGGGTCAGCCCTTGTTCGTCGGTGACGGCTTCGTTGGTTTCATGCCAAATGATGTTGCGGGCGACGGCGGCGTACACCTCTTTTTGGTCGTTGTAGGGGGTTTCGGTGGGGCTGAGGTCTACTTTGACCACGGCAAACCCCTTGGCCCATGCAAGGTCGCGCAGGCAGTAGAGGAAGTGGGATTTGCCGCTGCCGTAGTCGCCAATGACCATTTTGTAGGTGGCTCCGCCGTCTTGCAGGTAGGACGAGAGGTAGAAATCGTTGAGGGCATCGAGCAGGGAGCTGTTGCCGACGTTGAAATATTGGATGCCGCGCTGGGGCGGGGTGCCGGAGCTGCCGAGGGTTTCGATGATGTGGCGGGCGAGGGGTTTGGTTAGGGACATAGGTTGGGTGTGAGAGGGAAAAACGGCCGTTTTTCCCCGCCTACTCATTAAATTTCCTCAAACGTAATATCGCTGTAGTAGTCACCCGCAACGGGGCTGCTGGGGAGCCAAACGCTGCGGTTGGCGTTGCCAGCGTTGCTCTTGGTTGCCACGCCCAGGCGCAGGCGGAATGTTTGGCCGTTGCTGCTAACGGTGGGGCTGTCCTGTGCCAGCACCAGATCGCGGACGAAAATGGGGCGTGGGTAATCTTTGAAGGTGCTGCGGGAGGGGGCGTTCCAGAAGCGGGCGTTTTGCCGGTTCAGCGTCATTTTGTTGTAGGTGTCAATCAGGTTGAGCCGGTTGCCAGCGGGGGCGCGGGTGCGCTCGTCCATCAGGTTGCGCCACGCTTGGTATAGTTCGGGCAAAAATTTGGGGTCGGCATCACGCTGAATGAGTGCTTTTTGCTGCTGACCGTAGGCTTTGAGCAGTGCCGAAACGCTGAGGGGCATGGGGCGGGTGAGTTCTTCCTTGCCATAGAGCCATTGGGCTTTGCGGGTGGCAATGTCTATGTTGAGAACGAAGTCGCCGATGGCGAGGGTGGGCGGACGGCCGTTTACGGTCTGCCCTTGGGCTGCAAAAGCATCTTTTACGTCGCGGGCAAATTCAAAGGCGAGGGCATCGAGGGCTTGCTGGGTGTCGTGGGCAAAGGTGGCAACGGCCGTTTTTACCATCTCATCATCCACTAAGTCGGCCGCTTGTTGTAGCTTCACCAATGCTTTTTGCATGGCGAGGGCTTCGGGTTTGTCGGTGTTGGCGGTTTTAACGGCCGTTTGCAAAGCCCCTGTCGCCACCTTCAACGCCTTGAACTGCGGAGCCAACTGCTGTTGCGCCGCCTGTAGCTGTTCTAAAAGAAGATTATTCATTACAATTCCACCTCTTGGATAAATCCCTGAGATTGTATCTTGAAAACAACGTCGTCGGCAAATGGGAGTAGGGGCGTGGGGTGTAGGGAGTAAGGTGTGGGGAGACTGTTTACACCCCACGCCCTACTCCCTACGCCCTACAAGACAAAACAAAGGCAGAAAATTTAGAAGAAAGATGGTAAGACGAAGCAGTAAACAAGAATTTGTGGTGATTGGGCTGGGGCGGTTTGGCAGCAATGTGGCGCTGCGGCTGGAAGAACAGGGGCATACGGTGCTGGGCATTGACCGCAGTGAGCATTTGGTGCAGCACATGGCGGATCATATTACGCAGGCGGTGGCGCTGGATGCCACCAATGAGGATGCGCTGCGGGCGGTGGATATGGCCTCGTTTGAAACGGCCGTTGTTGCCATCGGCTCCGATTTTGAAAGCAATGTTCTGACAACCGTTGCCCTCAAAGCGGTGGGGGTGCGCCACGTCATTTGTAAAGCCCCCACCTATCGCCAGCGGGATATTTTGCTCAAGGTGGGAGCCGACCGGGTGATCCAGCCGGAGATTGATGCCGGACGGCGGCTGGCTGACGAACTGGCAACCCCCAATTTGCTGGAAAAATTGACGTTGGGGCCGGAACACAGCTTGGTAGAGCTGTTGATGCCCCACAGCCTGGCCTGGAAAAGTTTGGTGGAGTTGGATTTGCGGAAAAGGTACGGGGTGAGTGTGCTGCTGGTGAAGCGGGGTGATGATTTAACGGTGTCGCCACGGGCTGATTTTGTGCTAAATCCTGATGATGTGCTGGTGGTGCTGGGGCGCAACGAGCGGATTGCGCGGTTTGCCGAATTGTCATGAAACATCACCCCAATTTTCAACATCGTGATCTGCATTATTTGGCGGGTAATGGGCATCAGCGGCCAACTAAACGCCGGATTGAAGTGGCAACGCGGATTGTGCTGGGGTTGGCGGGAATGGTGGTGGTGGGGACGCTGCTGTTGATGTTGCCGGGGATGGGGGTTAACGGCCGTTTAACCTTCATGCAAGCCTTCTTCACCGCCACCTCCGCCCTTACCGTCACCGGTCTTTCTACCATCGCCGCTGGGCGTGACCTCACCTTTGCTGGGCAAATCGTCCTGCTGCTGCTCATCCAGTTTGGCGGTGTCGGCTATATGTTTGCCGCTGCCGCCGCCCTCCGCATCATACGCCGCCGCGTCTCCCTCATGGATCGCCTCGCTCTGTCCAGCTCCCTCGGCCTCGACACCCCTGAAGCGATTATGAAAGTCCTCAAGCGGTCGCTTATCGGCATTTTAGTTATTGAGGGCAGCGGTGCCTTTTTGCTCTTTTGGAAATGGTGGCTCAGTGGCACGGTTGATCTTGACCACGTTTTTTTCTACGCCATCTTCCACGCCGTCTCCGCCTTTTGCAACGCCGGGTTTGACCTCTTCAACGGCCTGCCCCAATATCCCGATGGCGTTCCCAGCGACAACTTTACCCTCATTGTGCTAGGAACCCTTATTGGACTAGGAGCATTGGGCATTCCCGTACTGTCCGAGCTATTCACCTGGCGCTGGCGTCGCCGCTTTTCCCTCCACACCCGGCTCACGCTGGCCGTGGTTGCCTTTTTGATTGTGCTAGGCTGGGTAGGGCTATGGCTACCCGAAGCCACGCATGGGGTTCTAGTAGATGTGCCATTGGGCAGCCAACTGGTGCGAACCTGGTTTCAGTCGGTGTCGGCGCGAACGGCCGGTTTTGCAGGACTCCCCCGCTTCGACCAACTCCAGCCCGAAAGTCGTCTCATTCTTATCGTC
>JACKCD010000063.1 GCA_020634215.1 Ardenticatenaceae bacterium | reverse complement strand
TGCTTCGCGGGGGCCAATGCCGGAAAGCATGAGCAACTGGGGTGAGTTGATGGCTCCGGTGCAGAGGATGACCTCTTTGGCGACGGTGGCCGTGTGGTCGGCTCCGTCTTTGCGATAAACCACGCCGCTACAGCGGGTGCCATCGAAGGTGAGGTGCTGGACTTGGGCGAAGGGAACGGCCGTTAAATTCTCCCTCCCCAATGCCGGATGCAAATAACCAACCGCCGCACTGTGGCGCAGCCCGTTCTTCTGGGTCACTTGGTACAGCCCAAAGCCAACTTGCGTCTCCCCGTTAAAATCCTCATTTTGCGGCAGCCCTTGCTCGGCCGTTGCCTGCACAAACGCCCGCGACAGCGGGTTAGGGTCGCGCAAATCGGCCACGTTGATGGGGCCACCCACACCGTGGTATTCCGATTCACCCCGCTCTTGGTTTTCCGCCTTTTTGAAATAAGGCAGCACGTCGTCCCACGCCCAGCCTTCGTTGCCCAACGCTGCCCAGGCATCATAGTTGGCCGGGTTGCCGCGCTGGTAGATCATGGCGTTGATGGAGCTGGAGCCGCCGAACATTTTGCCACGGGGCATGTAGTCGGAACGGCCGTTACAATGCTTTTGCGGTTCTGTCATATAGGCCCAATCAACGGCCGTTTGGAACATAAACGGGAAAGCCACCGGCACATGGATGTTTTGATCCTCATCTGGCCCTCCCGCTTCCAGCAGCAGCACCCGCAGGTCAGCCCGCTCAGAAAGTCGGCCGGCTACGGCACAACCCGCCGACCCCGCGCCAATCACAATATAATCGTATTCCATTGTTACTCCTCCTGTTATGGTAAATGGGGATAGGAGATTGGAGATTAGAGATTTAGAATCTCCAATCTCTAATCTCCAATCTTCAAATCCCCCAATCTCTTTTTGTTTTACGACCGCATCGTCTCCGTATGCCCATCCACGCACAAAGCCTGCCCGGAAATGTGGCGGCCGGCATCAGAGCAGATAAACAGCGTCATACTGGCGATCTCTTCTGGATCAATAAAGGTTTGCATTGAAACCTGATTCAGATAATTCTGTCGAATAGTCGCTTGCGGTATCCCCCGCGCCACCGATTCCCGTTCAATCACCCCATCCATGCGCGGGTTGTTGATTGAGCCAGGGCAAATGGCGTTGACGCGAATATTGAACGTCCCCAACTCCATCGCCAAGGTTTTGGTGAGGCCAATCACGGCCCATTTTGAGGCGGCATAGGGGGAGCGCAGGGGGTAGCCATATAAACCGGCCGTTGAGGAAATATTGACGATGCTGCCGCTGCCGTTGGCCTTGAGCAGCGGCACGGCGCGGCGGCAGCAGAAGAATTGGCCGGTCAGGTTGACGGCCAGCGTTTGCTCCCACGCTTCGGTGGCGACATCCTCAATTTTGGCCGCCGGGCCAGAAATGCCCGCATTGTTGACCAGCACATCCAGCCCGCCCAAATACGTCTGCGCCTCGGCAAACCAGTTGTCAACCTGGGCTTCGAGGGAAACATCACACAGGGTTGTCCCCATACCTTCCAATGCCGCCAATCGCTCTGGCACAACATCGCACACATGTACCCGCGCCCCATTTTCCACAAACATCTGAGCAATGGCGTGGCCGATGCCGGAGCCACCAGCAGTGACCATGACCCGTAAACCTGCAACTGAAACCATCTCCCTTCCTCGTTTTTGTTCGTCATTCCACAAGAAGTTCAACTTCTCCCAGAAGTTGAACTTCTAGATCGGTGATTCTACAGCCTACCCACGCAGCAACATCCGCAACGCCTCTCGGCTGACTGTCTCATCAAAAATTGCTCGTATAGGAATAATGAACCCAGCCACGGTTGTGCTTTCAATCGTTCCTGTTTTGGCCTTAACTTGCAGCACATATTCCCCCTCTTCAAGCTGATACTGTTCCACCGTTTCCGCTTCTGGGTCTATGATCCAATACTCTTGCACCCCATGCGCCGCATAGTCAGCAAACTTTATCCCCCGATCATTGGCCTCTGTACTTTTTGAAACAACTTCAACAGCAAGGTCAGGTGCGGGAAACCGCATTTGATCCGGTTGAAATTGGCTGGCTGTGTTTTTGGCAAAATAGCAAACGTCCGGCTCGTAATCGTTTCGAGTCAACGATACCATAATTTTTTCATGCCCAACATAACCTAGATCATAAGCTATGACGTAGCTGCTCAAAAGACGGTATAGATTGCCAGAGGCCGTATTATGACGCAAACGGACTGGGGAATGGAGGATGATTTCGCCGTTGATAAACTCGGCTTTGTCATCTTCGCTGATTTGGTTGTAAAAATCTTGCCGTTTAAGTACTTCTCGCGCTAGCACGGCCTGTAGCTGCTGGGCGTATTGGGGTAGCTTGGGTGAGGCTATCAACTGTTCGAGTAGGTGTTGTTCGGAATCGCGTATCATGGATGTATTATACCAGATCACGCGGGATGGATTTGCGGTATTCTTTGGCAAAAACGGCCGTTTTTCCCTCCCACGCCTCCATCTTATTCCGCAAATGGAAATGGGTTGCGTCGGCCGTCATTTCGCTGTGGGTTGCCAGCCGCACCTCCCAATCGCCCCGTTTTAGCTCGGCAGTGCGAACACAAACGGCCGTTGCCGACAGCGGATCACCTTCCGTAATCGCATACGAATCCCGCGCCGTGTTGTCATACTCCAACCCATCGGGGAACAAAATCCGGCCGGCGTCGGTAATCACATCCACCTCTAGCCGCTGTGTCATCGCATCTTGCCGCAGCAGCCGCTGGTTGCCAGACGGCCGCAGCATGGTAATCGGCAGTGGTAGCGACCCTTCGGCGGGACCAAACGGCCGTAAATCCTCATCCTCAGCCCGCACTGGTCGTTGGGGCAGTGCCAACCCGCTTTTGCCCGTGTGGACGGTAAGCAGTACCGGGCGGGGCGACGGCCATAAGTGCGGCCAATAGGTAGTGGACAGCGACAGCCGCCAGCAGTGACCGACGGGTAGCTGGTGCGCCAAGGCGTTGAGCGGAAAGGTGACGCTGTATTCTTTGCCCGGCTCCAGCGGTTCCGGCTGGGCGTGGCCACTGCGGTGGGTCAGGTTAAACAGCCCCCAGCTAATGCGGGTGGATTCTCCCGTAGGGGCAACATCGCACAGCCAGGCCGCCACCACTGCCTGCGGCTGGTCTACCGTGAAACAGAGCGTCACTTCGGGGAAACCGACAATTTCCATCGGTTCGGTCATGGGGTCGGAGGTGAAGGAGAGAGAACGGCCGTTTTCCGCCCGTTGGTCAGGAGGAAAATCCCCCGGTGCGCCAAAAAACAGCCACCGTGCCGAGTCTACTCCCGTCGTTTGCAAGCTGCTCACCGTTAACTGACCATCATCGGGAGATTGGAGATTGGAGGTTAGCGATTGGGTGGTGGTGAGATGATAGGTTTGTGGCTGGATTGTGGGCGACGGCCATCCCGGTTCTGCTACCCACCGCCCCGGCCATTCACGGTAATCAATTTGCGGCGGCTGGCTTTCTTGCAGCCAAATGCGGAACATCGGCTCATCCATAATGCCGGTGTCAATCCCCTTGAGCCAATAATCCCACCAGCGCAGGCTCTCCTGCAAAAAGCCAATGGAGGGGCCGGGGGAACTGTCTTCGGGAAAATTGTGCGCCCAGGGGCCAATTAGCCCTTTGCGTGGGCCGGGCAGCCCCGCCAACAGGCGAAAAACGGCGTTGGTATAGCCATCGGCCCAACCGCCCACGGCATAAACCGGGATTTCAATGTCGCCGTAATTTTCGCAAACGGAGCCGTGCTGCCAAAACGCATCCCGCTGCTGGTGGCTCAGCCATTCTTCCACAAATGGTGGCGTGTTTTCCAGCCGATTGAGCCACATCTCACGCCATTTGTCACCGACAAAGCGCGGGTCGGGTGGTTTGGCGTTGTAGGCCAGCATGTAGGAAGCCCAGGACAGCATTTCAGAACCGAGGACGCAGCCGCCCATGTAATGCACGTCATCGGCGTAGCGGTCGTCGGTGGAGCAGATGGTGATGATGGCTTTGAGTTCGGGCGGGCGCAGGGCGGCGATTTGCAGCCCGTTGAAGCCACCCCACGATTTGCCAAACATGCCGATGTTGCCGTCGCACCACGGCTGGGCGGCTATCCAGCGCAACACTTCGCAGCCGTCGCTCAACTCCTGCGGCAAATATTCATCGCGCATCAGCCCGTCGGAGTCGCCGTTGCCGCGCATGTCCACGCGGATGCAGGCGTAGCCGTGGGCGGCGAGGTAGGGGTGGCGGTCAGCATCACGAACGGCCGTTCCGTCATTCTTGCGATATGGTAAATATTCCAGCAGCGCCGGAACCGGATTTTGCTCGGCATCCAGCGGCAGCCACAGCCGCGCCGCCAGCCGCGTCCCGTCTGCCAGCGTCAGCCATGTGTTCTCAACTTCACGAATTTTGTGGGGGAACTCAGTTTTTCTGTTCATGTTTATCCAATCAAAGATTACGCAGATTACGCAGATTTTTTATGGGTGTTTTTGATTCTTTCGTACTGCAACGATTCAGAGCCAAAATTGAGCAGCAAGCCGCGCTCTAAATTTGATGCTTTGAGACAGTTGATAATCTGCGCTTTTTCCTTGCCGCTAATTGTAGAGAGTGCTTTGAGTTCAACAATGATTTCTCTGAAACAGACAAAGTCTGCGTCATCTGCGAAATCTTTGATTAGTTTCTCTTAATTCAACCCAATAATCGGCACCCCCTCCCGCTGTACCAACGCACCAAACGCCGCAACATCCGTTTCCACAACCTCGTTTAACTGCGCCAGTTGCTCATCCACCTGCGCTGACAAATGTTCAAACACGTCATATGCTTGCTTGGGCGGTCGTTCATCGGCTGCTGCCACAATGCTAATCAGCGTCGAAATCTTGGTGTTGAGCTTGACCTTCAGCCGCAGCCGGTCAAACGAGGTTTTGGCATCCGTCTGATATAGCACGCCTTCAACCGCCGCCAGTTTCTCTTTCAGTGCCGCCGCCGCACTCGCCACCGCTTCGTTGCCGGCCGCCCGCTTGTCCCACTCCTCCACCTGCTGCCGAATCCGCCGAATCCGCATGATGGCCTCGTTGGTTTCCGTCAGCTTGTCCCGAATTTGCAGCCACAGCTCAAACTGCGCCATCAAATCCTCATGGGTGGCCGTCAGGTGTGGCTCTGGCCGCAGCACAAACTCTTGGGTTTGCACCGTTTCGCCCACCGTCAGCCGCACCTGATAGGTGCCGGGCGCAGCCAGCGGGGCGGTAATGCCATCAGAAAAGGGGTCGCCAGGAACAGCCGTTGCGTCCGGGTAGCGCATGTCCCACAAAAAGCAGTTTAGCCCGCCGTTCGTCGAGAGGGTGCGCTTGGCTTCCCGCTTTTTCTTGTCGGCTTCCGATTCGTTGGGGGGAGAAACGGCCGTTTGTCCCTTATCCCTAAACACCTCAATCACCGCCCCCGCACTGTCTAGCAGTTTCAGCGTCACCGGCTCGCTGTTGTTCTCTGGCAGCGTGTAATAAATCAACACCCCCTGCGGCGGATTTTCCCCCGCATCCAGGAATTTACGGACCGGCTCGTTGTACTTGTTCTTCTTTTCCGTAAACGTCACCCCCGTTCCCGATGAAATCATGTAATTTTTGCTTTCGGTGCGGGCCGGATAAACGCGCCAATTGATCCAGCGGCGAATGGTGTCGGCCGGCCGGAACAGATGCACCTGTTTCTCTACCACCTCCTGCCCCATCTGCCGCAACACCGACAAATCATCTAAAATCCAGAAGGAACGGCCGTGGGTTGCCACTACCAAATCATCATCCTTCACCACCAGGTCATACACCGGCACCACCGGAAACCCCGCCGCCAACCGCTGCCAGTCGGCTCCGTCGTTAAAGGAGACAAAAATTCCTGTTTCGGTGCCAACATACAGCAGCCCTGGCCGCTGCGGGTCTTCACGGATGACGCGGGTAATTTCGCCCTGTGGGAAGTTGATGGCGATGTTTTGCCAAGAACGGCCGTTATCCCCCGTCTTAAACAAAAACGGCCGATAATCATCCAGCTTATACCGCGTCGCCGCCACATACGCCGTCTGGTCATCGTGGGGCGACACCTCAATCAGGCTAATCAGCGACCACTCCGGCAGGTCAATCGGGGTCACATCCACCCAACTCACCCCCCCATCCGGCGACACATGCACCAGCCCATCATCCGTCCCCGCCCACAGCAGCCCCGGTCGGTGCGGCGACTCGGCAAAGGCAAACACCGTTCCGTAATGCTCCGCCCCGCTGGTGTCCAGCGTCACCGGCCCCCCCGATGCCTTTAGCTTCTCCGGGTCAGCCCGGCTCAAATCAGGGCTAATCTCCTCCCAACTGCTCCCCTCGTCGCTGCTGCGGAACACATGGTTGCCCCCGGCATACAGCACGTTGGGGTCGTGGGGCGAAAAGACAATCGGGTATGTCCAGGCAAAGCGGTATTTGATTTCGCTGGGATCCCAGCCGTTGTGGGCTTCCGGCCACACGGTCACCAGCCGAACCTGCTTCGTGCGGTGGTCATACCGCTGCAACGCCCCGCCGCCCCCCGGCGAACTGCCAATCGCGCCCAAAAAGACGACGTTGGGGTCATCGGGCTTCACGGCAATATAGCCGCTTTCCCCTGTGCCAGCCGTGTACGCATCTTGCCACAAAATCGCCCCATGCCCCGTCTTGCTCGGCAGCCCCAGGCTGGAGTTGTCCTGCTGCGTCCCGTAAACATGGTATGGGTACTGGTTGTCTACCGCCACATGGTAAAACTGCGCCGTAAGCTGGTTATATGCCGTTGACCAACTATTGCCGCCGTTAAAGCTAACGCACGCTCCGCCATCGTTGCCCTCAATCATTCGCTGCGGGTTGCGCGGGTCAATCCACAAATCATGGTTGTCGCCGTGGGTGGTTGTGATTTCGCTATAGGTTTTGCCGCCATCATTCGACTTCCACATCTTCAAATTGGTGACATAGACTGTTTCCGCGTCCTGCGGGTCGGCAAAGATGTGGCAGTAATACCAGGGACGCGCCAGCAGTGCCCGGTCGCTGTTTACCCGCGTCCACGTCGCCCCGCTGTCGTCAGAGCGATACACCCCTTCTTCGTCCCCCGCTTCAATAATCGCCCATACCCGGTTGGGCATCGCAGGCGACACCGTCACCCCTATTTTGCCCAGTATTCCCTTGGGCATACCGGGGTTGCGGCTGATGTTGACCCAGCTATCGCCGCCGTCGGTGGATTTATACAGCCCGCATTCTTCGCCTCCGCTGGAGAGATACCAAAAGTTGCGGTATGCCTCCCAAATGGTGGCGTAGAGGATACGCGGGTTGGTGGGATCCATGGCGATGTCTACCGCCCCGGCCTTATCGCTGACATACAGCACCTTTTCCCACGTTTCCCCCCCGTCGCGGCTGCGGAAAATGCCCCGCTCTTCGTTGGGGCCAAAGGCGTGGCCGAGCGCGGCCACATAGACCCAATCGGGGTTTTGCGGATGGACGCGAATTTCGCCAATGTGTTTTGTGTCACGCAGCCCGATGTTGCGCCATGTTTGCCCGCCGTCGGTGGTTTTGTACACGCCATCGCCATACGAAACATCCAGCCGAATGGTGGATTCGCCAGTCCCGACATAAATGACGTTGGGGTCGGATTCAGCCACGGTGAGGGCACCAATGGCGGCGGAGGTGAGGTATCCGTCGGTGATATTTTGCCAATATTGGCCACCGTCTTCGGTTTTCCAAACGCCCCCGGCGCAGGCACCAAAGTAGAAGGTCATGGGTTGGGTGGGGTGGCCGGCCACGGCCACGACGCGCCCGCCGCGTGGCGGACCAATGCAGCGCCAACGAAGGGCTTGCAAATAGCGGGGATCAACTTGTTGGGACATAAACTACTCCGTTTGGGGAATTGGTGATTGGGGATTGGAGATTAATACAGGTTCACAATCTCCAATCTCCGATCACTGCTGGTGGCTGGCTTGTAAGCTGCAAAGCATTAGTAATGCGACCCCAAGTCTAACGGCTTTAGGGCATCTGAACAATACAATTGAGTTGTGAATAACGAAGCGGGGGAGTCATACTTTGTTAAAAACTTAAGCCATCGTTTGTATTAACCGAGCTTAATTACAAACATATGTTCTTGTTAGATTGTTATGATACAATCCCCTTATAATCAGCCTATTTATGTACAGGAGAATGTAATGTCAGGCCTTACAACTATCGAAATTTGTGCTGGCGCGGGAGGACAGGCCTTAGGCTTAGAACAAGCAGGCTTTGAACCAGTCGCTTTAGTCGAAATAGATAAGGCCTGCCGCCAAACATTACGCTACAACAGACCCATATGGAACATCATTGAATCAGAACAGGCTGATGTTCGTCTATTCAAAGGCAATGCGTACAAGGGTGTTGATTTATTAGCCGGTGGTGTCCCGTGTCCCCCTTTCTCCCAAGCAGGAAAGCAATTAGGGCATGCTGATGAGCGCGATTTGTTTCCGGAAGCTATCCGGCTTGTAAAAGAAAGTAAACCGCGAGCCGTCATGCTAGAAAATGTGCGTGGCTTTTTAGACCGGCGTTTTGATACTTATCGTGCAAATCTGAGAAAACAGCTTGAGGATTTAGGCTACATGGTTGATTGGCGTTTATTAAATGCTTCTGACTTCGCTGTTTCCCAATTAAGGCCACGTGTTGTCATAATTGCTCTACGGCCAGAAAATTTCAGAAAATTTAGCTGGCCAATGCCTTGCAAAACAGCACCACCAACTGTTGGTGAGCTTCTACATTCTCAAATGTCGCAAAATGGCTGGTATGGAGTCGGAAAATGGAAGGAAGCAGCAAATGACATTGCGCCAACCATTGTGGGTGGTTCCAAAAAACATGGTGGTCCGGATTTGGGTCCTACGAGGGCTAAGAGAGCTTGGGCCAAACTTGGGGTTGATGGTAGGGGTATTGCTTACGAACCGCCCAAAGCGGACTTCGTAGGGATGCCTCGATTAACAGTAAAAATGGTAGCAAAGCTACAGGGATTTCCCGAAGATTGGCACTTTGTTGGTAATAAAACGCCGGCTTACCGACAGGTTGGGAATGCTTTTCCGCCACCAGTGGCAGCAGCGGTAGCAAGACAGCTCGCATTGTCTTTGAATGGCAGATAGACAACTCATAGAAAGGGTGTTGTTATGGCAGAACGTGAGAGCGCACGAACCAAATTGAGAGCGCATTTTCTAGCTAACGTTGGCAGAGTGATGGATTCAGATGAACTGCGTGAAGTTGCAGGCGGCATTACAGAATGGGCTCGGCGTGTTAGAGAGCTACGCAATGAAGAAGGGTACCAAATTTTAACCCATAATGACCGCAGCGAATTGAAACCGGGGCAATATTTGTTAGAGGAGCCAGCACCTTTTCCGGCTTTTGCGCGTTCCATTTCCAAAGAGACGAGAGCATTTGTGCTTGACCGCAATGGCTTTACCTGTCAAATGTGTGGTGCTGTTGCTGGGGAACCACATCCTTACGAACGTAATCGAAAAACAAGACTCCATATCGGCCACATTGTTGACAAATCGCAAGGGGGGACAGATGAGCCATCCAATCTGCGTGCTTTATGCTCTGTTTGTAATGAGGGAGCATCTAATCTGACACTGGATCGACCTTCAGCGCAAAAGCTGCTAATTCAAGTTAGAAGAGCAAAAGGTTCGGATGAACTTCAGGTATTGGAGTGGTTAGTCCAAAAATACCCTGCCCAGGCACGTAAACTGCTTGATTTTGGGTAGGGATAACGGCCGTTAATTCCTGCCGTTCACAACCAAAAACGCCAACTCGGTGGCAAACTCAAAGCGGTGGTATTGTTGCCAGCCTCGCTCTGCCGCTAACGCTTGAAACTGCTGTTCATAAGTAGCCCCCAGCCCTTTACGTCGGCCGCCCAGTGTCTGAACGGGATAGCTGATGAGCAGATAACGGCTGTTTAGCCCATCCAACAGCGTCGAAACGGCCGTTTTTTCCCCCAACTCCAAACACGGCAGCGTCTTCAAAATCAACACCAGGTCAACCGGCTCGGTGGGTGGGTGGGCAATGATGTCGCGGGTTTGACAACGGCCGTTAACCACCCTCATCACCCCCAACGCCTGCTGCAAAAAGCCAATCGAATCGGCATAAATATCATATGCCACATACTCTATTGTCTGTTCAACCGGGAGCCACGGCCATGCCAACGGGTTTAGCCCGCACGCCACATCCATCAGCGATTGGATGGGAGGCAGGTGGGCAAAGATGGTACTGTAAAACTCGTCCAGAATCGGCAGCCGTTCGCGGGTCGAGGCGTGACGCTGCATCAATTCACGGCAAAGCTGGCGCAGCCCATCAGGGTCATCAGCCACCGCCGCCATTTCCACCAACGCCCGATCAAAATCAATGGCGCCTGCCTGGTATGCCCCTCCCACCTGATGCAGCTTGTTTTTTGTCGCCTTTACCGCCTCCTTCAGCTTGCGCCCCTTTGCCAGCTCCACCGCCCCCACTCGCCGCACTAGATCCGGGGAGATGTGGCGATATTTGGCACTTATTAAAATGGCATCTACCAGTTTGTCTAGCTCCATGTTGAGTCAGAGAGGAGAGATAAGAGATTGAAGATTTGAATCAATCTCTTATCTCCAATCCCCTAATTCTTCACGATCATTATCTTTTGTTGTCATTCCGCTCGAATTTCATGACCGTAGAATAACACAAAATGATTTGGAGCGTTTATTTGTTTAGTGATGAGCGAGTGGGCTGTTGGAAAGAGGACTTTGGGACGCAGATTGCCCTGTGTGCAAATCGGCCGTTCACGGGATTTTCAGGGCTTTGGCTGGTGTCAATTGGCATCTGATCGGGGATTGAAGACCTAAATCTTCAATCCCCAATCCCTCATTTAATCACCCGTGGCAATTATTGCCACGTCATCAATTCCTGCCTCAACTAGACTAGCCGTGCCATTGTCAGCCGCTTCAATCAGTAGATGGATCGTCTGCCCGGCAAAGTCGCTTAGGTCAATTGTTGCTTCTTCCCAACGATACGCATAATCCCAATTAGCGGCACCCCGTTCTTCAAACACAACTGTCGTGGTGCTGCCCACGACCGACACTCGCAAGAAGTCATCGGCCGAAGAATTGTTCAAGTGCGCCAGATAGTAGGCAAATGACAGGGTAATGTTGCCATCGCTCGGCACGACAATGCTTGGTGACTGAATCGAAGTCACGCCATTGTCCACATCATAGCTGCCTGGGTCTGTGCCAGCCAAAGCACCCGTTACCAGGTTTTTGTTGCCGCTGGCCGCCCGACCGCGCTGTAGCGTGCCGTAGTAATCTGTCCATTGGGCATCCGCCCGTTCCCACATCCCGGTGGTGGCGCTGTCGCCGCCGTTGGCGTTGACTGTCCAGCCTTGGCTGGTCTCAAAGTCATCGAAGAAAGCGATCTCGATCACGTCCACAGACACATCATCAAGTGCCGCTTCTATCAGGCTGCCCGCGCCGTTGTCAGCCGCTTCCACTAGCAGGTAAACCGTCTGCCCGGCAAACGCATTTAGGCTGGCGCTAAACTGTTCCCACTCGGCATAGTTACGATACGCAGCACCCGTTTTCTCGAAAATAACGGCCGTTGTATCCCCCACAGCCGACACCCGCAGGAAATCGCTGTTGCTCGCGTTTTCCAAATGCGCCAGATAGTAAGCAAACGACAGGGTGATGTCACCGCTGCTGGGCAAGGTGATGTTAGGGGAACGTACTGAAGTTACGCCGCCGTCCACGTCATAGGAACCGGGGTCACTGCCGGCCGCTCCACCTGTTACCAAGTCATAATCACCGCTTACCGTGCGACCCAACTGCAATGGCCCATAGTAATGCGTATGCTGTGGATTTGCCCGTTCCCACATCCCGGTAGTGGCACTGTTGCTGCCATTGGGGTTCACCGTCCAGCCCAAATCACTCTCAAAGTCATCAAAGAACAGGTTGCCCAGCGTCGGGCCACTGTTGTCGCTGTTGGTGAAGGTACACACCACGTCTTCATTGGCATCCAACGTGACCGTTACGCCTTCAGCCAGTGCCGTGAAATCGCCACCAGTGCAGCCAATGCTCAAATCCAGCCCCGCCTGTAGCCCTTGGTAAATGGTATATTCACCCGGCATCAAGTCGGTGCGCTGTTCGTTTTCGCCGTCATTCAATTCAAACTGTCCCAGGCTACCGTAGTAGCCAAAGCCTGTACCACCGGCCGGTTGTGAAACCGCTTCAATGGTGATCGAACCCCCCACGTAGGTATTGGTGAAGGTACAAACAATGTCTTCGTTGGCATTCAGCGTCACCGTCACCCCCTCCGCCAGAGCAACAAAGTCGCCGCCTGTACAGGCCACATCCAGCACATACCCGGCTGGGATACCCTGGTAAACGGTGTATTCGCCTGGCATTTGGTCAACGCGCTGTTCGCTTTGGCCGTCACCCAGCAGGAATTGCCCGAAGTTGCCATAATAGCTGAACCCGGCTGCCCCAGCGGGGTTTGAAGCCGCCACAATCGTGACCGTACCGCCAACGTCGGTGTTGGTGAAGGTGCAAACGATGTCTTCATTGGCGGCGAGGGTGATGATGACGCCTTCGGCAGTAGCTACATAGTCGCCACCGGTGCAGGCAAGATCCAGCACATAGCCGGCCGGAACGCCCTGATAAACGGTATATTCACCAGGCATCAAATTGGTGCGCTGCTCGCTGTCGCCGTCATCCAGGGTAAACTGCCCCATGTTGCCGTAATATTCAAACCCAGCGGCTCCGGCCGGGTCAGAGGCGGCGATGATGGTGATCGAGCCGCCAACATCGGTGTTAGTGAAGGTGCAAACAATATCTTCATTGGCATCGAGGGTAATGATAACACCCTCGGCTTGTGCTTCGTAATCGCCGCCGGTGCAGGAAACACCCAGTACATAGCCGGCCGGAACACCCTGATAAACGGTATATTCGCCCGGCATCAGGTTAGTGCGCTGCTCGCTGTCGCCGTCATTCAGGGTGAATTGCCCCATGTTGCCGTAATATTCAAAGCCAGTGGCTCCAACAGGATCGGAAGCAGCAACAATGGTAATCGAACCGCCTACGTCGGTGTTGGTGAAAGTACAGGTGATGTGTTCGCTGGCACCTAGGTTGATGGTAACGCCTTCAGACAGGGCGGTGTAGCTGCCGCCATCGCAGGAGACACCGAGTACGTAACCAGCCGGGACGCCTTGGTAAACAGAGTATTCACCGGGGGAGAGAGCGGTGCGTTCTTCGCTTTGCCCATCATGAAGAATAAACTGTCCCAGACTGCCGTAATATTCCAACCCGTCGGCACCGGCAGCAACAATGGTGATGGTGCCGCCAACGTTGCTATTGGCGAAGGTGCAAACAATGTCTTCATTAGCATCCAACTGCACGGTTACGCCTTCGGCCAGCGGAGTAGAGTCACCACCAACGCAGGAAACGGAAAGGTCATAGCCAGCAGGAATGGTCTGGATGATGTCGTAATTACCGGGTAGCAGGTTTTCGGTAACATGGCTTTGGCCGTCGTCTTGGGTGAAAACACCCACTTGCCCAAAATAGTAGAAGCCTGTGCCGCCGGCCGGGTTAGAGGCTGTCACAACGGTAATGGAGCCGCCAACGTCGGTATTGGCAAACGTGCAGGTAATGTCTTCGTCGGCCCCGAGGGTGATGGTGGTGCCGTTGTTGAGCGGGGTGTTGCTGCCACCTACGCAGCTAATGTCCAATACCCAGCCGGCCTGGACGCTTTGATAAATGTCGTAGGTGCCGGGGGTGAGGTTGGAGAAGGTCTGGCTTTGGCCGTCGTCCTGAGTGAACGATCCAAGCTGCCCAAAATAGAAGAAACCAGTGGTTCCGGTCGGGTCGGAAGCTGTCACAATGGTGACAGTTCCTGTTCCCGCTGTTTGCTCTGCCGGTGCGGCGAACGCCATTTGTGTGCTAAACAAGAGGGCGATAGCGGCACCGAGCAGGAACAGTACAAAGGTGTATGATTTGTTTTGTGTCTGAGTATTCATGTTCCTTTACCTTCCTGAAGTTGTTATGTCAACCTGTTGACATGTAATAATAACAGCACCCAACGAACGGTTAGCGCTCATTTGGTGCAACTAATAAACGAAATAACGGCCGTTTCCACAGCGAAAACGGGTGTCAAGTTGTGTGGTGAAGGTGGGCGCGAAAAACGGCCGTTTTCCCTCAGCACACCGTTGATGATCACATTCCTTGTGGGGCTGGAGGCTCACCCATTGACCCCGAGCTTCCCCAAAAATCTCCTAGCGCAAAATCAGTCCAAATAGCTCACCCCTTGTTGTCTACTCGTTACTGCGTCAATAAACAGTACTAAAGTAATGGTACTACAGTACTGTATTAAAACGGGCGACTGTTACAAAAAACATTACAGCTTCAAACAGTGGCTTTTCAGAGGTAGTACATAGTTGAGTTGTGGACATGAGTGGTAAACGGCCGTTTACTACCCAAATCCCTCATAAAAAAACCATAAACTGTAGCTGAATAAGGGGACAAAAACTCGAAATTTATGTCAAAATCAGGTATAATTTACTGGGTCGAGAATAGCCCGCTCCCCTTTGTTTTGGGGATTATTTTGACGAATTTTTGTATGGTACAGGCAAGCTAATTCACTCTTTTTTCTACCCCAACTCATTTGCAAATTATGATTGTTTGCCACATCTGGCGGTGTGGCATATGGCAAGGGTTGGGTGGGCATAACAGAACAATCTTTCGCCTAGACATTTGCAGGCACTGTGCGTTTGACGCAACTGCCGGAGGTACTCTTGGACATCGGTACTGTAAACACAATTGACATCAATCAGGAAATGCGTAGCTCGTATCTGGATTATGCCATGAGCGTGATTGTGGCGCGGGCGCTGCCCGATGCCCGTGACGGGCTGAAGCCGGTGCATCGGCGGATTTTGTATGCCATGCACGACATGGGGATTCGCTCGAACACGGCGCACCGCAAGAGCGCCCGTATTGTGGGTGAGGTGCTGGGTAAATATCATCCGCATAGCGATACGGCCGTTTATGACTCCATGGTGCGGATGGCGCAAGATTTCTCCATGCGCTACATGCTGGTGGATGGTCAGGGTAACTTTGGCAGCATTGATGGCGACAACCCCGCTGCCATGCGCTACACCGAAGCCCGGCTGGCCGCCATTGCCAACGAACTGCTGGAAGACATTGACAAAGAGACCGTTGATTTTACCCCCAACTTTGATGACACCCTGCAAGAGCCGGATTTGCTGCCTGCTCGCCTGCCCAACTTGCTGCTCAATGGGTCGGCCGGCATTGCCGTGGGGATGGCAACCAACATTCCTCCCCATAACCTTAGCGAAATTTGTGATGCCATCAACTACCTGATTGACCGCTTTGACGACATTGAAGACGTGACCCTGGATGAACTGATGCACTTCGTCAAAGGGCCAGACTTTCCCACCGGCGGGCTGATTGTGGGCACCGAAGGGATTCGCAACGCCTTTGCCACCGGGCGCGGGCGCATTGTGATGCGCGCGGTAGCAGAAATTGAAGAGATGCCGCGCAACCCCAGCCGCCAGCAAATCAATGTCAAGGAAATTCCCTACCAGGTGAACAAGGCCATGCTGATTGAGCGCATTGCCGAACTGGTGAACAAGGGGATCATCACCGACATTTCCGACTTACGCGACGAATCAGACCGCGACGGCATTTCGATTGTTATTGAGCTGAAGCGCAACACGCAGCCGATGAAGGTGCTGAACCAGCTTTATAAGCACACCCAACTGCAAACGACGTTTGGGGTGCAAATGCTGGCGCTGGTAGACAAGCAGCCTCGGTTGCTCTCGTTAAAACGGGCACTGCAAATTTATATTGACCATCGCACCGAAGTGATTGTGCGGCGCACCCAGTTTGAACTGGATAAGGCGCTGAAGCGGCAGCACGTTTTGGAAGGGCTGCTGATTGCCCAGGCCAATTTGGATGAAGTGATCAACACGATTCGCCACTCCGCCAGTGCTGACGCAGCGCGGACAGAGCTGATGGAGCGGTTTGGGCTGACGGAAATTCAGGCAACGGCGATTTTGGATATGCAGCTGCGGCGGCTGGCGGCATTGGAACGGCAGAAAATTGAGGATGAATACAACGAAGTGACGGCCCACATCACCTATTTGCGCGGCTTGCTGGCCGATAACAAGAAGATTTTGGCGCTGATTAAAGAGGATGTTACCGAGCTAAAAGATAAATACGGTGACAAGCGGCGCAGCGAAATTGTGATGGGGATGGAAGCCGACTTCAACATGGAAGATTTGGTGCGGGACGAAGATGTTTTTGTCTCGATTACGCGGCGCGGCTATGTGAAGCGCACGCCGGTGACGGCGTACCGCAAGCAGGCACGGGGTGGCAAGGGGCTGATTGGGATGAGTACGCGGGAGGAGGATGAGCTGGAGCATTTGTTTACGGCCGGCACCCACAACACCATCCTGTACTTCTCGGACAAAGGTAAGGTGTATGCCGATAAGACGTACCAGATTCCCGAACTGGATCGGACGGCGAAGGGGACATCGCTGATGAACATTTTGCCGCTGCTGCCAGACGAGAAAATAACGGCCGCTTTACCAGTACCCTCCTTTGACGATGCCGAATATTTGATCATGATCACGCGCAAGGGGCGGATTAAACGGACGGAACTAAGTGCTTTTGCCAACGTGCGCCCCAGTGGGTTGATTGCCCTGACGCTGGATGAAGACGACAGTCTGGGGTGGGTGAAGATGACCGAAGGGGAGCAGGATGTGATTTTGGTGAGCGAACAGGGGAAGGGGATTCGCTTTAGTGAGGAAGATGTGCGCCCAATGGGGCGGGCGGCTGCGGGCGTAAACGCCATGAAGTTGGATGATTGGGACAAGCTGGCCGGGGCGGACGTGGTGACGGAAGGGGATGACTTGCTGGTGGTGACGGAGAAGGGATTTGGTAAGCGCACGCCATTGGAAGATTATCGGCAGCAAAACCGGTATGGTCAGGGGGTGCGGGCGATGATTTTAACGCCAGAACGAACGGGACGGATTATTGGGGCGCGGGTGGTAACGGCCGGGGATGAGGTGACGTGTATCTCGACGACGGGCATCATTTTACGTACCTCGGTGGACACGGTTTCGCAGCAGGGTCGGCACACGCAGGGGGTGCGGGTGATGGATTTGCGTGAGGGGGACGCGGTGGCTTCGATGGCGGTGGTGCGCGAGGGGCATTTGTCGGGGCAGAAGGGGGAGGAAACGGCCGTTAATGGCACCAGTGAGAAAGTGGCGGAAGTGGAGACGGGGGTGGGGGAAGAAACGGCCGTTATTGATTAATCTGAGTACCCAGGGCAAGGCGGGCGACGTGCCTTGCCCTGGGCATAACCTCATCCTGTCGCAATCCTACCGATTCAACAACATTATTTGGGCTGGATAGAGAGGGATAGGTTTCCCCTCGCTTATGCCGCTAAACATGAGAACACCTTTAACCCCATCTCATCGTTATCTTAATTTTGCCTTCTAAACTGCCAAGCTGTACACACATAACAACAGGTTGTACAGGATCATTTTGGGAGCAAAAAATGAAAATGAGTAATGGTATTATAAAGATAATCATTGTGTTTTTAGTTGTTGGGAGCTTTATTGGGTTTCTCGGTCAGAGCAACCAGGCTGTGGCATTTGCCCAAAAAGCGTTTCCCGCCATCGGCGGGCTGTTTGGCTGTTTCTCCTCACCGCCTCACTTTCATCAACCGCTGCTTAATTCGCCGTTTCTGGGACCATTTATCTGACGGACGACCGGACGGCGGCATGAATGATGGAAAACGGCCGTTTCCACTCAATTCACCTTCCCAACTGTGATTAATTCGTCGTTTCCACCTACCGCAAGCCAACAGGGTTTAACGAGCGTTTCTTCTATATTGTCCAGAAGAAAAATAAGGGAAGTAGTAACGATCAACCACTTCGAGCGAACCCAGCCCAAGAAAGGTCTCACCGTATGTGTCAGATAAACTTTGATCGAAGTCCATGAATCCACAAAGGCCTCAAATCACTTCCTCTATCAAATCTATTATTTTTTCCTGATGAGCATAGTCTTTGGAAGAGTTATTTCCAAAGAGGTTGCATAAGAACCTCCCGTAGACTCAATCCTCCATTTCTCTCCAAAGATCATACGGACATCAACTTTTTTCGCACCTAGATCATACAATTTGGTAACAAAATCGATTGCATCACTTCTTTTCTCAAATCGCTCTACTGCTAAAGGAGTTTCGCTGCGGTTGGCCCTGAGCCACGCCAAGGCTTCGGTATCGCCAAATGTTCCTGAATTGAATAAGTCAATGTCTCTACTATCTATTGAAGGAGGGTGCTTGGCCAATGGTTTAGTTTCAGATGGAATAACAGGTATTTGCCTATACAGCTCTTGTGGTTCATCTAAAAGAGGGTCGGCTTTAACATAAAGTAACAAAACTTGTCAAAATGGTTGCTCCCATTCAGACTGGGAAATATCTACAAACCAACCTGAACAGGAGCAACCTAATGATAACGTCTAATCATGCACTTGAACAATCAATCATCGACCAATTGATGAGCTACGACCCAGTTATCCAGGCGTATCGCGCCTTTTTTCGCCTTACTCGATTGGAACCAGATACCCGAACGATGATGTTCAACCCTACTGGTTCACGCCTCATCCAGAAAAAAAAGGCGCGAAAGCGTTGCTGGTCAAGAAATGCGAGAAATCTGACTATATCACTGACCTGCGCCGCTTTCTGCTCCAAACATCTGTTGGTATTGGAACTGGGCTTTCATCCGGTGCCAGATAATGCCCAACCCTATGGCTTCGATGTCGAGAACTGTTCGTGACCGTTGGCTCAGACACAAACACGCAAATGATGGATAATAATTCTCCTCCAAGTTTGTTCAGAGCGCAACCGTCCACGACCTCCAGGCTGAAATTCCAGGGTTGGGAGATACGCCGGTTATCGACATCGAAGCGATATTTACGCATGGGTTAAAGAAACAACCCACGGAGTATGCGTCAACCGCTATGACCCGGAGAAGCAGCCAAGCGGCGACCCGGATTGCCGCCTAGGTGTCAAACGCAGCCAGAACCAGGATGATGAAAGTGAGAAACAGACCAAGGTCAAGAAGGAATACTCAGATATGGTACAGGTATCATGGTCATGACTCATCCAATAATATGGCGATGTTGTTTTGGCTGAGTATACCTTTGCCTTTAACGAAGCAGCAGATTCCACGTATTTGCCCCTTTGTATGCCCGTTTGGTCGGAACACCGGTTTTCGCCTCGTTTCTTTTGCCGCTGATGCCGCTTTCGATGCTTGGGCATATCTACCAGCCTCTTTGCCGAAGAAGGTGGCTTGGCTGCTATTCCACTAATTTGCGTGGGCATCATCCGCAATCAGTTAAAGGGGCAAGGGTTCCATCTAGCTCACAGGTTTAGAGATGTCTTCCTATGAATACAACCATTCCAATGGGTATCGGGCACAGCTTTTATGTTGTCCCAAGTTGTTTCCCACCAAGACGGCTGAGATTTGTACCCATGAGCAATTTGCTAAAGGGATTGGCTGTATCAAGCACATCAATATTGAAGCGGGTGGTTGGATGCGTGTTCAGATTAATCGTCAATCGGAAACGTACAAGCAGCTTTACAAACAACGCACGGCTGCTGAACGTATCAACAGCCAAGCTAAAGAGTACGGCATTGAGCGACCCAAAGTGCGTACTGGTCATTCAGTTGTTAATTTGAACACGCTGACTTACATTGTGATCAACGCTCGTGCTCTGCAACGTGTTCGTAATAGCAAATCTCAAGCACGAGACCCATAAGTTGTCGTTATGTTAACGCCGACCCTCTCTAAAAGTAAGTGAAATACATTTTTATAAGCAATTTCTTGAGGGTTTGGTTTCCGTAAGATTGGTTGCATGATTACCCGCAATATAGCAAGCTCATCAAGAGTAATCTCCTGTATATTCTGCACAAATTGTAAATAGAACCTGTCATCTCCAAGTTCCTCAAGTAAGAACAGTGGGTTTGGGAAAATATTTTCATATCCTCCTATTTTCTCAAGGTGTGAGCGCATCATGAAGTTTCCCCAATAGTAACCACGACTATATTCTCTCAAGTCCGGGGCAATTTTATACTCAAATCAATTTGAAACCAATAGTTTTTCATAATCAGGGTCGAGGTCAAATTTAGGCCAAAGACGCTGAATCAGCCGATTCGGGTCAAGGTTAATGCGCTCAATAAAAGCATGACAGGCATCAGCTAAGGCCGAAAGTGAAGGATGACAATACCGTTGCGTCACCTCTTCCCGCATCCACTTCCAAAGCCCTTCAATTGGGTTGAGGTCTGGACTGTAGGCTGGCAAGCGAATCAATTCAACCCCAAGTTGGTCAGCAGTTGTGGCAACCAAGTGGGAACGATGCCACGGTGCGCCATCCATGATGATATAAACGGTTTGCTTGCTTTCGCCAAGCCACTCGGATAATGCTTGCAAGAACGCGACCGTGTTATCGCTGTTGCAGCGACCGTTTTGCCAAAGGAAGCACTGACCTTGGGTAAATCAGGCACCATACCAATTGAGTTTGGCTGAGAGTCCAGGGACTGGCTGGGCACCCAGTCGGCCTGACCCTTTACGCCGACTAACTGTAGCCTAAATCCATATCCTGATGGAGATGAACCTCGTCAATGTAGATTAGACGAGCTTTATCAGCATGGCAACGAACAAATCCTCCAACTGCGCCGCATACGCCGCCTTGCTCTGGGTTTGCTCGGCAAGCAGTTTTTGCACTTTTTCCAACTGAGGCCTGCTTGTTGCAACATGGTTCGAGCCTTACCCGGCTGATTTTACTGCCGGCTTGTTGTTCCGACCAGCTTGATGACCTTCTTTAATGTCCAACGATGTCCCGGCAGAGCGACCTCAGCGGGAGATGCGGTTCTGACGCACTCGGTTATTTCTGCTTCCTGCTCCGAGGTAAAAAGGGGGAGCGACCCCCATTATGCTTGTAAAGGATGCCTGTTGGTCCTTCGGCATTGTAGCGATGTACCCAACCCATGACCGTCTGGTCATCCCGCCCAATGGCACGCGCCCATTGTGTGGCATTCGTATGTTGGCTACCTATTTCGTACAACGCCTGGAATCGTTCGCGGCTTCTGGGGTGTTCAGCGGTCACCGCTAATTTTTGCAGGTCTGATAGGGTCTGATTCCATTTTGCACAATCTGGTCTTAACATGCGGCCTTTCTCACTTTGTTGTGTTTCCTGTTAGTTTACCAGAAACTATGGGTTACATTTAATTTTGAGTATAGTATATTCATGGTGCCCAGTTAGATACTCATGGGGACTAAGCTCAGGATTTAGAAAAGATTCATAAGTGATATAGCCTGTACAACCATTCAGCTTTCTAAAGTTGTCTTTTCCCACCTGTACAAACCATGTTTGTAATTGTATGCTCGCAAAGCGATTAAACACTTTATCATCGATCAAACACGTCAAATAATTTGGGTGATCTTCCTCCTTCCTACGAGAAAACTCAATAACTGCAAGATATGGCCCAGAGGGATTGTCTATATTCTCAAGCATGAGCTTTATATAGGCTAATTGGCAGTATATCCCTTGCAATAGCTTCCCAAGAGAAATTCGCGGTAAGATAAGCCATTTCTTCGTGTTTTTGTATCATTCGCCAAGAAACAATCCATGAACAAGAACTTACATCAAGATGCTGTAGCTCTCTCGCGCACTTACTATGCAATGAATTGTCTTCAGCATCGCTGATTGGCGTGTAGGTAACGAAGACAATTTAAATAACGTGGATTCCCCATTGGCTAGATACACCTTTAATAAATTTATTTGACTAATGAGCCTATGCTTCCCCCACTCCATGCCAGCTCGGAACCGGTACCGGCGGGTGGATAACCAGCAGGTTATTTACTCCCTGCCCCAAGACCATAAAGAAGCCATTTTAACAGAAATCCGGTTCGATGTTCAATTCTACTGAAACCTGCGTTCGTTTTTTATGCGGCCAATAAAAATCAATCCCGGATAACTTCTTCCCATCACGCCCTGATGACGCATAGGTTTGGCTGGGTCAATTGACTAATAGTTGTGGTTACTTGTACAAAACTACCTTTTCTGTTCGGATAGTTTTCAACATAACGATCAAGTTGAGCTTGAGCATTCTCAATGCTATATGAAATAGGCTTACTCCCAAATCTCCTGTTATCGGGTTTACAAATCTGCTGACCCTGTTCCTCCGTTGGAAGCTAGACTTTGAATGGGGACTTGCCAAAGTCCCAGTGTGAGTTCTGCAAAATGTAGCTGAACCCAAACATGTCTAACTGAATATTGTTGCAAGTCTCCAACCTTGTTCCATGCATTTTGTAAAAGCCGATCAAATCTACGTAATTCTTCAAGACTTAATGTCCCTAAAGCTCCATATGAGAGACCAGTACTTCCATATTTGTCATAAAGTTCGTCAGCTTTTTGCCAACATTCATAATCATAATAGTCATCTCGGGAATCTTCGACACAATGCCCAGAAGGATCTGTATACTTGACAGGATTGTTATATCCGTAACTGTAGCGATTAAACGCCTGCGGATTCATCGGGTCAGGGACAATGGTATCGGCACTGGCAAAACGGCCAGTGCCGGGCACGTAGTAACGCGCATTCATATACACCAGCCCCAGGTCATCGTTATTACATTAAGTTAGATCACGAGAGGCAACCAGGTGGTATGATGAAACCAGAATCAGGCCAGATTCAGTTTCAAATTCATATCACCTGGAGGTGCTACAATGGTAGCCGAAATTCTCTCTTTTCAACAGTGGCTCCGGCGACGGAGTCCCCACGCCTCGACCCCCATCCATTACCGCAGCGATGTCGAACTGTTCTTCACTTGGTATCATGCCCAAACTGGTGCCACCCAAGGCTGTGCCAACCCCATTGCCGCCATCACTGCTGCCGATGTTGATGCCTACATCGCGTATTGCCAAGCCCAAGGCCACACCATCGCCACCATCAACCGCCGCCTGGCCGCCCTACGAACCTTCTATCGTTTTCTCGACCTGACCACAGCCGACCCACCACGCAATCCCGTGTTGCCCCAACGCCACACCATCCGTCAAGGGCGTCGTTTGCCGCGAGATGTCGAGGATGAGGTCATCGCTGCCTTGTTTGCCCACATCGACTCTCTGCGTGACCGCGCCATGTTCCTGCTCATGCTGCGCTGTGGGCTGCGGGTCGGCGAAGTGCGTAGCCTCAGTTTGGGCGACTTGCACCTGCACGCGGCTGGCAGTCAGCTACCGCGCCTGTGGGTGCGGGGGAAAGGGGGGCATGAGCGGGTTGTCTACCTCTCTAACCAAACGTTGGCTGCGCTAGAAGCGTGGTTGGCGATGCGGCCACAGGTCGATTCTACCGCCGTTTTCCTCAACCGCTTTGGCAGGCGGTTCACCGTCACCGGCATCCAATACCTGCTGGCTGGCTACTGCCACGAGGCCGGGATCTGGCTCACCTGCCACCAGCTACGCCATACTTTCGCCCGCCACCTTGTGGAAGCTGGCGTTCCTGTCACCACCATCCAGCGGCTGTTGGGACATGTGCGACTGCGTACTACGGAGGGGTATCTCCACATCTCTGACCAGCAGACCCAGGCCAATTATCAGGCGGCGATGACGCAACTGGCCGAGCGGTTAACAGCAACGGGAGGTAAATAGACGATGAGTTCACCAACCAACCCCGACTTGTATACCCCCATCCGCTACTGGCTGTCGGCCAATATCGGTGCCTATGCCGCTTTTCGTCGCTGGCTGCGGGCGGCGGGCTACAGTGAATCGGCTCTCAACATCTACAGTTGTGCCGTGCGGCTGGCTATCAGCCAGCTTGACAAACCGTACTGGCAAATCAGCGACGCTGACCTTGACGAGGTGCGCGTTCTCATTGCCGACTGTTTTCCCAGCGAGGGAACCCGGCAGAGCTACCACAAGGGGCTGCTCAAGCTGGCCGAATGGCTGCGGCAGCGGCAGGGAAAGCCGCAGCCAACGAAACCGACCAACTGGGATTATTTCCTGGCTGGCATTCCGCCTGAGATAACGACCCTCATTCAGCGTTACATCCGCCACTGCCAGCGCAACTGGCTGGCTGAGAAGCAGCAGCGGCTGACAGACCATCTGGTAGGCACCTTAACCCGTTTTCTGCGCTGGGCAGTGGCGGAGGCGCCTGTGAAAACGGTGGCTGACCTGAATCCCACGCTCTGGTTTGGCTATCTCGATGCGCGGCTGGCGGCGGGGATTGGGGCGGCGACGCTCAATCGGGAATTGTTCTGCCTGCAAAGCTGGCTGCGCTACCTCCAAGAGCAGGAAATACCCATTTGTGAACGGCTGCTGCGCGTGGAGCGACTAAAGGAAGGCCCCAAGCTGCCCAAGGATGTGTCGGTGGCGCAGCTACAGCAGGTGGCGGCCGAGATTGAGCGGGAGGCGGTCAGCTCCCATCTGGGGCTACGCCGCTGTGGCGTAATGGATAGAGCGTGGTGGCGGTTGATGCTTTGTAGTGGCTTGCGGGTGGGGGAGGTGCGGCGGCTGCGACAAAGCGACCTTGACTTAGCAGGGCAGCGGCTGCGGGTTGAGCAGTCCAAGGGGTTAAAGGACAGGGTTGTGTTTCTCAGCGAAGCGACCGTGGCGGCCATTGAAGCGTATATGCCGCTGCGCGGACAAGGTGGCGACGACCATCTCTTCCTCTATCGTCATCGGCCGCTGACCCCCACCTACTGCGCCGAGCGGCTGCGGACGTATGGTAAACGATGTGGGGTAGTGATTCGGCCGCACCAACTACGGCATAGTTGCGCCACGCTGCTGCTCAATGCGGGGGCACCCATCCTGACGGTGCAGGCACTGCTGGGGCATGAGCAGATTGACACCACCCTGCGCTATGCCCGGCTCTACGACCGCACGGTGGCCGCCGACTACTACCGGGCGATGGCAACCATCGAGCAGCGGCTCCAGCCCACCACCAACCCAGCCGAACCGCCTCCCCACCAGCCTGCCCAGATCATGGCCATGCTTGATGCACTAGGTGATGGCACGCTCAATGAGAGCCAGCGGCAGCTTGTTCATGCATTGCGAGTGTTGCTGATGACTCTGACAGTGCCATCAGCAACAAGCGAGCCAAACGAGTGTTGATGGATAGGAAGGGCAACTGGCGAGTCGCTTACTCTTTCTATCCGCTATATGATAAGGCTTAAATCCAATACTTTTCAAATAAGCCGAAAAAACGAAAACTCAATGATTTTGGAGCCTCGCTTCAGAGTAAACGGCCCAAAAAACACAGCGATTTTGACCGTCAAAACCCTTATTTGAAAGGTATTGGGCTTAAATCTGATACCAATCGTGTGTTTAAATGACATAAAAGATTGGTCCAATCTCGAAGATTGGACCAATCTGATCCCAACACTTGTTAGTGCAATTGGTATTATATGTCTGATAACATACCAAAGACCCAAAGTATCCAAAGGAACCAGAGTAAGTACCCTAAAGATACCATAATTTTGCCTAACGCTTTCTCTGATTGGTTAAATATGTTTTCGTTCTCACGAGTATTCTTCTCAATTTTTCTTGTTCCCATATATCTGAATATTTTATTGATAAAATAAACTGCTGTTCCCGTCAATATAATGCTGAGTATTCTGATCAAGAAACCCTGTAACGTCATTAGTTCATAACCTTCCTTGTTTGTCATACACCATTGGAGTAACTTTGCAACTTCACCATTGGATAATGCTCTCTAGCTTATGGTATCAACCAAGGAAAAGGTACTGAAAACCATTCGCGATAGTTGGTTTCAAAATAGCTTCCACCAACTCCATAACCAGCAGCTGGTTTGATCGCTATTCCCCATGTACCTTCGCGTTGGCTAGAAAATGGAAGCGCTCCTGGGGCACCAAATATGGTAAGCTCAGCACCGGTTCCTATTGTCGCATACACATTCAATGCCCAAAAATCCCCAGAATAATCACTAAGCCTAGGCAGGTTCCAAACCGCTCCTCCATAAAAGGGCTCAATTGATGCCTCTGGTGTTGGTGTATTCCAACCAGTACCATCATATGCAAAGCCAGCAACCCCATCAGAGGAAAATAGCAATTCGCCACCGCTAGTAAAAGCGTCAATAAATCCTACACTTCCAGAACCACCAATGAGAAAGGCATCAGGAGTAGCTTCATCAAGGTTGAATGCATCTGAAAACTTGGCTCTGTTGCAGGCCGCACTGCCACCACTGCCCCAACAGGCTTGTGGCTGGCTCGCGTGTTTTCGATGAAGTTGCCACAAAGTGCGTAACTCTCCCTTTCCCTTTCTTGCATATTCACTAGAGTCTGATGTCTCGCCATTATTCCAGCCAATTGCGTCAGCATACCCAGGATTATATTCCATTAAATCGATGATAGAGTCATAATAGAACCAACATTGGCTATCGCTAGGGACGCGAACAAAGTATTCGTCATCGTCAGTACCCATTCGGACTTCAGAACAATGTCCCGTTGGGTCGCTGTACTTGATAGGATTGTTGTATGAATATGAATAGCGATTAAAACTTTGTGGATTCATTGGATCCGGTACAATGGTGTCAGGGCTGATGAAACGGCCGATTTCTGGCGCATACCACCTCGCCCGCATGTCCACCAACTTAATGTAATTGTTATGCTTGTGGCCGGTAAAGCCCCGGTCACTCACCGCTGGGTTCGTCTGCGGCTTCGCCCCGCGATAGCCGCCAAATGGCAAGAACCGCGCCACCGAATCCGGCACCAGGGTGCCTTGCAAGGTCGGTCTATCCTGCCCATAGCTCAACGCCGTCGCGCTGCCCAAATGGTCACCGTGGACATAGAATAGCCCCGTAAAGGCGGGGTTGTCAATCAATTGCCCCTGGGCATCCTCCGCCACCACCCGCGTCGCCACCACCTGGCCGCCAAAGCGATAGCTAATGCGCCGCACCACCTTGGCCGTGTCAGCCACGCTGTTCAGCACTGTCACCGTCCCCGTCGCCGTGTCGCTGCCCACGGTGTTGCTCACCGTCAGCGTCACCGTATACGTCCCGGCGGCACTGTAGGTGTGGTTGGGGTGCTGCGCTGTCGCCGTTGCCCCGTCGCCAAAATCCCACCCCCAACTCGTCGGCTGCCCCGTAGACAGGTCGGTCAACGTCACCGTCAACGGCACCGTCCCGCTAATCGGCGTCGTGCTAAAGTTCGCCACTGGCGCTCCCAGCGTCACGGTAATGTAATCCACCACCGTCTTGCTCATCGTGCCGCCATCGCTATTAACCGTCAGCGTCACCGTGTAGCTCCCCGGCTCGGTGGACACCAGAGGTGTAGACATGCGTCGGGTTTTGCTCCGTACTCACCGTCCCGTCGCCAAACTGCCCCTAGCGCAGCGACCCAGGCCGTCGGGCTGCCCGTCGAGGTATCGCTAAACACCACCGTCAGCGGGGCCACCCCGCCTGTGGGGTTGCCCACAAAGTCGGCGGCCGCCGGGGGAACCACCGTCACCGTTACCAGCGCTGTGTCGCTTGCCCCGCCTTCACTCAGGCTATAGGTAAACGTCACCACCCCCCCAGACCCCAGTTGTGGCGTATAGGTAATGGTGTTGTCGCCGTTGAAAACGGCCGTTTTTCCCCACCTTTCCCCTCACATAAGAGCAATTTTAGCCCCATCTCATCGTTATCTTAATTTTCTTCCTTAAATTACCATCTGAATTTCTTGGATAACATAAGGATAGCGTACATGAATCTCATTGAAGCAATTATTTTAGGCATTGTACAGGGCGCAACAGAATTTTTGCCCGTTTCCAGTTCGGGGCATCTCGTTCTTGTTCCCTTCCTGTTCGGCATGTCGCAGCCAACCTTGTCGTTTATTGCCATCATGCATTTGGGAACATTAACGGCCGTTCTCATCTACTTCTACCGCGACCTCCTAAAAATCATGCAGGCCGTTTGGGACGGCGTGCGCCAGGCCGCCCCGCTGGCAACCACCGAATCACGCTTAGGCTGGTTTATCGTTGCCGGGTCAATTCCCGCCGCCGTCGCCGGGCTAACCCTGTCCGACTTTTTTGACACTGCCTTTGGCAGCCCGACGATAGTGGCTGTGCTGCTGCTGGTAACGGCCGTTATTCTCATCATCGGCGAACGACTCATGACCGGCAGCAAATCCCTGTCACAAATGACCTGGAAAGATGCCTGGGTCATCGGCTTCCTGCAAATGATCGCCCTGTTGCCCGGCGTTTCCCGCAGCGGCAGCACCCTCATGGCCGGCCTCAAGTCTGGCTTTAACCGTGAAGATGCCGCCCGCTACAGCTTTTTGCTCGGCATTCCCGCCATTGTGGGTGCTGGCATGTTGGGCATCCTTGATGTGGTGCAGGCCAATCAACTGGCGACACAACTGCCCTTTTTTCTCGTGGGCTTTCTGATCGCTGCCATCACCGGATATCTGTGCATTCATTTTTTGCTAAACTGGCTGAAAAGCCATAACCTGTATGTTTTTGCAGGCTACTGCGCCGCTTTCGGTGTTTTCAATTTGGTGCTCGCATGGTTAAAATAACATTGTCACCCCAAAGCAGTATGGATCCTTTTGTCAAACAACAAGTTTCGGCCGAACTCCAACAGCTTGCTAAACTTTTGCAAGCCGCTGGCAAATCTATTGGTCGGGTCTTGGTCTTAACATGGCGTTGGCTTTTGCTGCTGGGATTAACGGCCGTTTCCCTCACCCTCTCCCTTGCCACCCTCTCCGGCTTTGTTCCCCTGCTGGCCCCCACCAGCCGCCTGCTGCGGCGGCTCAACTGGGCAGCCGAACTCACCAGCCATTGGCGACCGCACTATTTGGTGCTGTTGCTATTGCTGACGCTCCTATTTGTCTGGCGCAGGCGGTATGGAAGGGCGGCATTAACGGCCGTTTTTGCCACCATCAACCTCGTCCTCGTCGCGCCTCTCTATGTCCCATCCGCCGCCAGCGTCATCTACGCTACCAGCGTCCATGCTGCCGATGTCCCCACCTACCGCGCCGTCATGCTCAACGTCTACACCGACGGTAAGCATTATGGCGAGGTACTCGATTTCCTCCACACCGCCGACCCCGATGTCATTGTGCTGACGGAAGTGCTGCAAGGGTGGAGCAAGGCACTGGAGCCACTGCTGGCAACCTATCCCTACACCAATTACGAAGCTGCCAGAAATTACGGCGGAACCGTCATTTACAGCCGCTTTCCCCTGGCCGCTGGCAGTTCGTTTGCGGCAATTTCGGCCAATGGCAACGGGCGACCCACCGCCCTGGTGCAGCTTGACATTGCGGGGCAGCCTGTCACGATCATTGGCACCCACCCCCGTTCGCCCCAAAGCGTGGGTCGCATGGAGGAGCGCAATGCCCAAATGGTGGAGCTGGGCAACAAGGTAGCGCAGCAATCGGGAGCCGTCTTGCTGCTTGGCGACCTTAACACCACGCCTTGGTCGCCCATTTTTAAGCAGTTTTTGGCACTGTCGGGGTTGAAAAACGGCCGTTTGGGTTTCGGTCTCCAGGCCACCTGGCCTTCTCTCGTTGGCAGCCTCGGCATTCCCATTGATCATGCCCTCATCTCCCCCGGCATCCACATCACCCAATTCCAACGCGGCCCCAACGTCGGCTCCGATCATTACCCCATCATCGTTGATTTTTCTCTGGACGCTTCCACTTCAGGCAACAAATAAACCAGACCACAGACGACAGACGACGATGCCATTTCCGTCGTCCGTCGTCTTCATCACAACCAAACCGTAAACGTTGTTCCCACCCCCACTTCACTCGTCACCGTAATCCGCCCCCCGTGCGCCCGCGCAATCTCCTGGGCAATCGCCAGCCCCAACCCCGCTCCTCCCTGCCCGTTTTGCCCTGGCCGCCGCGCCCGGTCAGCCTCTGCCCGGTAAAAACGCTCAAACAACTGCGGCAGATGGGCGGCGGCAATGCCAGACCCACTATCACGAATAGCAATCTCGACCTGCCCGCTCGTTTGTGTGGCCGACACCTGCACCGTTCCCGCCTGGGGCGTATATTTGATGGCATTATCGAGCAGGTTGAGAAAAAGACGAATCAGCAAATCAATATCGCCCAGTACCCGCAAGTCGTTGGGGATTGTTTCTTCGAGGCGGATGGCTTTGGCCATTGCCAACGGCCGTATTTGATCCAACACCGCCCCTAAAAACGGCTCCAGTTCAATCCATTCCCGCCCCAACCGCAGTTGCTTTTGATCCAGCCGCGCCATAAACAGCAAATCATTGCTCAAGCGAATCAGCCGATCCACCTCTCCCTCCATCACCGCCAGCGTTTCCATGCAGTCCATCGTGTCACGCGGCTTACGCAGCGTCACCCCAATGCTGCCCTTCAGCACCGTCAGCGGCGTTCGCAGCTCATGGGCGGCATCCCCCGTAAAGCGGCGCTCCCGATCAAACGCCGTTTGCAGTCGATCCAGCATCCCGTCAAAGGTTTGTGCCAAACGGCCGATTTCGTCGGCCGGCCCCCGATGCCCAATACGCTGGCTCAAATCATCGGCTGTAATCGCCTGAGCCGTGCGCGTCATGGTATCAATCGGCTGCAACGCCTGCGAGGCCAGCCAGAACCCACCCAACCCTGCCAGCAGAAGTGCCAGCGGCAGCCCCAACGCCATCTGCTGCCGCAAATCCTTCAGCGCATTTTCCAGCAGCTCCATATCCTGACGCACTTGCAGGTTGCCAGCGATACCATTCACAGCCACTTCCTGGCTTAAAATACGCCACGCCTCACCATGTTCTTTGCGTGAAGCATAACCAGCGGGCAGCGTGGTATAAACCGGTTCCTGGTTGTTATTGCCCAGCTTTTCCCACACGGCTCCATTGGGTGACAATAAATAAACCACAAAATCATCATCCAGATGCTGCTCCTGAATCCGATTCTCATCCAAATTTTGAAAAACAAGCCGATCTTCCCGACTTTCGATGTTGAGCGTGGCCTGCACCGCCGCCAATTCCAGGGCATGGTCAATTTGCGAGAGCATGGTGCGCTGGGTTTGCCAATAGATAAACACCCCTACGAGCAGCAAAATAGCCCCAAGCGCCCCTGTAAACCACAGAGCCAGCCGGAGACGCAGCGGGATGTAGGCGAGAAATTGCTCAATGGTTCTCATGATCCCTCCGCACTTAGCCGATAGCCAACGCCGCGCACCGTTTGAATGAGTGAGCCGTCGCCATCTTGGTCTAGTTTGCGCCGCAGGTAGCCAATGTAAACGTCAATGACGTTGGATTCGTGGTAAAAGTCGAAGTTCCAGACGTGTTCGCCAATTTGGGTGCGGGTAAGCACCTGGTTGGGGTGGCGCATGAGGAATTCGAGCAGGGTGTATTCGCGGGGGTGGAGTTCGATAAAACGGCCGTTATGCCGCACCTCATGCCGCACCAAATCCATCTCTAATTCCCCCACCCGCAGCACCTGCCCTGTTTGCAGCGGCGGGCGACGCAGCAACGCTCGAATCCGCGCCAATAGTTCCGCAAAGGCAAACGGCTTCACCAAATAATCATCCGCCCCCGCATCCAGCCCCGCTACGCGGTCTTCAACCGTATCCCGCGCTGTCAGCATCAGTGCCGGGGTCTTATCGCCCCGTCGCCGCAGTTCTCGC
>JACKCD010000062.1 GCA_020634215.1 Ardenticatenaceae bacterium | reverse complement strand
CAGCCCCATATCCTTGATGCCGGGGGTATCTATGACGTAGCCACCGCCAGCCAGCGGGTGCAGCACGGCCTGGGTGGTGGTGTGGCGGCCTTCGCGGCTTTTGAGGCTGCTGACTTCACCGGTTTTGAGGTCGAGGTGGGGATCAACGGCCGTTAACAGCGACGATTTGCCCACCCCCGACAAACCCGCCAGAACGGTGGTTCGGCCGGCCAGCGTCTGGCGCAGCTCATCCAACCCATACCCCGTCACCGTGCTGGTAAAGACCACCCGATGCCCCATCGCCACATACGGCTGCATCGCCATGCGGCATTCCAGCACATGGTCGGCCAAATCCACCTTGTTGACACAAATCACCGCTTGCAAATGGTTTCTCATGCCCCCAATCAGATATTCGTCAATCATCTGAAACCAGATTTGCGGTTCACGCCACGCCGTCACAATCAGCAGTTGGTCTACGTTGGCAACCAGCAGTTGGCGCAGATGGGTGTCAAAGCTATCGGCCCGCGCCAGCCCGCTGCGGCGGGGCAACACCTCTTCCAGCAGCCCGCGCCGCCAGCTTTGGCGGCTCACCAGGGCGCGGTCGCCCACGGCCACAATGTTGGTGTAGCCCGTTTCTTCGGCAATGAGCGTGCCGCGAATGTCGCAGACCAAAATCTCATCGCCAAAATCTACCCGCGCCAGCCCGCGACTAACTTCAACCACCAGGCCTAACTCAAATGGGGTCGCATCGGCCATTTGCTGCCACAGCGATTCGTCGAATGACTCAAACGTGGTGGCGGTGGCGGCTTCGGCCACTTCCAGCCGCCGGTCTTGCTCATCCCGCCGCATAATGCGCCGATCCGCCACCTGCCCTTCTTCGTCAGGTTGCAGCGGCAGCCAGTCGGAGCGGTGTTTTTCCTGGTTGGCGGCAATGTTGTGGCGAATGTTGCGCTTGCCGGGTTTTTGTTTCTGTTTTTTTCTGCTCATTCCTTCGTACTCATACACCAACCAATGAGACGGCGGACAAAATCGGCCGTGGGGAAATGGTTGGTGTCATGTTTCCAGCGCGGCACGGCCACTTCTTTGGCTTCGGGCTGGCGGGGGAACTGCTCCCCCTCGACGCGCAGCAGGGCGTGGTCGTCGCCTTGCTGCGGGATGCGGTAGTGGACGATAAATTTTTTGTTGGTGGCGATGATGTGGAGGTACCGTTCTGGTTCGAGTTTATCCACGTACCCCTCATCGGGCAGCCCTTCGTTGGTTTGGACGTACCAAATGTAGTCACGTCCACCGACCTTCACTTTGCGTTTTCCTTTTGTATTTACAGCCATTTTTTTGTGGTAAACAGTAATCAATAATCGGTAATCAGTAGGCGTGTTTTACTGATTACTGATTACCGCTTACTAAAATCCAGTAAAGTCAACATCCAGAAATGGCACATCTTGGAGCAGTCTCTCCCGACGGCCGTTCATGAAACGGTTAAGCCAACCATCTTCGGCAATTTGTACGGGGGTGAAGTCACGGTTGATGATGGCGTAGAGGTCTAGTTCGCGCAGCTTCATAAAGTGGGGGATTTCGGCCAGCCAACGGCCGTTTATCTCCCACTCTTCCCGATACCCAGCCAAAAACGGCGGGAAAAAGGTGTTGACAAACGTCTGCCCATCATCCCACCCCATGCTGGCGTAACACAGCACCATTGCCACGTCGTTGGCGTACCACATATAGGCACAGTCGTCGAAGTCGAAGAGGGTGATAGTGCCGCTGTCGTCTACATGAAAGTTGCCGCCGTGCGCATCCTGGTGGATGAGGCCAAAGTGGGCGGGGTCAGTGGGCAGGGTGGCAAAATAGGCAATGAGGGCATCTGATTTTGCCAAGATTTCGCTGTCGCTGGCGGGCAAGATGTGGGCAAGCTGGATGTTGTTGGCGGAGTCGTTCCAAAACGGCCGTTTTGCTCCTGGGTCACGCGGCTGATAGGTGGAGGCGAGGCGGTGCATTTTGCCCAATAAACGGCCGTAATTGCGACAAAACGCCGCATCATGCCCCATCGGCCACGCCGCCCTGCCCCCCGGCGCAAACACAAACGCCGTTGCCAAAAAGTGGTCGCCATGCCCATCGGCAATGGGTTCCACCAAATTGCCCTGCGGCGATGGCACCGCCCACGCCACCGATGTCCCATTTTCGGCCAGATAGTTAATCCAATCCACCTCACCACGAATCAGTGCCTCGCTGCGCCGCTGCGAATGCCCCAGCCGCAAGATATACCGTTCGCCGTCGCGCTCAAAGGTGTAGATAAAGCTCTCAAAGCCATCTAAGGCCTCTAGCTGCCCAGCCTCAAGGCCATATCGCGCTCGCGCTTCCTGCAAAATAGCGTCGTTTAGTCGTTCTCGAATTTCTTGTTTCATTTAAGCCTCAAATCTCTTTTCATAGGCCAGTTCCGTTGTTAAGTCAACAAAGCCTAACCGTTTATTTAGCTGATACATCGGGTTCTTTTCTTCGTTACCCGTGCGTAGCGTTTCAGTGCCCTGCCGCTGGGCATATTCGACGGCATAGCTTTTGAGCGCTGTGGCTAGCCCGCGCCGCCGATGGCTGCGAACCACGCCGGTGAAGCCAGTACCGTATTCCTTAGGCTTGTTTGGTTTGCGGTATAGTTGGGTCATGCCTAAATAACGGCCGTTTTCCACCGCCACAAACCATGCTTCTTCCAGCACATTCGGGTCGTCAAGAAACGTTTTGACATACTGCTCTAACGGGAGCTTGGTTGGCGGGCTGGGCTGCGGTTCATCTTGGGTCAACGCCCAATCCAGCTCATACAGATTGTGGAGCCAGTTAGGGTCATGCTGTTTTTGCTGAGGCAACGGCCGTATTTCTACCCCAGATGCTGCTAATTGTTGCCGCAGCGGGCGGTAGCTGTCTACATTGAATTGCGATACGTTTAGCACGGACACAATCCAGCGCATGACGGCGACAAAACCACGTTTTTCCAAAAAGCGGATGCTTTGTGGTTTGTCGCCACGAGTATAGGTGCTCAACTGGGCTAAGGGATGCTTTTGCTGGGTTAAATCGCGGCAGATGTCGTTGTAAACGGCCGTTCCTATCCCTCGCCGTTCAAAATCTGGCCGTATCGTGATGTTAAACCCATATGCGCCTGGCGCATATGACCAGGGACGCTCGCTGTAGCTGGCAAAGGCCACAACTTGGTCGCCCCACTCCACCACGAGCTGTTGGCGTAGATATTTTTGATCCCAACTATCGTCGCGGTACTTAAATGCCGCCGCCGTGTTGGCATTGTCGGGATAGACGGCTTTTTCCACGGTGGCAATAGCCTCATAATCGTCATCGTTGGCTACAAAATCTCGAATATTAAACATAAGTTTGTTCAGCTTGCGTCCGAATCGCCATGATTTGGCCGCGATGCTCGGCTTCATGCTGGATGAGGTGGTGCAGCACCCATTCGGGGGTGCAACTGTAGTGGTCGAAGTGGCGCACGCGGCGAAAGTCGGTTATGTTCATTTGGTGGAAATGCGCCAGCAGGTAGTGGCGGGTGCGGTCGAGGGCGTGGAGGTGGGTGGGGAGGGAACGGCCGTTAACCACCGTCAGCCGACCCGCATCATCCCGCACATCATAACACATCAACTCGCTCACTTCCGGCGGAAATTGATCCGTCTCTACCACCTCCGTATACAGCCAATCCACCTCAATGGCTGCAATGTGGTATAGCAGCGTGCCAATACTGTTCTCATTCGGCAGGGCAAAATCCAGCGTTGCCTGATCCAGCCCCACCAGCTTCTCCTTTGTCCGCTCCCGCGTCACCTCCAACTGCCACAGCAAACGGCCGATTTCCGGCTCACACCCTTCTATTACCTCGATTTCTAATGGTTTGTTGTCCCAATCCTCACGCATGTTCCCCTCGCTTTTGCAAGAAAGCACCAAACCCTTCTGGGTAGCGGCCTTGCCATTCCTCACGCAGCACCCCATAGCCCACCGAATCATAATAGTCGCCGCGCACAATCCGCGCCTTGCGGAAGCACGCCTCCTGCACAAACCCCAGCTTCTCCGCCAGCCGCATCATCCGCCCATTGCCCGACCATGTTCCCAGCCCCAGCCGTACCAGCTCTGGCATTTCGTGCAAGAGGTAGTCGCTCCACAGACCCAGCGCCTCAAAGCCACGCCCGCCGCTCCAATGCGCCGGATCATAAATGGAAATGCCAACCGAAAGCCACTTTGTTTCCTCACTTTCCCAATAGCGGCTGACCATGCCGATGAAGGCATTGGTTGCCCGATCCGCAATTGGCAAACGCTGGCGCGGATTTGACCATTCGGCAGCGGCAATGGCTTGGCGCAAACGGCCGATTCTTTCCGGCACTTTGCTCTCATCCATCACAAAATAAGGGCCATCAAACTGCTTCCATTCGTGGTCGTTGGACATCCAGCTTTGATAGACTGGCAAATCCGTTTCTAACCAATCCCGTAGCACAATCTGTTTTCCCAAAAGTTGCATAAACGCTCCTCGTCGTGGCCGCGAACGTCAATTTTTTCGCGCAACCACACCTATAAAGGCACTTTTTGCTGTCGCGGGCGTTCCCATCAAATCGCTGCCAACGGTTTCCACGACAAACCCGTTTTGTTCGAGTTCCGTACAGATGCTTTCGACCGTAAATTCCTGTACCCAATTGCGATAGACCGCGCAGTTGCCATTGGCTTCAATGACGGCGTATTGGTCTAAATGAACGGCCGTTTCCGGGTAATCAAACCCTTCTTCCAGCACCAAATGCCAGCCAGGCCGCCAAAAACCACCTTCGGCCACCACCCACCTTTTTTTGTTCACGCGGTAGGTAAGATGGGCGGTGGTGACATCGAGGACAAAACGGCCGTTTTCCCGCAGTGCTCGCCAGATATTGCCCAATAGCTTTTGCCGGTTCGCTGGCGAGAGCGGACAAAAGTCCCCCGAAATCAGCAGCACCACGTCATATTGATTCTGATCCGCCAAATCCAAATAATTCTCATAGCGATAGGTGATAGGCAGATGGTGTTGCTGGGCATAGTTCCGTGCATAGGCAATTGAGTTGCGCGAATAATCTACCCCGGTCACGCTCATGCCCAATTTTGCCAGCCGCGAGGTATACAGGCCGGGACCACAGCCGAGATCAAGAACGGCCGTTTCTTCCCCCATCCCCAACTGCGCCACCAACCACTGCACCGTTTGCTCAATCTTCTCCGGCTGATAGCTGGCCGCGTCCGTTTGCGGGTCAAGATGCGCTTTTAGCATCTGCTGCGAAATATGTGGATCATCCCAAAACAGCGGCTCACCGGCCGCAAATGGCTCCGGTTTGTTTTGCACCAAGGCCAAAAACGGTAAATTCAGTCCATTTTCAATCAACAAGTTTTCCATTTTTCATCCTTGCCATTCATCAGCCAGCAGTCCATAAATCGCGCTATCGTGGAACGTGCCGTCATCTTCCCACGAAGAGCTGCGTCGCGTACCTTCGCGGGTAAACCCCAACCGTTCCAGCAGACGCACCGAGCGGTGGTTGTCGGCGATGGTGTAGGCCTCTACCCGATTAAGATTCATTTGGGTGAAGGCGAAGGTGAGAACGGCCGTTATTCCCTCCGTTGCATATCCATTCCCCCAATACACCCGCGCCAAGTCATACCCTAGCATTACCCGCCGATGATGTTTGTTCCATCCCCACAGCCCAATCATCCCCATCACCGTGTCATTATCGCGCCGTGTGATGCCCCAAGCGAGGCTTTCCTTTTTCTCATACCCGGCACGCATCTCGTTGGTGATCATGTCGTGGACACCATTCAAATCCAGCACCGGCCCGTTGTATCGCTGCACCACCGGGTCGCCAAACGACACCAGTACGGCCGGGGCATCGGTATGCTGCACCTGGCGTAACACCAACCGTTCCGTTGTTAGCACGGGGAAGGTTGAAAAATCAAAATCGGCGTTTGTCCGTGTTTGTCCGAGTCCCATTTATGCCTCCAAAAAATCCAGCACAAGCTGGTTAAACTCAGCCGTTTTTTCGATGTTGGGCAGGTGGGCAGTGTCGGCCATCGTCACCCGCCGCGTGTCGCCAATGCCGGCCGCCAACGCCTTCGCTACATCCACCGTATCTGGCAAATCCTCCGCCCCGACAATGATGAGCGTGGGAGCGGTGATATTGCCAAGCTGCTCAATGGGGGGTGGTTCCACCGGCAGCCGCTGGCCTTCACCTTTTGCCACCCCCAGTGCCGCCCGCACCAGCCCATAGGCACGCGCCCGTTTGTCGGGGGCAACCTGCGCTGGCTGGCGGTTCAGGCCATCAAACCAAAGATGGGTTTCCAGTTCTGCCGCCGTGTCCAGGTCGCCCCGGTTGGCGGCTTCTTCGGCAGCCTGAAAGAGGTTCATAAGGGGGTCATCGGGCAGGAGATCGGGGTATTGGTAGCCGCCCAGGCCGGAACAAACCAGCACCAGCTTGCTAACTCGTTCGGGATGGGTGACGGCGAATTCAACGGCCGTTTGTCCCCCAATCGAACACCCCACCACCGCCGCCTGCTCAATCCCCAGTTGATCTAGCAATTGGCGCAGGTCGTCATGGTCGCTAAAGCTGCCCGGCGGGTTGGCCGTTTGCCCCCAGCCGCGCATGTCATAGCGCACCACCCGGTGCCGTTCCGTAAAGGCCGCCATCTGTTCATCCCACATGCCCAAGTTGGCAATGCCGGCGTGAATGAAGACAACGGCCGTTCCCGCCCCCTGGTCATCATAATGAATCTGTGTTCCGTTTATTTCGGCAAATTGGTACTGCATAAAAATCCTTACTGGGACTGGGGATTGGAGATTAGAGATTAACCGAATCTCCAATCTCCAATCTCCAATCTCATTTCCTCATTTCCTCATCAACAAATCGAATCAACGCCACCGTTTCGGCAATGTTATCGAGCTGTTCGCCGCGCCAGGAAACGGCCGTTTTCGCCAACCTCTGCCACCGTTCATCCAACTCCGCCATTGCCCACTGCGCCGCCGCCGGTTTAGAGACAATCGCCCCGTGCCGCAGCGTATACAACATGCGCCACATCGTCAGAATAGCGTAGACGCAGTAGCCAACGTGGTGCAGGTTTTGCGGGTTGTCGGCCATTGGCCGCCACCAAAAGTTGAACAAATCGCGGGTCGCCTGCCGAATTTGGTCAGGCGCAATGGGGTCAAGCAGCGTTTGGATGGGCGGCCCCAGCAGCGTGATGCCGTGTTCGCGCAAAATGTGGCAGTGCAGCACCCAATCCATCTCGTGTGGTTCCACCACCAGCGTCTCGCCCCGCTCAATGCGCGGCAGCACAAACGTTTTTTCCCGCTTGGGCAGTTGGTTCAGCACCGCCTTTGGCACATACGATACCTCCATTTCGTACCCCCACTTGGAGCCGCTTTTGCCAAGCTGGTCGTGCATGTCGGTCAACCTGGCAATGGTTTCATCGGGGAGAAAATCGGCCGTTAGCACCAGCAAATCAATGTCGCTGGTCTCTTCGTTAAAGTCGCCCAACGCCAGCGAGCCGTCGAGGTAGATGCCGATAAGCTGGGTGGTGAGGATGTGGGAAACGGCCGTTTCCACCTTCCCCAACATCTCATTCACCGCCGCATACGGCGTCGGTTCTCTCAAAAAACTTGCCTTCATGATGTTCAAATCCTCGCCTGCATGTTATACAAATTCGCATACGTCCCACCTAGCGTCATCAACTCCTCATGCGTCCCCTGTGCCTCAATCCCATTGTCCGTCAGCACCACAATTCGCTGCGCGTTCCGCACCGTAGAAAGCCGGTGGGCAATCACAATCGTGGTGCGGTTGTTTGCCAGTGTCTCCAGCGATGCCTGAATGGCCTGCTCACTTTCGTTGTCCAGCGCACTTGTCGCCTCATCAAAAATGAGAATGGGCGGGTTTTTCAGAAACACGCGGGCGATGGATAGTCGCTGCTTTTGCCCACCCGACAGCCTCACCCCGCGTTGCCCAATGTCAGTCAGGTAGCCATCTGGCAGCGTCAGGATGAAGTCGTGGGCATTGGCCTTTTTGGCCGCCGCCACCACCTCCGCTTCGCTGGCAGCCAGCTTGCCATAGCGAATGTTGTCCAGCACGGTGCCGGGAAACAGGTATACGTCTTGTTGCACAATGCCAATGGCTTGCCGCAATGAATCCTGGCGAATGCCCCGAATATCCTGCCCATCCAGCATAATCTGGCCGCTGCTGACCTCGTAAAAGCGGGGGATGAGGGAGCAGAGGGTGGTTTTGCCCACGCCCGATGCTCCAACCAGGGCTACATATTCCCCCACCTTGATTTCGAGCGAGATGTTTTTTAGCACCAGCCCATGCGCCGCCTGATATTTGAAACTGACGTTTTGAAAGGTGATGTTGCCCTGTACCTGTGTTAGTTCAAGCGCATCGGGTGCGTCCTGAATGTCGGGTTCGACTTCTAACACCTCCATAAAGCGGTTAAACCCAGCCATTCCTTGCTGATAGAGGCGGGTGAAGTTGCCGTACCGCTGGATGGGTTCGATGAGGATGGCGATGCAGAGGAGGAAGGTGATGAGGTCGGGCAGATCGAGCCGGGCGTTGGCGATGGCAATGCCGCCGAAGATGATGACGGCGACGGTGAGGAGCTGGGTGAGGGCGATGAGTCCTTCGTAGAAGTAGGTTTCATTGCGGTAGGTGTCGCGGCGGCTGTGGAGAAAACGGCCGTTTTCCCGCCCAAACTTCTCCCGCTCCACCGCCTCATTGGTAAACGACTTCACCACCCGAATCCCCGCCAGCGTGTCCTCCACCTGGGCATTGATGTCGCCAATTCGGTCACGGTTGCGTCGCAGAGCCTCCTTCATTTTTTGGTTAAAGTGAAAGGCATAGACGGCCATGATTGGCAAAAAGAGAAAAACAATCAGTGCCAGCCGCCCGTTGATGGTGAACAAAATGACAAATGCCCCAATAAAGTTCAGCAGCGAAACGACGATGTCCTCCGGCCCGTGGTGAAACAGTTCGGCCAGGTCAAACGAGTCGTTGGTGAGGCGGGTCATGAGTTGCCCTACCTTTTGCTCATCATAAAAGCGAAACGACAGCTTTTGGTAATGGTCAAACAGTTCGCGCCGCATGTCGCGCTCCATCAATGCCCCCATCATGTGGCCCTGATACGCCACAAACATGTTGCAAATGGTGTGGACGGCGATAAGCCCTAGCATGAGTGCGCCCATGCCATAGATCTGGCGCAAGACATTAGGTGAGCCATCGGCCAGCACATTTTTGGTGATGTAGCTGGCGCACAGGGGAATGAGCAGGGTGGTGGCAGAAACAACGACCGCGCAGGCCATATCTGCCCAAAACAGCCGCATGTACGGTTTGTAGTAGGAGAAAAATTTGCGCCGCCGGCCGTTTGTCACTAGCGAAGCGACAAACGGCCGTTTGGTGAATCCATCAAAATTCATAGTACACTTTGTTGTATAATCATCCTCAAGTTGTGTGAGGTGTAAAATCATGATTGTTGAAACAGTAACGGCCGTTTACAAAAACGGCATCCTAAAACCACAAAAACCATTAGCCCTTGTTGAAAATGAGCAAGTCGAAATCCAAATCTTGCGAAGGCCAGAAGTTGCGAAGCCCGTGTTAAAGTTGTCTGGGGTTCTTGCTGGTCAAGGTGACTTTCCCTATGAAGAGATTCAGGCAATGACCCGTGACCTTCACCAACAGCGCTTAGATAAACTACTTGCTTTGTTTGATGAGCCAATAGACGCTGATGACAAATAAAATTTACGTTGCCGATACACACACTCTCTTGTGGCATTTGTTCGATCCATCTCGATTAAGCCCCATTGCTTTTCAAGCTTTTCAAGAAGTTGGTCAAAATGAAGCTCTGCTACACTTGCCTGCAGTTGTAATCGCTGAGGCATTGATGATTATTGAGAAGAAGCGAATTCAAGGAACTCAGGCTCAGTTTGAACAGTTGCTTCAACAGATGAACACCAGCGATAATTACCGAATTGGGCAACTTCATCTCGCCATTGTTTTAAAAGCAGCGCAATATACACAGATTAAAGACATCTTTGATCGCCTCATTGTTGCCGAAGCTGTTGCCCTAAATGCCTTGCTTATCACCCGCGATGAGGAAATAATCGCTTCTCAGTTAGCTTCAATTCTTTGGTAGCCGCCTCATACCTTGGAGATTGAAGATTGGCCGCTGCAAGCGGAACAATCTCCAATCCCCAATCTCTAATCTCCCTCCTCCCCCCGCCACAGCCGCCGCATCTCCTCCGAAGTCAGCAGCAGATCATCCAGCGTTCCTTCCGCCGCCATACGGCCGTTTTCCAGCACCACCACCCAGTCCGCCCGCCGCAGCACGGCCCGGCGATGGGAAACGACAAGGAAAGTGGGGTGTGGGGCGTGGGGTGTGGGGTGTGATCTCCCTACTCCCCACGCCTGACTCCCCACTTCTTCCAACCGTTCCCACAACTCCCGCTCCGTCTCCACATCCAGCGCACTGGAAAGGTCGTCGAAGACGAGCAGCTCCGGCTGGCGTACCAACATGCGGGCGGCGGCGGTGCGCTGCACCTGCCCGCCGGAAAGGCGCACGCCGCGTGGCCCCACCAGCGTGTCGATCCCGTTTTCCAGGGTGGCGATGTCGGGGGCAAGAACGGCCGTTTCCACCGCCCCCATCAACCCCCCATCCGGCAGCCCCAGCAGCACATTCTCCCGCAGCGATTCGCTAAACAAACGCGGCACCTGCGGCGTATAGGCACTGCGCGGCGGCACAAAAAAGGTTGACGGATCGGCCACCCGTTCCCCATTCCAACGAATTTCACCGCCGTCTTGGGGCAGCAGCCCCAGCAGCACCCGCAGCAGCGTCGTCTTGCCCGACCCAACCCGCCCCGTGATCACCGTCAGCGACCCTCGTTCCAGCCGCAGGTTAATGTTGTGGATGCCATTTTCGCTGCCGGGATAACGATAGCTTAGACCGTCAACCGTTAACGTCTCTAGCTGGTCAGCCACCGACCTTGTAACCGGCGTAACCGTTGGCAAAGTACCCGTCAGGTAAATGGGGTGGTGTGCCACCAAGCTGGCTGGCTCCGCCTCTGGCGCAATTTCATGCAGCCGCCGCAGCCCCACCTTTTGCTGAATAATTTCCGACAGATAGCTGCCAACCTGCGCCGGAAACCGCGCCACAAAAAAGAGATAGGTGGCAAAGAGCGAAAAATCTCCCACGGTGAATGTGCCATCTGTCATCGCCCGCCCCGCCAGCAGCACCATCACGCCTACCGCCACATCGCCCAAATTGTCCGATACGGTTTCAAACACCCGCCACATCACCTCAAAACGTACCTTCGCCTCGCGCCGCGCATCATTCAGCCGCCGCAAATACCCCAGCACATTGGCCTCGCCATCAGCCACCTTCACCGCCTGCACCGAGTCGAAGATGTCGCCTAAAAAGGCCGTCACCGCACTGTCCCGTTCGCGGCTCAGGCGGTTGTAGTGGAGGAAATATTTCCAGATGACGCGGTTGAGCAAAATCACACCTAATAGTGGCAGCACGGCCACCAGGGTAATGGTCAAATCAATCCGCGCCATGATGATGATGGCAAACAGCGAAAAGAGAAAATGGCCGAACACATCGGGAATCCAGGTGGGGAAGTCGGCAAAGTCGGCCACGTCGTCGTCGAGGCGGGTAACGGCATCGCCGGGCGGCACGGGCAGGGTGGCTGCGCCAAACCGCTGCAGCAGGTTTGCCATCACGTTGCGCCGCATCAGCACGCCGTTGCTGTTGCGGACGCTGGCGCTGCTCCACGCTTCGCCCAGGTTGGCAATCATGCGTGTCACTTCCACCGCCAAATACAACGCCAACAGTGCCCACAGGCTAAGGGTGGCCGGGGCATCGCCCGTCAGGTTGTCAAAGAAGCGTTGGGTGATGAGGCCGGGAATGAGCCGCGTGGCGATGAAGGCACTGCTAAAAAACAGGTTGGCAAGGAAAAGGCCCGGCCGATAGCGAATGAGCGACCAGGTGGCTTGCCACACGGGAATCACTTCTTCTTCATGGGGATTTAATATCGTGGTCATACGAATACCTCATAGGGCGTATTGCGTATTCCGTATTCCGTTACAAATTCCCGTCTACGCAATACGCAATACGGAATACGATAGTCCCAGAAATTTTTGGCAGACCCTAACATTCTCATACCAACACCTCCTCTAGCCCGGTTTGCAGGAGTTGGTAGAAACGAGAGTTGGGGTCATTGGCAAGGACGACACGCCGGCCGTTTTCCACCACGCCCCCATTCTCCAAAATCAACACATCATCCGCCCGCTGCACCGTTCCTAGCCTGTGGGCAATGATAATGCCCGTGCGGTTTTGCAGCAGGCGGTCAATGGCGCGTTCCAGCAGATGCTCCGTGGCCGGGTCGAGCCGCGCCGATGCTTCATCCAAAACCACCAGCTTGGGGTCACGCAAAAAGACGCGGGCAAAGGCAAACAACTGCGCCTCCCCGGCTGACAGCCCCTGGCTGCCTTGCAGCATCGTGTCCAGCCCATTGGGCAAAGCGCGAAACCAGTCGCCCAGCCCCAAACTGTCCAGCGCGGCAATGATTTTGTCGTCGGCAATGGGTTCTGCGGTCGGGTTATAATTTTGAAACAGCGTCAAATTGTCGCGCACGGTGGCCGAAAACAACTGCACATCCTGCGTCACCATCCCCACATGCCGCCGCAAATCTGACAGACCCATGCGGCGCACATCCTGCCCATCGAGGCAAATTGCCCCTGCGTCCACGTCATAGAGCCGAAAGAGCAGCCGCGTCATGGTTGTTTTGCCGCTGCCGGTGCGGCCGAGCAGGCCCAGCACGCGGCCGGCTTCAAGCTGGAAGGTGATGTTTTGCAGAACGTTGGGGGATTGGAGATTGGAGATTGGAGATTGGAGATTGGTTACTGAATATTGGTTACTGGTTACTGATAACTGTTTACCATTCACTGATAACCCGTCTTTGTAGGCGAACGACACGTTTGCAAACGACACCGTTGGGGCGGTGCGGGGGGCGGGGGCGGTGGCTTGCTCTTGGACGTGGGGCTGGCTTTGGAATAGTTCGGTGATGCGGTTGATGCTGGCGTAGGCGCGTTGCAGGTCAACGAGGTGGCGGCGGATTTCGCTAAACGGCCGTTCCAACTGCCCCACATAATACGTCAACAAAAACAGCGACCCAATCGTAATCGCCCCCTGCTGAAAACGGAGCGCACCCAGAGCCAGCGTCGCCAGCAAGCTCAGCACGTAGAGCGAATAGCCCAGCACAAAAGTGACGCTGCCCGACACCTCTGCCCGAATGCGGGCGCGGTAGGTGGCACGCAGCAGCGGGTGCAGCCGCGCCATAATGTAGCTTTCGCCCCCGTTGGCGCGAATATCCTCCAGCCCCCCCATGCGCTCCTCCATAAAGCCATAGAGTTCGGCAAAGCCTTGCCGCACGTCACCCCAAAAGCGCATTACATATTTCTCCGCCACCCGCAGCAGCAGGAAGACCAACAGGCCATACCCCAGGCCAATCAGCCCCACGCGCCAATCTTCGCGCAAAAGCAGCAGGATGATTCCCCCTGCCAGCAGCGTGTTGCCCAGCAGTTGGATGATGATGGAGGAGAAATATTCGGTCAGGTTGCTCACGTCCCCATCCACGCGCTCGATGAGTTCGCCGGGGGTGTGGCTCTTGTGAAAGCCCATGTCGAGCTTGATGACGTGGGCGGCCAAGTCAGTCCGCAAATGGTTGGTGGCGGTCCAGCCTAAATCTTCGCTGGCGTAGGCGGCCAGCAGCATGATGATTTTTTGCAGGGTGACGGTGAGGAAGAAGGAAACGGCCGTTAATGCCAAAACCGTTCCCGTCTGCCCACTTTGCGCCAAATCTAAAAAGCGGCGCACTACCTGCGGTGCAATAAGCTGTAAACCGATGCTGCCAAACAACAGCACGGTTAGAATCAAAAGCCGCCATTTGTGCGGCAGAAGGTATGTTTTTAGTAGTTTTAACTTCATATTTTGCTGGAGATTAGAGATTGGAGATTGCTCCTCGCAGAACAACAATCTCCAATCTCCAATAACCAATTTCAAAAATCCCTCCCCATATACGGCTGCCACAGCGCCAATGCCAACGCTTGGGCATCAGCGACCACGCCATAGCGAGTAAAGTAGTCGGCCACGCGCTGGATGTCACGCTGGAGCAGGTCAAAAGCGTGGGGGTTGTGGCGGGCTTCAACCATTTGGGGAAAGTCAATGATCGTAATCTTGCCGTCCCAGTACAGGATGTTATAGGCGGACAGGTCGCCGTGAATGAGGTGGTGTTCCAGCATCAGGGCAATGTTGTCCATGATGCGGTTGAACAAGGGTTGCGCCTCAGCCACGCTGATGCTCGTCTCGATGAGCGTGGGAGCTGCCCGAAAACCATCGCCAATGTGGGCCATGAGGATGGTGTTGCCGGTGTGGGCAATCGGTTTTGGCACATCAGCCCCGGCCTCGTAGAGGGTCTGCTGGGCGCGGAACTCGTTGCCAATCCACCACTGGATGTCCACTTCTTTGCCAAATTTGGTCTTTTGCTGCAAGGCCAGCTTCTCGCGCCGCCCCTTAATTTGTTTGCCCTCGGCATCGCGCAGGGTGCGGCCGGCTTTGTAGACGGCATCGTTTTTGAGATGGCGCAACATGCGCGGCCGGTACAGCTTGGCGGCGATGTGGCTGAGGCCGGTGGCGGGGTGGGCGAGGCAGGTATAGACGTTGGCCTCCTTGCCCCCTTTGACAATGCTGACAACATCGCTGACGATGTTGTCGCGGTAAAAGGGACCAACGGAGTCTATGACCCATTGCCGCTCGTGGTGTCTTGGGTCAAGCGCGGCGCAGTAGCTTGGCACCCAGTCGGTGACGCTGTCTTGCAGGTCGGTGAGGGTGGCAACAACTGCTTTGCGCTCCTGTTTGTCTTTTTTACGCTTGCGGTTGCCGTACTGCCGATGGGTAGTGCGGTCGCGGTTGTCATAATCGTAGTCGTCTAACGTATCGAAATTGAAAGTTTGTCTTTTCAAGGTTGGTTTGGGGTAGGGTAATTTTGCAACATTGCCCTACAAATAAAAGCCAGCAACAAAAAAGCCACGAGTGAACAATACCCGTGGCTTGGTGGTGCTTGGTTGTGTTAGGCGACGGCGGGATTAACGGCCGTTTCCTAACACAAATGGCATTTTTCCCAACAAATTAGACGACAGGGGGAAATAAAAAAGCCACGGGCAGCATTGCGCGTGGCTGGAAGTGACTCGGTGAGGAGGCAGCAAAAAACCACAGGTTAAGCACGCCTGTGGCCGGAAAAGCAGTCGCAGATTAGGTTAGAAACTGCGGGGAATGCTTACCGCGCAAACGTGCTTACACAATGCCGTTCAGTTGTGTGGTTGACAATCATTTGAAATTTTTGCATTGCGTAAGTCCTCCATAAAGGTGTTTTTGCTAAGTGAGCGGCAGTATAGCACGGGAAACGGCCGTTGGTCAAGGGGCGGAAATGGGTTGATCCAAAGCAGACTGCAACGCTGCACGGGCTTGGGCGAAGGCCAAACGGCCGTTTTCCAACGCATTCGGGTTGGCGCGAGTGAGGTTGGGGACGGCCAGCGTGACCATGTTGGGGCGTTGGGGGACGCGCAGCGAGGGGCTGTTTTTGCGCCGCCAGGGGGAGCGGGAGGCGATGTGGTGGTAGAAGACGCGCTCGCCGTCCGGCACACCGACTAAACCGGGTCGGTCTTTGATGCCACCGTCGGCGTAGAAACGGCCGTTAATCCGCACCGGCTGGAAAAAACCAGGCATGGCACACGACGCATAAACCATTTCTGCCAGCGGCCCCTCGTTCACTGCCACCGTTTGCCGCGCCAAAATGTCATAGACCGAGACGGTGAGCGGGATAGGGCATTTTTCGATGCGCTGCACGGGGGCAATTTGGTTAATGAGCCGACGAAAGAGCCGCCCACGCAATAGCCCCAGCCCTAACCCCGGATCCCAAAAATCCTCTTTTTGCAGCGAAAAGGCGAAGTCGCGCAGCAGTTGGGCGCTGCACCCCGCCGCCCAGCCCGCGCCAATCATCGCCCCGGAGCTGGAGCCGGTGATGCGTGCCGGAAACAGCCCTTCCTCTTCCAGCACGGAAACCACGCCGCAATGGGCAAAAAAGCTAAAGAAGCCGGAGGACATGGTGAGGGTAAACGGCCGTTGTTGCAGCCATTCGCGGAGCGTTATACTGTTCATAGATTTCATGCCCCAAAAATAACACATATCAGACTTTCTCGACCATATCTGAGTGTACCCCCTTGGATTCCTAAAGCACGATAGATTCATTGGCTACCCACCAAATCGGATGGTATTATTCCCCACGTATCAGCATCATTGACAACAAACTTATCTGGAATCACAATGAGGCAGCAGTTACAGAATCGGCTAAAAATAGGACGCTGATTTACCTGATCATCCTGATCAGGTAAATCAGGAAAATCAGGAAAATCTACGTCCTGTTTTCTATATGGTAGGCCATTGCTCCTGTAAATACTGTCAAAAAAACTATGCCCAACCCAACCTATCCCGGCCCCGACACCATCCAGCGGCACCAACTTCCCAACGGTATCGTGGTGCTAATCTACGAAAACTTTACCAGCCAAACCGTCATCATTGATGGCGTGCTGCGTGTCGGTGCGCTCAACGAAAGCCGCGCCCAGGCGGGGCTGGCCGACTTCACCGCCAGCCTGCTGCTCTACGGCACCCAAGCCCGCGACTTCGACAGCATCCATGAGGCTTTGGAATCAGTAGGAGCTGACCTCGACTTTACCAGCGGTCGCCATGCCACCTCGTTTTCCGCCAGCAGCCTGGTGGAAGACCTTGACCTGGTGCTGGAACTGCTGGCACAGTCGCTGCGCTGCCCCACTTTCCCCGCCGCCGAAGTGGAGGAGGTGCGCGGCCAAATTATCACCGGGCTGCACATGCGGGCCGACGATACGCGCCAAATGGCGGGGCTGGCCTTTAATGAACTGCTCTATGGCGACCACCCTTACGGCCGTTCGACTTCCGGCTATCTCGACACCATCCCCGCCATCACTCGCGCCGACTTGGTCAACTTTCACGCCAACCATTATGGCCCACGCGGGATGATTTTGACCATTGTGGGGGCGATTAAGGCGGAGACGGCGTTGGCAAAAATTGGGACCGTATTGGGGGATTGGGTCAATGAGGCGCAGGGGGAGGAAACGGCCGTTTCCTCCGTCCCACGCCCCGCCCAAACCACTCGCACCCACGTCCCCATGCCCGGCAAATCCCAGGCCGACATCCTCATCGGACTCCCCGGCCCCCCTCGCAACACCCCCGACTACCTCGATGCCAGCCTCATGAACACCGTCTTGGGTGTTTTTGGCATGATGGGGCGCATTGGCAAAAGCGTGCGCGAAGAGCAAGGGCTGGCGTATTATGCCTACAGCAGCCTGCAAGGCACCCTCGGCCCCACCCCCTGGCTCATCAGCATGGGGGTCGCCCCCAATGACGTGGAGCAAGCCATCGCCACCGCCATCGGCGAAATTGCCCGCATCCAAAACGAACCCGTCCCCGCCGACGAACTGGCCGACAGCCAAGCCTTCCGCACCGGCTCCCTGCCCGTCAGCCTGGAAACCAACAGCGGCCTCGCCGATGTCATCACCGACATGGAGTTCTACGGTCTTGGCCTCGACTACCTGCTCCGCTACCCCAGCCTAATCAACGCCATCACCCCCGAACGCATTCAGGCGGCGGCGCAAAAATATTTGAGTACTGAGCAGCTTGCCATTGCGGTGGCGGGGCCGTGAAGAAGTAATCAGTAAACAGTAATCGGTAGTCAGTAAACAGTCACTGATTACCGATTACTGATTACCGATTACTGATTACCGATGATAGCAACCGGCGTAGACATGATCGAAATCAGCCGCATTGAACAGGCGATGGCGCGACATGGGGAGCGTTTTTTTCAGCGCTTCTTCACCGCCCAGGAGCGTACCTATTGCCAGGAAAAACCGGCGCGGCTGGCCGGCCGGTTTGCGGTCAAGGAAGCGGTGGGTAAAGCGCTAGGCACGGGCATTGGTGACGTAAACTGGACGGACATTGAGGTGGTGTGTGACGCACGGGGCAAGCCGGAACTGCAGTTGCATGGCAGCGCGGCCAAACTCGCTGCCCAGCTTGGCCTCACCCAATGGTCAATTAGCCTTTCCCACACCGACACCCATGCGATTGGGTTTGCGGTGGGGATGGGGACTAGAGATTAGAGATTAGAGATTGGGAGATTGGAGATTTGAGATTGATGAACCTTCATAATCTCCAATCTCCAATCTCCAATAACCACCATGGAATGGATAGCCGACGACGGAACAACCATCTATTATGAACTGCACGGCGACGAGCGATTGCCATCGCTGGTGCTGCTGCCGGGGCTGCTGGGGACGGTTTCGCGGCAGTGGCAGCCGTTTGTCCAGCCGCTTTCAGCCCATTTCCGGCTGCTGCTGCTGGATTTGCGCGGCCACGGCCGTTCGTCTAATAACGCGACCGACCTTCAGCCGGAGCGAATGGTGCAGGATGTGGTGGGGGTGTTGGATGAGCTGAGATTAACGGCCGTTTCCCTCTCCGGCTATGACTTTGGTGGCTACCTTGCCCTGCTGCTCGCCCTCACCCAGCCTCGCCGCGTCACTACCCTCCATTTGCACGCCAGCAAATTTTACTGGACGGCCGAAAGTGCCGCCCAAATGCGCCAGCAGCTAGACCCCGAAACGCTTGCCGCCACCGCCCCCAGCTACGCCGACCAGCTTGTCATTGACCACGGCAGCCGCCGCTGGCGCGACCTGCTGCGCCAAGCCGCCGCCCTCATTACCCAACAAGCCAACAGCCCCATCCTTGACCGCCAGTTGCAGCAGCTGCCCTGCCCCACGCTCGTCAGCGTCGGCGACCGCGACGAAATCGTATCGCTCCCCGAAGCACACCGCCTCAGCCGCACCCTGCGGCGCGGTGGCCTGTTTGTCTTGCCAGGGGTTCGCCACCCCATTCACACCCTTCCTTTAGTTCCCATGCTGCCGATGTTGCAGACATTTCACAAAAGTAAATAGAGATTGGAGATTGGAGATTGGAGATTGTAAACCCTCATCAATCTCCAATCTCCAATCTCCAGTCCCCAATTTCCCAAGAGGATTATGAACGAATCGCTTAACAACCTTTCCCCCGTTTGGGGTCGCTTATCCAACGTCGTCATTGACCGCGCCGAAGGGTGCTATTTGTACGACACCGAGGGCAACCAGCACCTCGACTTTACCAGCGGCATTGGCGTGACCAATACCGGCCACTGCCATCCCCACGTGGTGCAGGCCATTCAGGAACAGGCCAGCAAGCTCATTTTTGGGCAGGCCAACATTGCCTACACCAGCAACTTTGTCAAGCTGGTGGATGCTCTCAAAGGGGTTGTGCCTTCACACCTGGACGGCTTTTTCTTTAGCAACAGCGGGGCCGAGGCGGTAGAAGCGGCCGTTAAGCTGGCGCGGCAGGCCACTGGCCGCCCCAACATCATCGTTTTTCAGGGTTCCTTCCACGGGCGCACCAACCAAACGATGGCGATGACCACCAGCAAAACCGTCTACCGCGCTGGCTACACCCCCCTGGCCAGCGGCATCTTTGTCTCCCCCTACCCCTACAGCTATCGCTATGGCTGGAACGACGACGAAACCACCGATTTTTGCCTTCATGAACTAGAATTGCTGCTCAAAGGCCAAACCGCCCCCAGCGAAACGGCCGCTATGATCATTGAGCCGGTGCTGGGTGAAGGGGGGTATGTGGTGCCTCCGGCCGAATTTATGAAGGGGCTGCGGAAAATTTGCGACAAACACGGCATTTTGCTCATTTTTGACGAAATCCAATCTGGCTTTGGCCGCACCGGAAAATTCTTCGCTCTGGAACATTTTGGCGTGCAGCCCGACATTCTCATCATGGCGAAAGGGCTGGCTTCGGGGATGCCGATGAGCGCCATTGCCGCGCCGCTGGATTTGATGCAGAAATGGCCGGCCGGAACCCACGGCGGTACCTATGGCGGGGGGAATGCCGTCGCCGCCGCCGCTGCCACCGCCACCATTGAGGTTATCCAAAAGGAAGGGCTGGTTGCCAACGCCGCCGCCCGTGGTGAACAGCTCCGCGATGGGCTGGAAGAGCTGCAAGGGCGCTATCCGTTCATTGGCGACGTGCGCGGGCTGGGGCTGATGGTGGGGGTGGAAATTGGTTTTTCCCGCCGCGAACCCGATGCCGACATGGTGAAGAAGGTGCAGCAGGGCTGCCTTGACCGCAATCTGATGCTGCTCAACTGCGGCACCTATGGTAACGTCATCCGCTGGATTCCGCCGCTGGTCGTTTCCGAGCAGCAAATAAACGACGGCCTGCAAATTTTTGATACGGCCGTTCGCGCTGCTTTATAAGAAGAAATGGGACGCGGACAAACACGGACAAACGCGGACAAGAAGGGTTTATGATGTTAAAGCAACCAACAGAACTGAAACATAAAGACATCACGGACATCATCTTGCGTGTTTTCTTCAAGGAAGTCTATCACAACCTTGGGTATGGCTTTTTGGAGAAGATATATGAAAATGCCATGCTGTATGAGTTGCAACGTGCGGGGTTAATGGTTGAACAGCAACGCAAAATTGACGTGTTTTATGACGGGGTTGTGATGGGTGAATACTTTGCTGATCTCGTTGTTGAAGACAAGATCATTGTTGAATTAAAAGCGGCCTCTAGGCTGTTGCCACAACATGAAGCCCAATTACTTAACTACCTGCGAGCAACACACTTTGAAGTAGGTTTGCTGTTAAATTTTGGCCCTAACCCGTCTTTCGCTCGTAAATCATTCGATAATTCACGCAAAAAAATAACGTGGCAAACCTAAAATTCGTCCGCGTTTGTCCGCGTTTGTCCGCGTCCTATTAATGACAGGTACTAACTATGCCGAAAAGATTACTTATCCTGGTTGCCCATCCTGACGATGAATCGTTTGGGTCGGGGGGGACGATTGCTCGCTATGTGGCTGAAGGGGTGGAAGTGCATGTGGTGATTGCCACCGACGGGGCGGCTGGGTCGGTGGTGGAAGAATATGCCAATGAGCGTGAACGGCTGGTGGAGATTCGGGATAAGGAGTTGGAAACGGCCGTTTCCATCCTCGGTGCCACTCTCCACAAACTCAACTACCGCGACTCCGGCTACATTGGCGACCCCGCCAACAACCACCCCGATGCCTTCATTCAATGCGACATCGAAGAAGGCACCCGCCGCGTCGTCGCCCTCATTCGCCAAATTCGCCCCCAGGTTGTGATGACCCACGACCCCACCGGTGGCTATTTCCACCCCGACCACATCCAGTGCAACAAAATCACCACCCCTGCCTTCTACGCCGCTGGTGATGCCAAGCAATATCCCGACATTGGCCCCGCTCCCTACCAGCCGCAAAAGCTGTACTTCGGAGCTTTCCCCAATCGCTGGATTAAATTTTTTACCTTCCTCATGCGGCTGCGCGGCCAAGACCCCAAAAAGATGGGGCGCAACAAAGACATTGACATGACCCGACTGGGGTATCCGCGCAAAAAAGTCCACACGCTGGTCAACTACAGCCGCTATTGGGACGTGAAAAAAGAGGCCAGTGCTGCCCATGCCAGCCAGGGCGGCGGTGGCGGCGGCGCTCGCGGTGGCTTGCTGCCCGAATGGATTCAGCGCCGCTGGCTGGCAAACGAAATGTACATCCGCGCCCACCCCCCCACGCCCGATGGCTACAGCGAGAAGGATTTGTTTGCGGGGGTGGATTTGTCGGAAACGGTTACGAATCAAGCGAGATTGGGAGATTAGGGGATTGGAGATTGGAGATTGAGGATTAAGAGATCTCCTAATCTCCAATCTCCAGTCTCTTCTTACTAAAATGAACTTATTCCAACGCGCCATGCGCTTTCTTTTTACGATTATCGGGCTGATTGGCGGAACGGCCGTTTCCGTTGCCCTCTATTTTGCCCGCCAAATCATCCGGCCAGACCGCCAGCCGCTGTGGGGAACCCCCGGCGACCTGGGGCTGGCGTATGAAAACATCTTTTTCACCGCCCAGGACGGCGTGCATCTATCCGGCTGGTTTATCCCCGCCGCCAACCCCAACGGCTCCACCCTCATCCTGGTTCACGGCTGGCCGTGGAACCGGCTAGGCGACAGTGCCAACAACTTTCTTGCTAATATCCTCGGCTCCCGCCCGCTTGATTTGCTGCGGCTGGCCTACAATTTGCACCAGGAAGGGTTTCACTTGCTCATGTTTGACCTGCGAAACCACGGCGAAAGCGCCGCCGCCCCCCCCGTCACCTTTGGGCAAGAGGAAATGCGCGACCTGCTGGGGGCGGTCAGCTACGTCAGCCAACGGCCGGAAGTCAACCCCAAACGGATTGGGGCGATTGGCTTTTCGATGGGGGCCAACGCCGTGCTGTATGCCCTCAGCCGCACCGACCAAATTCGGGCGGCGGTGGCGGTGCAGCCGACCAGCGTTTCTGTCTTTGCCCATCGGCTGGGCAATCACCTGTTTGGCGCGTTTAGCCGGCTGGTGCTGCCGCTGGCTGAACTGACGTACCGGCTGGCTGGCGGCACGCCCTTTGCCAATATTCGCCCCGGAACGGCCGTTTCCCGCGCCTATCCCGCCCCCGTTCTCTACATTCAAGGCACGGGCGACCCGTGGGGTAGTGCCGCCGACGTGGCCGCCATGGCCGCCGTCACCGTCAGAGCCGCCGACCCCATCTTTGTCGAAAGCAACCACCGCTACGATGGCTATCAGTATGCCGTGGATCATCCCAAGCTGCTGGCGGCGTTTTTTGAGCAGCATCTTTCGGTAATCGGTAATCAGTAATCAGTAATCAGTGTTCAGAACTGATTACCGATTACCGATTACTGATTACCACCATACTTATGCACCTCGAAACCATCCGCCGCACCGCCACCGCCGCCGGGCGGGCGCAAACGGGGCTGTTTAACGTGGAGGGAACGCGGCTGGTGGAGCGGGCGTTGCGGGCGGGGGCGGAATTGGTGGGGGTGGTGACAACGGCCGTTTATCCCACCCAATCCCCCCGCCACCAAACCCTGCTCGACGACCTGGCCGCCCACGTCGTCCCCATCACCCAGATTGCCCCCACAGCAATGGCGCAATTGACCCAGGGGCGGCAGTTGGGCGACATCATTGGGCTGGTGCGGCTGCCCGACACGGCCGAATGTTTGGGCGGCGATTCCTTGCTGCTGCTGGTTGCGGTGAATGTGGTGGACCCCGGCAACGTGGGGGCGCTGGTGCGAACGGCGCACGCGCTGGGGGCAACGGCCGTTAATGACATTTGCTCCAGCGACCCATTCCACCCCAAAGCCGTCCGCACCTCCATGGGCAGCCTGTTCAAAATGCCCATTTGCCATTTCGCCACCGCCGCCGACTTTTTGGCCGTCTGCCAACAGCAGCAGATCGCCACCGCCGCCACCGTTGCCACCGGCGGCACGCCGCTGCCCCAGGCCAATTTGCCAGCAAAGCGGCTGGCCGTGCTGCTGGGGAATGAGTATTGGGGGCTGCCGGAGGAACTGTTAACGGCCGTTACCCACCGCCTCACCATCCCCATGAGCGACGGCATAGATTCGTTTTCCGTCAATGCGGCGGCGGCGATTGTGTTGTATGAGATCAAGCGATTGGCGATTGGTGATTAGAGATTGTGAACCTTCATCAATCTCCAATCTCCAATCGCCAATCCCCAAATTTCCATGAACTTCTTCGACCAACCCACCCTCCACAAACTCGAACAGCTTGCCTTGGTGGCCGACCAGGTGCGTGTGGGGGTGCTGAAGGGGGACAGGCGCAGCAAGAAACGGGGAACGGCCGTTGAATTTGCCGACTACCGCGACTATACACAGGGGGATGATTTGCGGCGGCTGGATTGGAATGTGATGGCACGGTTGGAACGGCCGTTTATCAAACTCCTCGAAGAAGAAGAAGACCTCGCCGTTCACCTCCTCATTGACGGCAGCGGCAGCATGGATTGGCCGCAGGTTGAGGACGATACCCACAAACTTACCTACGCCCTCCGCCTCGCGGCCGGGCTAGGCCACATTGCCCTCACTACCGGCGACCAGCTTACCATCACCTGCCTCAGCAGCAGCGGGGATCGCCGCTGGGGGCCATTTCGCGGCAGCGGCAGCAGCGTCCGCCTTTTCCAATTCCTCGCCGCCACCCGCGCCGATGGCATCACCGACCTCAACCAGTCGCTCAAGAATTATGCCCTACGCGCCAAGCGACCCGGTTTGCTGCTGCTCATCAGTGACCTTTTTTCACCCGGCGGCTTTAAGGCTGGTCTGCGCCCCCTGCTGGCACGCGGCTACGAGGTCGGCATCATTCACCTGCTCAGCCCCGATGAAGCCAACCCGCCTGCCAGTGGCGACCTGAAGCTGGTGGATGTGGAAACGGGGCAGGCCACGGAAGTGACGCTGGATGAACCGACCCGTGACCTATACCGGGCGCGGCTGCAAGCGTGGCAAAGCGACATCGCCAGCTACTGCGCCGCCCGCGCCATCCACTACATCCCCGTTACCACCTCGCTGCCCTGGGATAAGCTGATTTTGCAGACGCTGCGGGGGCGGGGGGTGGTGAAGTAGTTGACCCATAACCATTTTGCGGTAGACTTAGCCCTGCTTGGGAGTGGTTGTGTCCCGGTGGGCGCCCCAGTCTTCAAAACTGGTGTTGGTCGGTTGCGCCCGGAGCAAGCGACAGTGGGTTCGACTCCCATCCTCTCCCACCTCATAGATTAATAAACCGGGTTCACAAGAACCCCCGGTTTTTATTACGCTAACGGATTAGGAAGCGATAGTTTGCCAGGCTCCTAAACGCTCCCTAAACCGACTCCCACAAAGCCCCAAATCCGTTATCCTGCTCGCCAGCGTGTCGTTACTGGCTCCCACCTTTCTCTGCTGGCCTGCTGGCCGTGCCAATCATTTTACTCTACATGCGGCTGCGGCGGCAGAGCGGTTGGTTAACAGCACCATGCTCTCGGCAGAAACGCGGTATAGGCCAACGCCAGCAACCAAAAACTGCGGCACAATTTGCCTGCTGCTGCTGCAACTGCTCATTTGGCGGCACTGGTTTTTTGCCCCTAGCACGGCCGTTTTTCCCACCCCCCTCGCTCATTCGAAGGCAACGCCATCGTTTTTATGACGCTTCCGCCTCGATGCAGGCCATTGACGTGGAACCGAGCCGGTTTGGGGCGGCACAAACGGCCATTCCAACCTCATCCACCGACCTCCCGGCAGCAGCCGATGACCCTCATCACGTCGGCCAAACTCCTGCCGTGCTGTTGGCCGCCTGGCTGGCTCCGGCGAATTGCGCCCGCGCCCTGCACGGCACCCAGCCCGAAGCTGGCAGTACCGGTTGGGCTGCCATCGCCCTGGCAAACGGAGCCGCCAAAGGGTTCCGTGACCCCAAATTTTATCGTCTCCGATGGTGGCCTGCGCCCGATTGCCCTGCCTTGAACCGGTTTTACATGCCAATTGTGCAGCGGCGAGATATTGCCATTACCGCCCTTGCCAGCCGTGACGCCCGGGTGGTGAACCCGCACAGCTTTTGCCATGGCGATGCCGAAATGGGCACGCTGCCCACCAGGAGGCAGTTTGCTAACCATTAGCGTCAACGGTACCCGCAACAAACTCCCGCCGCCTGACCATCCCGCCGGAAAACAACCGCAGCGAAATCTGGACGCTGCCCACGAATGCTCAAACCATCAAGCCAGCCTCAGCCGCATTTGACGGTGACTTTTTGCCCGCCAAACGACACTGCCTGGACGGTTCACAGCAGCGGCAACCGCAGCCCACCTCCTGCTGGTCAGCGAGCAATCTTTTTGCAGCAGCTTTACGCAATGTTTACCCAACATCAGGCTGTTTCAGGCCACGCCCGGCAGCGGCGATACGCCAAACCATACGACCTGATGATGATTTTTTGATGCTGCCCCTTGCCCGACCCGCTGCCCGATGCTGACCATCATCAACCCGCAGCCAGGCAATCTCAACGGGCTGTTTACGCCAACGGCCGTTTTCTCTGATACAATCGCCGTGCGCACGTGGCCGACAGTCGCTGCTGCGAATTTGTCGAATGGCGCAACATCCACATCCGGCAGGCACAAGCCATCCGCCCCTGGGCACAACCTGCTCGAGGCCGAAGGTGGCCTTGTTGTTGGCCGGTGAACAAAACGGTCGTCGCATCGCCATCCTCACCTTCGACCTGCGCGACTCCGACCTGCCTGCAAATTGCATTTCCCCATCTTAATGGCTAATGTACGGACTGGCTGCGCCCCGGCGGCAGTAGATGCCTGAGGTTGCAGCCTGGCACCTGTGCCATGACGCCGAGGCCAGCAGCGGCTTGGCGTGCGCCTCACCAAGCCCGATGGCGGCGTGTGGGTTCAGCCCGTTAACAGCGGTGAAGTGCTGCTGTTTGACGGGCTCGACCAGCGGTCTTTATCAACTAGAGCGTGTGGACAGCGGCAGCCATCCGGCTGGGCAGTTTGCCGTCAACCTGTTTGCCCCGGCAGAATCGGCCATTACCCCGGCGGCGATTCCAAATTGGGCAAACGGCCGTTCCACCTCCCTGCCAGCAACATCGGCCAATACGGGTGTGGCCGTGGCTGCTGACCGTGGCTCTGCTGGTGCTGCTGTGGTGGAATGGTGGGTTTACCATCGCGGCGCACGCCTGCCCAAAGATAACATTTCGATGATTGAACAGACAAACAACGGCGATTGTTGATACCACGGCTTCGCTAAGTGGTGCCCCCAAAAAGCCACCCTCCCTGCTGCTATTTTGGCAATTCTGGCCGTAACAACGTTCGACCACCTGTTTCTTTCTTCCCAAACGGCGGCACAACGGCCGTAAAGCCCCCCGCAACACCGCCACCCCAACGTCATCGCCATCCAGCAGCCAGCCCGTCATCGTCACCTTTGCCCAGCTTAACGAAGACCCGTTTGCCCTGATCAATCGCACCATTCGCGTTACCGGCAGCTACACCCCTTCGATTTGCCCCGCTGCGACGGCAGCTGGCAACCTCCCATCGTTTGAGCGCTCATTGCCGAAACTACAACGATGCACGCGGTTTTAATTAAAATTATGGCTCTCGTGCCGCCCGGCACAGATCTCTGATGAAGGTTGGCGGCTTTATGAAGAGTACTTACGGCTGTAACGAGAGCCGCCCACGGCGACGATTTGGTATTTGGAAGTGTCGCGCATCCATCCAGCCAAATCCGCTGCCTGTTGAGCGGAACGGCCGTTCCCTCGACACCATCATTTTACCCCACCTTTGCCCCCACCACCGACCCGCCGCCCAACCCACCGTGCTTGTTGGCACCCCCTTGCCCACCATCATGGCGAAGCCACCGACCCTTCCACACCCATTCCACCGCCACCGATTTTGTGGTTCCCGGCCACCACCGAACTGTTGCTAACCGTTACCCCCACCCCATCGCCTGGGTCGTCACTTTGCGCCACCCCTCGCCCGATCCATCTGCCAGCCTTACCCCCACCCCAACGGCGACAACGGGTGCTGGCACGCCCACAGCGACACCGGGCGGTGGCTCTGGCGTGCCAACCTCTACACCGCTGCCCGTACGGCACTGCTTACCCCGGCGAAGACGGCTATCAGGACAACCCGAAGCGACAGCCACCTCATCATCTGGTTATCCCTAATTTTAGTATGATTCAGTTACCCTTTTTCTCCTCTGTCAAGCCACCGGTCTCGGCCGATGAACCTGCCTATTGGTTTCTTTTTCAGGGCAACAACTTGCTCGTTTACAGCGGCGACGATGCCCCTTCGCCCGTGCCGCGTTTGTGGGAATTGGCGGAACTGGGATTAACGGCCGTTTCCCCCCCCCACTACCTCGGCTATCTGCAAACCCCCGATGGCCCTGCCCACTGCTACACCGCCGAACTGGCCGCCGATGCCCCTCCCCCCGCAGGCATGGCCTTCCACGGGCTGCGGCGGCTCTATCAGCAGCTAGGCGACAACTTCTTTTGGGTGGCCGGCCGCGCCGTGCAAATTGTAGATTGGGATCGCACCCATCGCTTTTGCGGTTGCTGCGCCACCCCCGTGGAAACACTGCCCCATGAACGGGCGAAAAAATGCCCGGTCTGCGGCCTGACCACCTATCCGCGCCTCGCTCCAGCGATTATCATTGCCATTGAACGGCCGTTTCCCGATGGCAACCGCATTCTTCTTGCCCGCAACGCCCGCTTCCCCAGCGGCTTCTACAGCGTTTTGGCTGGCTTTGTCGAACCCGGCGAAACGCTGGAGGAGTGCGCCCAGCGCGAAGTGCGCGAAGAAGTGGGGCTTGAAATCAAAAACATCCGCTATTTTGGCAGCCAGCCCTGGCCCTTTCCCCACTCCCTCATGGTCGGCTTCACCGCCGAATACGCCAGCGGCGACATTGTGCTGGAAGAAGAGGAATTGGAGCACGCCGACTGGTTTGCCGCCAACGCCATGCCCCAAACCCCGCCCAGCCTCAGCATTTCCTCCCATTTGATTGACTGGTTTGTAGACAAAAATCGGTAAGGTCGTTCCACGACCACTTCGTGTCCAGTAATCAGCAGTCGGTTTTCGGTCACTGATAACTGGTTACTGATTACTATTTCCCGAAAACCCATGAACCATCACCTTGTCCCTCGCTTTATTTTGCAAAAAATGGCGGTGGGGGAGAAAAACGGCCGTTTTTCCGCCGCCACCCTCTTCGTAGACATCTCCGGCTTCACCGCCGTTACCGAACAACTGATGCGCTATGACCGTGCCGGGGCAGAAACGCTTGCCAACGTCATGGCCGCCATCTTTACGCCGCTCGTTGAAGCCGTTTATGCGCGGGGCGGCTTTGTGGCTGGGTTTGCCGGGGACGCATTTACGGCCGTTTTTCCCACCGCCAACCCCCTGCAAGCCACCGCCGCCGCCTGGGAAATGCAGCAACTAATGGCGAGCATTGGGCGACAGACCACACCCTATGGCACATTCACCTTTGCCGCCACAGTGGGCGTGGCGTTGGGGGCGGTGGATTGGGGGATTGTTGGGGATGAGGCGGGGCGGCACAGCTACTATTTTCGCGGTGAAGCGATTGAGGCGTGTGCGGCGGCGGAGCATTTGGCGGCGGGAGGGGAGGTGGCGCTGACGGCAGCGACGGCTGAAGCGGTGGCATCGGTAGGTGAGGTGGTGGCTTTGGCCGATGGCTTTGGGCGGCTGGTGGGGCTGCAACTGCCGCCCAAAAATGAGGATGATGGCGAAATGCGGTGGGTTGGGGGGGAAACGGCCGTTCTTTTCCACCCCCCTAACCTGCTCACCACCGACGTGCACGGCGAATTTCGCCAGGTGCTAACCCTGTTTGTTAACATTGACCAGCCAGAGCCAGCGGCGTTGGCGGCGTTAATGGGGCAACTGCTGCCGCTGCTGCACCAATACGGCGGCTATCTGTGCCGCCTTGATTTTGGCGACAAAGGGTGCAATTTGCTGCTGTTTTGGGGCGCACCCACCAGCCACGAAAACGACATCGAGCGGGCGCTGGGGTTTGCCCTCGATTTGGCCGCCCTTTCCCCCTTGCCGCTGCGAATGGGAGCCACCTATCGGCTGGTGTATGCCGGGTTTGCCGGGTCGCCCCGGCGCGAGGAGTACACCTGCTATGGGTTAAGCGTCAATTTGGCGGCGCGGCTGATGCTGGCCGCTCCGTGGGGGGAAATTTGGCTGGATGCGGCGGTGGCGCAGCGAGCCATTGGCTATGAGGTGGTGCTGGCAGCGCAGCAGCGTTTTAAGGGGTTTAGCGCGGCGCAATCGGTTTTTCGGCTGGGGCGGCGGCGGGAGCAGGTGGCGGCGTTTTATGGTGGGGCGTTGGTGGGGCGGGAGGTGGAGTTGGGGTGGCTGCAAACGGCCGTTTCTCCCCTGTTAGCCGGTCAATTTGGCGGGGCGGCGGTGGTTGTGGGGGAGGCTGGCGTGGGCAAAAGCCGTCTTGTCCATGCCCTGGCGCAAAGCGGGGTGGGGCAAACGGTGCAATGGTTCCGCTGCCAAACCGATGAAATTTTGCGCCAGCCGCTTAATCCGTTCTGCTACTTTTTGTATCGCTACTTTGAACAGTCGCTGACGGCCAGCGAAGCAACCAACAAGGCGAATTTTGAGAATAAGCTGCGCCAGCTGATGGCGACGACGGCCGATGAAGGGCTGGTTAATGAGCTGGCGCGAACCCGCTCTTTTCTTGGCAGTCTGGTGGATTTGTATTGGCCGGGGTCGCTGTATGAACGGCTGGAGCCGCAGTGGCGGCAAGAAAACCAGCTTCGGGCGCTTAAAACGGTGCTGCGGGCGGAGAGTTTGCGCCGGCCGCTGGTGGTGCAGGTGGAAGATGCCCACTGGTTGGATGAGACCTCGCGCCAATTTTTGCCCATTTTGCTGCGAAACATGGCGGGCTATCCGCTGCTGCTGCTGCTCACCAGCCGTGAGCCGCTGGCGATGGAGCCGGAGCCACAGCTTTTGCGGTTGCAGCCGTTGGGGGAAACGGCCGTTTCCCAGCTTGCCGCCACCTTTTTGCAAGCAACGCCCGCCCCGGCCCTGCTGGCGATGCTCCAGGCGCGGGCTGAGGGGAACCCGTTTTTTGTGGAGCAGATTTTGCTCTATCTGCGGGAACAGGGGGGGCTGGAAAAAACGGCCGTTGGCTATGACCTTGGCCGCGAGACGGCGGTGCTGCCTGCCGACGTGCAGGCTATCCTCATTGCTCGGCTTGACCGACTAGCGCAATCGGTACGCGACGTGGTGCAAACGGCGGCCGTGCTGGGGCGTGAATTTGAAATTCAGGTGCTGTCGCAGATGCTGCGCGGCATGGACGGGGTGGCGGAAAAGGTGCGGCTGGCCGAAGCCGAAGCCATTTGGGCGGCACTCAGCGAACTGCGCTATCTTTTTCGCCACGCCCTGCTGCGTGATGCCGCCTATGAGATGCAGCTTCAGGAGCGGCTGCGTCAGCTGCACCAAACGGCGGCGGCGGCCATCGAGCAGCTTTTTGCCGCCGATTTGTCCCCCTACTATGCCAGCCTGTTTTACCACTATGGCCGCGCCGGGATGGAGGAGCCGGAGCGACGCTATGCGCGGCTGGCTGGGGAGCAAGCGGCCAGCCGTTTTGCCAATGCCGAAGCGTTGGCCTATCTCAGTCGGGCATTGGTGCTTACACCCGAGACGGAATCGGCGACGCGGTTTGAATTGCTGTTGCAGCGGGAGGGGGTGCAGGGGCATTTGGGGCTGCGTGAGGCGCAGGGAGCTGATTTGGCCGAGATGGAACAGTTGGCGGTGGCGAACCCGCTGTGGCAACTGGAGGTGTGGCTGCGGTGGGCCGATTATGAGATGCTGTTGGGCAATTTCGGCCGTTCGGTGGCATTGGCGCAGCAGGTGGTGGCCATGGCGCAGCCGTTGGCTTTGCCAGCGTTGACGGCACGCGGCCATTTGCAGCATGGGCGCAGTTTGTCCGATTTGGCTGACTTGCCGGGGGCATGGGCGCAGCTTGAGCAGGCGTTGGCATTGGCACAGGCGCACGGGCTGATGCAGGTAGAGGCGAATGCGCGGCTGAATATGGGGTATGTGCTGGATGAACAGGAGAGTATTCAGGCGGCGATTCCTTATTATGAGCAGGCGATTGCTCTCTTTCGCCAGCTTGATGATTTGGTGGGGGAGTGCAAAACGGCTAACAATTTGGGGGTGTCGTTGGTGGCGTTAAGCCAGTACGAAGCGGCGGAGACATTTTACAATCTTGGTTTGCAGTTGGGGCGGCAAATTGGCTTCCGGCGGGCGGAGGCGGTTTGTCTGAGCAATTTGGCAAATTTGGCGGCCAAGCGTGGGGATTTGGAGCGGGCGCAGGCGACGATGGTTGATTCGCTGCAAATTGCGCTGGAGCTGGGGGATGTGGTGCAAGAGGCGCGGATTTATAACAATTTGGGGTTTGTGGCGATGGATTTGGGGGCGTATGAGGCGGGGCGGCAGTATCATGAGCGGGCGTTGGTGCTGCGGCAGCAGATGGGAATGCAGATGAGTGTGGGGGATTCGTTGCTAAATTTGGCGTTTTTGTACCACCAGATGGGGGAGAATGTGACGGCATTGCGGTTGGTGGATGAGGCGTTGGGGCTGGCGCAGGAGATTCGTCATGAGGTGGCGGTGAGTAATACGTTGAAGATTCGGGGGCATGTGTTGGTGGGGTTGGGGCGGTTGGGGGAAGCAACGGCCGTTTATGAGGAAGCCATTGCCATTCAGCAAGCCAGCGAAGCCGGGAATGATGCCACCGTTTTGGAATGCCAGGGCGGGTTGGCGCGGATTTTGGGGGCGCAGGAAGCGTGGGAGCAAGCCTTGGTGCTGGTGGAAATGGTGTTGGCGGAATTGACGCAGGCCATACCCGACAGCGTCCATGAATTGCCCCGACTGTATCTTACCTGTTACCACGTTTTGCAGGCCAACGGCCACCGTGACAGAGCCAATGAAGTGCTGGGTTA
>JACKCD010000061.1 GCA_020634215.1 Ardenticatenaceae bacterium | reverse complement strand
TCATTCACCTCGCGTAGGGGCGGGATGGTGCGGATAGGCTTTGAGGGTAACATAGGTGCTTTCTCCGCACCGTCTCGCCCTGGCCTGTGCCATTGACGGCGCAGGGAGAAAGGGAAGGGCGAGACGACCGGGAGACAAAGCCAGTGGCGTTGCCAGCGTCAACCCCGGTCATCCCGCCCCTAGTATCATAGAAGAAAAGAAAGACCGTTCCCGCCCCAAAGCCAAGAGCTTGTTCCGTAGATAGGTCTTCTCATTTATCTGCTAAGATTGTCTCACAAACCGTACATCTGCCCCAAGCAGACAAACTGAAGGTAGACAGGTTCAGACTGCCTGAGACAGCGTAGAGAATCAAAAGCCACGAGCTTGAATACTAGGAAGCCTAAGGGCACCTCAGGCATTATCCATAGAGGAGACATAAGATGTTAATCATTGGTGTCGATATAGCCCAAGCTAAATTTGACGTTGGTTTTTGGTTGGATAAAAAAGGTACCTACCTTGGTCAGTACAGCAATGACCCTGATGGGTTTGCACAATTCAAACAAAGCATTCTGCCTCGCTCACAGGCAGATGAGGAGATCAAACTCATCCTCGAACCAACAGGCGGGTACGAAATGGGGCTGGTTTTCTATGCCCAGGAACAAGGGTGGCAGGTCAGCCGACCCAATCCCAAAGTTGTTAAGGATTGGGCCAAGGGGTCTGGCTGGCGGGTGAAAAATGACCGCCAAGACCCATGTATGCTAGCTCAATATGGTACGGAGAAGAATCCACCTTGTTACCAACCGGTGCCGGAAAACATTCAACACCTCAATGACCTCGTTGCTCGCCAAGTTGACCTGCAACAACTGCTTCGCAGCGAGCGCAACCGTCTCCAGCAGTACCAACAGCGACCACGTTCCCATGAAGCTGTTACCAACAGCCTCAACCAAGTCATTGCGGTGCTTGAAGCTCAATTAGCCGCTATCGCTACCGCCATCAACAAGTTGCTTGCCGCCGATGATGCCCTTCAAGCTACCAAGCGGCGCTTGCTGACCATTCCTGGTGTTGGCCCCATTCTGGTCAACCACCTGATTGCCTTGCTTTCTGTTTGGTCATCGCAGACAGAGGGCGCAGGCACGGCCAAACAACTGGTGGCCTTTGTTGGTTTAGACCCGCAACCGTTTGAAAGTGGTCGCACGGTTTTCAAACGTCCGACGATTTCCAAAATGGGAGCGAGTGTGCCTCGGCAAAAGCTTTACATGGGTGCCCTCGGTGGTGTTCGTGGTGATAATCCTTTACGTGCTTTTTATCAGCGTCTTGTCGGTCGTGGCAAAGCCAAACGTTTGGCTTTGGTCGCCGCCGCACGCAAGATTCTTGTTTGGGCTTGGGCTGTCTTTAGGAGTAAAACTGATTTTGACCCGGCCAAAGCCGCACCAAAATTTATTTAGCCCTTGACTTTTTTGAGAGAATCTACGCCAGGTGAATGGATTTTGCTGCTGCTATTGCCTGATTTCGATGACCTCTGGCTGTTTGCTGGTTTTGCTTTTGATGAGGTCGTAAAGCTGGGAGGCGACGACCTGGGAGGCGATACTGATGGCGGTGGTGAGGAGGAGGACGGTGGCGGTGTCGTGGAAGTGGGGGGAAGAAACGGCCGTTTTGCCCATCACACCCAACTCTGCCAACGCCGCATCCCCATTCCATGCCGCTGGCAGGGTGTGGTGCGTGGTGCGTATTGGCACGCACCACGCACCACGTCAAATAATTTTGCCCTCCCACCTTCCCGCCTTCTTCACAAACACCCCTTGACAGTCTTCTGCCAACGCGCTAAATTAGAACGCATGAGCTATCATTGGGTTCGCGCAAGCGAAATTACCGACTATCTCTATTGCCATCGCGCCTGGTGGCTGAAGCGGGCGCGTGGGGCGCAGCCGCAAAATGTGCGCGAGTTGGAGGCTGGGACACGGTATCATGAGAAAAACGGCCGTTTAGTCCAGCAAATCATCTGGAAGCGGCGGCTGGCTTATGGCGTTCTCTTTTGTGTGGTCACCTTTGTGGTGTTTCAAGTGATGAATTATTGGCTGTAATTAACGGCCGTTTTGCCAAACCATGTTCTGGAGTGCGTTTCCCCTGCTATTTGTGCTATTTATGCTGGTGTTGGCCGGCTGGCTGTGGCTGTCCGCCAACCAGGAGCAGGATGAGGCCGGGTTGCCACCGGGCAACATTATCTACACCGACACCGGCACCTGGTTCCCCAACAACGACACCCTCACCGCCCCCGACGTGCGGTTGGTGGGCAAACCCGACTATCTGGTTGAAGAGGCCGACGGCATGATTGTGCCCGTCGAGCTAAAATCCGGCCGTGCGCCAGATGTTCCCTGGGATTCCCACGTGCTGCAACTAGCGGCCTACTGCTTTCTGGTCGAGGCCAATTACGGGGTACGACCCGTTTATGGCATCCTGCAATACCGCGACAAAGCCTTTGCCATTGACTACACCGACGAACTGGAAGACGATTTACTCGATTTGCTGGCCGAGATGCGCCAGGACATGAGCGCCAACGACGTTGCCCGCAGCCACAACGACTGGGCCAAATGCAGTAAATGCAGCGTCAACCGCCAATGCTACGAACGGCTTGCCTAATCACTATACCCAACCTTTGTTTTTGCCTACGTTATCTGCCCAAGAACCGTTATAATAAAGTTTCATAACTATACAGGTTTTCCTGTAAGCGTTACAAAAAGGGTTGTCATTCCCGCGCAGGCGGGAATCCATGCTGATGCCCAAAATGGGTACCCGCCTACGCGGGTATGACACCTGTATTGCGACAAGGTTTCATTAATAGACTTGGCCTGACAAGCCACCATTTGGGAGGCATTTGTGTCATCAATTCAACGTGTGACAGGTATGCAAGATGTGCTGCCTGAGGATTGGCGCTATTGGGACATGGTGATGACGACGGCAAACCGGCTGGCAAACCAGTATGGCTTTGAGCGCATTGACCTGCCCATCATTGAATATACCGAACTGTATGCGCGAGGCGTGGGAACCGCTTCCGATGTCTTTGTGCAAAAAGAGATGTATACCATCGAGGAAGAAGATGGTTCTTCCATTACCCTGCGGCCGGAATTTACCGCCGGGTTTATGCGAGCCTATTTGCAAAACGGCATGGCAAGCTGGCCGCAGCCGGTGAAGCTGTTTATTTTGGGGCCAAATTTCCGCCGCGAACGGCCGCAAGCCGGCCGATACCGCCAGCACAGCCAATTTAACGCCGAAATCTTGGGCGAAACCGACCCCGCCGCCGATTTGGAAGTGATGATGTTGGCGATGAACGTCTACCGTTCGCTGGGGTATCAGGGGCTAACCTTCCAGCTTAACAGCACTGGTTGCCCCGTTTGCCGCCCTGGCTACATTGAAAAGCTGAAGGCGTATTTGGCCGAACACAGCGACAAATTGGCCCCGGTGGACCAGGAGCGGCTGCGGCGCAACGCGCTGCGGGTGCTGGACAGCAAGGAGCCGGGGATGGACGCGCTGCTGGCGGGTGCGCCCCACATTGCCGACAATTTGTGCGCCGACTGTGCCGACCATTTTGCCGAGCTGCGCGGGCTGCTGGAAGCATTGAACCAACCGTACTCGGTGAATTTCCGGCTGGTGCGCGGGCTGGATTATTACGTCAAAACGGTGTTTGAGGTATGGGCGCAGGGGATTGGGGCGCAAGCGGCCGTTTGTGGCGGCGGGCGGTATGATGGGTTGTCGGAGGCGATTGGGGGAACGGCCGTTCCCGGGGTCGGTTTTGGCAGCGGCATCGAGCGCATCATTTTGGGCATGAAAGAGCAGGGCGTTGTGCCGCCAGCCCCCGCCCTGCCGCAAGTGATGGTGGCGCACTTTGGCGGTGTCACCAAACAGCGTGCTGTTGAATTGGCCTTTTCTCTTCGTGAGGTGGGCATCGCCACCCGGCTGGCGTTTGCCCGCGAGCGGCGCAGCATGAAAAGCCAAATGCGCGAAGCCAACCGCGCTGGCATCCACTACGTTCTGATTTTAGGCGAGGAAGAGGTGGCGAAAAATCAGGTAACGGTTCGTCCGTTGCTGGGCGGGGAGCAGGTGACGATGGCAGCAGATGAGTTGGTGGCGTGGCTCTTACAGTAATCAGTTATCGGTTATCAGTTATCAGTAGCCTAGTTTGACCGATTACTGGTTACTGATTACCGTTTACTGTTTACCGATTACTGTTCACCGATAAGCATGGACAAAGTAGGGATTCTTTATCATCCGAAAGTTGAGCAAGCCCTACCGCTGAGTGAGGAGATTTTGGCGTGGCTGGCGGCGCGGGGCGTGGCGGGCTGGGTTGCGCCGACGGATGCGGATGAGGTGGTGCAAGACCACCTGTTGGGGTCGTCGCTGCTGGTGGTGCTGGGGGGGGATGGCTCGACGCTGAAGACGGCGCATTTGTCGCTGTCGTGTGATGTGCCGATTTTGGGCATTAATCTGGGTCGGGTGGGTTTTTTGAGCGAGGCGCAGGTGACGGATTGGCCGGAGAAGCTGGAGAAGGTGTTAAACGGCCGTTTCTGGATTGAGCGTCGGTTGATGATTCAGGCGGATTTGCGGCGAAACGGCCGTTTGCACGAAAGCTTTGCCGCCCTTAACGATGTGGTGGTGGGGCGCGGCCAGCAGGCGCGGGTGCTGCGGCTTCATCTCTACGTAGATGGCGACCTCGTGACCGTCTATACTGCCGATGCCTTGATTGTGGCAACCCCGACTGGTTCAACGGCATATTCGATGGCGGCCGGCGGGCCGCTACTGCCGCCACAACTGCAAAACTTTGTCGTCGTCCCCGTCGCCGCCCACCTCAGCCTGGATCGGGCGTTGGTGCTGCATGAGGAGGCCGAAATCAGCATTGTGATCCATATGGATCATGAGGCCATGCTGACGGCCGACGGACAAAGCGGCGTACAGCTTTTGGATGGCGACGAGATTGCCATCAAAAAACATCCCCACGTCTGCTCATTTGCCCGCGTTGAAAGCTCCGGCTATTTTTACCGTCGCCTGATGCGGCGGTTGGGGTATCATACCCCTCGATCTGGGTAGATGGATGGGGAACAAATAGGACGCGGACGAACACGGAAGAACGCGGATAGTGGTGAGATAAATCTGAGGTTTTGAGCTTATGACGATGAGTGAAGTACGGCTGCGGACGCTGCTGCGGCAGGCGGATCGGGTGGCAGAGGCGGGTAAGCGGGCGGCAGCCGAACAGCTTTACCAGGAAATTTTGGCCGAAGCACCGGAAGCGGCGGCGGCATGGCTGGGATTGGCGCAGGTGGCGGGGTCGGAGGCGGAGAGGCGGGCGGCGTATGAGCGGGTGCTGGCGTTGGAGCCGGACAACAAGGAAGCGGCTGAGGGGTTGGCGCAGGAGGCAGGAGAAACGGCCGTTTCTCCCCAACCCATTGCTTCTTTCTCACTGTCAGTCATAGAGGAGGCGGAAAAAACGGCCGTTTTTTCCCCCGACAATGAACCCGTTGTAGCAGAAGAAACCTACGACCTCGTCTGCTACCGGCACCCCGACCGTGAAACCTCGCTGCGCTGCTACAACTGCAACCGCCCTATTTGCATTGAATGCACCCACAAAACCCCGGTCGGCTACATCTGCCCCGTTTGCCAGCGCGAAGCCGAAGATATTTTCTTCAACGCCAAACCCAGTGACTATCTGGTTGCCCCGGCCGTAGCGTTGCCCCTCAGCCTGCTGGCCGGTTTTTTGGTAGTACAGCTTGGAGGGCTGGGTGGTTTTCTACTCTTTTTCATTATTTTTGCCGTTAGCGGTGCCGTTGGCAGCTTTATTGGGCGGCTGGCAAAGCGGGCCATTGGTGGGCGGCGCGGGCGTTACTTGCCCCACACCGTGGCGGCAATGGTTATCTTGGGAGCACTGCCATTTTTATTGCTGCCGCTGTTGGCCGCCTTTTTTGGTGGTGCCCGTGGCCTTATTGGGCTGCTGATGCCGGGTATTTATCTGTTTGTCGCCACGGGTGCGGCTTTCTACCAAATGAAATAAAATTTCTGCAACCTTAACGATGAGATTTTTGAACGCAAATAAAGAAACTTTAGCACGCAAAGGCGCAAAGACGCGAAGGACAAACTCTTTGCGTCTTTGCGCCTTTGCGTGAGACTTCTTGATTCTGGCTTGTCCAGGTTAGGCATTATGCTAAACGAACTGTTCATACGCAATTTGGCAATTATTGATGAGCTGCGGCTGCGGTTTGACGCGGGGTTTAACGTGTTGACCGGGGAAACCGGGGCGGGGAAGTCCATTATTTTGGATGCGGTGATGCTGATTTTGGGGGGGCGGGCGGATACTAGCCTGGTGCGGGCAGGGTGTGATGAGGCGTATGTGGAGGCGATGTTTGCGCTGGATGGGGGGACAAAAACGGCCGTTTTGCCCATCCTCGAAGCCCAGGGATTAGAAGACGAGGACGAAAGCGACGCCATTTTGCTGACCCGCGAACTGCGGATGAACGGCCGTAATATTTGCCGCGTCAATGGCCGTGCTGTCAGCCTGTCGGTGCTGCGCGAAGTGGCCGAGCCGCTGATTGACATTCACGGGCAGGGGGAGCATTTGTCGCTGCTCAAGCCCAGTGCCCATTTGCCGGTGCTGGATGCCTATGCACGGGTGGATGGGGACAGAACGGCCGTTGCCAAGGAAGTGACCGCCCTCAACGCCATTCGCCGTGAACTAGCCAGCCTGCGCCAGGACGAACGGATGCTGGCGCAGCGCATGGATATGCTCCGCTTCCAAATTGAGGAAATCCGTGCCGCCAATTTGCAGCCAGATGAAGAGGAAGAGCTGCGGACGGAGCGGACGCGGCTGGCGAATGCGGAACAATTAGCCAAATACGCCTTAGAGGCGGGAGTGCTGTTGAGCGGCGTAGATGATGATTCAGCGTCGGTGACTGAACTGTTGAGCCAGGCGGAACGGGCGTTGATGCACCTGGTGCGGCTGGATGAAACTAAGACAGAGATGCTGACCACGCTGCAAGGGCTGTCGTCGCAATTCAGTGATTTGGCAGCAGATGTGGCCGATTATCGGGAGCAGCTTGAGTTTAACCCGCAGCGGTTGAATGAGGTGGAGGAGCGACTGGAGGTAATTAACCGGCTAAAGCGGAAGTATGGCAATGATATTGCCGCGATTTTGGCAACGGCCGTTAAAGCCGAAGCCGAGCTAGACAAAATTACCCACAGCGAGGAGCGGATTGAAGCCCTGCAAAAGGAGCAGGAGCAATATTTGCGGCGGATTGGCAAGCTGGCGCTGGTGCTGTCTGATAAGCGGAAGGAGGCGGCGGGGCGGTTGGGAACGGCCGTTGAGCGCGAATTGGCCGATTTGAGCATGGTTGGTGCCCGCTTCAGCGTGGAATTCGAGACTGAGGCGGTGGCTGACGGGGCCCCCGTGCAGACGGGGGTCGGGCAAGAGCGGCTGAAGTTTGACCAAACTGGTTTTGACCAAGTGCAATTTTTGATGTCGGCCAACCCCGGCGAGCCGCTAAAGCCGATGGCGAAGGTTGCCAGTGGTGGCGAAACGGCGCGGCTCATGCTGGCGCTAAAAACAGCGTTGGCGCAGGTGGATTCTACGCCGACGCTGATTTTTGATGAAATTGACCAGGGGATTGGTGGGCGCGTAGGGGATGTGGTGGGGCGCAAGCTTTGGGGGTTGTCGGCCATTGCCCAGCATCAGGTGATTGTGGTGACGCATTTGCCGCAGTTGGCGGGGTATGGCGACGTGCATTTTCATGTGAGCAAGCGGGTGAGTGAGGGGCGGACAGCAACGGCCGTTTCCAACCTTGACGAACGCGCCCGTATTCAGGAGCTGGCGGCGATGCTGGGGACGCAGGCCAAATATGCCCGCGAGGGGGCAGCTTCGATTTTGCAGCAGGTGGCGCAGGTAAAAAGTACAGCCAGACAGTGAGGTTCTGGCAAAGCAGTTGATCAGCACCTGAAGCGTGTGGCTTGCTCACACTCCCCCCATAGCCAGTTTATCTCCCGCGTAACGTTGACGTAACGTTGCCCTGGTATAATGGGCTAACCAAGCTAGCTATAACTAGCAAAAGGGACAAGCCATGATTCCAAAACACCTTCACCTTTCAGTTTTTACACTCATTGTAACCTTTCTTATTGCCCTTGTTGGGCAACGATTCGTTGTCGCTGCTGAAACAGACTTGCCAGAGAGTGCTGCCCAAACCATCCAGCAAGCATGGCAGGCCACCAAAGACAGCGGCGTTTACGATTTTCGCGCCAGCTATGAGCAAACGCGCCACTTTGCCCCCAGCCTGAAAAACGCCGGCAAAGAGCCTGTTGCCGATCAGCTCTTTATCGAAGGGCAGGTCAACGAGCCGGCCGAGACGCTGGAAATGACCCTCTGGCGTTCCGGTGGCCCTGAATCGGGCAACGCACTGGCGATGCGCGTCGAAGGCACAACTGCCTATGGTCGCGTTGGCGCGGGGGAATGGCAGGAAGTAGATAATTTCTCCGATGTGTTTGCCCCCGGCGGCGACCCACTGGGCTTTTTGGCGGGTGCTACCAACGTGGCGCAGGGGGAGACGATGACGCGCAGCTTTGACAACGCGCCGACCATTACCCTCACTCGCTACACCTTTGATTTTGACGGGGCACCTTTTGCCGACTATTTGCGGCAGCAGATGGAAGCAACGATGCAGAAACAGGGAGAACTGCCTGTAGGTATCTCCCTGGAAACGCCAAAGGCGTACCGCACAATGACGGGGCAGGGGGAAATCTGGCTGGATGCGACGGGGCTGCCTCGCGAGCTGCAGATGGATGTGGCGCTGCCGGATTTGCCCAATGGGGATCGAATAACGGCCGTTATTCAAAGCACCTTCGCCAACTTCGACACCGACCGTATTGCCACCCAGCAAACAACCCTGCTGCAAAACCCCGCCGTCTGGGTTGGCAAGCAGCTCCCCGCTACTAGCCAGGATTGGATCACCACTGCCCAAACCATCAACATCACCCTCATCGCCCTGCTCATCCTTTTTATTGCCTTCCTCAATTACCGCACTAAGCTGTTTCACATCCTCCTGGTCAGCTTTCTGATCACCTCCATGCTTGCCACACCCCTGCTGCGTGCCCAGGAAGTTCATGCTTTCAGCGAACGCCAGCACGAGCGGCAGGTCGCCAGCGAAGCCGATGCTCAAAAAGCGGAGGAACAGAACAAGGCTCAGGAAGCCGCCAACACCTCCACTTGGCTACCCAACACCCCCCCTGCTGCCCAGCCCAATACGCATCAGTTGACCCAACCGGCAGCCAACTCAACCCAATCTCCAGTCTCTAATCTCCAATCTCCGATCTCCAATCTCCAATCCCCCACCGATGCCGACCTCACCACCACCGACACCGACGGCGACGGCCTTAGCGATGCCGACGAACTGGTCTGGAAAAGCTGCCCGCAAACGGGGCTGGCTGATGTTCGCTGCACCGGCGTGGCCGATTCTACCGACAGCGATGGCGACGGCCTCACCGACGGCCAGGAAGTCAACCAGCTTGGCACCGTGCCGATTTTGGCCGACACCGACGGCGATGGGATTGAGGACAAGGTTGAGGTTGAAGGCTACACCGACAGCAGCGGCGTGGATTGGTATCTCGACCCCTACGCGCTGGACAGCAACAAAGATGGACTGCCCGACGGAGCCGAATGTCCCGCCTGGTCATTGCTGAGTGCCAGCTACAACCCCGGCTCCGCCTGCCCCGACAGCGACGGCGATGGCGACCCCGATATTTTTGACGACGACAACGACGGCGACGGCGTTGCCGATGACGTGGATTACTCCCCCTTTACCGTTGCCAGCGACACCTTTAACCGCGACAATCCGTTTAGCCTCACCCTCAGCAACCTCAAAGTGGGTGAACCCGTCTTTCTCAACGTGCAAATGCGCCCCACCAACCCCAACAACATCACCTATTTTGGGCAGGTCATTGATTGGCCGAGCAACGATGACAAAGGGCAGGTGCAGCGCGTGCTGGACACCAATTGGGCCGACACCAGCGACACCGACAGCCGCAGCACGGCCGATAATGCAACCTTTGGCGATGTGCGCGTCATCCCGATGCTGGAAATTACGATGCCCTGGCAAAGCGGCCATTATGCCAATTTGCCGGTGAAAAGTGGGCAGCCGAGCAGCCGCGTGCAGGGAACGGCCGTTTCCGACTGGCTCGACACCACCAAACTAGACCCCTACAGCATCACCGTGCAAGACGTGGATGCCAACTCCGGCGATCTCGTCACCTACGTGCCGCTGACCCCGCAAAGCAGCGGCGATGGCGGCAGCAATGTTGCCTTCGCTGGCAAAATGCTTTATTGGCCGACCCAGGGCAGCAATGATCTTGTCAACTGGGGGAGTGCCCAAACGCTGCGCCTTATCTGGATGGTGCAAATGCTCACCGATGCCTGCCCCCAAGACAACCCCGAATGCGAAGCCAACGAGCGGGTTGAGCAAATGAGCGTCATCCACATTTACGACGATGACTGGCATTTGGCCGGCCTGGAAGTGGTGGAAGATCGCGGCCTGGACGTGGGCATTTTGTATGAAGACCCCGCCCAAGACGACAACCTTGACCTTGACCAGCAGCTTTGGGCGGCAAGCTGGTTCCTCAGCAATACCTTCATGCGCGGCCGCGACTGCGCCGTAATCAACCAGGATAGCTGCGCCGCCGCTGGGCAAGACGGCGTGCGCGACGTGCGCGTTGACAACGTACTCAGCCAGCTTGATAGCTGGTCAACCAACACCAGCTATATCGAGGGCAGCACTTTTAGCTATGACCATGAAGGGTTTATGACCCAGATTATGATGACCGAGACTAAGTCGCTGCTCGATGCCCATTTTGCGGGAGTTGCCACTGACCCCACGCTGCTCTTTTTGCAGGAGAAAACGCGCCGCTCGCGCAACCTGGACGACAGCACCATCAGCAACAGCAGCCTCTCCCTCGATTTTGCCAACTCGGTGGAAACGGTCATGGCGGCGATGAGCTGGGCTTCTTATTATGATGCTGACAGTTCGGTGCAAACGGATTGGAAAACGTACACACTCGACAGCTATCTGGAATTTCTAGATGGACAGTTGCGGCTTGACGATTATTTTACGGCCGTTTCCAACAGCCAAGACGACATTGACGAGGCGGGGGGTCGCCGCCTGATGGCGCAAATTTACTACGCCGCGCTGTACAACGGGCAGGTGTCGGTGGTGGAGCAGGACGCGGAACTCGTCTGGGTGGAGTCGCCGCAGGTTCCCGAAAACAATTTTGATCCAAGCTGGCCGCCAACGACCTTTACGGGGGCGGCTTTTGTCACGTTTTCGATATTAACGGCCGTTCTCAACGCCGCCATCACCACCTATCTCACCTCAACCAACTTCTTCAAGCAGCTCAAATACGCCTTCTCCCACAACTACAGCTTCTACACTCTCCAATTTTCACGCGGGATGAAAAGCAGCCGCATTGCCAACTTCACCAATGGCCTCACCGTCTTTGCTGTGACGTTTATGGCGCTGGGCATGGTTCTCTTTGCCATTGGTTACTTTAGCGGTGACGAGGCCATCACGCAGGCCGCTACCATCATTCTCAACGTCAGCACCATCATTGTGCTGTCGTCCTGGCTGGTGAGCATCATCCATTCCCTAGTCAAGCTGGCACAATTAGCGGCGGTGGCTCCCAAACTGGCGATGTCGCTTGTCGCTGGCCTCGCCAAATCATCACGCGCCATTGGCACCATCGGGTTGGTCATCGCCATCGTCGTGGCCTGGGGCTTTTTCCTCTACTCCTGGGCCGCAGGTGACATCAAACCTGGCACCATTGAGTTCAACATCGCCCTCGCCCAAGCCATTGCCCAAACGATCATCATTATCGTTCTCTTTATCCTCGAAATTGTCTTTGGCCTTGTCGCCAGCATCATTCTCCTCTTGCTCTTTATCGTGGACGCGATTTTGGCACTGGCGGGCAAAACAGGGGTCATTGAATGGATTACCAATTGGCTTGCCAACGAAATCTATGACGTAGAGTATGTCCTGCATAACCTCGATGACCCCGAGCGGCTCAATTTTGAGTTTACGGGGGTCGAACTGGAAACGGTTGAGGATGGTTTTGCCCAGGGGAATGCCATCTTCATTAGCATGGACGTCACCACCAAATTTGACGGCGGTAGCCGCACCGACGATGCCAAACGAGCCACCGTGCGCTATCTGCTGGATGATGCCGAGACCGACAACGCCAGCGGCTTGGGGCAAAACGATATGCGCGGCGAATGGTCTACCAGTGGTAAATACATTGAGACAACGCAATCTGTGGTCAACGCCGATGCCATTGCCTTCCCCGGTCCCGGCATTAACCGCGACATGACGGGGCGGGTCTACCTCAACGAGGGGCTTGTCATTCCCTATGAAGGGTGCTGGCAAATCCCAATTTATACGACCTTTGGCAGTTACTACATTGACGTGGACTGCACGTGGTACGACATTAAAACAACCAACCATTTCCATCTGGGAGAATATCAGGTTTATGACGTGTTGCCAGCAACGATTGATACCTTTATGGATCTGACTTGGGCGTTGGGCGGCACAATGAGCTTCCCCACGCAAATGGACAGCGACAACGACGGCCTGTTGAGCAAAGGGGCGGGCGGGGCTGACCCCAACGATAGCAAAACCGACAGCGATGGCGACGGTTTGTGGGATGCCTTTGAGCTAGATATTGGCTCGAATCCACAGTCAGCCGACAGCGACAACGACGGACTCAGCGACCCGTTGGAACTGGAATACAACACCAACATCCTGAGTGCCGACAGCGATGGTGACGGGCTGGACGACTACACAGAGACGATTCTCGGCTGGCTGGTGGTCTACAACGACAACAACGACACTACCCGCATCTGGTCTGACCCGAACGTGGCTGATGCCGATGGCGATACGCTCAACGACCTGGAGGAGTTTGTTTTTGGCTTTAACCCGTGGACACCAACGGATCCGTCCATTATCAACAACCTCATTACCTTTGACAAAATGGTGGTGAATGAGGCAAATGCGGCGCGGATGTTGTTTGAATTTGATGAGCCTGCGGGCAACAGTTGGTTTGCTGATGCAGCCGATAGCGGGGAGGTTGGGACGTGTGATGCCGGAAACGGCCGTTGTCCAATCGCTGGCGTAGCGGGTCATAACGGTCAAGCCGTTGACTTTGACGGGGTCAACGACCGTATTCGCGTTCCCAATGTTGACCTCGACGGCAAATCGTTCACCATTGCTGGCTGGGTTTGGCGCGATGGCAGCAACGTTGACTGGCTCGCCCAGCATAGTGGCGGCGTGCAGTATAAACATTTCAGCGTTGCCTTTTTAAACGACAACACGATTGTTTGTGATCTGGGCAATGTCGACGCGGTACAGTCCAGCAACACCTTTGCCCCCAACCAATGGGTGCATTGGGCCTGTACCTTTGATGCCAAAACCAACACGCTGGCTGTGTATGCCAATGGCGTTTTGCAAGATTCGCGGGTAACGCTGCAGCCGTATCAAGGCAGTGGTAATCTCGATTTGGGCTATTATTTTAGCAGCCCCCTGGAATTTGCCCTCAACGGCAAGCTGGATCAAGTAATGCTGTTTGAAGGGGCGCTGTCGGCAACGGAGATTGGGCGATTGTATAACGGCCGTTTTGCCGTCAACGATCTCCTCGTCGCCCCCGGTGCCAAGCTGACCTACGAAGCGACCGCCACCAGCACCCACCCCTCACAGCCAGCCGATGGCCTTTTGAGCGGTCGATCTCGCTATATCGACCCCGTTATCGGCGCTCCCGATCTCGTTCTCGGTTTTGAGGGGGAGGAAAAAGAGTCCACCTTCATAGATCGGGTGGGGCAAAGCAATTCGGCTACCTGTCTCAGCAATATAAGCTGCCCGCTGGCCGGTGTAGACGGAGCCATCGGTTCTGGGGTCGCCTTTGACGGCGTCAATGACTATTTGCTCATGCCCCCGCTTGGCGACAACATTCAGGAATTCACCCTTGGCTTTTGGCTCAAGCTCGACGCCACGCCAAGCAAAAATGTCTACGTTTTGGATACGGAAAGCACGGCTGACGGGGCGTTGGATATTTATGTCAACAGCAGCGGCCATCTTGTCCTTGATGCGGCTGGCGGTGGTCAGGTTGTCTCCACCTTCACCTTTACGGGCAGCAATTTGGGCAAGTGGCATTTCTTTGGCTATCTTGGCACCAGTGGCGGCGGTCGCCTCTATGTCAATCCGGCCGACAATCAGGATCAAGATGCGCTGAACACGTGGACGGCCGCTCCCAAAACCATCATCAGCCCCAGCCGCCTTGGCAATAACTACGCGGGGGATGGCGGTTTCCCCGGCAGCATTGACGAATTTGTCTATTATGGCGTTCGGCTGCGCTCCCCCACAGACACCAACAGCAAAGAACTGAGTCAGCAGGTGTATCAGGGCAATTACTGGTTTGACTATACGGGTTCATCACCAAAACGGCCGTTTTTCCTGTTGGAATTCAACGAAGTCTCCATCGAATACGACAAAACCTACTTCCTTGACCACCAGAAGCAGTCTGACCACGCCGTTTGCCAAAGCACGGCCACCTGCCCCACGCTTGTCACCACCCCCAACGTCAGCGGCTACGCCCTTGAATTTGACGGCAGCGACGACTATTTGCAGGTTGCTGGCGAATTTTATCATGGCGACACCATTGATATGACCTTCTCCGTCTATCCCCACGCCTGGCCGACAGCGGGCAACGTCGCCTATCTCTTCGACTCCAGCAGCCCCGCCGACGACACCCTTGATCTCTACATCAACGACGCGGGTCAACTCGTTGTAGCCCGTGCTGGGGCAAGCAATGTTTCCACGTTTAACGATTCTCTGCCGCTCAACCAATGGACAGAGGTGCGCGTCCTCATCCATGATGTCAACGATCAGGGTATTCGAGAATACGCCATTGACATTTATTTTGATGGTGTGGGTGTGCGCTCAACAAGCTGGTGTGCCGCAGGCGGCGGGGCTGTCAATTGCCACGCGGAACAGTCGCGCATGGGAAACGGCCGTATTGGGCGCAGTGTCACCGGCACAGGTGGCTTCGATGGGGTCATTGACCAGTTCGACATCGGCATTGGCAACTACACCTTTGATTTTGAATCAACCGACGTTGGCTATATCAACAGCCAAAGCGGTGGCGTGGTGGCTCGCTGCAGCGATGCGCTGGCTTGCCCCACCGTCGTTACCGGCAAATTTGGCGACGGTGCACGTTTTGATGGCACAGAAGATTATCTAACGCAAGACCCACTCGACTTTGCCACGGGCGACTACACCATTGCCGCCTGGTTCAAAACGTCGGCGGCGACCAGCCAAACGATCTTGACAGCCTTGGATCAAGGAAACGGCCGTAAAGCTGTCCATCTCGATCTCGATGCGTCAGGCCACGTTCGCTTCACCCACAACTTCCCCACCCTAGCCAGCCCCACCGTAGACGTAACCAGCAGCAGCACCTACAAAGACAACCAGTGGCATTTTGTGGTGGTCACGCTGGAAAACGGCCGTTTAACCCTCACCGTAGACGGAACAGATGTAACAACGGCCACCGAAACAGGCCACGCAGCAGGATTGCTCGACATCGAAATCGGCCGTGATAGCAGCGGTAGCTACTTCAACGGCTGGCTTGACGAACTCGTCATCTACCCCACCGCCACCGTGGACGGCACCTTCTACACCGCCGTGGATGCCCTCATGTCCGCCCCCTATCCTCCCATCGGCTTTGACGACGACTTTATCCTCTTCAACCTGCCCGCCCTCAGCAGCGTCACCGTCCAAGGCACGGCTACCGTTGACGCCAATGTAGGCAACAGCTTCCACCTCATCGAAGAGGAAATCGAAGCCGCGCTGCAACTGCAATCCGTCTTGAGCTACCCCATCGTTGATGGCAACGCCGCCAATCTCAACTACTTCCTACCGTTTGAAGAGGTGCCCAATTCCTCCACCTTCCTCAACGTCAGCCCCAACCTTATCGAAGATTGGAGTTGCTCCGGCGACAACTGTCCCACCAGCGGCTTGCGCGGTCAGGTTGGGCGTGCCGTTCGCTTTGATGGCGTCAACGATTATCTCCGACCCAATGGCAACGGCTCGGCCATTCAGACGATGGCTGCCTGGGTCAAGGCAGATCGCGGCACCATTGCCACCACCGTCAACCCCTATGGCTCACAAATCGGCATTGAGCTAGACGTAAATCGTTTCCGCGTCGTCTTTGAAAACAGCAATGACCAAGGGGACGAACTGATTCTCAACTTCACCATCCCCGAAAATGAATGGACGCACCTCGTCGCCACCTACAACCCCAGCAACCGTCAGGCGCGGGTCTATATCAACGGTTCGCTGGCGCAAAGCGGGGCCACTAGCCTGACACCGACAACAACAGCCTACGCGCCCAACAGCATCGGGGCTGACGCCGACACCACCGACCCGCTCAATGGCTATCTCGATGATGTCCGCTTCTACACAACCGTGCTGAGTGCCAGCGCAGCGCAGGCGCTTTACTCTCAGTCGGCGGCACAGCTTAACTTTGAGTTTGACGAAGGAGAAGATGCCTCGGTCTATCTCGACAACTCAGTCAACGGACTTGTGGGGCAGCCACGCACCCGCACCTGCTACGATGTGTCGCTTGATTCAGTGGCGATCAATGGGCTAACGCTGGACTCAAGTCTCTTGCTCTTCATCCTCGGCGGCTCGGTGGTGGCGCGTGTCCCGTCGGCAACGGTTGGCGGTAACTATGCCCTTGATACTGAAACGGTATTGTGTGAAGCCACCACACTAAAGGTGCTTACTGGCCTTGCTTTCAGCATCTCCAACGCCGGTTCGTTCAGCATTGACCTAGCAAGCACAGGCACCTTTGTCCACAACTTCACCAGCAACGGCAACAACATCGCCCTGACTTACACCGTTGGCGCAGACCCCGAAACGGTTGTCAACCCTGCCCCCGGCACCGATGGCAAGATTGGCAACACGGCACTCTTTGACGGCACAGGCTATATCGAAGTGGCTGGAGCCAATGGGGTGACGGGGCTGAGCAACGGCTTCACCATCATGGGCTGGATTATGCCCGACAGCCTGCCAGCAGCGGCGCAAGATATGGTGGCGACGGGGAATGCCAACAACAACACCGGGTTTAGCTTCTATGTTGAAGGGAGCGAGCTAAAGTTCTTGCGGCGCGGCAGCAGTGCCGTGTCTAGCGGCACGGGCGACATTGAAGCGGAAATTTGGCAGCATGTGGCGGTTGTTTTCAACGGCAGCAATCAGGCCAAGTTTTATATTGATGGGGTGCTTGATTCGACGGTCAGCATTGGGTCAGCGATTAATGTTAGCACGGCCGAGCCGCTGCTGATTGGGGCGCGGCGAGATGGCGGCAGCTTTAACAGCCATTTCAAAGGGCAAATTGATGAGCTTGCCATCTTTAACCGGGCGATGGATGGAGCCGAACTGTTCAATCTCTATCTGCGAGAACTGCGCTGGTATCGGGATCGAGCAACGGCCGTTATTCGGGTAGATGCTGACGCCCCCTGCTCACCTTCGAGATGGGCGACTACCACGACAACGCCGAAATTGACCTCGTGCTGTCGGCCACCGATGTCACCTCGCGCATTACCTACGTTGAATGGGGCTTAAAGGCACCGTCGGCCGGCAGCTTTAGCTGGCAGCGAATGCCCGTTTGCACCACGGCCGATGGCGAAGGCAGCAACGCCGTCTTCTGTGCTGCGTTCGACCCCGCTGCGCTCGACGGCGAAGGGGTGTATGAACTCAAGTTCCGGGGCATGGACGCGGCGGGGAATGAAACAGAAATCGCGCATACGGTTTATGTAGACGACACCGCGCCAACCTCATCTAGCAGCTATGATAACTCATGGCAAACCGCAACGGCCGATCCGACTTATGACAACGTGTGGACAGTTAATCTAAGCGGCAGCTTCAGCGACCCCAATATCACGGCGAACGTGGCGGGCAGCGGCGTGCGCGAAAGCGCGGCCAACGGCAGCTACACCGTTTGGGTGACGGCCTATGATGAAAATGGCAACATAGCTGGGGATGGTCGCCAGCCAACCAGCATCAGCGGCGGGGCATGGAATCTCGACTATCGCTTCTCCAGCACACCCCCACAGGGGGGCTACAGCTTCACCGTTGAGGTGGAGGACAACGTGGGGAATAAGGCGACGCATAACCTCGGTTCTTATCGCTTTGATGCGCGGGCGGCCAGTGCTGATTTGCGAGCCTGGAATATTGGGCGTGAAATTAGCCACACATTGACGATTTCTGGCACGGCCAGCGACCAAACAGATTTAGGCGGTTCGCTGGTGCAGCTTCATTTTGAGGAGCCGACCGGAGCAACGACCTTCTACGACAGCAGCTATGAGAATAACCACGCCACCTGCACCGATTGCCCGACAGCGGGCGGGACGGCACTGTATGGGGATGGGGTGCTGTTTGATGGGGTGAGTGATGCCATTGTGGTGCCGCAGGTGGTGGATCCGGCGGCAACGGCATTTACGGCTGTTTCCTGGTTCAAGCGAACCACAAACAGTTCCGGCTCGTTCTTGTCGCAAACAAACGGCACGGGGACAGGGGCGACGTGGCTGCGAATTAACCCGGCGGGTTTGCTGCGGACGGAGTTGGGAGGTGGGGCGTTGGTGGGACAAACGGCCGTTTCCCTCAACCAATGGCACCACGCCGCCGTCAGCTACGACGGCACAACCCTCAGGCTCTACCTCGACGGCAAGCTGGAAAATGAAGCCAATGTAGCAATGCTTGTCAGCAACGGCAACCATGTGCTGGGAACCAACAAAAACGGCGACCAACCCTTTGCCGGAATGCTCGATGAACTTGTGATCTATGACCGCGCCCTGCTTGCCAGCGACATTTATGGCTTGTCGCGCCAGGAAGCTAGCGGCGTGCAGTCGGTAGAAGTGTGGCTAGAGCCATTCCTCTTTACGGGCGAAGCCAATACCCCCGCCTGGAACAACGCCACCCTGCTGGATGCAGCCGGCTCCAAGCTGGTCAACTGGGAATATGGCATTGGCAGCGGCATTGAAGGGTATTACCGCCTAAACCACCGCGCCACCGATAGCAACGGCAACACCGGCGGCACGACACGCGGCTGGCGCGGGGTTATCGACACTAAAGACCCAACAGTAGGTCTCTTCATTGTCCCCGATGGCTTTGGCAGCGCAATCGTGTTTAATCTCACCTTCTCCTACGAAGACGCTTTTCTGGATGAAGCAACGATAACCAACCCCTGTGGCGACACCTCGGCCGAACTCACCTACACCTATCACCCCAACACCAACGTTGTGACGCGCATTGAGGGAAGCTGCCGCTTTGTCGGCGAAAGCTGGCTCGATGAGCAGCGCACGGCCTTAGCCTGCGACCTCTACGGCCACTGTGCAGAGGTCACGCGCACCTTCTTTGGCAATGAGCCGAGCTTTAGCGGGCCACGGGTTGCCATTGCGTCGCCGCAAAGTGGGGCGATTTTGCCGTTTACGGGTGGGGCAGTCTCGATTACGGTGGGGGCGAATGACCTCTTTGGCGGCAATATCGCCTCGTTGACCGTTAGCGATCAAAGTGGCGTGATTGACACCATCAGCTATGCGCCAACGGAATTTGACGTTCAGTGGACGACATTGAACTGGGTGCCACCATCACCCGGTACCTATATGCTCACGGCGGGGGTGACTGGCGGCGATACCGATGTCATTGAGGTGACGCTGGTGGCAGCTTCTAGCCCTGTCTTGGGCATTGCCAACCCGGTGGCAAACTTTGCCGAACTGACGTGGACGGAGCAAATGAATAACTGCACCTACAATATCCGCCGCAGCAGTGCGCCGTACAGTGGTTTCACGAATTTGGCGGAGGGAACGGCCGTTTCCCGCCTTTTCCACATTGACCAAAACAACATCGGTGTGGTGGGTACGAATGATTACTACAGCGTGGAGCGGGTAAGCTGTCCAGGTGGCTTTGGAACGGCCGTTACGAACACGGTGGGTGAGTTTGATTTTGCGATTGTGCCGGGGGGGTAGGGTCAGTAATCGGTAAACAGTTGTCAGTAATCAGTGAGAACGGCCGTTTTCGTTGTGGAGTGTGGAAAACGGCCGTTTTTACTATTACCTAGTCAATTCATGCAGTGCCGCCAATGCCGTTTCCGCCTTGTCGGCCGGTACAAAAACATGGTCATGGTAATAGGCGGCGATGACGTTGGCGCTGATGCCGTGTTCCGTCAGCTTGGTGGCAACGGCGGCGGTGAGGCCAACCGCCTCCAGGCTAGAATGGACGAGCAGGGTGATGCAGTTAAAGGTGGCATCATAGACCAGTCCGGCCTGGTCGGCGGCGGTTTGGGGAATGACAAGGGTTAACCCTTCGGGTTCGCTGAAGGATGCGATGGGGGAGAGATAGGGGTAGTCGCCATAACGGCCGTTTTCCAGCGTCACAAACACAAACCGCCCATCTTGCAGCGTGGGAGCCATCTCTGCCAGCAGCTTGCCTAAATTCATCTCTCCCGTCATCACGCCCTTTCGGTAGCCTTCTGCATCCGCAGCCCCCACACCAACAGCCCCAGCCCAATTAGCCCAAAGGCAAAGCCAAACAGCGTGCCGATGAGCGAGTTGGTAGGGCCACAGTAGCCGCATATTTCCAAAAAAGTGGTAGCGTGGATAAACCGCGCCAGCCGCACCTCGTTGATTAGCTCTTGTTCTCGGTCAGAACTCATGCGCTGGAGATAACCTGCTAAATTGGTGGCCTGCAGTTCGGCGCAATCCATCTCGCCCGACATCGTTGCCAGCAAGACTACTTGACCGCTGTCGTTGGTGCGAAACACCTCGGTGAAGCGGGTAATTTGGCGGGTTGTGCCGGTGGTGGAGCGTCCGCGCACATATTCGATGGTGTCGCATTCCCACGCGCCATCGCTGATGGCGATATAGGAATCGGTTTCGCTGGCACTTTCAGCCGCTTGCGCCATGGTCATGTGCTGCGGCCCAACGGCCGTTCGGATGAAGTCCGGCAGCAGAAAGGCGAGCAGATAGGTGGCAAAAAGCAGAAGAAAAACCGCTGTGATCAAGATGATGCGGCGTGGGTTGGTTGGTGTGAAAGTATCGGTCATGGTTTGTTCCTTCGGACATGTTTGTATCTGCCACAGAGTTTACCAGATGTTGATAATAACGGCCGTTTTTCAACCTAACAACCCAGTCAACCATCTTATCCGGGTATGCCCCGCTCGCCACCTGATGGCACAGGGTACCAGGGGCGTATACAATACGTGCTAACTATGCAGATTGACATTTTAACCCTGTTCCCCGACATGATGGCGGGGTATTTGAATGAAAGCATTTTGGGGCGGGCGCAAACGGCTGGTTTGCTCACCATCCATCTGCACAACATCCGCGACTATGCCGAAGGCAGGCACCGCATTACCGATGAGCCACCCTACGGCGGGGGCGGCGGCATGGTGCTGAAGCCGGAGCCAATTTTTGCCGCCGTCGAGGCGATCTTGGGCAGGGGGGCAGGGGAGCGGAGGAGCAGGGGAGAGATTGCTCTCCCCTGCCCCCCTGCCCTCCTGCCCCCCTGCATTCTCATGTCGCCACAGGGACGGCCGTTTACCCAAACCATTGCTGCTGAACTGGTGCAACACGAGCGGCTGCTGCTGCTGTGTGGTCGGTATGAAGGGGTAGATGAACGGGTGCGGCAGCATCTGGTGACAGATGAAATCTCAATTGGCGATTATGTGTTGACGGGTGGGGAGCTGGCTGCAATGGTGGTGGTAGACGCGGTGGCGCGGCTGTTGCCAGGGGTGCTGGGAGCTGAAGGGGCGGCGGAAAGCGATAGTTTTGCTACGGGGCTGCTGGAAGGGCCACATTATACCCGCCCGGAAACTTTTCGCGGTTGGCAAGTGCCAGAGGTGCTGCGCTCTGGTCATGCGGCTAATATTACCCGTTGGCGACGGGAGCAGGCACTGCGGCGCACGTGGATCCGTCGGCCGGAATTGCTGTTAACGGCCGTTCTCACCCCTCAGGACAAACAATTTCTGGCTACTTTGGCGCGGGAAACGGCCGCATAGCAGTATTGCTGCGACCTTATTGCTATTGCGTATTCTCTTTGCCCCTATAGAATTGGCTTTATTATCATTTGTTCACGGTAAGTAGTACTGACATCCCTATATGCTGTCATTTGGTTGCTTTACCTGACCATGATCGATTTTTGGTATCGTTTACAGTTTTGCTAGATAAATTGCGAGAAGCAGTTTGTCTCCCCTAATGGGTTAAGGAGTAGTTGCAATATGATTCAGGAAAAGAAATTGTCGCGCCGGTCGTTTTTAAAGGGAGCATTGGCTAGTGCCGCCATCGTTGGTTTTGATATGCATACCCGCCGCTGGTTGGATTGGACAGGGGTACAAACGGCCGTTGCTGCCGCCCCCAACTTCCCCACCTTTGACGGCACCTTGTACATGGATCCGGCCGACAGTGCCCAGCTAGATGCCGCTGCCGATGACTTTGGTCATATGGTTAGCCATCGTCCCCTGGCCGTGCTTGACCCTGGTTCCATCAATGACGTTGTGGTCATGGTACAGTTTGCCAAGCAGCATGACATCAAGGTGTCGGCACGCGGGCAGGGCCATTCAACGCAGGGACAGGCGCAAAACGAGGCCGGTGTTGTCATCAATATGTCCACCCTCAACACCATTCATTCCATCACCGCCACTGAAGCCCATGTACAGGGCGGCGTAACTTGGTTTGACCTGGCTGGGGCAACAACGGCCGCAGGATTTACGCCGCCCACGCTCACTGACTACGTACACCTCAGCGTCGGTGGTACGCTTGCCGTTGGTGGCATTGGTGGTCAAGGCTTTGCCCACGGTCCCCAGGTTGATAACGTAAATGAGCTGACCGTTGTAACGGGGAATGGCAATCTGGTGACTTGCTCAGCCACGCAAAATGATCGCCTCTTTGATGCAGTACGGGCAGGGTTAGGGCAAGTAGGCATTATTGTGGAAGCTAAGGTGAAATTGGTTCCAGCACCGGCAACTGTGCGCTTTTACAATTTGCCCTATCTGGATGTCAACGCCATGATGGCCGATCAAGAGTTCCTGATTGGTACCAGCCGTTTTGACTACGTAGAAGGGTTCGCGCTTGATGCGGGTGGAGATAGCTGGATTTTTATTCTGGAAGCGGTGAAATATAACGGTACGGCGGCAGACGATGCAACTGTACTTGCTGGGCTGAACTTTTTGCCGGGTGGTCAGACGATGGAAGAACGGCCGTTTTTCAACCCCGCCTTCGATGCCTTCAACCCTGCCACCTTCGACTTTGTCAACCGCGTCTCCATCCTCGTAGACTCCATCCTCAAACCCTTTGGCCTGTGGGCCTTCCCCCACCCCTGGTTCAACGCCTTCCTCCCCACCGATACCGCCTACAGCTACCTTAGCAACCTCTTTAGCAGCATTGTCCCCAGCGATTTGGGGCCAGGTAGCGTGGTCATCCTGTATCCTTTCAAGGGCAACAAGTTTAACGCGCCACTGTTGATGACACCCGACGGCGATAAATTCTTTACCTTTGCGTTGCTGAAAACGGTACCCCCGGTGCCTCCGCTGATTGACGCGGCCTTGGCACACAACGCCCAGCTTCGAGATGGGGTAGTAGCAGCCGATGGCAAACGATACGCTGTAGATTCGGTGCCAATGGATAAGCAGGATTGGCATAAACATTTCCAACCCCAGTGGGGGGAGCTTGTCTCTGCTAAACAGCTTTTTGACCCGAACACGATTATGACGCCAGGACAGGGCATTTTCTAGCAGCCGAGGATTCCAATCCTCGCTCTTTATTTGAGGGTGTATTTCAGTTTGGGGGCAACTTAACAAGTTTGACCTACTCTTTAACTGCGTAGGTGGGAAATCCAGTGTCATTTCGAGGTCCTCCGAGAAATCCCGTTCTCATAGCCGCCATTTGAGCAGGATTTCTCCTCGAAGACATGAGCCTGCCCTGAGGCTGCCGAAGGGTCGAAATGACAATTCTTGGCTGAGAAATTGGCTTGCGGAGAGGTGAGTTTATTAATGCCCCGAAACTGAAATGCTCCCTTTATTTGAGGGCAAGGAGCGAGCTTTAGAAAGCTCGGCTACAATCTAACGCTTTTCAGGGCTGGTAAATCATCTAGGATTTACCAGCTCTTTTTTTGCCAAAAACAGACGAGATTGATATAACTCCAGCGGTCGCACAAAGACCTTCAAGAAGTTGTCATAACTTTATAGATTTCATAGCAATGGAGGCGTTACGATGCAGCGTGTCTTTGGGGTTTTGCTTTCTGTCGGTTTGTCCTTGGCTGGCGTGGGGGGCTGGCTGTTTTGGTTACAGGGGTTGGGGCAAGTGGTTGCGCCCACAAACGGCACCGTCATTATCAATGAATGGTCGCAGGGTAACGGTGGCAGCCGTGAATGGGTGGAATTGCTGGTGGTAACCGGGCCGGCCGACCTGCGCGGCTGGGATTTAGGGGATTCAACGCCCGGTGATTTGCAGTTTAGCAGCGATGTGGGCTGGTCGGCACTGCCGGCTGGAACGCTGGTTGTCATCTACAACGGCAGTGACCCCGACACCGTACTGCCGCCGGACGATGAAGACGGGAGCGACTGTCGGTTAGTGGTAGGGCATAACAACGGCCGTTTCTTTACCGGTACCTGGCCCGCCATAGCCAACACCACCGCCAGCGACAACCCCCACCTGCGCGATGCCTCCGGCGCAACCGTTCACGATTTTACCCAAGCACCAGGGCTGCACCCGGCGGCACAGCAGGGGGTGGCGTTTATAGGCGAAACGGCCGTTTCCCTTCCCGACGCCGCTCAATGGCAAATCATCCCCGCTACCGACACCACCCCTGGCACGGGCAACGGTGGCAGCAATACCGCCTGGGTAGATGGCCTGTGCGGCGGTGTAAGCGGCGTAGATGTGACCGTAAGCAAAAGCGGTCCGGCTTCTGCCCCGCCGGGAGCAACGGTTGTCTACCAACTGCGGGTGCAAAATGTGGGGGATGAGGTGGCAACGGCCGTTCGTCTCACCGACACCTTGCCCCTTGAACTCACCTACATTGCCGACAGCAGTGGGTTGAGTGCCCAGCATCCCAATGCCCAAACGCTGGTGTGGGAACTGGGTGACCTGGCTGCTGGCAGCACCGTTTCCTTTGTTCTGACTACCACCCTGGCGACAACGGCCATTGGAACGGTGAGCAACCAGTTGGCGGCGGCGACAACGGCGGCGGAGGTGACGCTGGCGAATAACAGTGTCGTGGCGCAAACGGCCGTTTCTCTGCCCACCACCGTTCTGATTGATGCCGTCTATGTGGATGGCTATGAGCCAAATGATTTAGATGAGGCGGTGGCGCTGTGGCATGGGGGAGAAACGGCCGTTGACGTGGCTGGCTGGAAGGTGGGGGATGGCGGCAGCGGAACGGCCGTTTTGCCCGTTGGGGCGCAGCTTCAGCCGGGGCAAACGGTGTGGCTGGCGCGAGATGGCTCTGCCTTTACCCGGCAGTTTGGCTTCCCGCCCGACTTTGAACACAGCGACAGCAGTCCCAACATCCCCAACCTGGGTGGAAGCTGGCCTGGCTTTGCTAACGGCGGCGACGAGGTCGTGCTGCTGGATGTAACGGGCGCGGTGGTGGATTGGCTGGCCTATGGCACGGGCAGCGGCGACCCGGCCAACTGGCAGGGAGCGGCATTGCAGCCGTACACGGTGCCCAATGTCTTTACCAGCGAGGGGCAAATTTTGTACCGCAAACGCGACCAGGCGACGGGGCTGCCGCTGCCTGACAGCAACACGGCGGTGGATTGGGCGCAGGAGGGGAGTGACCCGATAAACGGCCGTAAAGTGCGCTACCCTGGCTGGGATTTTGATGCCTTTTTTCACACGGTGGCGGTGACGGAAACGGCCGTTCTGACCATTGCCCAAGCCCCCGATAACGCCTTCGCCACCCTTGCCCAGCACATCCAGTCTGCCAACCACACCATCCAAATGGCCGCCCTCACCTTTGACAATTGGCCGCTGGCGCAGCAGCTTATGGCCGCCAGCCAGCGTGGGGTGGCGGTGACGGTGCTGCTGGAAGGAGAGCCAGTGGGTGGGATGGATGACCAGGAAAAATATGTTTGCCAGCAGTTGGAGGCGGCCGGGGGCGCGTGCTGGTTTATGATCCGCGACGATGCCATTGACATTCAGGATCGCTACCGCTTCTACCACGCCAAATACATGATTATTGATGGCAAAATCGGGGTGGTAAGCAGCGAAAACTTTAGCCCGCGCAGCTTCCCCGATGACGACAAAAGCGATGGCACGCTTGGGCATCGCGGTGTGGTGTTGCTCACCGATGCGCCAACGGTGGTGGCACACCTGCAAACACTCTTTGCCCGTGACCTTGACCCGGCTAACCACCATGACCTGTTCCGCTGGCAGGCTAGCCATCCCAAGTATGGCGCACCGCCAGCCTACGTGGTGCCGATCACGATGACGGGTGGGGTAGATTACCCGGTGCGTTACCCAACGCCGCTGACGCTGCACGGCACCTTTGCCTTTGAACTGGTGCAGTCGCCCGACAACAGCTTGCGCTCGTTGGATGGGTTGCTGGGGCTGGTGGGGCGCGCCGGGGCGGGGGATGTGGTGCTGGTGCAGCAGTTGTCAGAACGGCCGTTTTGGGGGCGCAGCAGCAGCAACCCCACCGATGACCCCAACCTGCGGCTGGAGGCATATCTGGCGGCGGCGCGGCGCGGGGCGACGGTGCGGCTGCTGTTCGACAGCTACTTTGATGACCCCACCGCCCCGGTGAGCAATGCCGCTACCTGCGCTTATGCGCTGGCGACGGCGCGGCAGGAGCAGCTTGATGTGGATTGCCGCGTGGGCAACCCCACTGGGCTGGGGATTCACAACAAGATGGTGCTGGTGCAGCTAAACGGGCGTGGTTATGTCCACGTGGGCAGCATCAACGGCACCGAGCAGGCCAGCAAGGGAAATCGGGAACTGGCACTCCAGGTGCAGTCCAATGAGGCCTATACGCTGCTGGCGGAGATGTTTAACCGCGATTGGCCGTCCCGCGCCTATTTGCCCGTTGTTCGCCACGGCTATCGCGGGCGGGCGCAGCACGTGCTGATTAGCGAGGTTTTATACAACCCGTCGGGGGTGGATGACGCTGAGTTTGTGGAACTGGTAAACCCGACTGGTTTTCCTATTGACATCAGTGGCTACAGTCTGGGGGATGCGGTGAACCGGGATGATTTTGAAGATGTGCGCCGCTTCCCGGTGGGGACAATTTTGGAACCGCAGGCGACGCTGGTGGTGGCAACCAGTGCCACGGCGTTTTTTGCGGAGTATGGGGTCTGGCCGGATTTTGAGATTTTGGAGACAGAAACGGCCGTTGCTAACCTCATTGACGATCAATCATGGGGCGACACAGCCACCTTCTTGCAGTTGGGCAATGCCGGCGATGAGGTGATTTTGCGTAACCCTGCTGACCAAATTGTAGATTTGCTGACCTATGGCACGAGTACTTTCCCTGGTGCGGTTCCTTGCCCGGCCGTTACCGCCAGCAACCACAGCCTGGAACGCTTCCCCTATTGGCGTGATGCCGACAACTGCGCGACCGATTTCCGCGACTGGCCGTTTCCCAACCCCAATGCGCTTCCCTGAGAAGCTCTAAAGTGGAAAGTTCAGCGAAACCTGAGCTTTCCACTACTTCTTAATTGTTGCCAAATAAATCAGTTGGATCAACAGCCCCACCATCGGGTGTATCACCTTGGACGCTCCCGGCACGCGCTGTGATTTGACCCTCGTAGATGACGGCTGGTGTGACGTAGGCTACGCGCTGTTTAGGCGTGTTGGTGTTTTTGTTTTTTCGTTCTGATGCTAGCTTTTTCATATTGCTTCCTTGCTCTTTCTCTTTTTATGGAGGAGACAACTCTTTACGACACTTATTTGCTGCTGTCTATAACCAATTTATAACTATTTTATAACCGGGCTTTAATAAAAGCAAATGATGATTGCTTTGTTGCTTTGTCGTTTTGTAGCGCAACGTTTGTAAAAACGGCCGTTTTCCGCCCCAAAAGACCACCTGCAAAAAGCGCACGCCGTGTTCTTATTCATGGCGTGCGCTTTTGTTTGCTTTTTAGTTTGAATTAGATGTCGCAAGAGCCAGCCAGGCAAGCTAACTCCTGAGCCGCTGTTGTTAAATCCTCTTCTTCGTAGCGGTAAATCTTGGAGAAGTCAATTTCAGGGAATTGTGAGGCTAACCTTTCATACTCTTCGCGGTGAATGTCTACATAGGGCATTTGGTCATATTGGGCATCGAAGGCGGGCAGGAAGGCCATGCCGCCGATTTTGTCTTGGTGCTGCCAAACCCAGTGGATGATGTCAAGGACTTCGTTTGGTTGGTAGGTGATGGTGACGCTGGGGTTGTGTTCGGTGTAGTTGATTTTGTTTTGCAGCCAGAAGTCGCATTGCTCCAGGGCGGTGCGTTGGTTGCGCGTAACGGCCGTTTCCGGGGCCTTCACCGGAAAATGAACCACCCACGTATTCGCACTCTCCCGCGTTTGCCCATTCTCCGGATCCATCGGCACACCGGCATCCCGCAGCACCTTAAAGACCGGCGTGTGGGTTCCCACGCGCACATTGCGGATGTAGTAGGGCGACCAGCGGGCGTGCAGCCCCGAAGATGAGTTCAGCAGTTGCGACGAGTTGCCCGATGGCTTGACGCAAGTCACCGCCGCCGACTGATTAATCCCCAGCAGTTGGGCATAATGTCGGTTGGTTTCCACCGCCACCTCCTGCAGCCGCTTTTGCACTTCCGGGTCTTGCGCCACCGGGCTGTCCATCTGGCCGTTCAGGTCAACCCCCAACAGCCGCTCTTGCCTACAATTTTGCCGCCACTCCTCACGCAGCCCGGGGAAGTGGGTTGCCATGGATTGGATGGTGCCGATAATGGTTGCCATTTCCACCTTGTCTTTCAGGCTTTCATAATCGTCATCGGCACGAGCCACCGCACTGGTGAGGTTGCAGAACTGCATAGGGCGCAGCAAAATCTCGCCGCACTGCAAATTGTTGAGGTATGTCCATTTTTCTTTGCCGTTGGCCGTTGTGCCCTCCCAGCCACCTACAAAGAAATTGTGGAATTCATCAACGGTGCCGTTGTAGACATCCTCATAACCAGCAAACGTAACGGAAACGACGCGATGGTTGTACATGGTGGCGGCTTCTTGCAAATCAGCATAGCTACGGAAGGGGGAACTAACGCGGGAAATTTCGGGGCTAATGGCTTGCTCTTTGCAAGCTGTTGCCCATTCTACCTTCAAAGGTGAGCGGCCAAGCTTAAACTGAAGCTGGGTATAAACCTGTAGCTGTGCTTGCTGCACGCCTTCTTTGCGGTTAGCGTGTGCGTTATGGATGGCCGCAAGCTGCTGATCACGGCTGCGGGACCACTGTTGGGTTGAGGCGCAGCTACGGCTGCAAACGCCGGTTTCGCGCTGGCTTCTGCTGACCAGGAAGGAGTTGCCACATACCTCACACTGCTTGTTTAGGTATAGCTGCCCATCAATGATTTCGCAGTCATAACCCTGTTCGCTGTAGTTGTGGTATGTTTGCACCACACGAGGATCGGCCTCAATGTGGTCAAATCCACTTTCTAGAGCCGCCCATTTTGCTAAACCAATGATGCCGCCTAGGTGAGCCTTCCGCCATTGGCTGAAGGTTTGCGGCAGCCCGTTGGCCTGGGCATATTGCTGCCAATCTTTTTGGGAGAAGCGGCGACCGAGTTGTTGGGTGAGGGTGAGGGCATGTTGTTTGAGTTGCTGATGGGTGATGCCGAAATAACGGCCGTTTTTCACCCCACTCACCGCCATAGACATATTTTGCTTATACGATGCCCACTGTTCCTCACTCCACTCAGTGGCGGCGCGTACCATTGGATTGTTTTCACCACGCATCGTTGCACCATGCAGCATGTCGTGGGTTTCTTTTGGCAAGATTTCCAAATTGTTAGGCGCATTGTTGCTGGCATCAAAATCCTTATGGTGCACCACGTAGCCACTCGGAATCTCAGTATCATGGTGGAAAGCGGCGACAAGCCGATGTTCAGCCTCGTTTTGCCGCTGGCCGTTGTTGACCCACACATAATCCTGCGAACGAGCATTGGCCTCCACAAAAATATCCTTGATAGATGCCTTGTAGCGGGTCATAACATGCAGACTATCGCCCGGCTGTAAATTTTCTGCCGCCACATATTCACCCGTTTTTAGGCGGAATTTGTGATTGCCCGTCACGGTAATGGCCGAGCCATCATCAAGCTTGACTTTGAAAATGGGCTGCTGATGCCCCGTAACGCGAGGATGGCGCAGCCAGCGCACCGCAACCTTGCCCCGATTGTCCAGGCAATAAACAGGAACATCCTTGCCCTCTGCTGCCAGTTGAGCAATAGGAACGTGGCCGCGCCCATCAGCAACTGCCACCAGCACGTCACCCGTGACGCAGGGGTTGGTGCCAAATTCGGCGGCGGCGCGGCGGGCGGGGCGGTTGTCTACGGCGGCGCGGCGGTTGAAGATGCCGGGTTCGCCCCGCCCCGATTCCACCATGTCGAGGACAAAGCGGGTGACTTCGGTTTGGGTTAGCTCCCGTTCCGGCCACACAGCCGAATTATTGGCATTCCACCGCTGGCTGTTATTGTGCCAAAAGTCGCCATCTTTGCAGTGGCGCATTTCCAAATCGTCATAATCAAAGAGCGATATCATTGCTGTCCTGCGCACGCCCCCGGAAACGGCGGCATCGCCAACGGAACACATGATGTCATGGGCATCAAGTGGACGCAGGAAGCCGCCTTGCCGCGCCAAAATGCGGGTGCGGGCAAAGTCGAGCATTTTCCGCAGCGGTTCGGGGCCAGAGGCACGGCCTCCTTTGATTTGCAGGGGAGCACCAGCCGGCCGTACTTCGCTGTAATCAAACGCTACGTCCTCGCCGTTGAACCAAGCTGTCAGGCCAGCGCGAACAGCCTGCGCCCACCCTTCAGAGGAGTCGGGGACGACAAAGGTGGTGGGTGGGTTGCCTTTTTGTCGAGTGATGCGGGGAAACTGCTCTACGTAGCGGCGTTCAACGGAGAAGCCAACGCCGCAGCCGCTCATAGAAATAATAAGTGCTTCAACAAATGAATCGAGGCTGTTGACCGGCATGTAGGAGCAGTTGTAGACGGCGATGTTGTTGCGACGAGCGGCAGGGCCGGCCATTGCCAGCAGCCGCATGGAGGGCATGGCTTTCATATTGAGGATGCCTTGGTGGATGCGTTCATAAACGGCCGTTTCCAACCGATCCTCTGACAACTCCCGCAAATAATCCACCGCCCGATTCACCGTCTCGATCCATGTTTCCCGCCGTCCCCCGTCATAATTGAAGCGGGAATACTTGTCATAAAATTGGAATTTTTGTAGCTGTGTGGGGAAATATTTGTCCGAAGCCGCAAACGCCTCGCGCACCTCATCGGGAATGGGGCGCAGCACGCGCATTTTGGCGTGTTCGGCGCGGTAGAGAATGTAATGTTTAGCCGCCTCATACTCACCGGCCGCCTGCAACACCATCTCCACAATGTCTTGAACCCCTTCCACAGTGGGGAGATCGTATTTGGCGGCGACGACGTTGACGACGCGGTGGGCAATTTCGCTGGCGGGCGTTTGCGGCTCCGTTGGCAGACTGGCATAACATTTTAGCAGTGCCTTTTCAATGAGTTCCATGTTAAATGGCACAATGCGCCCGTCCCGCTTGATAATGCTTTCCGGCATTTTGACGCGGAAATAGATGCTATCGGCGGTGAGGTTGCTCTTACCATTACGGCCGTTGCCACTTTTTTGCGGTTTTTGCAAGATGGTTACACCTGAATTTTGCTGATCAGACATAGGGACTCTCCTTTACAAACAGTAAAACATGCAAAACAAACCAAGACCAACCAGAAGGTGGCCTGAGTTTTTGAAATAAAGTTGTTGGCTTGTGAATTTGGGCTTGCAGCGGGAACGGTGGATGCTTTTGCTTGCCACTACACCTGGGTTTTGCTAACCAATACAGCCCATTAACATTACTCGCTCAACAAATGGTCAATTTCGCCGCGAATAGATTCCAGATCGTCGAGCCGCAGGTAGACGATGGCATAACGAATATAGGCCACCTCGTCCAGCTCCTTCAGCTTGCTGATGACGAGATCGCCCACAAAGCGGCTTTTGACTTCGGCGCGGCCAAGCTGCTGGAGTTCAGCTTCCACTTCGCCGACAATGCGCTCAATGTCGGCGGCGGCAATGGGGCGCTTGTAGCACGCCACACGCAGCCCGGCCAGCAATTTTTCCCGCGAAAATTCCTCACGGGTGTTGTCCCGCTTGATGAGGAGGGGGGTGGATAAAATCGGCCGTTCGTAGGAGCTAAAACGTTGGTCGCAAGTGTCACAGACGCGACGGCGGCGCGTGCCGCCGCGCAGATCGTGACTGGTGTCTATGACGCGGGTCTTTTCATGACCACAGTAAGGACATTTCACAATAAATTTCCCTTTCTCTCACTGAATGCACCCAACCAACAGGACAAGACAGGTGTTCCCTGAATTCTTTGTGCTATATGTTGGGTAATGATACTGCTGATCCCCCATATATGGCATAACGGGTGGCATTATAGCATGGCACGTTTGTTCTGACAAGTGAAATGGAAAGTGAAAAACCTTAAAATTTTTTAACGGCCGTTTTCCCCCTATAACCAAACCATAACGAAAACTCCGCTTTTTTTCGTACAGGCTTTGCTAAAATGTGGGTGGGACACTTGATGACAAGGACAGATATACCTCATGTTTTCATAGAAGGAGGAGAGATGATGCAAAAGCCCAAGGTTATTTCAGTGATAGTCATGCTAACGTTAATGATTTTGACAAAAGTAATTTCGGCCTCGACCTTTGTGAGCAATACCACACCGAGTAATAAACCAGCGTGGTTGTCCCCAGGTTGGCGTTTTACGGCTCAATCTGATACAAGCTTTGGCGAATCTGTATGTGTTGAAGTTCATCCTCAGGGAAACCCTAGCAATTATGTGCGAACTGAGTGTAGCTTTGCTGGTGGGACTGGTCCCTATGATTGGCAATGTAATGTATTTTCTGGGGGCGTATCTTCTCCCTTCCAAAGCGCAACGGTAGAATATCAGTTCTTCAATGATAGTGATGCGAATAACTGTGGAGGTGGTTATAATTTTACGGGGTTCAATTGGACGTTTCAAACTGGCCCAACGGCCGTTAATCTCCAAACCCTCACCGCCCAGCCCGCCGCCAACACCCTCACCATCATTGCCATTGCCCTTGTTTTGCTGCTGGGGGGAATAACGGCCGTTTTCCACACCAAAAACAAAAAAGGCCAGCACCACGCCAGCCTTTAAAACACAATTAGAGATTAGAGATTGGAAACCGGTTAATCTCCAATCTCTAATCTCCAATCCCCCAATTTCCCTCACTCTCCCCGCTTCTTCCGCAAAAACGCCGGAATATCCAAATCATTCACCCGATACGCCGGGGGTTCTGGCGTGTCACGGCGCACCGGCGGCGCAGTGGGCCGTGTTGCTGCTGGCGACACAGCAACCGACTCCCGCACAGGCGGCCGGCTGGCAACCTGCCGCCCCTGCGGCCGCGTCATCTGCCGCATCATCGGCAAACTATGCTCAAACCCCGTCGCAATCACCGTAATCCGAATCTCATCCCCCAT
>JACKCD010000060.1 GCA_020634215.1 Ardenticatenaceae bacterium | reverse complement strand
TGACTGGTTTTGACCTAAAGGAAATCATCAATGGCTAATAACCACGAACTCGAAAAAACCCTCTGGGCCGCCGCCGACAAGCTGCGCGCCAACATGGACGCTGCCGAATACAAACATATTGTCCTCGGCCTCATCTTCCTCAAATATATCTCCGATGCCTTTAATGGTTTACACCGCAAGCTGACTGCTGGCGAAGGCGAATTTGAAGGGGCTGACCCCGAAGACCCCGACGAATACCTGGCTTACAACATTTTTTTTGTCCCCGAAAAAGCCCGCTGGCAATATTTACAAGACAACGCCAAACAGCCCACCATCGGCACGCTGCTCGATGCGGCGATGGATGAAATTGAAAAGCGCAACGCCTCGCTGAAAGGGGTGCTGCCCAAAATTTACGCCGACCCGGAGCTGAACAAGCAGCGGTTGGGCGAACTGATTGACCTGATTGGCACGATTGGCTTTAACCAGGAAGGCCACCAGGCGCAAGATTTGTTGGGGCGGGTCTATGAATATTTTCTGGGGCAGTTTGCCGATGCCGAGGGCAAGAAGGGGGGGCAGTTTTACACGCCGGCCAGCATTGTTAAGCTGCTGGTCGCCATGCTGGAACCGTATGCCGGGCGCGTGTATGACGGCTGCTGCGGCAGCGGCGGCATGTTTGTGCAAAGCGAACGCTTTATCGCCGAGCATCAGGGCAACATCAAGGATATTTCCATTTATGGGCAGGAATCTAACCCGACGACGTTGCGGCTGGCGAAGATGAACCTAGCGATTCGCGGCATTGATGCCCGGCTGGAGTTGGGCGACACCCTGCTCAACGACAAGCACCCCGACCTGAAGGCGGATTACGTGCTGGCGAATCCCCCATTTAACGTCAGCGACTGGAGCGGGGAGCAGTTGCGGGAGGATGTGCGCTGGCAGGGGTTTGGTGCGCCGCCCACGGGCAATGCCAACTATGCCTGGCTGCTGCATTACCTGCACAAGCTAAGCCCCAACGGTACGGCCGGAATTGTGCTGGCAAACGGCAGCATGAACAGCAATACCGGCGGTGAAGGCGACATTCGGCAGAAGATGATTGAGGCGGGGGTGGTGGACTGCATGGTGGCGCTGCCGTCGCAATTGTTTTACAACACCATGATTCCCGCCTGTTTGTGGTTTTTACGACGCGGACGCGGTAGGGGCGAAGCATCCGCCATCACGCCGTCTGGTGACACCAATCATTCAGCGGATGCTTCGCCCCTCCTTTTCATCGACGCCCGCAACATGGGCACCATGATCAGCCGCCGCAACCGCGCATTAACCGACGACGACATTGCCCGCATTGCCGACACCTACCATGCGTGGCGATCCCGTCATCGTAGGGGCGAAGCATCCGCCAATGAAATGTCTCGTTTGCCCAACACTTTGGCGGCGGATGCTTCGCCCCTACCCCCATATACCGACATCCCCGGCTTTTGCAAATCGGCCACCATTGACGAAATCCGCGCCAACGGCTACGTGCTGATGCCGGGGCGCTACGTGGGCACGGAAGAAGAGGAGGACGACGGCATTCCCTTTGAGGAAAAGATGACCGCACTGACCGAGCAACTGGCCGTGCAGTTTGCCAAAGGTGCAGAACTGGAAGCAACGATTCGTAAAAACCTTGAGGGGATTGGATATGAGTTCTAATTCATGGCATACCAATGAACTTGGTCAGATAGCTGAAATAATTGACTGTCCACATTCGACACCAAAATGGATAGATTCAGGTTATCTCGTGATAGGAACACCAAATGTTAGGAATGGTAGGCTTATTCTCGATAAAGCAAGATACACTGACGAAAAGAACTTTAACGAACGAATTAGCAGGGGAAAACCTGATTTTGAAGATTTGATATTGACACGTGAAGCACCAATGGGTGAAGTTTGTATAGTTCCAGAAAATCTTGAATGCTGCCTTGGTCAACGCGTTGTACTAGTAAAACCAAATCGGAAAATGGTCTTTCCTCAATTTCTTTTGTATTCCCTCCAATCAAGATTTGTCCAAAATCAGATAAATGCTCATGAAGGAGCTGGTTCAACTGTTAGCAACCTAAGAATTCCAGTAATCCATTCTCTGAAAATCCCACTCCCAGAGATGGCTACTCAAAAGCGGATTGCGGGGATTTTGTCGGCGTTGGATGAGAAGATTGAGCTGAACCGGCAGACCAACGCCACGCTGGAAGCCATCGCCCAGGCCATCTTCAAGGAGTGGTTCGTCCACGAAGAAGTTACAAGTGATTGGGAATTAGTAGCACTTCCTGAAATAATCGCTCTGAACCCACGGCGCTATTTAAAAAAAGATGAACTTGCACCTTATCTTGATATGGCTAATGTGCCTACAGAAGGTCACCGTGCAATCGAGTGGCGTGAAAGGGAATTTAGTTCTGGTACTCGCTTTGCTAACGGCGATACATTGCTTGCAAGAATTACCCCCTGTCTTGAAAATGGAAAAACTGCTTTTGTTGATTTTTTAGATAACGAAGAAATTGGGTGGGGTTCGACAGAATTTATTGTATTAAAACCCAAACCGCCTTTGCCGCCAGCTTATGGATATTATCTTGCCCGTTCCAAAGAGCTTCGCAAACACGCAACTTTAAATATGGTAGGATCAAGCGGGAGGCAAAGGGTGCCAACATCAAGTTTTGACAACTTTTTAATACCACTTCCACCTATTGAATTAGCTGAAAAATTCGGTATTTTTGCCGAAGACCTAATGAATATGATCCGAACCAATGATAATCAGTCCCGTACTCTTGCCCAAATCCGTGACACCCTCTTACCCAAACTCATGCGCGGGGAGGTGGTGGTCTGATGGGCGCGGCGCATGTAAGGGCGAAGCATCCGCCACGCACGTCATTGGTCAATCCAGGCCCTATGCGGCGGATGCTTCGCCCCTACGGCCCAACGAACGGTAACATATGACGCATAAAAACCGATATAACCCACAAATCCATCACCGCCGATCCATCCGGCTGGCGGGGTATGATTACACCCAGGCCGGGGCGTACTTCATCACCATTTGCACCCACAACCGGCAAAACCTGTTTGGTGAGGTTGTGGCTGGGGAGATGGTGTTGAATGAAAACGGCCGTATTGTCGCCGCCTGCTGGTTAGACCTGGCCCGCCATTTCCCCCACATCACATTAGGCGAATGGGTCGTCATGCCCAACCACATCCACGGCATTATTGTAATCGTGGTGGGTAGGGGCGAAGCATCCGCCACCAAAACCGTGGATAACCCAGACGGGTTAAGGGCGGATGCTTCGCCCCTACAGCCCCAACCCAACGGCACCGATTCCGGTTCCATCGGCGCGATGGTGCAAAATTTCAAATCGGTGGCCTCCCGTAAAATCAACAAACAGCGCGGCACGCCCGGCACACCGGTTTGGCAGCGCAACTATTGGGAACATATCATCCGTAACGAACAGGCGTACCAACGAATCGCCCATTACATTGCCAATAACCCGGCGCAATGGGATGCGGATTCGTTATGGTCGTCACCGTAACCGTAGGGGCGAAGCATCGGCCACCAACACCGTAGATAACCGAAACGGTCCAGCGGATGCTTCGCCCCTACCACCACCATACCATTATGTACGAATCCGAAATCGAACAAATCGCCCTGGATGTGCTGCGTGACGACAACGGTTACACCGTCCTGCACGGCCCGCATATCGTAAACGGCCGTTCCAAAGAGCGCGACCTAAGCGATGTCTTTCTCGCCGCCCGCCTGCGCGCCGCCATCAACCGGCTCAACCCCCACCTTCCCGCCGCTGCCCGCGAAGAAGCGTTCAAAAGAGCCCAACGCGCCGATGCGCTTAACCTGCTGGACAACAACCGAGCCTTTCACCAACTGCTCACCGACGGCATGGACATCAAATTTGGCATCGGCGATGGCAAAGCCAAAACGGACAAAGTGTGGCTGATTGATTGGGATAATCCCGAAAGTAATGAATTTACGGCCGTTAACCAGCTTGTCTTCACCGAAAGCCACCACAAACGCATCCCCGACGTGGTACTTTTTGTCAACGGCATCCCCCTCGTTGTCATCGAACTGAAAAACGCCAGCGACGAAAACGCCGACATTCAAGCCGCCTACCGCCAACTGCAAACCTACAAACAGCAAATCCCGTCGCTTTTCATCCCCAACGCCCTGCTGATCATCAGCGACGGCTGGTTTGCCAAAGTGGGCGGCCTCTCCAGCCCCTACAGCCGCTTCATGGAGTGGAAAACGGCCGATGGCCTGACCCTGATAGACCCCAACACCGAAAGCACCCTCGTCCCCATGATCCACGGCCTGCTCAACAAACAAACCCTGCTCGACCTCATCCGCCACTTCATCGTCTTTGAAGAAAGCCGCGATGCAACGATCAAAAAGATCGCCGCCTACCACCAATATTACGCCGTCAACCGGGCGATTGCCTCCACCATCCGCGCCACCGCGCCCGCGCCGTCCATGGTGCGGCAGGAGCCGGAAGCTTACGGCCTGCCCACCGTCAAAACCCAGCCCCCCGGCGACAAACGGGCCGGGGTCTTCTGGCATACCCAGGGCAGCGGCAAAAGCCTCTCGATGGTCTTTTACGCGGGCAAACTCATTCTGTCCGAAGCGATGAACAACCCCACCCTTGTCGTCATCACCGACCGCAACGACCTGGACCAGCAGCTGTTCGAGACGTTCAGCAACTGCCGCCACCTGCTGCGCCAGACGCCCACTCAGGCTGCCAACCGCGAAGATTTGAAAAAGCTGCTGGCGGTGGCTTCCGGCGGCGTGGTTTTCACCACCATTCAAAAATTCCTGCCCAACGCCAAAGGGGGCGAATACCCACAACTCAGCGAACGGCGCAACATCGTCGTCATCGCCGACGAAGCCCATCGCAGCCAGTACGACTTCATTGACGGCTTTGCCCGCAACATGCGCGATGCCCTGCCCAACGCCTCCTTCATCGGCTTCACCGGCACCCCCATCGAAAAAGAAGATGCCAGCACCCAGGCCGTTTTTGGCAACTACGTAGATGTTTACGACATCCAGCAGGCGGTGGAAGATGGGGCGACGGTGCGCATCTACTACGAAAGCCGCCTGGCCCAAATCAAGCTCTCGGAAGAAGCGCAGCGCATCCTCGACCAGCAAGTCGAAGAAATCACCGAAGACGACGAGCTAACCGACCGGCAGAAACGCTTTGCCAAATGGACCAGCAAAGAAGCGGTGGTGGGCAGCCAGCCCCGGTTGGAACAAGTTGCCGCCGACCTCATCGCCCATTTTGAAGCACGGCAAACGGCCGCGGCGGGGAAAGGGATGATCGTCTGCATGAGCCGCCGCATCTGCGTCGCCATGCACGACGAAATCATCAAACTGCGCCCCGATTGGTACGACCCCGACGACAGCAAAGGGGCGATCAAAATCATCATGACCGGCTCCGCCAGCGATCCGCTGGAATGGCAGGAACACATCCGCAACAAGCCCCGCCGCAAAACGCTGGGCGACCGCCTCAAAGACCCCGCCGACCCGCTCAAACTGCTCATCGTGCGCGACATGCTGCTCACCGGCTACGATGCCCCGATTTTGAACACGATGTACATTGATAAACCGATGAACGGCCACAATTTGATGCAGGCCATCGCCCGCGTCAACCGCGTTTTTGGCGACAAAGAGGGCGGTTTGATTGTGGATTACATCGGCATTGCTCAGGATTTGCGCAAGGCGTTGGCCATTTACACCGCCAGCGAAGGGCGCGGCCAACTGGCCTACGACCAGGAAGAAGCGGTCGCCAAAATGCTGGAGCTGCATGAAATCGTCGTTGATATGTTTGGCACCTTCGACTACCGCCGCTACTTCACCCTGGAACCCAAAGACAAGCTCAACTTCATGCTCGCCGCCGCCAACCACATCGCCGACCTGACCGAAGTGCAACATGGGGAAACGGTGCGTAACGGCAAAGAGCGGTTCAAGCAAAATGTGGTCAAGCTGCAAAAAGCGTTTGCCCTCTCCGTACCGCACCCCGCCACCAACGACGTGCGTGATGACCTCGCCTTTTTCCAGGCAATCAAGGCCCGCTTCAACAAGTTTGACGAGCAGCAAAAAACGCGCACCAATGCCGAAATCGAAACGGCAATCCGCCAAATCATCAACGATGCCATCATTTCCGAAGAAGTGGTGGACGTGTTTGATGCGGCCGGCATCAAAAAGCCGGACATCTCGATTTTGTCCGATGAGTTTCTGGCTGAAGTGCAAAATTTACAGCACCCCAATCTGGCTTTTGAACTGCTCAAGCGGCTGCTGAACGATGAAATCAAAAACCGCGCCGCGCTTAACCTGGTGCAAAGCCGCAAATTCTCAGAGATGCTGGCCGACGCGGTGCGCCGCTACCAAAACGGCCTGATTGATTCTGCCAAAGTGATCGAGGAACTGATCAGAATGGCGCAGGAGATGCGCGAGGCGGACAAGCGCGGCGAGAAGATGAATCTGCGCACCGATGAGCTGGCCTTTTACGACGTGCTGGCAGACAACCCAACCGCCGAAGCGGTGCTGGGTGATGTGGTGCTCAAAGAAATTGCACACGAACTGGTAGACAAGGTGCGCAACAATACGTCAATTGATTGGCAGTACAAGGAAAGTGTGCAAGCTAAATTGCGGGTATTGGTGAAGCGTATTTTGCGTAAGCACAACTACCCGCCAGATGATCCGGCAACGGGTGAGTACACAGAGTCGGTCAATAAAGTCCTTACCCAAGCAGAAATGCTGGCCGATTTTTGGACGAGGGAAGCAGTGTAAATCACCTTTAGGCAAAGCTGTTGGTGGGAAAAACGGCCGTTTCTTCCCCAACTCACACAACAAAACAGACACAAAAAAAGCCGGAGTGATCCGGCTTCCTCTCATTCGCGTTCTGTGCGCCTTGCTTACTCTTCGTCGCCCTTCACCATACTGGCCCCAATGCCAATAATCCCCAGGCCAACCGCGCCCACAATTGCCACCACAAAAATAACAATCAAAACCAAACCAAGAATGGCAAGTACCGCCATGTCACATTCTCCTCAAAAAACTCACGCAAAGCCGCAAAGTCGCAAATGGAATTTCTTAGCGACTTTGCGACTTTGCGTGAAATTCAAAATTCGTGTTAACCAATAGGATTATACGCCATCAACCCGCCAACTGCCACTCAATCAGCGCCCCGGCCACCCAGGTCGGCGGCGGCGAATTGTATAGCTCGCCCGCGTGGGTGACAGACAAATCCCAAATGCGCCCCGTCATCGAGCCACGCAGATAGCGGAACACCTGCCCCGCGTCCCGCGCATCGCTTTTGGCCGTCACGCAGTGTTGGTTATAGCCCCAATAATCCCCCGCCGCCAAAACCTCAATCCCTGCGCTAATCGTCTTGTGCGCCAGTTCTAGCCCCCCTTTTTCCGGGTAATAGGCATTTTCCGGCGTGTCGCCGTAGCCGATGCCGTGGTGGAAGGGGTCGGCGGTGGAGACAATACCCGCATCTTTGGCAATCTGTTGCAGTTCCTCGATGCCGGGCAGCATTTCCGGCGTGCCCCCAGCCAAATAGGGCGAGGGGTACCGCTCAATTGCTTCTGGTCTGGATGCCGCGCCTTAGCGGTCTCCGCCTGCCAAAGTGCCGCCAACTGTAAAGGGGCATGGTCATGTGCCATTCGTCGCCGCGTCAGCGGCACCCTGCACACCCAATGCGCTGCAGGTCACGTCGCTGCTGCCGTTCGCCACGCGCACGCGGGCATCCTGCATTTCCTGAGTGAAGGCGTGGAGGACGCTAACGACCAGCACGCGGTCGGCTCCGCTATCAGGGGCAGGCATGAACGGCCGTGCAATCTGATGCCCACTCCTTTTGCATGGGGAAACACAATCACCCACCCGCGCTCAGCGTCCCCGACAAATCCCTGCCGCGCCTTTTTCCAGCCCGGTGCCCAACGTCCCACCACTCTCCCAACGCCTCATGCTCCTCCGGTACTGTTTGTGAATTGCCGCCCGCAATGTGTTGCGATCTGGTTCCATCTCTCTTCCTCTGTTGAGGACGGTAATCGGTAATCGGTAATCAGTTATCAGGTCACTGATTACTGACTACGGCTACTGATACCGATTACTTCAAGCTCTTTCCTGGCCGCAACGGCCGTTAATGCCTCCCCAGCTTAGCCACATCCATGCCCCGCCTGCACGCCAGGTTGGGGCGACACGCCGCCGCCGCCCCTCAAATTTGGCCGCGTCGCTACAATGTCGCCCGCCTTCACCCGCGCTTAATGACATCATGTTGACAGTTGCCACAATCATCGGTTTTGTCGTTGATGACTGCGCCAAAAACGGTAATTCCTGAACCCACCTTGTCGCGGAACCAATCAGCCCATCTCCCGCAGACCATCCCACATCAGCCACGCTTACCTGTGCCGCCAGCACCTGCACCCCGTTCACCGAAGCAATTTGCCCAGCAGATCGTCAAGCTGACCATTCGCCGCTTCCCGCTGTAGCCACTCCAGCTCCTTTGCAAGCTGCGGCTGTCGGCCAGCACTGCGTCAACCGTTTCTGGCTCCGGCCAATGGGTGTTAGCTTGAGCCACCCGATCCAGCAGGTCAAACCGTTCGCTAACCAGCGCCTGCACCCCGCGCCCCGTCACCGCTTCCACGCGGCGCACGCCAGCCGCCACCGCGCCTTCGTTGACAAAGCGAAACGCCCCAATTTCGCCCGTTTCGCTGACGTGCAGCCCGCCGCACAACTCAAAGCTATAGGCATCCTGCGGCTTGGGGTTGCCAATGTTGACCGTCCGCACGATGTCGCCATATTTTTCGCCAAACAGCGCCATCGCCCCGGCATCAATCGCCTCTTTCTGCCCCATGTGGCGAATGGTAATCGGCATATTGGCGAGAATCGCCTCGTTGATGTCGCGTTCAATCGCCGCCAACGTTTCCTTGCCCACCGCTTGCCCGTGGGCAAAGGTCAAAAGCCGGTCAAGAACCACCAGCGACCCGGCCTGGGTGACGTGGGTGCCCAAATGCGCCCGCAGTTCGCGGTGCAAAATGTGGGTGGCGGTGTGGTTGCGGCGAATGTCGGCGCGGCGGCTGTTGTCTACCTGCAAAACGGCCGTTTTTCCCACCGCCATCTCCCCTTCCACCATCTCGCCCACGTGAATAATCAGCCCGTTCACCGGTAAGCGCACATCGTCCCACGGAATTTACCGCCGTCAACCGCCAAATCAGCCATGTCGCTGACCTCACCACCGACTCGACGTAAAACGGGGGTGGCGGGTGTCACCAATCCCCTTTGTCGCCCACGGCCAGCTGGCTCACTACCGCGCCGTCTTTGACCAACCCGGCGATTTCGCTGTGCAAAATTGGCACCGCTGTACGGTCATGGTCTACGCCATCGGGGGATAAACGGCCAATTTCCCACCAACTCAATACAGCAAATCCCCATACACGCTTGTCCCCTGCACATATTGGCTAAACGCCCCGACCCGCTCGCCAGCGCATGGTCTGCCGTGCCTTTCGTACCCCTCCGCGTCCACAGCAAAACCCGCTCCACGGCAATATCCCGCGTAATTTCCACCGGCAGTCCGTGCGTGGCGCCTGGAGTGAAGGCCCATCCCCGGCACCCCTCCGTCTTGCCCAACGCCGCATCCATCAAATGCCGTCAAGCTGCGCCAGCCCCGCATCAGCGTTCGGAGCCGGCATGCTCTTTCACCTCCTGCGTCAGCGTGTGCAAAATAAAGTCCCGTAGAGTTGACCAATTCTGGATACGCCTTGCCCATGTGGCCGATGTAGACCCTGCTTATTATCGGCCAAAAACAGCTCCGTGAACAATTTTGCGCCCAAACCGCCCGCCGAATAATCATCCGCAACACATAGCCGCGCCCACATTGCCTGGCACTCGTCGCCAATTAGAAGGTCGCCGCCCGCCCGTGGTCAGCAATCACGCGGTAGCCAACAAACTTTTCCGCACGTTCAGCGTCGCTGTCGCCCAAAAGCTCCTGCACTTCGTCTAGCGCCGGGGTAAACAAATCGGTTTCATAGGTGCTGTGGGCGTGCTGCAAAATCCGCACCATCCGCTCCAGCCCCATGCCGGTGTCCACCGATGGTTTGGGTAGCGGCACTAGCGTGCCGTCAGTTTGGCGGTCAAACTGCATAAAAACGAGGTTCCAAAACTCCAAAAACTCCTCGTCGTCGTCGGCATTGAGCCGCGACGGGTCGCAGGTTGCCATGTCGCCGACGTAGTAAAACATTTCGGAGTTGGGGCCGCAGGGGCCGGTGTCGCCCATGGCCCAGAAGTTGTCTTTTTCGTTAAAACGGAGGATTTTTTCGGCCGGCAAATACCGCTGCCACAGCACAAACGATTCGTCATCATCCAAATAGATGGTGGCCCACAGCCGCTCCGGTTCCAGCCCCAGCACGCCCGTGACAAATTGCCAGGCAAAATCAATCGCTTCCCGCTTGAAATAATCGCCAAAGGAGAAGTTGCCCAACATCTCGAAGAAGGTATGGTGGCGCGGCGATGGCCCCACGTTTTCCAAATCGTTGTGCTTCCCCTGCACCCGCATCACCTTTTGCGCGGTGGCAGCACGGGTATAGCTCCGCTTTTCGTTGCCCAAAAAGACATCTACAAACTGGTTCATCCCGGCGTTGGTAAAAAGCAGGGTCGGGTTGTCCAGATTGGGCAGCGGCGAGCTGGCAACAATCTCATGCTGGTGTTCAGCAAAAAAGTCTAAAAACGCTTTGCGTATCTCGTTACTGGTTGTTGGTTTCATTATCACTCCGTTTGTTCAGTCATCGGTAATCGGTCATCGGTCATCAGTTGGAACTGGTTACTGATAACTGGTTACTGATGACTGGATTTTAGCAGGGCAAAAAAAAAACCGCCAGACCGGGCGTTCCGATCTGGCGGTTGTGAGTCTCGTTTTAACTTATTTGACTCAAGCAACAGCATTCGCCAGACCGGTAGGCCTGGCGGCGGCGGCGAAGTTGAAGATACGATGAGTCAAAATCATGGGGAGATAGTAGCAAAGTGAAGGTGGGTTGTCAATGAATTTTGCGATCAAGGTTGGGCGTAACTTTTGTTGACGACTATTCCCAAAAGCATGTCATACCCGCGAAAGCGGGTATCCATTCCGCACTGAAGCATGGATTCCCGCGTTCGCGGGAATGACTAAATAACTTCACGCATTCTGCAATCTAATTGCTGACAAGTAAAGCAAGAGCGGGATGCCATCTACTCGCTAAAGCCCACCCAGCCCACTGCTGACGCAGATAGCGAGGAGCAGCACCAGCAGATAGAGGTTGGAGGCCAGAAACATGCCGCGAGCGTTGGCTGGGGCAGGGTCTTTGATGAGCTTGATGTTGCGCCACACAAGATCGGCGGTGAGCAGCCCAACGGGAACGATATAGAGCCAGCCGAGGGAGGGGAGCAGCCCCAGCAGCAAACCAGCCAGGCCAGCAGGCAGCGTGTGGGACAGCACCCACCATGCCGCTTGGCGCGGGGTGGTTTTGGCGGGCAGCATCGGTACATTGGCTTTTTGATAGTCGTCACGGTAGAGCAGTGCCAAACTCCAAAAGTGGAAGGGTGTCCAGAGGAAAAGAATACCAGCCAGCACCAAGGCACCGGGATGGTTCCATGCTCCGGCGGCGGCGCTGCCGCTGAGAACGGCGGCGCTGCCGGCCGCCCCGCCAATGACAATATTGAGCAGGGTGCGCGGCTTGAGCCAGATGGTATAAATGCCGACGTAGATGATGGCTCCCAGCAGCAGGAAGAAGGTGAGTGCCGGATTGAAGGGAAGCACAGCCAGGGAGGGAAGCAAAATGAGCAGTGCGGCTACGGGTGGCACCCAGCGCGGGTCGGCGATGGTTCCTGTGACTAACGGCCGTTCCCGCGTCCTACCCATCGCCCCATCCGAATCCCGCTCCCAATATTGGTTGAGTGCTGAGGCTCCGGCAGCCGCCATGCCGCCCGTGACCCATGTCAGCAGCAGCACCTCGACACCCGGCCAGCCGCCGGCCGCCAAAAATGCGCCGCCGGTGGCCGCAACCAGCAGCAAAAAGACAATGCGAAGCTTGAACAAGACAACGCCCTGGTGTAGCAAGGTGCGCCAGTTGGGTTGGCTGATTTCAGTGAGAGTGGGTTGGGATAAACGGCCGTTTGTCTTTAAAGACATCTTTCCTCCAAAGCGAATTCGTCCATGCAAGTTACATTGTAACAATGTTCACAAAGAAGACAACTGCATAGCTGACCTCATAGGTTTAAGCTACACCATAGGTTAGGAGACCTCAATCTCAAATTTCGCTCCTTACAATAAAGGTTAGCCTAACCCTTGCGAAGGCGTGAAAACCAGTTTAAGCTAACCAGCGTGATGAAGCGACTCAACCGGTATTTGCTAGAACCAATCAATACGCTGACCCACTTGGTAGCGGCTGTGGCAGCCTGCGTCGTTCTACTCCCGCTCCTACATCGTGCCGCCCATGATCTGCCCAAATGGGTGTCTTTACTCGTGTTTGGTCTGAGCATGATTATCCTTTATCTTAGCAGTGCCCTGCTGCATGGGTTGAAAGTGTCGCCAGAACGCCGGATGTGGCTCAACCGCGTTGACCACATGGCGATTTTCCTGCTCATTGCCGGAACCTATACCCCCATTGTCTACAACCTCTTTCCCATTGCCTGGCGCTGGTTGGTGCTGCTGCCCGTTTGGTTGGTGGCGCTGATTGGCATGGGGTTCAAGCTGCTGAACCGCCGCATTCACGGTTTCTACCACACGACCATTTATCTCATTTTGGGCTGGGGCAGCGTGCTGCCGTTTTGGATGGCGACCAATCTGTTTGAGACCATTCCCCATCGAGATTTTGCCCTGCTGCTGCTGGGTGGCCTCATTTACACCGTTGGCTTTTTTGTCTACTATTTCCAGTGGCCGGATCCGTGGCCGGAATGGTTTGGGCATCACGAAATCTGGCATTTGTTTGTCATGGGCGGCAGCGCGTGCCACTATCTGTTTATGTTTTGGGTAGTAGTGCCGTTTGCGCGGGAAACGGCCGTTATATCCTTCCTGCTTTTACTATAAAAGTGATTGGAGATTGGAGATTAGAGATTATGAACCTTCATCAATCTCCAATCTCTAATCTCCAATCTCCCATTTTTGAGGAGAACCTTTTTTGACACTCATTCACCCCCTCGACCCCATTTTTCGCCCCCAAAGCGTAGCCGTCATTGGTGCCAGCGAGCAGCCCGGCAGCGTTGGGCGGATGTTGATGTGGAATCTCATTAGCAACGCCTTTGGCGGCACCATCTACCCTGTCAACCCCAAACGCAAAAGCGTGCTGGGCGTTCGCGCCTATGCCACCATTGCCGATGTGCCAGACAAGGTGGATTTGGCGGTTATTTTGACCCCGGCGGCCACCGTGCCGGATGTGGTGGACGAATGCGCGGCGGCGGGGGTGAAGGGGGTGGTTGTCATTACGGCCGGCTTCCGCGAGGTGGGGGCGGCGGGGGTGGCCCTGGAGCAGCGGGTGCTGGCGGCGGCGCGGCGGGGTAACATTCGCCTCATTGGCCCCAACTGTCTGGGGGTGATGAACCCGGCGACGGGACTCAACGCCACCATTGCCAGCCAAACGGCGCGGCGCGGCAGCGTCGGGTTTGTTAGCCAAAGCGGTGCTTTGTGCAGCTCGATCTTAGATTGGAGCCTGCGGGAAAATGTGGGGTTTAGTGCCTTTGTGTCCATTGGCAACATGCTTGACGTAGATTGGGGGGATTTGATTCACTATTTGGGCAACGACCCAGCCACCAAGAGTATTGTTATGTACATGGAATCTATCGGCAATCCGCGCTCGTTTTTGTCGGCGGCGCGGGAGGTGGCGCTGACCAAGCCGATTATTGTCATCAAGCCGGGGCGTAGCGAGGCGGCGGCGCGGGCGGTGGTTTCGCATACCGGGGCAATGGTGGGCAGTGATGAAGGTGCTGGCGACAGCACTGCGACGGGTGGGGGTGATGCGGGTCAGCAGCATTGAAGATTTGTTTAACATGGCTGAGGTGCTGGCAAAGCAGCCGCGCCAGTGCCGAATTAACGGGTACATTGGTTGACCAATGTAAAGGTGGGGCGTTGGCAACCGATGCGCTGGTGACAGCCGGGGGGCAGCATGGCGACGCTGACGGAGGAGACGAAAGCGGCGTTGGATAAATTGCTGCCGCCGCATTGGAGCCATACGGCAACCCGATTGATATTGTGGGCAATGCCGACCCGACCCGCTTTGTGGAAACGGTGAAGCTGGCGAAACAGGATGAAAACAGCCACGGGGTGCTGGTGATTTGTCGCCGCAGCCGCAAACCAATGCCACTGAGACGGCGCGGGCGTTAACGGCCGTTTATGGCAAACGTTCCGCCGCCTTCCGCTTTGGCAAGCCGGTGCTGGCAAGCTGGATTGGCGGTGAGGAAGTGGCCGAGGGGAAGCGGATTTTAAACGAGGGCAACATCCCCACCTTTGATTTCCCCGACACCGCCGTGCGAATATTTACCTATATGTGGCGGTTTCACCGGCGGCTGCAAAGTTTGTATGAAACGCCGACGCTGCCCGCCTGGACGGCCGAGGATGAATCGCGCCACGAAACGGCGGCGCAGTTGATTGACGACATTCGGCAAGCGGGTCGGACGCTGCTGACGGAGTATGAGTCAAAGCAGGTTTTGGCGGCGTATGGGATTCCGACGGTGCCGACGCTGGTGGCAGAAACGGCAGAAACGGCCGTTGCTCGCGCCGAAGAGATAGGCTACCCCGTTGTTCTCAAGCTTAACTCCCAAACCATCACCCACAAATCCGACGTGGGCGGGGTGCGGCTTGATTTGGCGACTGCCGATGAGGTGTACCACGCCTTTGCGATGATGCAGCAGACCGTAACCGCCAAACACAGCCCAGCCGACTTTTTGGGGGTGACGGTGCAGCCGATGTTTAATTTGAAGGAGGGGTTTGAGCTGATTGTGGGCAGCAGCCCCGATGCTCGCTTTGGCCCGGTGCTGCTTTTTGGCTCCGGCGGCTCGCTGGTGGAGGTGTATAAAGACCGGGTGCTGGGGCTGCCGCCGCTGACGACGACGCTGGCGCGGCGGATGATGGAGCGGACGCTGATTTATGGGGCGCTGCACGGAGTGCGGGGTCGGGCGGCGGTGGATGTGGCGGCGTTGGAGACGCTGCTGGTGCGCTTTAGCCAGCTTGTGGTGGAGCAGCGGTGGATTAAGGAGATTGAGATTAACCCGCTGTTTGCTCTGGGTGATTCGCTGGCGGCGCTGGATGCGCGGGTGGTGCTGTATGACCGGGCGGTGACGGAAGCGGAGTTGCCTAAGTTGGCGATTCGGCCGTATCCTTCGCAATATGAACGGCCGTTTACCAACAAACGCGGCCAAACCTTCCTCATCCGCCCCATTCGTCCCGAAGATGAACCCAAAATGGTGGAATTCCACGCCCATCTTTCCGAAGAAAGCGTCTACCTGCGTTACTTCCGCGTTTTTCCGCTGGCGCAGCGGGTAGACCACGACCGGCTGGCTCCTGTGGTCTTTGTGGATTACGACCGCACCATTGCCCTGGTGGTAGAGTGGGAGAACCCGGAAACGGGCGAGGTCGAGCTTGTGGGGGCGGGGCGGCTGGCGCGGGGGGCGGTGCTGGAAGAAGCGGAGTTTGCCCTGCTGGTGCGCGACGATTTTCACGGCCACGGCTTAGGGACGGAGATGTTGGCGCGGTTGCTGGAGTTCGGCCGAAAGGAAGGGATCAAGCGGGTCATTGCCTACATGCTCCACACCAACACCGGGATGATCAACGTCAGCAAGCGGCTCGGCTTCACCTTCAAAACCGAAGATGATGTGCTGAAAGCAGAGCTTGAACTCGATATGGTATAATAGGACGATGTAGTGTTGATAGAAAATATTCCAAAAGGTGAATTTGTATGACATCAATAACCATAGCCCTACCAAATGATCTGATGACCAAACTTGAGCGTTTAGCGAAACGTCATCACCTGACAACGGAAGAGCTAGTGCGAGCCAGCGTAGAAGAGTTGGTAGCGACTCCCGAAGATGCTTTTCAAGATGTGCTTGACTATGTTTTGCAAAAAAACAGGAACTTTACAAAAGGTTAGCAGCATAGTGGTTACGTTCGGCCATTGTTGTTCGAAAATAGATACAACTGACTGTGACAATGATATGGTTGGCGAGGAGCATGGTATAACAGTTCCCTTTCCTGATCCGCTGCGGGGGAGCGATGCGGGAACGTTTACGGAGCGGACGATGTGGGAGCGGATTCCGGCGATTGCACGGCGGGTTGTGGCCGAAAGTGATTTTGTGCCGGAGATAAAGGCGCGGCTGACCGCGCTGGCCGAGGAGATTCCGCGGGGGAAAATACGGCCGTTTTTTCCTCCCACACTCTCATCCACCACCCCGCCCGACTTCGCGGACTGGCAAGCCTACGCTGCCCCGTATGTGGGTGAGACATGGCTGACCGTCCCTTGGTTTTTTGCCGAAACCTACTTTTTCCGCCGCGTGCTGGAAGCCACCGATTATTTTGCCAATGGCATTGACCCCTATGCCTACCAAAAGCGGCGCGGATTGGAAACGGCGCTGGCAAGCTGGCACAAACGGCCGTTTCCCACCCCCTTGCCCGATCTTCTTCTGCTTGATTTGTGGGGCAACCAAATGGACATGGGGCTGTGGTCGGTAGACGATGCGGCGCGGCCAGAGCATGGGGCGGCGGCGCAGTTGGCCCATTTGCTGGTGGATGACCGAACGGCCGTTTGCCACCACCTGCAATCCCAGCCGCCCGACCATATCATCTTTGTCAACGACAACGTAGGGGCAGAGCTGCTGGCTGATTTGCTGCTGGCTGATTGGCTGTTGGGGTCAGAAACGGCCGTTTCCCTCACCTTTCACCTCAAACCCCACCCCACCTTTGTCTCCGACGCTACCATTGCCGACGTAGAAACCACCGTCGCCCAATTGTGCCAGGAGACCGATTTACCCTTGCAGCAGTTGGGCGAGCGATTGCAGAAGCGGTTGGCGGTGGGGCAACTGCGTCTTGCTACCCATCCCTTTTGGGTCTCGCCGCTGCCGTGGTGGCAAATACCGGCAACGCTGGCCGATGAACTGGCGCAGGCGCGGTTGGTCATCAGCAAGGGAGATGCCAACTACCGCCGTCTGCTGGGTGACCGCCATTGGCCTTACACCAAGCCTTTTGCTGATGTTGTGGGCTATTTTCCCGCCCCGCTGCTGGCACTTCGCACCCTCAAATCCGAGCAAATGCTGGGTTTGTCGGCGGCGTGGCTGGCCGATTTGCAGGCCAACCACCCCAACTGGCTGGTCAACGGCGAATGGGGCGTGGCGCAATGGGCAATGGGCGTGAAAAAAGCGTGAAAAGTGGTTGCCTGACGGCTAAATTGGTACGCGCTTCTTAGCCACTACTTCCTACCTTAGGACGGGGGAACTATAGAGAAAACGGCTCAAATCCTCCATACTGCATTCATCACACAACCCCAGGCAATGGCTTCCCCAACGGGGCAGCGTGCAAAAATTCTGGTAGCGGGTGTCTTGTCTACCGCACAGTGGGGCAAACGGCCGTTATTTATTCCCCATTATTTTGATTATTGCGTTAGCCGTTTGCCCCACGATGGATTTGTAGAGCCAAAGAACCGCCAATCGTTCTCATAACGGATTCACACCCCCAACCGCCGAGACACCCGACAAGACACCCGCTACCTTTCCAAAACTCCCCCCGACGACTACAATTGGCACAATGTGACAAGAGACAACATGGGCAACAGCCCACCATGAAGCATGAAAAATAGGACGCAGATTTTCCTGATCAAACTGATGTCACACGGCGACCGCTTCGCGTACAGGAAAATCAGGTGAATCAGCGTCCTATTTTCAGGACAGATAAAGTTGCCATTGCGAGGTGCCATGTTAACCAAAACCGCCTATCTGGCCTATGTTCAATGTCCCAAAGCGTTTTGGCTTGATGCCCATCAGCCAGAGCTGGCCGCGCCACCCGACCCTGCTGCCCAGCGGCGTTTGCAAGCGGGTAACGAAATTGACCGACTGGCACGGGCGCAATTTCCTGACGGGGTAGGGGTTGCTTATCGCCCACACCCCACCGACATGGTGCCGCTGACGCAGCAAGCGCTGGTTGAGGGGGCAACCACGCTGTTTCAAGCCACGTTTGCACCGGATGATTTGCTGGTGAAGGTGGATGTGCTGACACAAACGGCCGTTGGTTGGCACCTCATCGAAGTTAAATCCACCACCTCCGTCAAGAACGAACACCTACCTGATCTCGCCTTTCAGCTTTATGTGGTGGAACAGGCCGGGTTGCCGGTGGCGCAGGCCAGCGTCATGCACCTCAACAAGGCGTGCTGTTACCCCGACTTGGGCAACCTGTTCACCATAACCGACTGCACCGAGGCGGCGCGGGCGTTGCTGCCAACGGTGGCTGACGGATGTGGCGATGATGCGGCGACAACGGCCGTTTCCACTCCCTCCGCTGCCATTGGCCGCCATTGCACCCAACCGTACGACTGTGCCTTTACGACCACTGTTGGCACGGCATAGATGGGCTGACCATTCACGACATCCCGCGCCTAAACGTTAGCAAAACGGCGCAGCTCCAGACCGCCGGGGCACTGTACCTGGCCGACATTGCCCCCACCTTTCCACTCACGGCGACCCAACGCCACTTTGTCAATTTTATTGTGCAGCAAGAGGTCGCCATTGACCGGGCGGCCATTCAGGCTGAATTGGCGCGGCTGGAATACCCGCTTTTCTTTTTTGATTTTGAAACCATTGATGAACCTGTACCGCGCTTTGCCGGCTGCCGGCCGTATCAGCAGGTGCCGTTTCAATATAGCTGTCATGTGTTGGAGGAAAACGGCCGTTTGACCCACCACGACTTTCTCCACACCAGTCATGACGATCCCCGCCCCGCGCTCGTCGAAGCCCTGCTGCGCCACATCGGCGACCACGGCCACATCGTCGCCTACTACGCCCCCTTTGAACGCGGCGTGCTGCGCGATCTCGCCGCAGCGTTTCCCCACCACGCCCACCAGCTGCTGGGCATGGCAGATCGGCTATGGGATCAGCTCGATATGTTCCAAAAACATTACCGCCACCACCGCTTTGGCAAATCCAACTCCCTCAAATCGGTACTGCCCGTTGTCACAGACCTGCGGTATGACGATCTGGACGTGCGGAATGGCACCCAGGCGCAGGTGGCGTGGCAGCAAGCCATCACCACGACCGATCCCCATGAAAAAGCCCGACTTACCCAAAACCTGCGTCAATATTGCCATTTAGATACGCTGGCGATGGTGGAAATCCACGCCCATTTACGCAGACTTTAGAGCCAACCGGAGGCACACGCGACCATGAACCAAGTAATTCCGCAAACGATGACGGCCGCCGTGCTGACCGGGCATGGTGGCTTCGACAAATTAGAACTACATCACGATTGGCCTGTTCCTCGGCCACAGCCGGGAGAACTGCTAATCAAAGTCACGGCCTGTGGCATCAACAACACCGACATCAACACCCGCATTGGTTGGTACAATGATGCCGTATCGGGCGACACCACCAGCGGCGGTGTCGCCGGGTTCTCCACCGTTGCCGACGGCGCAGCGGGCGGTTGGGGCGATCAAGGCATTCATTTTCCTCGCATTCAAGGAGCCGACATCGTTGGCACAGTGGTCGCCCTGGGCGAAGGTGTTGCTGACGATTGGCTGGGGCAGCGTGTGCTATCTGACAACTGGTTGCGCGATTGGTCAGAGCCGATGAACCGGGAGAAGTGTGGCTATGTCGGCAGCGAGTGCGACGGGGGTTTTGCCCAATATGTGGCACTGCCCGTTACCAATGTAGGGCGCATTCAATCGGCTTGGTCTGATGCTGAACTGGCAACGTTGAGTTGCGCCTACACCACGGCCGAAAACATGCTGGAACGGGCGCGGGTTTCATCTGCCGACACCGTTCTGGTCACGGGGGCATCGGGTGGGGTTGGCTCGGCTTTGGTGCAGCTTGTCAAGCGGCGCGGGGCCAGGGTGGTGGCTCTGACCAGTGCAAGCAAGGCGGAGTCGGTGTTGGCAATTGGGGCTGACGCGGTTATTCGGCGCGGGGTTGATGCGTGGACGGCCGTTTTACAAAACGCTTTTGCAATGGACAATGTGACAGTAATAGCCGATGTCGTCGGGCAGCCACTTTTCCATGATGCCATGCGCGTGCTGGCGCGAGGTGGGCGTTACGTCACCTCTGGGGCAATTGGTGGTAAGAAGGTTGATATTGACCTCAGCCACCTGTATTTGTTCGACTGGGAGCTAATTGGTTCAACCGTGACCTGGCCGCACGTATTCCCAAACCTGCTGCGCTATGTGGAGAACAATGAGATCCGGCCCCTGCTGGCGGCCACCTATCCCCTGGAACAGATTCACGACGCGCAAAAAGCCTTTCTCGCTAAAGAACATGTTGGCAAGCTCGTTGTGCTGCTGCCGTAGGAAGGGCAAAAAGTTCAACTTCTCTGAAGAAGTTGAGCTTTTCACACTATAGGCGAGAGAGATTGGAGAATTATCAATCTCCAATCTCCAATCGCCAATCTCCACTACTCATTTGTCATACCGTGCATCATTCGCCTGTGGGGCCGCCAGCGTAATCGAGGTCATGCTGTTGGCTGCGGGGTCATAGCTGTGGGAGGTGTGGGTAATCCCGCTAACCGTCCAAGTGACGCTGCTGTTGCGTAGCGATTGCTTGCTAACTGTACATTGTCCGCTGCTGTTGGTCACACAGCTATCGCTGCCGCTGGCTCCATCGCTCCAGCTACCGGCAACGGTGGCTTCACTCAAGGGCTGTCCATTGGCATCAGCAACCGTGATAATGACAGTCGCATCCCAACGGTTGCGGCTGCCTGGAGCAACACTGCCGGTCAGGCTGCTGACATGCACCGTGCCGCCAGCGGGGATGGGGGTGTTGGTAGGAGTGGGGGCTACCGTCGTTGCCGTGGGTGTCGGTTGGCTGCCACATTCCCCCGCCATTTCTAGTTTGATGAAATCGGCATACAAATTGCCCTTGCTGCCGCCTTGCTCAATGGTGACACGCGCCTGTGCCGTGCCTGAGGGGGCGGTGCGGTTGAAGGCATAGTTGGTATAAGCCCCGTCGCGGTTGAGGGCTACCGAAGCGCTATCTAGGACGCTGCCGCTGCTGTTGAGGAACTCAACGCTGAGGCTGATGGGGGATGGGTTGCCAGAGGCTTTGAACCAGCCGCTAACGGTGTAGCTGGTTCCGGCTGTGGCAGGGGTAGTTTGGAAAAGGGAGGCGGGTCGCCGGCCGAGCATCACAGCGGCAACACCATCGTAAGCATCATTAACGGGGCTGACGCTGCTGCTGACAGTCCAGCCGTTCATGCTGTCTTCAAAGCTGCCGTTTTGCAGCAAGTTGCAGCTTGGGGCAACGGCCGTTGCGGTGGGCGCAGGGGTGTTGGTGGCTGTCGGCACGGGGGTGTTGGTGGCTGTTGGAACAGGGGTATTGGTAGCCGTTGGCCCTGGGGTGTTGGTGGCTGTTGGTTGGGGGGTGTTCGTGGCTGTCGGTACAGGGGTGTTTGTGGCCGTTGGCTGGGGTGTATTGGTGACGGTAGGTGGAACGGCCGTTCCAGTGGGTAATACAAACAGCGAGATAGATTCGGCCGGCAGGTAGGCACTCAGCGTATTGCCGCTGACGCTGACGTTGCCATCACGCACAATGGCGTTCAGGTTGGCACTGCTGTAGCGATAAACCTCGGCCTGCCCGTTGCTGCTGAAGTTGTTGAGTGCCACGGGGGAGGTGACACTGTTCTTGGTCTTGTTGATGACAATTAGTAGCAAGGCACCGTCGCTGCTGCTAACCGAGCCGTAGATAGCAACTTTGCTTTGGTCGTTGCTGTTGGCGTAGATGCTGGTGTCCCCAAAACGGCCGTTGTTGCCGTCATAGTTCAAATACATGCGGAACGCATAGGCCCCAGGCTGGTTGGCGGCCGGCGGATCCCAAATTGTCGCCAGATCAACCCCCTCGCGGCCAAAAATGCCCAGCACATCGGCCTGCGTCAACGCGCCATTCATATGTTCCAACCCGCCCCAGTTATATTCAGTAATTGCCAGCTTAGTGCCAGGATAATAGCTGTCAATCCACTCCTGCATCCGGGGAATCAGGTATACAGGTTCATTAATCCAGCTTTCATCCACATAGGCCGCATCCCACAGGGCGCGGGTCGAACGCAGCCGTAGCTCTTGCGTTGCGCTCACACCCGCTTGCTGCAACGCCACCCCACTTTGCTGCGGATAATAGTGAATGTCCAAATAATCCAGAATACGTACCCCATGTGCCTGCTCATATTGCTTCATTTGGGCAAGATACCAAGGCAGAAACGCTGTGCCGCCGTGGGCATTGCGGTCCGGTGCACCCAGCCACCAATCGCCGTCGGCTGCCGAGTAAAAATAAGCTGACCAGCCCCACACTACTGGGCCAAGTGTCTTGGCGCTGGGGTCGGCCGCTTTCACGGCCGCGCCATAGCGATAGGTTAAGTCACGAATTTCATCATAGCTGACGGGTGCGGGGTGCACGTCGCGGTGGGTGGCTGACCACAGCATTGGCTCGTTGTCCAGGTTGTAATATTTCACCCCACCCTGGCTGGCTGTGCCATATTGGCTAATTAGGTGGGCCATCCAATCTTGCACAAAAGCTTCGTCAATGGCGATGCTGGTATCGGCTGGATCGTTGCCTGTGATCTCGCTGCCATTGCTCCGAATCCCGTTGCCGCAGTCCGGTGCCCACTGGTCGGTGGATTGCTGGCTGCCATATTTAGCAACACTAAAGCCACAATCCTTGTTGCGGCTTTTGGGAGTCCAGCCAATCATGGGGATGGTCATCAGCGTTTCGCTGTTGGCCTGCTGGTTATCGGCCACAAAGCGGTCGCTGGATGTGCCATAGGGCAGGGCAGAGAGGTTGGTAACGTCGTTGGCAATGTTTTCATAATACCAGTCGTGGGCGCGGTTGCTTACGTCAAGCTGCCAATTGTAGCGGGTGGTGGCGTTGCCGCCCCAGCGGGCCACAGGGAGCTGAAGCTCACGCGCCAGCGCGGTGTTGGGGAAGTTCATACCGTAAATTTCAGGGTTAATGGGGTGTCGCCCTTCGTTGGTGTTAATGGTGAGGGTAGGCCCGCTACCGGGTATACTGGTCGGGGCGGGAGTGGTGGTGGGGCTGCCGCTGTTAACTACGGCAATGCTGTCGAGATAGAAAACGGGCTGGCTGCCGCCGTTGGGGTTTTGGAAGACGAGGCCGAGCAGGCTGGTGGGGTTGCCCAGGTTCGCAAGCGGAATTTCGTAAAGCACCCACTGGTTGGGCGATGCGGTAATAAAGTAATCGCCGCTCCATCCTTCGCTGCCGTTAACGGTTTTGACCAGAATAGATTGGTTGCCGCTGCTGCCGCCATGGAGCCAGAAGCGTAGGCTGTCTAACCCGCTAGTGCTCATGGGGCTGTTGGCGCGTAAGTAGAGGCCAGCCCAGGCGGCACTGTATTGCACCGAGAGGGAGTTGGCACCTTCTTTGACCGGGTTGGTATTGCTGAAGTTAAGGCTACTGTCCCATGACCAGTTTTGCCAGCCGCTGGTGAGGCTGTCAATGTAGACGTTTTGGTCTGGGGCTGCGCCCACAGATTGCATTTGGATTAAAAAAAGAAAAAGAATTGGGATGGTTACGGCTCCAACCCATAGCCACCGACGGGTTTTGTAGGTGTATTGGTTTGTCATTGTCCTGTTCCTAAGCGTTCTATAATGTCCCTGGTTATGGCTAATAACCGCTTGTTAGTTTAGATAGTTAGGAGGGTGACAACTATAGGCTCTTTTGGCTGGGTCAAGGGTCATGGCAAATTGGTAGGGGTAGGGTAGGGGAGAAACGGCCGTTTTTCGCCCAATATTCAGACGTTGTTCAACTCATTGAGAAAATTTTCAGATTACCCAAATACGGTCAACTTTGTTATGATAAATAGAGGAACGGCCACGGGAAAAATGCTTCCGTGACCGTTTTTATTATGAGAAAAAGATGAGAAAAGCCATTTTGGACTGTAGCCTATTTAACAACAAGACGGCGATTAATACGAAACACGATGATAAATTGGCATTGTGAGGAAGGAGATTGGGCGATTAAGAGATTGAGAGATTGAGAGACTAATCTCCCAATCTCTCAATCTCCTACTCTCAAGACAAGTGCTAGTTTATGTTTTTGAAAAATATATGAGCGATGAATTACCACCGATAACCCCCAAAATGCTGCGGGAGGCAATTGATGCCCGGCGCACCTTTGCCATCATTTCCCACCCAGACGCGGGGAAAACAACCTTAACGGAAAAACTGCTGCTCTACGGCAATGCCATTCACCTGGCCGGCAGCGTGCGGGCGCGGCGCAACCAGCGCAGTGCTACCTCTGACTGGATGGCGATGGAGCGCGAACGCGGCATTTCCATTACCTCCACCGTGCTGCAATTCCCCTACAAAGGGCGGATGATCAACCTGCTGGACACCCCCGGCCATGCCGATTTTTCCGAAGACACGTACCGCACGCTGATGGCGGCCGATAGCGCGGTGATGGTGCTAGACGCAGCACGCGGCGTGGAGCCGCAAACGCGCAAGCTGTTTGAGGTGTGCCGCGACCGGGGCATTCCGATTTTTACCTTTGTGAATAAGATGGATCGGCCGGCCGAAGACCCCCTGGCGCTCCTTGATGAAATTGAAGAGGTGCTGGGGATGCAGCCTGTGCCGATGAACTGGCCCATTGGTGAAGGCAACAGCTTTCAGGGCGTGTTTGACCGGCGCAGTGAGCAGGTCTACCTTTATGATCGCACCGTCCACAACCAGACCATCTCGCCCGAAACTATCACCACCCTCGACGACCCGCGCATTGAAGCGGGGCTGAGCGCCACCCAGTTTGACGATTTGCACACCAACATCATGCTGCTGGATGAATTGGCGGCCTTTGACCTGGACGCAGTGCTGCGCGGCGAGCAAACGCCTGTGTATTACGGCAGTGCCTTGACCAACTTTGGCGTACAGCTTTTTCTCGATGACTTTGTGGAATTTGCCCCCGGCCCCGATGCCTATCCCAGCGATGTGGGGGATATTGACCCATATCAGCCAGAGTTTACCGGCTTTGTCTTTAAGATTCAGGCCAATATGAACCCGCGCCACCGCGATAGCGTCGCTTTTTTGCGGATTTGCAGCGGTCGTTTTGAGCGCAACACCACGGTCAAACATCCCCGTTCGGGCAAGGCGATTAAGCTGTCGCGCCCCTACAAATTTTTTGCCGAGAGCCGCGAGGTGGTGGATGAGGCGTTTGCGGGCGACATCATTGGGCTACCCGGCAGCCGCTACTTTGGCATTGGCGACACCATTAGCGCGGGTGATAGCTTTAACTTTGCCCCCATTCCCCGCTTTCCGGCCGAACATTTTGCCCGTCTGATTAATTTGGATGTGAGCAAGCAAAAGCAGTTCCAAAAGGGGCTGGAGCAGTTGGCGACGGAAGGGGCGATGCAGGTGCTGTATGAGGCGGACGCACAGCGGCGTGACCCGATTTTGGCGGTGGTGGGGGTGCTGCAATTTGAGGTGGTGGAGGCGCGGCTGCTGGATGAATATGGGGTGACGACGCGGCGGGAGATGCTGCCGCACCAGCTTTCGCGCTGGGTGGAAGGGCCAGAGGCGCAAATTGATCTGCTGCCGTGGCGCTATAGCATGATGAAGACGGTGGATGACAACGGCCGTTTAGTTGCCCTCTTCTCCTCCCCCCATGAGCTAAACTTTTACGCTGAAAAGTACCCGGAGATTACGTTTCGCGGGATTGCTTAGTGACAGTAATCGGTAATCGGTAATCAGTTATCAGTATTGGTCACTGATTACCGATTACTGATTACCTTCTTCCAACACCACCATCAACTGCCGCGCCTGCATCTGCTCCCCTTCCTGCACCAAAATCTGGCTGATAGTTCCGGCAAAGGGGGCAGGGATGGCGTGTTCCATCTTCATCGCTTCCAAAATGAGCAGCGTTTGCCCAACGGCAACCGTGTCGCCTACGGCTACGGCCAGGCGACGAATGGAGCCGGGCATGGGCGCGAGGATGTTGCCACTGCCGGCCGACTCGCTGCTGGCGGGTGGCTGCTGGAGGTTGTCGCGGAAAACGGCCGTTTCTTCCCCCCACTGCACCCACAATTCCCCATCCGGCGCAAACGCATAAACCAGTGCGTCGCGCAGCCCGTCTTGCTCAAAACGCAGGCTGTTGGCCGTGTGGTGCAGGCTGCGAAAGTGGAAGGTGTCGTTATCGGTTTGAATCTGGTAGTCGTTGGCGGAAACGGCCGTTATGATTACCATCCGCTCGCCCAAACAGCAGCGAAACGGCCGGCTTTGCCAATTCCACAGCCCGTTGGCTAATGGCTGACGTTGGTACAGCAGCAGCCCGGCCAACGCCGCCAGTTGTGGCGACGGCGCGGCGTTGGCGGCTGGCGGCCAGTTTTCCTCAATAAAGCGGGTGGTGGCCTGCCCATTGACAAAGGTGGGATGAACGGCCGTTTGCCGCAAAAAACGGCGGTTGGTGGTGAGACCCAAAACGGCCGTTTTGCCCAACGCCCGCCACAGCCGCCGCCGCGCCTCCTCCCGCGTCGCCCCCCAGGCGATGATTTTTGCCAGCAGCGGGTCATAAAACGGCGACACCGCCAGCCCCGTTGCCAGCCCGTGATCCACCCGCACTCCCGCTTCCTGCGGCGGCTGCCACAGGTGCAGCGTGCCGGTGCTGGGCAAAAACTGGTTGTCGGGATCTTCGGCATAGAGCCGCGCTTCGATGGCGTGGCCGTTTAACAGCACCTGTTCCTGCGTCAGCGGCAATGGCTCCCCAGCGGCTACCTTTAGCTGCCACGCCACCAAATCCAGCCCCGTCACCATCTCCGTCACCGGATGCTCCACCTGCAGGCGGGTGTTCATTTCGATGAAGTAAAATTGTCCGGCTTCGTCGAGCAGAAATTCGACTGTTCCGGCTCCGACGTAGCCAACGGATTTGGCGGCGGAAACGGCCGTTTCTCCCATCCTCTGCCGCAGTTCCGCCGACACCGCTGGGCTGGGTGCTTCCTCAATCACCTTCTGGTGCCGCCGCTGAATTGAACAATCCCGCTCCCCCAAATGGATAATGTGGCCGTGCTGGTCGGCAAAAATCTGCACCTCGACATGACGCGGGTTGATAATCGCTTTTTCCAGCAGCAGCTCATTCGAGCCAAACGCCTTGAGTGCCTCCGAACGCGCCGCCGCCAACGCTGTGGGCAAATCGGCCGGCTGCCCCACCAGCCGCATCCCGCGTCCACCCCCGCCCGCCGCCGCCTTCACCATCACCGGGTAGCCAATGGTCTCCGCCGCCGCCAAAAACGCCGCGTCCGTCTGCTCCGCCCCGTCATACCCCGGTACAATCGGCACTCCCGCCGCCGCCACCCGCTGCCGCGCCGTCGCCTTGTTGCCCATCAGCGCCATCGCTGCTGGCGGCGGCCCTACCCACACCAGCCCCGCATCCTGCACTCGCTGGGCAAAGTCTGCGTTTTCCGATAAAAAGCCGTAGCCTGGATGAACGGCATCGGCTCCGGCCTGTTTGGCCGCCGCCAATAGTCGTTCCACATTCAAATAGGAGTCGCTAACCTCCGCCCCGCCCAGCCGTACCGCCTGGTCAGCCAACGCCACATAGGGCGCGTCAGCATCGGCATCGGAAAAAACGGCCACCGTTTCATACCCCATTGCCTGCGCCGTGCGGATGATACGGCCGGCGATTTCGCCACGATTGGCGATGAGGAGTTTGTATATTGTCATAAGCTGTTTGTGTTTAATTTGCTAGGCGATCACGGGCTTCCATGAGGGCAAAACCGAGAAGATTAAGACCAGGCCACTGACTGGGATTTTGTGCGTCAGGATGGTCTTCAGCCAAACCAATGCCCCAAATGTGATCACGTGGGCTTGCTTCAACCAAGATGCGTTGACTCGTGTTTAACAAAAATGTCTTGAGGTCTGGATTTTGCTCAAACTTTGCCATGTTGCTACGAACGACAATCTCAAAGCGATTCTTGATCCAGACTTCCTCATCAAATGCTTTTACACGTCGGCCTAAATTTTTTGCCTCTCCTGGGTGAGTGGCTGAAATAATCTTTGCTTCTGCTGCAAAATCACCAAATAGCCGTGCCTTCTCAGCCATCATAAAATGCTCGGCTGTTGGGTAGACTATGTTGTTTATCTTAAATGGCATAGGGTACCACTGACTAAAACAGGTCTTGGATACGCCAGCTTTGGGCTTCTGATGACCCCAAAAGAAGATGTATTTGACGTTATTTCCTTCACTGATAAAGGCTGCTAACGCTTCTCGGCTGCGTATGTTCACTTTGTTGTCCAGATTACTCATTTTCTGGAAATGACCACAGAGTTTGAACATCATATTGGCTAAACGCGCTGTCTTTTGTAAGCAGTGTCATTTTTTCGTGAATAGCTTGGGCGATAATAAGGCGATCAAATGGGTCTTTATGATGCCCAGGCAAATCATGGAGCGTGTCAAGATGTTCTGGTTTGATAGCAAGCAAGTTAATGGCATTTGCCCAAATGTGGTCACGAACCAACGCACTTGGCGGAGTTGGCACAGCAAGCCTGCCTAAACTAGATTTAATGGTAATTTCCCAAACACTGGCTACGCTTAAAAAGCGTTCATTGCCTAAATCTTCAATAAGATGCCGCGCATAGCTGTCTAATTGTTTGTCCCCTGCAATAAACCACAGAAAGACATGGGTATCAAGCAACAGGTTCACAACATATATTCCTCAAAGCCTTCGATGGGGTCATCAAAATCATCCCCAATCGCCACTAACCCCTGTGCGCTGCCAAAGATGGGCTGGGGGTTGCGCGGTAAGGCTACCAGCTTGATTGCGGAACCATCAGAAGCAATAATGACAATTTCCTGACCTTTTGCCACATCGCTGAGGAGCTTTTCTAGCTCAAGAACAGCTTGCTTTGCTGGAATTTTTACCATTAAATTTCTCCATTCAGGAATTTTCCCACTTTATCATCAAGCAATTATAGTCTAATTATCCCTGCTCGCTCCACTTCGGTTTACGCTTTTCCAAAAACGCCGCCACGCCTTCGCGCCCTTCGTCGCTGAGCATTGCTTTGGCGAATTCGTAGGCGGCGATGTCGAGGGTGGTGGAGAGGGGGTGGGAAACGGCCGTTTGTAAAATCCCCTTCGTAATCCCGTTTGCCTGCGCCCCGCACCGCTCAATTTGGCGCAGCAGTTCTTCCGCTTTGGCTTCCAGGGCCGTGCTATCGGGCACGGCAAAATGCACCAGCCCCAGCTTCTCCGCTTCATCGGCCTTAAACCGTGCCGCCGTCAACATCAGCCGCCGCGCCTGCGTCAGCCCAATGCGCTGCACCACAAAGGCCGCAATTTGCGCCGGGGGAATCCCCAGCGACGTTTCACTGAGCGAAAAGCGGGTGTCGGCCGTGGCGATGGCAATATCGCTGACGCACACCAGCCCAAAGCCGCCGCCAATGGCCGCCCCTTCCACCAGCATCACCACCGTCTGCGGCAGATGGTTGAGTCGCGTCAGCAAACGGCCGATTTCTCGGTTCTCCGCCGCCACTTCCTCCGCCGTCAACTGCCCCTGAAAAAGCTGTTGGAACTGCTTGATGTCGCCCCCGGCGCAAAACCAGCCGCCCGCCCCGCGCAAAACAAGGGTGCGGATGGTGCGGTCGGGTTCGATGCGGTCGAGAACGGCCGTTAACTCCGCAATCATCTCCCCACTCAGCGCATTCCGCACCGCCGGCCGGTTCAGTGTCACCAGGCAGCGTGATTGCTGTTGTTCTACTAGAAGTGTATTGTATGTCATAACTTGCGATGAGAGATTGGGGATTAGAGATTAGAGATTGTGAACCTTCATCAATCTCCAATCTCCAATCTCCAGTCCCCCTTTTTACATCCTCGCCACCCCAAACGTATTGGGAAATAACGGCCGTTTTTCCCCCTCGCGCACTGTTGCCAGCAAAAACGCCAGCACCTTGCGGCTGTCACGCGGGTCAATCAGGCCATCGTCCAGCAGCCAGCCAGAGGTAAAAAACGCATCCGACTGGCCGTTAAAATGGTCAATAATCTGCTGCTCCTGTGCCGCCAAAATCGCTGGCTCAATCGTCTGCCCGCGCCGCGCCGCGCTGGCCTCCATCACCAGCCGCATCGTCATCGCCGCCTGCTCACCCCCCATCACCCCCGTCACCGCATTCGGCCAGCTAAACAAAAAGCGCGGGTTATAAGCGCGGCCACACATCCCATAGTTGCCCGCCCCAAAACTCGCCCCAATCATCAGCGTCAGGCGCGGCACGGTGGCGTTCGACACCGCCTGAATCATCTTCGAGCCGTGTTTAATCATCCCGCCCTGCTCATACGCCGTCCCCACCATGTAGCCCGTCGTGTTTTGCAAAAAAATCAACGGCGTGTTCGATTGGCAGCACAGTTGGATAAAGTGCGTAACCTTGGTTGCCCCATCGGGGTCAATGGGGCCGTTGTTGCCGATGAAAGCGCACGGCATTCCATGCACGTTGGCCTGCACACACACCGTTTGGCTGCCATACCGGCTTTTGAATTCCAGCAGGTCGGAGCCATCCACCAGCCGAGCAATCACTTCCTTGACATCATACGGCTGCCGATAATCCAGCGGCACAATGCCCGCAACTTCGTCGGGGTCGTAACGCGGCGGGGCAAAGGTGGCTGGCTTACCACCCACTGCTTCCCAATTGAGCTTGGCAACCACCTCCCGCGCCAGCCGAATGCCGTCACCGTCGTTTTCCGCCAAATGCTCAACTAGCCCCGATATGGTGGCGTGCATTTCTGCCCCCCCCAACGCCTCGGCTTCAGCAATTTCGCCAGTGGCAGCCCGCACCAGCGGCGGCCCGGCCAAAAACGCCTGCCCGCGCCCCCGCACCCCAATCACAATGTCGCTCATGCCGGGCATGTAGGCCCCCCCGGCCGTAGACGACCCATGCAGCACGGTGATGACAGGGCAGCCGGCTGCACTGAGCTTGGCGAATTTTTGGAACAACGCCCCCCCCTGAATAAACAACTGCACCCGATATTCCAGCAAATTCGCCCCCGCGCTTTCGACCAAATGGATAAACGGCAGCTTGCTTTCCAAGGCAATGTCCTGGCAGCGGGTCATTTTGGCCCCGCCAATTTCGGTGATGGCTCCAGCGTTGATGCCGCTGTCGGTGGCAACAATCATGGCGCGAACGCCGCTAACAAAGCCAATGCCAGCGATGACCCCCGCACCGGGGATGGAGCGGTCGCGGTTGTCGCTGTCGCGCAAATAACCCGCCATGTTGCCAATTTCCAGAAACGGCGTGCCGGGGTCGAGTAGCCGCGCCAGCCGTTCACGGGGCAAAAGCTGACCGCGCTTGTCGAACCGTTCTTTAGATTTGGCCGACGCTTGTTCGGCGCGGGCTTCAAGCTGGCGCATTTGGTTAATGAGTGCCAACATGCCGCGCCGGTTTTGGGCAAAGGTGTCGCTGTTGGTGGAGATTTGGGAGTTAAAAATTGCCATGTTGGTGTCACGCTTGTTTTCAGAATTGGAACCGCAGAGTTCGTAGAGGGCGCAAAGAAAGAGAAGAAAAAGATGAAATGGTATATCCTCTGTGATGAGAAGAGTTGGTCGCTATTTTATCACATTGTTCGGATTGGTCCGTGGGCAGGATATACTCGCGCTGCACCCCGTTCACGTAGCTGCTGCCAGCTTGCCAGGGCAACGGGATTGTCAAAGGCAGACTGTTCTGGCGGCAGGTCGCCGGTGAAGACGGAGCCATCGTCGAGGAGGAGCGAGACGCAGTGGTCGGAGTGGCCGGGTGTGGGTAGGATTTCACCGGCAAGGCCGATGTCGGCTAGAAGCTGGCGGCTTTGGGCCAAGGTGATGACGACGTTGCCTTTGGGGGTGATTTCGACGTAGTTATCGTGGGGTTTTGTCCATTGCTTCATGAGAAAAACGGCCGTTTCCTGAATATCCACCACCAACAAAGGAACCCCTTCGCGCTTGAGTTCTTCGCCCAGGCCAGCGTGGTCAATATGGTAATGGGTGGCGAGGGCGTAGCGAATTTCGGGCAGGGGAATGTCCATTTTTTTGAGATTGGCTTTCATGGTGCCAAGCGTGCCGGGCCAGCCGATGTCAACCAGCAGACGGGAACGGCCGTTGCTGATGACCCAGTAGTTGGTTGAGCGGTAGCCAACGTTGACAATGGTGACGGGGGATGATCGGGAAGTCATGCGGGTATGTACAGGGGGATGGGAGATTAACGGCCGTTTCGCCCCGCCCACAACGCCACCAAACCCAGCGCCACCGCCGCCGCCATGCTGTAGCCAAGCTGCCAAATGGGGATGAGACCGGGTAAAATAAGTAAAATAAAGAGAATTAGACCTGCCAGCAGCAGGTCACGAAAAGTGTGATCCATAACCTGGATCGTAACTGAGAACAAACAAAATTCAAAATCCGTACCGGATAACAGGAGAGAAAAATGGGCTTTATTATGGACGGTCTGGAAGCAGATTCCTATGACCGTAGCTATGAAGACCGCGAACTGATCAAACGTATTGTTGGCTACTTTCGGCCTCAGCGGCGCAGCATGATGCTGGTCGCAGGGTTGATTTGCCTGAGTGCCGTGATGGATGCGGCGTATCCGCTCATTCTATCGCAGGGGGTAGATGCTCTAAGTGAATCGCTGAATAGGCGTACCATTTTGCTGCTGGTGGGCGGGATTCTACTGGCTGGTGGGTTGTCATGGACATTTAACTTTTTGCGCCAATGGTATACGGCTCGTGCGGTGGGGTATGTTGTCTTTAACCTGCGTGAAGATGTCTTTCAGGCGGTGATGGCGCGGGATATGTCGTTTTATGATGAAAACCCATCCGGCCGCATTGTCAGCCGCGTCACGTCCGACACGCAAGATTTTGCCACCGTTGTCACGCTGACGCTCAACCTGTTTAGCCAAATTTTGATGGTACTGTTCATTCTCGCCATTTTGTTTTCCATCAACGTGCGGCTGGCACTCTGGGCATTAGCCATCACGCCGCTGATTGTGCTGGTGGCGCTGGGGTTCCGCCACCTGGCGCGGCTGACCACGCGGCAGGCACAGCGGGCGCTGGCGGTGGTCAATGCCCATTTACAGGAAACAATTAGCGGTATTTCTGTTGCCAAAAATTTTCGCCGCGAGCAGATGATTTACGATGAGTTTGACGAGGTTAACGGGCAGTCGTATCAGGTGACGCTGCGACAAGGGCTGGTGTTTAGTGCCGTTTTTCCGCTACTGCTGCTGGTGGCTGGATTGGGCACAGTGGCGATGATTTATTTTGGCGGCAGCGGCGTGCTGGCGGGGGAGGTGTCGGCGGGGGATTGGTTTCTCTTTTTACAGGCGATTGCCGTTTTTTGGTTTCCGCTGACGGGGATCGCCTCGTTTTGGAGCCAGTTCCAACTGGGGTTGTCGTCGAGCGAGCGGGTATTTTCATTGATGGATGCGGAGCCGAGGGTGGTGCAAACGGCCGTTTTTCAACCCCCACGCTTAAACGGCCGTATTTCCTTCCAACACGTTGATTTTCGCTATACCGAGCAAGAGCAAGTGCTGCGTGATTTTAGCTTGACGATTGAGGCTGGAGAGACGGTAGCGCTGGTTGGGCATACTGGGGCGGGGAAATCGAGCCTGGGCAAGCTGGTGGCGCGTTTTTATGAGTTTCAGGCGGGACAACTGCTGATTGACGGCTACGACATCCGCAGCTTTGACTTGCCCAGCTACCGACGGCAGCTTGGCGTGGTGCCGCAAACGCCGTTTCTTTTTTCCGGCACGGTGGCCGACAACATTCGCTATGCAGTGCCGGAGGCGAGTGATGCGGCAGTAACGGCCGTTGCCAACCAAATTGGCTGGGGCGAATGGGTGGAAGCATTGCCCAATGGGCTGGATAGCGACGTGGGGGAAGGGGGACAGGCACTTTCGATGGGGCAGCGGCAGTTGGTGGCACTGGCGCGGGTGCTGCTCAAAGAGCCAGCGATCATCATTTTGGATGAGGCCACGGCCAGCATTGACCCCGTGACTGAAGCGCAAATTCAGGAAAGCCTGGATATGGTGCTGCAACGGCGCACGGCCATTGTCATTGCCCATCGCCTTTCAACCATTCGCAATGCCGACCGAATTATTGTTTTAAGTCAGGGGGAGATTATTGAGGAAGGAAGTCACGAGGCGCTGATGGCGGCTGGTGGGCATTATGCCGACCTGTATGAAACTTACTTCCGCCATCAGTCGCCGGATTATGAGGTGATCAGTGGTCAGTAATCGGTAATCAGTAACCAGACTGAACACTGATTACCGATTACCGATTACCGATTACCGAATGGTTCTCACCCAGTCGCCAATATTCCACAGGTCAGAGTCCCAGGTGTTGGGGCGCACGCCGAGTAGGTTGTTGGCGTGGACAGAAACGACGCCGCGCTGTACCAATGGAATCACGATGCCATCCTGCACCAGCAGATCGTTGAGCTGCTGCACGAGCTGTGCCTGTTGGTCGCGGCTGGTGGCGGCGGCAAGCTGCCCGGCCAACTCGTCATAGGCGGGGTTGCAGTAGCGAGCCACGTTGCGTCCCTGCCACTGGTTTTCTGGGGTGGGGATTTCGGCACACGTCCACTGCTGCATATGGTCGGTGGGGTTGGTGCCCGCAAAGCAGTCGGTAAAGAGCGCCACGTCAGCGTAGAAATGGGTGTAGCTGCTTTCTTCGTCGGGTTTGGTGCTAAAAAGCTTGTCGGCCGGCGTGTCTTGCAGGTCGGTGGCAACGCCAATGGCAGCCCAATCAGCCTGGATTTGGCTTTGAATGGTTTGCTGGGTGGGGTTGGTGGCGGCCTGGAGCAGGATACGCAGCGGTACACCGTTGCTTTCCCGTATGCCATCGCGGTTCAGGTCACGGATGCCTGCTTCATCAAGCAGGGCGTTGGCGGCGGTGACGTTGGCACTGAAGCAACTGCTGTTGTTGGGGGAGGCGAAGGGGCCGGGAGCTGGGATGAGGTTGCAGCTTATTTGGGCTGAGTCGCCATAGACTTGGTTGATGAGGGTGTGGCGGTCAATGGCGAGGGAGAGGGCTTGGCGAACGGCCGTTTCTGCTAAAAACGGGTGTGGGTTGGGTGCCTCTGCCGACCAAACTGAACGCAGTTCGCCTAGTGCCGGGTCGGGGTTGGTCAGGTTGACGGTCAGCCGCTCGACACAGGAGCCATAGGTTGTTTCCACATGCCCCAG